>NZ_CP121121.1:0-728681 GCF_029581415.1 Thiomicrospira sp. R3 | reverse complement strand
CACTTGGCTGCCACTGGCTTGAATCGCTTGGCGCATAATATCTGGTGACGGATACAAAGCCGAACCGATTAGTAAGCGGCTGTTAATTTTTTTATCCGCGAGTAACCAGGCCTGGTTGTTAGGGGTCATAGTCTTATCCTGTTTTTTATTCACCATAATGGGTTTTTGCACGAACAACTAAAACAATGCATTGTCCCTGTTCTATGCGATAGACAATGCGATCCTGAAAACTCAAGTGCACGGAATAATAGCCTTCTAAATCACCCATCAGCAGCTTACCGGTTTCGGGTGCGATGGCGATTTTATTGCGTAAAATGTCCTTGAGTTTGTTTTTAAGCTTTGGCGAGAGTTTTACCACATCCTTTTGTGCCAGTTTCGTGAACACAATTTGATAGCCCTCGCAACTCACTGTGGTTCTCCGAATACCTCGTCAAAACTGGCTAAATCACCAGAATCGGCTTGAGCAACAGACTGACTAAATGTTTGTTTAAAATCTGGCTGCGATAAAAGGTGAAGTGTTTCCTGTAAACTCTCATAATCTTCGGCCGACATAATGACGGCATTACCGGTTTTGTGTTGTACTTGAAACATTTCATGCTGCTGATTTGCCTGTTTAATCAGCTCAAAAAATGTTTTTCTGGCTTCTGTCGCGGTTAAAGTCATCATGGGGTTAGCCTCTTGTGTTTATAAAGCGTACCACTTAATGTACCATTGCTTTCCTGCGCAGTAAACCTATTCACCTCAGGCAAATGATTATCCGCCTTGCATCGGGGCGACGATTTCTATGCGGTCGTTTTCCGCTATGGGTGTCTGGGCATACTGGCTTTTGGGCACAAAGTTTTCATTTCGCGCCAAGGCAAATGCGCCTTCAATTTTTAATTCCGCCACCAGGCCTGCTAGGTTGGTTGCGTTGGTTTCATTGGGTTTATCGTTAATCAGTAAAATCATATTTCACCTGTTTTCATTCCATAGCGACGCGAAGGTTTTACCTCGTTCCCATGCTCTCTAACGTATGCACACTTCTTTTCTCGTTCCCACGCTGTGCGTGGGAACGCCTACTAGGCAGGTCGGGTTAATTCGCTCCAACCGAAAAGTCGGTCTGCGTTCCCACTGAGGACAGTGGGAACGAGGGCAAAACGCGTCATTCCGGCGAAGGCCGGAATCTCAAACCGACGGCACACAACCTCAAGAGATCCCGGCCTGCGCCGGGATGACGTACAAATACTCCGGGATGACGTACAAATAAGCCAGCTCTTTGCTCTCGTTCACAAGGCGAAAGCGCGTTCAAACAAGCTGCGCTAATGCTTTTTCAACAATCGCGGGCGAAAACAAATAGCCGTGGCGATATAAACCGTTAATGCGCGTGAGGCCGTCGAATTGTTCAATCCTTGGCAGGTTATCGCCCAGCGCCGGGCGGCAATTGGTCAGTTGATTGACGATGCGCGCTTCGGCAAAACCCGGATGCACACTGTAGACCGCCGACAATAATTCTAAGCTAGAGCGCACTGACATAGGGCTGCGATCATCGCTTTCGATTTCACTCGCGCCAATCACATAACGCCCATTGGCGCGCGGCACAATATAAATGCGATAACGCGGATGCATGAGGCGCACCGGACGGCTGAGTTTGACTTCTGGCGCATCCAACCAAAACACTTCACCCCGCACCCCGCGTAAATCTTGGATGTCTGCTTTTGCGCCTAAGCCACGACAATCAAACACCCAATCAAACGTTATTCCTTCAATCTGGCGGTTTGCCAGATGCTCAACAGGCTGATTTTCGCGCCATTCCACCAGCGGATTATTTTTTAGCAGGCGTTCGCTTTGAGCAAAAAACTGCGTTGAATCCACTTGGCCTTCATTCGGCAGCCACCAGGCCTGGTGGTGATGGGCGAGTTCGGGTTCCAGTTGGGTTAAGCGTGCATTATTGAGCGGTTCAACCTGATAGCCGTCCGGCAGTTTATGAGTCAGTTGACGCATAAAATGTTGTAAGTCGGCACGGTCATTATGGTGCGCTAGAATCAAGCTGCCGCGATGCTGAAAGTCCACCGCGCAATCCTGCTCCGCCATCCAGTTCAACAAATCCGGCCAAAGTTCAATTGAGCGTACACCCAGTTGAAACAATTGGGCATCCATTAACTCCAACTCAGCAAAAGGCGCAAGCATGCCTGCTGCGGTGTATCCAGCCGCATTGGGTTGAGTGTTGGCGCTATCTTTTTCATAGAGCGTGACCTGAATGCCGCGCTGAATTAAATTCAACGCCAACACCCGCCCCACCAGGCCTGCTCCGACGATACCAACAGTTTTTAAACCGCCTAAGGTCGCGCCACTCATGACTTAAGCCTGTTTTTTCAGTTGGTCAGCCAGCTGAACAACTGGCACTGAAATTTCACTACCAAGCTCTTTAAACGTTTGCGCTTGTTCCGCCATGCCCGCCTCTAACGCTTTTTGCTCATCCACACCCAATTTTGCGGCGTAATCGCGCACTTCTTGGCTGATTTTCATCGAGCAGAATTTTGGCCCACACATCGAGCAGAAATGCGCTACTTTGGCCGAATCCCGCGGTAGGGTTTCATCGTGATAGGCCATTGCGCGTTCAGGATCAAGCCCAATATTAAACTGATCCATCCAGCGGAATTCAAAGCGGGCTTTACTCATTTCATCATCACGATAACGCGCCCCCGGATGCCCCTTAGCAATATCTGCGGCATGAGCAGCGATTTTATAGGCCATTAAGCCTTCCTTTACATCTTCACGGTTGGGCAAGCCCAAGTGTTCTTTAGGCGTGACATAACACAGCATCGCCGTACCGTACCAGCCGATCATCGCTGCGCCAATCGCTGAGGTAATATGGTCATAACCCGGTGCAATATCGGTGGTCAAGGGGCCAAGGGTATAAAAAGGCGCTTCGTGACAAAGCTCTAACTGCAAATCCATGTTTTCTTTAATCTTGTGCATCGGTACGTGACCCGGGCCTTCGATAATGGTTTGCACATCATGTTTCCAAGCGATTTTAGTCAGCTCGCCTAGGGTTTTGAGCTCAGCTAATTGCGCTTCATCATTCGCGTCCGCTAACGAACCCGGACGCAAGCCATCACCGAGTGAGAAGCTAACATCATAGGTTTTCATAATTTCGCAGATATCCTCGAAATGGGTGTAGAGAAAACTTTCTTTATGGTGCGCTAAACACCATTTCGCCATAATCGAACCGCCACGCGACACAATGCCGGTGACACGTTTGGCCGTCATCGGCACATAACGCAATAGCACGCCAGCGTGAATCGTAAAATAATCCACCCCCTGTTCGGCCTGTTCAATCAACGTATCGCGGTAAACCTCCCAACTCAGATCTTCAACCACGCCATTCACCTTTTCCAAGGCTTGATACAAAGGCACGGTACCGATCGGCACCGGCGAGTTGCGCACAATCCAATCGCGGGTAGCGTGAATGTTTTTACCGGTCGATAAATCCATCACCGTATCGCCGCCCCAGCGGGTTGACCAAACCATTTTTTCGACTTCTTCGGCAATCGACGAGGTCAGTGCCGAGTTACCGATATTGGCGTTGATTTTAACCAAGAAATTACGACCGATAATCATCGGCTCGGATTCCGGATGGTTAATGTTATTTGGGATCACCGCGCGCCCAGCGGCAACTTCGGCACGCACAAACTCAGGGGTAATCAACGCTGGCAGATTCGCGCCAAAGCTTTCGCCTTTTAAGCGCGCTTCGCGTTCGGCATCAATCACTTCAGTATGGCGCTGGTTTTCACGAATCGCGATGAACTCCATTTCCGGCGTAATAATGCCTTGGCGGGCATAATGCATTTGGGTGACGTTTTTGCCGGCTTTAGCGCGTAGCGGTTTACGTTTTAAGCCCTTTTCCGCCACCAACAATGCTTCTGGCACATCGGTTTCACGCTTGTAACCATTGTCCACCGCTTGAGTTTGACGGCCCTCATAGACTTCAACATCGCCACGCGCGCCAATCCAGCTTTTACGAATCGGTTCAATCCCTTGGGTTAAATCAATTTTGGCATTGGGGTCAGTGTAAGGGCCGGAGGTATCATAAACCGTCAGGGTTTCGCCATTGGTCAAAGCGATTTCGCGCATCGGCACACGAATGTCTTTATGGATTTCGCCAGGGATATAGGTTTTTGTCGAAGCCGGTAACGGTTCGCGAGTGATTTCGCTGTGTTCAGCCGTGTGCTTAATGTTTTGAGTCATGTTTTTCTCCAAATAGTTTTGGGATAGAAAAACAGCGCGAAAACGAGAAATTAAAAGGTGAAATGGTTACGCCGATTAAGATGCTTCTCTTCCCTACGCTGGTTCTAACCAGTTCAAGTTCAGCGGGTTAGGTCGAAGACCTTCTCAGCTTCCGCTTGCGCGAAAGCACCCCGAGAGATGAGTCAGAGGTTATCGCTGGGGAAGTGTTTTGTCAAGCGCTAAAATTTATCAATCGCTCAAATCACCTTATTCGAACAGCTGGTCAGAAATGCTGGTAGGGTTTAGATGGGTGCGTTAAGCAGTCCCGCTCGCGATTGATGAGCGTATTAACAATGGAATAAACCTTATCTAGCTGCTACAATAATCCATGTTGCAAAATCGAATTCTCGAGTCGCTTAAGATAAGCATGTGTGCTGTTTGTACTAGCTTGATAATCACTGGGGCGGCTTGAATAGCGATGGTTTTTGAACAGTGGTATTAAAGAGTAAGTGCAACGCTCAGCCCTATAGTTTAAAGTACAATCCTAGTTGAAATTTTGATAATAGGCAGTTTGATTTTATAGACGTTTGTTATAATTTATCAGCATTAGCATGTATTTAAATATATGTTTTTTATGAACTAAAGAGACCGTTTTTTATGTCCTTTGCCTTAAAGCCGACCATTCTCTGCGTTGATGATACGCCCGCTAATCTTACGTTGTTAAATGCGCTACTTGAAAGAGACTACCAAGTGAAGTTAATCAACTCAGGTATTAAAGCACTCAAACTGCTTGAACGCTTGGAGGTTGACTTAATTTTGTTAGACGTGATGATGCCTGAAATGGATGGTTATGACGTTTGCCAGCGTCTCAAAACCCAAGCGCATACTCAGTCAATACCCGTGTTGTTTTTAACCGCACTAAGTAACACCGAAGATGAACAACGTGCCTTGTCAGTGGGTGGCAGCGACTTTATTACCAAGCCGATTAATCCGGATGTACTAAAAGCGCGGATACATACCCACATACAACTTAAGCGCTACCATGACAGTTTGCGCCAGCAAAACACGGAGCTTGAAGCCCGATTAGAAAAGCGTTTGAGTGATATTTATAACTTGCAAGATGCCAGTTTATCCGTAATGATTTCATTAGCTGAGTTTCGTGATGAAGACACCGGCATGCATATTAAACGCACTCAGCACTTTGTTAGGCTTATTGCACAGCAAGCGCAACGAAGTCTACCTCATTTGCAACTTGGTGATGACCAGATTGAGCTGATGACGCGTTGTGCGCCTTTACATGATGTGGGCAAAATAACGATACCTGATCATATTTTACTTAAGCCAGGGAAATTGACGGATGATGAGTTTGAGGTAATGAAAAGCCATGCGCAGCGTGGGTATGATATTTTAGCCTCTGCAGCCAAATCGATGGGGACGTACGGTGACTATCTCGAAATGGCAAAAGCAATCGCAATCAGCCATCATGAAAAATGGGATGGTAGCGGATATCCTAATCGACTTGCAGGCAATGCGATTCCTCTAGCGGGGCGTTTAATGGCCTTAGCCGATGTTTATGATGCACTGCGATCGGCACGAACTTATAAAGCCGCGTTTGAACATAACCGAGCATTAGAGATTATGCAAGAAATGAGTGCCAAGCATTTTGATCCAGAATTGTTTGCTTGTTTTATGTCGATAGAAGACCAAATTTTAACTATCAGCCAGCAATGGGCTGACTAGATTTATAAGAAGCCTATGACGGATAAGCCAATAGAAAATCATACCCTGTCTATTTCGATTGTTGATGCTACTCCCCAAATGTGCGGACAAATTAGCTCGCTTTTACAAGGTGAAGGTTATAAAAAAGTCTCGGTATTGACCAGCCCGCAGAAGACGTTATCGCACTTAAGTGACTCCAAGTTAATTATGATTACGGCGGATACCGCACCCAGCATAGTGCAAACAGCAATTTTAGCCGGTGCCAATCACTCTATAGTTCAACCGTGTGCGAATAAACTTTAATTTGAGATGAATCTATGAAAAAAGCAACCGATAGGTTAACTAAGCAACTGGCGGTCGCTTTTGCTATTACGATTGTTATGGTACTAGCGATGGTTATTTATACGGCTAGTCTAGTCAAAGAGCATAGAGCTTATCAACACAAGCTCAACAGTCTTCCTGTTTTAATTGATTATGGTTTTGCGCTAACCCAAGAGTCGCGTCGCGGTTACGTGATGAGTAAAGTACCGTGGTTGGTAACGGATATCGAAATTAGTCGTCAGCTTCAACAGGACACGGATCAAAGCGCACAGGCAACTTTTAATAGCGATTTTTTTTTAACATCTCAAGCTGATAAAGAATATCGGCAAGAACAGATAGCGAACTTTAAGCTGACTCGCCAAGCGCTCAGTGAATGTATGTCTAATCAAGATAATATAGCCTGTAGTCCGTTGGGGGATAAGTTTATGCAAGAAGGTACAAACCTTCATGCGCATCTAGTTGGCTCGATGACAAATTTATTTTTTCAAACACCGATTTACGAGCCAGTTATTACGGATCGAATGACCTTGATGCGCACTTATCTTAATTACCATCAAGCCGTGTCTAAAGTGTTAAGTACGATAAGCGTACTGGATGCTAGCCAAGGTAGTAGTTCGCTAGATTCGCTCGCTACACGTTTTAATGCCGCGCAATTGGAGTTTAATAAACTCGGCTATTTACTGAAAGCCCATCGGCAGAGTTTTTCTGGCGAATTGCTTGATAAAATTGAGCAAGACAAGCAAGCTTATCAGCATCTTATGGATCGTTATATCTATCCCATGCTTGAAGGTAGCTACCAGTCTAATTTTAGCTTTAACTTTGATATAGATGAGTCTCGGTCTTTTTATTTGCAGTTGCATGAAACCTTGCACCTCATTGAAAAAGAGTTGTCTAGCCAATATCACCAGCTGCTTTTAGAAAAAACGGCGAAGCGCATGGCGCTAATAGTAGCTGCATTATTGCTTTTAATAGTGTTGTTTGTTTATGGGCGTGGCATTCGCCGCCAAGCTATTATTCCTTTGCAGGAAAACGAAGCTATTTTACGCTCGGCAGCCGCCGGCATTGTTCAAATTAATGCGCAGGATATAATGATTCGAGTCAATCCGGCGGCACTTAGCCTGTTTGGTTATGCGGAGACTGAGTTGCTTGGGCAGAACGTTAAAATCTTGATGCCTGATTCCTATGCTGAGCACCATGATCAGTACCTTGCGAACCAAGTTAATACGGGCGTCAATAAAATCATTGGTAAAGGCCGCGAAGTAGTCGCACTGAATAAACAGGGTGAGGCGTTCCCTATTCACTTAGCGATTAGTCGAGTGGATGGGGTTCAAGATCTTAGTTTTATTGGATTTGTTACTGACTTACGTGAACGTGAAGCGGAGCGTAAAGCGACCAACCTGCGTTCAAAGTTGCTAGGAGCACTCAAAAAAGCCACTGAAGAGTTTGTCGCTATTACAGATAACCAGGATCAAGTTTGGGATGATTTGCTGCATAGTGTTTTAGAGATAACAGACAGTGAACAGGGGTTTATTGGTGAGGTACTATTTCGAAATAATGGTGAGCGCTGTTTAAAAATACATGCGATTACTAATATTTCCTGGGATGAGCCGTCTTATCAGCTTTATGAGAAGTTAAAAAGCCAAGATATGTTGCTGTGTAGTGATAAAACCATGATAGGTTTAGCCATGCACCAAGAGCAGATTGTTATTGGTAATGATATGCAAAACGACCCACGCGGTGGGCATGCACCGCCTGGGCATCCGCCGCTTCGGAAGTATATGGGTGTGCCGATCTTTCAAGGTGGTGAGTTAGTTGGTGTGTATGGTATTGCCAATAGCCCGGAAGATTATAGCTTAGAATTGGCAGAGTTCCTTGAACCGTTTAACAATACGTGCGGGGTATTAATCGCCAGCTTGCGTCAAGCGGCCGAACAAAAAGACTTGTTGAAAAAACTCGAAATCGAAAAGCGTAATGCCGAACAGGCGGCTGAAGCGAAAGCCCACTTTTTGGCGAATATGAGTCATGAAGTTCGAACCCCAATGAATGCGATTTTGGGCATGTCGCATTTAGCATTAAAAACACAGCTTGATAACAAGCAGCGTGATTATGTAGAAAAAATTAAACGTTCAGCAGATAGTCTGCTAACAGTAATAAACGATATTTTGGACTTCTCTAAAATTGAAGCCGGTAAGTTAGAGCTGGAGGAAATTAAGCTTGATATAGAACAATTAGTTCAAGATGCCTTGCTGCCTGTGCAGGTTGCGGCTCGGGCTAAGCGATTGGAAATTGTGGTTGATATTCAGCCCGAGTTGACGGCTTACTATCCATCTCAAGTGTTTGGCGATGCCACTCGAATTGGACAAATCTTGATTAATCTTCTTAATAACGCGGTCAAGTTTACCGATCAAGGTTATATCCGGTTGAGTGTGGGGTTTGATAAACAAACCTGGAAGTTGGTTTTTGTAGTTGAAGATACCGGTATAGGGATGACGGATACGCAGATGCAGCGCTTGTTTTCTGAGTTTTCGCAAGCTGATGTCAGTACAACGCGCAAATACGGCGGAACAGGCTTAGGCTTAGTGATATCTCGTAACTTAGCACGCTTAATGGAGGGTGATTTGACGGTGACGAGTCAGCCAGGTGAGGGCAGCCAATTTACCCTTAGAGTTAATGTATGCTATGAAAACCAGCCTGCTGTTGTGTCCTGTAAAAAGTTAGCACAGACAGCGTTAGTTGTGGATGATCATCCGCTAGCTGCACAACAAGTTGAGAGCCAGTTAGCCTTATTCGATATTCAAACCATCACTATGGATTCTGCAGAAGACGCACTGCTGTATCTTTCGAAAGCAAAAACGCATCCCGATTGGCTTTTTATTGATTGGCAGATGCCCCAAATAAACGGAGTAGAGCTATTTAACCAGATTAAACAGCGCCATCCTGAACTTGTTGATCGCTGTATTCTTATGTCGTTTTATGATTGGCCTGACTTGCAAGAAGCCGCCCAGCGATATGGGATTAAACATACCTTGATGAAACCTGTTTTTGTTGCACCATTAAGTCAGTTGCTGCTAGGTCATACACAAGCCGATCAGCCGCAAGGGTTCGAAGGCTATCCGGACTTAAGTGGTAAGCGCATTTTATTGGTTGAGGATAACTCGATCAATCAGCAAATTGCACAAGAGTTTTTGGCTGAAACACACGCTGAGGTGATTAGTGCAGAAAATGGTGAGGTGGCGGTTTATCTCGTCACGCAAAGTGGACAGCACTTTGACCTTGTCTTGATGGATATTCAGATGCCGGTTATGGATGGGTTAAGTGCTACCCGTGCGTTACGCGCTGCGGGGGTAACTATTCCGATTATAGCGATGACGGCGCATGCGTTTGACGAAGAACGTCAACGCTGTGAAGTGGCAGGAATGAATGCGCACTTTACTAAGCCAATTATTCCAGAGCATTTATATGCGATGCTGGCAGAATGGCTCGATGTCGAAACGCGGTTGCATTCAAGTCAAACGGGATCTAGTGAGTTAGATCAAGCCTTGCGAGAGATTGATGGGTTGGACGAAGCGATTATAAAACGTAACCTAGGCAACAAACCCGAACTGCTTGTATCGGCATTGTGTGACTTTGTAGCACGCTATGCCAATGAGTTGGCGCAATTAAAGCAGACACTGAGCCTTGCGGATCAGGACACTAGTATGCTTAAAGCCCATACCCTAAAAGGCTTATCGGCAACTTTGGGTTTGGTTGAATTGGCAGGATTAATAGCTGAAGTCGAACATCATATTGAAGCGCAGCATTTAGAGGCGGCATTACGCCTGTTGGATAACGCTTCGCTAACAAACTATAAGGCGTTAATGAATCAGTTAGCGGATTTTTGTCAAGCGCATCAGGTCAATCAGCAACTGGTGGAGGTAGACCAAGCGCAATGGCCAACGATACTTGCAAGTTTTAAAGCCATGTTGGCTGATTTTAGTGGCACAACCCAGGATTACTTTGTAGAGCACAAGGCTTACTTTTTGCATTACTTGGCGACTGAAACCGTGCAACAGCTTGAAACGCAGTTGGATAATTTTGAGTTTGATGAGGCTTTATTACTTTTGCCTGATGAACTTGAAACATAATTTGATTCGAGGTTATGCGTGTATCAGTCAGCGCGTTATAATAACTTCATTTAAGTATGTTTGAGGTCGTGTCGGTGCTTTGTCAGGTTTTTCCACAGGATTATCAACAACAGTTAGATGAGAAGCAGCAGCGTTTAACCGCGCTGATTCCACAAGTGGCCGGTTGTTTAGAGGTGTTTGGCTCGCCGCCCACCCATTATCGCCAACGGGCGGAGTTTCGGATTTGGCATACGCCGGCGCGTTTGTTTTATGCGATGTTTGATCCGGCTAACCCCAAGCAACCCGTTGAAATTAGTGCCTGCCCGATGGCCTGTGAGCCGATTGATGGTTTAATGCAACCCTTGTTAGCGAAAATTAGCGAAAACGAGATTTTAAAAAACGGTTTATTTGAGATAGATTTTCTCGCTACCTTGAGCGGCGAAATGCTGGTTACACTGATTTACCGTAAAAAGTTGGCTGACCAGGCCTGGTTGCCAGCGGCGCAAACCCTGCGTGATTGTTTACCGATTAATCATATTATTGGGCGCAGTCGCAAGCAGAAAATTGTGCTTGATCAGGATTTTGTTATCGAGCGGTTAGAAGCCGACCACCAGGCCTGGTGGTTTCAGCAGGTTGAAAATAGCTTTACCCAACCAAATGCGCAGATGGCGCAAAATATGCTCAGTTGGGCGCGCGCGCAAAGTCGTCAAATTGTGGCGCAAGCACCGAGCGATTTGCTGGAGCTTTATTGCGGGAATGGTCATTTTTCAATTGCGCTAGCGGATATTTTTAAGCAGGTGTTGGCCACCGAGATTTCAAAGTCCTCGGTTAAATCCGCGCAGTTTAATTTACAGGCGAATCAGATTGAAAATGTCACCGTGGTCAAAATGGCGGCACAAGAGGTGTCGCTTGCGATGCAAGGCCAAGCGTTTAATCGGATGGCGGACGTAGATTTAGCCGCCCATGATTTTCAAACCATTTTTGTTGACCCACCGCGCTCAGGGCTTGATGACCTAACCCGTAAAATGGCAGCGCAGTATCCGCATATTTTGTATATCTCCTGTAACCCTGAAACCCTTGCGCGCGATTTGAGTGTGTTATTACAAACCCATGAATTACGCGCTGCGGCGCTGTTTGACCAATTTCCCTATAGTCACCACCTTGAGTCGGGTGTTTGGCTGACCCGGAAAGCCTTATGATTCTAGCTTGGGTCGGTGCGCTGATTATTGGTGTGACGTTGGGCTTGTTGGGTTCAGGTGGTTCGATTTTAACCGTCCCGGTTTTGGTGTATTTAGTCGGTCAAGACCCCAAAGTCGCGATGGCCGGCTCGTTGATGATTGTGGCGTTGATTTCGATTTTTGCCGCGTGGCCCTATGCGCGCCAGAAAACCATTGATTGGCGGATGGTCGGCTGGTTTGGCATACCCGGCCTTATTGGGGCGGCGGGCGGTGCTTGGCTGGCACATTTTATTGATTCAATGGTGCAAATGTTGATTTTTGCCGCGCTGATGTTAAGCGCGGCTTATTTAATGTTTAAGCCGATTGACTTAAATGCGCCGCCGAAGGGGCGCGCTAATTATAAGATTGTGGCCGATGGTTTGATGGTCGGTGCCTTGACAGGTCTGGTGGGTGTTGGTGGTGGATTTTTAATAATTCCCGCGCTGATTTTACTTGGTGGTCTGTCGATGCGTCTCGCGGTGGGCACCAGTTTAGTGATTATTGTATTGAAGTCACTGGTTGGTTTTGTGGTGTACTTAGATGTGCTGGCTGCGCAGGATTTAGCCTTGGATTGGCCGATTATTATCAAGTTTAGTTTGATCGGTATTTTAGGCGGCTGGCTGGGGCATAAAATTAGCCACAAATTCGACCAACAAAAACTGCGCCAATTTTTTGCGGTGTTTTTAGTATTAATGAGCTTGTTTATTTTGTATCAAAAACTACCAGGCCTGGTGATGGGGTTGTGATGGATGTTGAAGTGATGAAACAAAAACCGGTTAAGCCGCCGAAGAAGATTTTGCAGATGGTGGGGCGGGCGATGGCGCAGTTTAAGATGTTGCGCGAGGGTGATCGGGTGTTACTCGGCTTGTCTGGCGGTAAGGATTCGCTGGCTTTATTGATGGTGCTTAAGCATTTGCAGCGGCATGCGCCGATTCGTTTTGAGTTGGCGGCCTGTACTATTGACCCGCAAATCCCAGGTTTTGATCCATCGCCATTAAAAGATTTTGTGGCGAGTTTAGGTGTTGCTTATTTTTATGAGTCCGAAGACTTGGTAGCTCTAGCCAATCAATATATGAAAGGCGATTCGTTTTGTAGCTTTTGTTCGCGTCATAAGCGTGGCAAGCTTTATAGCGTTTGTCGGCGCGAGGGCTATAACGTGTTGGCCTTGGGCCAGCATCTCGACGACCTGGCAGAAAGTTTTATGATGTCGGCGTTTAATGCGGGTCAGTTGCGTACCATGAAAGCCCATTATTTAAACAATGAGGGCGATATTCGGATTATCCGGCCGTTTGTTAGGGTGCGCGAAAACCAAACGCGTGATTTTGCTAAGGCAGCCGCTCTGCCAGTGATTGCTGATAACTGTCCGGCTTGTTTTGCCAAGCCGCAGGCGCGCCAGCAATTTAAAGAATTGTTGTTAGAGCAGGAAAAAACCAATAAACATCTGTATGCAAATTTATGGACAGCAATGCAACCGCTGATTAGTGATGATAACCATGCCGGACTAGCTAGCCTGGTGACGGGGGATGATTATGAGTAAAACTTTGGCTTCAAGTGCACAGCATCCGATCGCTGGTGCATTCTTTAAGGGAATAATTTGGGTTTTTGCCAAGTTACCCTTCACGTTGAATCGGCGGCTGGGTCGTGCTTTAGGTTGGTTGCTATGGCAGCTGCCTAATTCGACTAAGCGGACAACCCAGACTAACCTAGCGATTGCCTATCCCGATTTAAGCCGCGCCGCGCGCGATGACCTGGCTAAAAAGAGTTTAGCTCAGTTGGGCAAAACGGTGACTGAGCTAGGCCCTTTGTGGTTGTGGCCCAAACAAAAACTCTTACCTTTGATAAAAGAGGTGCGCGGTTTAGCGCAACTTGAGGCAGGTTTGGCGCAAGGGCGTGGGGTTATTGTGTTGTCGCCACATTTGGGCGCTTGGGAGTTAATGGGTTGGTATTGGTCGGTTCAGTATGGTATTACTAGCCTGTATCGGCCGCCGCGTATGGCGTCAATTGAAACTTTTATGCGCACGGTGCGTGAGCGTGCCGGTGCACATTTAGTGCCGACCGACATGAGTGGCGTAAAGGCTTTACGTCGCGCCCTTAAAAATCAGCAAATCGTCGGCATTTTACCCGATCAAGACCCTGGTGCCAGTGGTGGGGTGATTGCACCGTTTTTTAATCAGCCCGCCAATACTATGTTGCTGGTGGCAAAATTAGCACAAAAGGCACAGTGTCCGGTTTTTTATACCTTTGCTGAACGCCTAGCCGGTGCAGAAGGTTACCGGATTCATGTTATGCCTGCTTTGGATGAAGTGAGTAGTGGTGATGAGTTTGTTGCAGCGAAGGCTTTGAATCAGGGAGTTGAGCGGGCATTAAGTATTTGTCCGAGTCAGTACCAATGGTCTTATAAGCGCTATAAAAATGTGCCTGGTCAAAAAGTTTATTAGCAGAAGTAGCTTATAACAAACACTTTAGCTACTTCATAATTCATGATTTAAGCACAATCACCATTCAAGAATTCTATTACAATATAAATGAGTTTTATTAACCTAGGAGATATACGTGAAAAAGACTTTATTAAGCGCTGTAATGGCTAGTGTAATAGGTATGGTACCTTTAGCCGCTTATGCTGACGCTAAGCAACCCTTAACGGCAGGTGAAATGCAAACGATTCGTATCATGGCAGGTACAACCGTTGGTCAAGCAATGCAAGGCGCGATGAATGTTAGTAATCTTGGTATCATTAGTAACCGTTCACGCGTTTGTGGCACCTTAGCCGGTGGTATTGGTGGTGGGTATTTAGCTAAGAAAGCTGATGCGGGATTTGTTTATGAGTCTGTTGCAACAGCGGAAGATATCAAAGCGGCCGTAGCGCGTATTATGGATCAAGAAGCCGTTTATTTAGCTTTTGGCGGCGAATTTAAGCGCGATGATAACGTTGCAATGCTTGAGCTTACATTAGCGGCTCTTGCTGAAGCAAACTACCAAGGCACGGTTGTGTTCCATGTAGTCACCTGGGCACAAAATCAGCCAAGCGAGATTGTTAAAAAGAACGCCAAAGTTGCGCAGTATTTAGCTAAGACCAATTTAGCGACCATAACGTTGGATCTTCCTAATAGCCAAGCCGCATTGCAAAAAGTAACGCTTGAGGGCACAGAGTTTAGCCTTGAAGAAATAGGTCGTGTTGATCTTCGTCAGGATCTAGTTGAATTGTTCCGTCGTGCTTAATAGCGCGTTGTGAATATAACCTGTTAAAAAACAAACGGCTCTAGAGCCGTTTTTTAATGCGCCTGATCCCAATTATCGCCTTCACCGATTTCAACAATTAAGGGCACATTCAGCGTCATCGCGCTTTCCATTATGCGCTTAATCTGCGGCTTGAGCTGTTTAAGTTGTTCGGTTTTAACTTCAAAAACCAATTCATCGTGTACCTGCATCAGCATCCGAATATCCAAGCCACTTTGGTCGATCCACTGATCTAGGGTTATCATCGCTTTTTTAATAATATCAGCGGCGCTACCCTGCATCGGGGCGTTAATGGCGGTGCGTTCGGCGTGCTGCTTGCGTGGACCACGCGCTTTGATATCCGGCAGATAAAAGCGTCGCCCAGCAAGGGTTTCCACATAACCATAATACTGGGCATCGGCTTTGGTGGTGTTCATATAGGTTTTGACCCCGGGATAGCGCTCAAAATAACGGTCAATATAAGCTTGTGCCAGGCCGCGATCTATCCCCAGCTGGTTAGCCAAGCCAAACGCCGACATGCCATAAATTAAACCAAAGTTGACCGCTTTGGCGCTACGGCGCTGTTCGGTGGTGACATCGGCCAGCGGCATATCAAAAATTTCTGCCGCCGTAGCTTGGTGAATATCCTTGCCTTGCGCAAACGCTGCTACCAGGCCGGCATCTTGGCTTAAATGCGCCATAATGCGCAACTCGATTTGTGAATAGTCAGCGGCGACCAGTTTATAACCAGGCCTGGCGATAAACGCTTGGCGAATACGCCGCCCTTCGGCGGTGCGAATCGGAATATTTTGTAGGTTAGGATCAGTAGACGATAAGCGCCCGGTTGATGCCACGGCCTGCTGATAAGAGGTGTGAACCCGCCCGGTTTGTGGGTTGATTTGCTTGGGTAGCGCATCGGTATATGTCGATTTAAGCTTGGCTAAGCTGCGGTGTTGGGTAATGACTTTGGGCAGCTCGTGACCTTGCTGCGCAAGTTCAGCGAGCACGGGTTCGGCGGTCGAGGGCACGCCTTTCGGGGTCTTTTTAATCACCGGTAAACCCAGTTTTTCAAACAAGATTTCTTGCAGTTGCTTGGGGGAGCCAAGGTTAAATTGCTGCCCCGCAAGGCGATAGGCTTCTTCTTCGAGGGCGGTAATTTTTTCGGCCAACTCAGCGCTTTGAATCTTCAGCAGATCCTTGTCGATTAACATGCCGTGGCGTTCCATTTTGGCTAAAATCGGCAATAACGGCATTTCAATTTCGTTTAATACCGCTACCAGGCCTGGTTGTTGGGTTAGCTTGGGGTGCAAGGCGTGATGCAGTTGCAACGTAATATCAGCATCTTCGGCGGCGTAAGGCGTGGCCTGCTCCAGCTCAATTTGGTTAAAGGTTTTTTGGTTTTTGCCTTTACCGGCAAGGTCGGCAAATTTAATGGTGGTTTTTTGCAGATAAAACTCGGCCAAATCGTCCATATTGTGACGGCTGGCAACCGAATTGAGCACATAGGATTCGAGCATGGTGTCAAACGCGATGCCTTGTAAAACAATGCCGTGATTGTGAAAAACGTGCCAATCGTATTTTAGATTTTGCCCAACTTTTTGCGGCTTGGTTGATTCGAGTAACGGTTTCAGCTCAGCGAGTGTGGCATCAAAACCCAGTTGGCTCGGTGCGTCTTCATAATCATGGCGCAGGGGCAGATAAGCGGCTTGAATTTTACCCCCCTGCTCAAGCGCAAAGCTAAGTCCAACTAATTGCGCTTGCATCGAATCCAGTGAGGTGGTTTCGGTGTCGATAGCAAAGTGTTCAGCCTGGGTGAGTTTTTGGAGCCACAAATCAAAATCGGCCTGGGTTAGAATCGTTTGATAGTCAGCGGATTCTAATGTTTTTACAGCCAGGCCCGTCGTGCCCTTTGGGTATGGTGGTGTTTCAGCGGGTTTTACTCGATTTTTTTGCGGGTTGTTAGCACCAGGCCTGGCATGGTGATTCACCTGTTTACTAAAAGGCAATTGAGCTTGTTCAAGCTGTTTGAGCCAGTTTTTAAATTCATACTCGCTAAACAAGCGCCTGAGTGCATCGATATCGGCCTCACGGCGGACTAAATCAGGCAGATTGATCGGTAAATCGCAATCTGTTCGAATCGTGGTCAGCTGGCGCGACAGCGCCAAATGCGCAATATGTTCGCGTAGGGTTTCACCAATCTTGCCCTTGATTTCATCGGCATGCGCGATCAGGTTATCAATATTGCCATAAGCGTCCAGCCATTTCACTGCGGTTTTCGGGCCACATTTTGGAATGCCGGGGATGTTGTCCGAGCTATCGCCCATCAGCGCCAAATAGTCGATGATTTGATCTGGGCGAATCCCAAACTTTTCCACCACCTTATCCGGTGTCATTAGGGTATCGGTCATGGTGTTAATCAGCGTAATATGTGCATTCACCAGCTGCGCCATGTCCTTGTCGCCGGTCGAAATCAGCGCATCGCGTTGCGCTTGCGTCGCTTGCACCGCCAGCGTGCCAATCACATCATCGGCTTCCACCCCCTCAATCACCAATAAGGGTAATCCGAGCGCCTTAACAATCTGGTGAATCGGCTCAATTTGAACCCGTAACTCATCCGGCATCGGCGGGCGATGGGCTTTGTATTCAGGAAAAAGCTCATTGCGAAAGGTCTTGCCCTTGGCATCAAACACCACCGCCATGTGCTCTGGCTGATAGGTTTCCAGTAGCTTGCCAATCATATTGGTTACGCCATAAATCGCCCCCGTTGGATGCCCAGCGGCATTCGTCAGCGGCGGCATCGCATGAAATGCACGAAATAAATAAGACGAACCATCAACCAAAATAATCGGAGCAGTAGGTGTTTGAGACATGGGTAACCTTGATGACTGGATGTATTGGGCGAAGTATAGCAAATCTTGGAGGCGGATAGGTGTCTAAGCTGATTTAGAGCGACCTGTCTCCACGCACTAGAGGGTTCGGAGACAGTTGTTCGGAAACAGTTAAATCAATGTTATTGATTTTGTTCAAGCTCACCACTGGCTTTTAGCATTTCAAACCATGCATCGCGTAACTCGGTCATGATTTCAATTGCATTATCCAACTGTTCAGTCGCTTTTTCATATACCGCATCTTGGATACACTGATCGGCATATTGGTACAGCGCTTCTAAGTCGTAGGCAAGCGGTGTTTGATCGCTTAGGTACAAGCGGTCGCGTAAGGCATCAATAATGGTGGTAATGCGACCTAGGTGAAAACCTTTTTCAACCAAAGAATGGCTGTCGTGGCAAACACGGGCAAGAATCGCCTTGTCTACAGCACCTTGCAGCAGCATCAAAACCGTTTTTCGTGGATTGTCCGCCAAGACTTTTTCTACATCAGGCTGGCGGTTGTATTCTTGAAGTAGCGCACCTTCAATGGCATGCGCTTGAGTATGCAGCATTGCGTTCATAAAATAATTCCTTGTGTGTTAGCGTTATGGCTAGGCACCTCTATCTTGAGGTGTTTAAAGCACAAGGAATTAAGCAGAAACTATGCCATCCGTTTGAAGCTAAAAGGTTACCTTGACAGAAGATGATGCATTTTTGGCTTTTTCTCTTGCTATTTCAAGGGTTTCGCCACGCGCTAAAGCCACGCCCATTCGACGGCGACCGGCTATTTCGGGTTTGCCAAACAAGCGTAGTTGGGTATCTGGCTGGGCGAGGGCGATATCTAACCCCTCAAAACAGGTTTGGGTTGAATGACCTTCCGGCAAAATAACGCTGGAGGCGCAGGGACCGTGTTGTACAATGTTGGGGATTGGCAGGCCTAAAATCGCACGTACATGCAATGCAAATTCAGACAGGTCTTGTGAAATCAAGGTCACCAAACCGGTATCATGCGGACGCGGTGAGACTTCGCTGAATATCACCTCGTCGCCTTTAATAAACAGCTCAACCCCAAACAGACCCCAGCCGCCTAGCTCAGTGGTCACCCGCTCCGCCATGCGTTGCGCCTCGCTCAAGGCGTTAGCCGACATCGGGTGGGGCTGCCAAGATTCGCGGTAATCGCCATCAATTTGAATATGACCAATCGGCGCGCAGAAGCTTGTAGCGTCTTTGTGACGAATCGTTAGCAGGGTAATTTCATAATCAAAATCGACAAAGCCTTCAATAATCACTTTGCCTTTGCCGGCGCGGCCACCTTCTTGTGCATACAACCAGGCCTGGTTGATTTGCTCTGGCGTTTTGATGGTGCTTTGGCCTTTGCCGGATGAGCTCATAATCGGCTTGACGACACAGGGTAAACCTATCTCTTCTACCGCTTGATTAAACTCACCTTCTGTTGCAGCAAACCGATAGGCGGAGGTTTTTAAACCGAGGGTTTCGGCCGCTAAACGACGGATGCCTTCACGGTTCATCGTGAGTTGGGTGGCGCGGGCGCTGGGAATTACCTTAAAGCCTTTGGTTTCGAGTTCGGCTAGGGTGTCGGTGGCAATCGCTTCAATTTCAGGCACGATGTAATGGGGTTTTTCTTGCTCAATCAACGCAGCTAACGCCGCGCCATCGAGCATATTGATCACATGGCTGCGGTCGGCAACCTGCATCGCTGGGGCATTGGGGTAGCGATCAACCGCAATCACTTCAACGCCTAAACGTTGCAGTTCAATCACGACTTCTTTGCCTAGCTCGCCCGCACCGCAAAGCATGACGCGGGTGGCGGTGGCGGAGAAAGGGGTTCCAATACGGCTCATAGCGGCTCCTTGTCAAATTGTTTAATCATTTCGACCACCACGCGGGTGGAATGGTCGGCGGCCTGGGCTAAAAACGCATCAAACGCCAGCACATTTTCTTTGCCCGCAATATCCGATAACGCGCGAATCACCACAAACGGTGTGCCAAATTGATGGCAAACTTGCGCCACCGCCGCCGCTTCCATTTCGCAGGCAATCATCTCGGGGAATTTTTCGCGGGTGGTGGTCACATCGTCAGGCAGGTGCATAAATCGATCACCGGTGGCAATCAGTCCGTGCATATGCGCCACCTCACCCAGCGCCTCTATAGCGGCTTGGGCTTTTTTAATCAATCCCGCATCGGGGATAAAGCAGGATGGCAGGCCGGGAACTTGACCGAGCGCATAGCCAAATGGGGTGACATCGACATCATGATGGCAAACTGAGCGACTAATCACGATGTCGCCTACCTCAAGATCAGTATGAAAACCACCCGCTGAGCCGGTGTTGATGACAGCGCTGGGCGCAAAGCGATCAATCAGAATGCTGGTACTCATCGCCGCATTCACCTTGCCAATGCCAGAACGAAGCAATACGACCTGCTGTTGATTGATTTGCCCTTGGTAAAACTCAAACCCAGCAAGCGTTTGGGTGGTGAGGTTTTGAATTTTCTCACGCAGAAGAATCACCTCTTCTTCCATTGCGGCGATAATCGCTAGGGTCATAGCGCATTACCAAGTTGACGCAGTTTGTCATCGGCTAATAACATATCTTCGTTATGCATCACACCGACACCCTTGTCGAGGATAGCTTGTGCGATTTGCTTGGCTTCGTCTAGCGAATGCAGATCGCAGGTGCCGCATTGGTAAAGATTGAGTTCCGGAATGTCTTGTTCGCTTTTAACCTCAAGCACATCGCTCATGGCTTTTTTCCAAGCCTCGCCCACGCGTTTTTCATCTGGTGTGCCAATCAGGCTCATATAAAATCCGGTGCGACAACCCATTGGCGAGACGTCAATAATTTCAACATCATGGCTATTAAGGTGCTGGCGAATAAAACCAGCAAATAAATGTTCAAGGGTGTGGATGCCACGCTCGCCCATGATTTCTTCATTCGGCTTGCAAAAACGTAAATCAAACACGGTGATGGTGTCGCCTTTGGGGGTGGTCATGGTTTTGGCAACACGCACGGCGGGGGCGGGCATAATCGTGTGGTCAACGCGAAAGCTGTCAAGTAGTGGCATGGGAGGGTCCTTTTGAGTGAAATAATAAACAAGTGTTATTCTAGCAAAACCTAGCAAAGCACTGGGGAAAGAATAAGATCACCAGGCCTGGTGATGGCTGAGCGCACGGATAAAACGGGTTGCTAATAAGCCATTGATTTTTGGCATTTGCATATCCATGCAGTACCAAATCATAGTCTGTTTGCTGCGCTTGCCGTGTTTTAGGTTGGTGAGGCGTGAAATAAAGTCTATTGTATGGTTTGTGTTTATTATAAGTATTGTCTATTTGGGTATTCTTATTTTTGATAATAGCTATCGCTAAATTAAGCTATCTTGAATTCGCATAACAAGTGCAATTAACTTGTAAGAAAAAAGGCCAACTGAAATAGAATGCTAATTTTCTTACCACAGGAAATTGCAATGAACTATAAACAGTTGACCATTGATGAACGATACCAAATACAAGCCTATTTGAAAATAGGCTTGTCACAAAAAGAAATTGCTTCGCACTTAGAACGTCACCCCTCAACCATTGGGCGCGAAATAAAGCGCAATACAGGGATGCGAGGATACCGGCCTAAGCAGGCCAATCAATTTAGTGTAGAACGAAGAGGTGCTGCCCTAAAAGCCATTAAGCTCACAGAGGCCATTAAGGACAAGGTGAAGATATTAATTCAACAGGAGCTTAGTCCAGATCAGGTCTGTTTCTACCTTGAAAAAAACGACATTGTAAGGTTGCATCATGAAACAATCTATCGCATGGTTCTGGCCGATAAAAAGCAACAAGGCACACTGTATCAACACCTTAGGCATTTACACAAAACGCATAGAAAGGCGCTATGGAAGTTATGATCGACGTGGAAGAATCAAGAATGCGGTTAGCATTGACGAGCGCCCAGAGATTGTCGATGAAAAAAGCCGAATTGGCGACTGGGAAGGTGACACCATTATCGGCAAAGACCGAAAAAGCGCGATTTATACATTGGTTGAAAGAAAAACGCTCTATACAATTATCGTCAAGCTTATGGGCAAGAATGCCAGTGACCTTGCAGATAGAGCCATAAAAGTTCTCAAGCCTATGGCCGAGCAGATTCATACCATAACCTATGACAATGGTTTAGAATTTGCCGACCACGAACGTATGGCAAAAGAATTAAACGCAAAGATCTACTTTGCACACCCTTACTCATCTTGGGAAAGAGGCATAAATGAAAACACCAACGGCCTCATCCGCCAGTATTTCCCAAAGGGAACCGACTTTAATGAAGTTACCCAAGAGCAAATAGATTTTGTTATGTACCGGCTCAACACTCGCCCCCGAAAAACACGAGAAGGAAAGCAACCTGTTGAGCTGTTTTTAGGAAAAGCGGTTGATTTATTAGCGGCTTAAATGAGATTGCACTTAATATGCGAATTCAAGTATGCTTTTGTAGCTAAAATAATCTATTTTTTAAGACTCGCTGCCATGAAAAAACCCTATTTTTTATACCAGAAATTTAAGCTCTACTTAGGGTTTGGGCTGGTTGTTATCTTTTGGCAGTCCGCTTGGGCGCAAACAGTCAGTCTTGAGCTCACCCCTGGGGTTTTTCTTCAGGCTGAATATGATCAGCCAGTTGAAAGTAATAAACGTATTGCGGTTTTGGTTAAGCATGGTTTTTTAACCACCAATCAATTTCATACTGTTCGCAGCATGGTGCAAGCGCTTAATGACCAAGGCTTAACGACCCTGAGCCCGAACATAAGTTACGGTATCAGTGGCCGTCAAGACTCGTTGAAGTGCGATAGTTTACATACTCATACTCTTGAAGATAGTCGGGCTGAAATTAGTGCGTGGATTGATTGGTTAGTTGCACAGGGCTATGAGCGTATTGTCTTACTAGGTCATTCAAGCGGCAGCCAAGATTTGCTGTTTAGTCAGGCTACGGAACCACATCCTTCTGTAGAACTGCTGGTTTTAACCAGCATGTTTTACTTTAATGGTGTTGATATAGGAACCCGCCCAAGTGACTTGTCGCGTGCGCGCCACATGTTGTTATCAGGGACACCACGGCCTGGCCATTTTAGTTTTCTATTTTGTAAAGAAAACTACTTTGCTACTCCCGAAAGTTTTTTGTCGTATCATCAATTAACGCGCCAACAAAACCTGACACACTTACAGTTTGTGGGTGTGCCAGTTCATGCGATTATGGGTACTGAGGATGAGATTTTACAGCAAGCAGGACACCATTGGTTAGATGAGCTGGCTGATGCCGGCGTTGAGGTTCATAGCGTTGAGGGTGCCAATCACTTTTTTTCGAGTATGCATGAATTCGACTTGCAAGACCACCTCATTGGAATTATGAATAATTTCCAAAGCGAGTTAGCTCAGTGAAACTACTTGGTCAGTTAAAACCTATAAAGGCCAAATGGCATATGCTGCTATTTTTGTCGGCCTCTTTAGGGGCTTATTTGTTTATGTTTTGGTATCTTTATCAAAGTGCGCAAACCATTAAGTTGCAAACGGAGCAGCAGTTACATCAGGCAGCCCAGCAGGAGTTGGTCAATGAAATTAAAAGCTTTATTGCACTTGGTGATCAAGACATTAGCCGATTAAAAAACTGGGATGAGGTGCATCAACAGCTCAGCCAGCCACGTTATTACTTTTTTTGGCGCGATGAACGCGTTAAGGTATCCCACCATTGGCGAGCTTATTTTAATGAGCTTGAGATCTATAACGCCCAAGGCGATCAACTTTTCCAAAAAGGGCCTAACGCCCCGTTATCTCCGTTTTTACCTCAACAAGTTCCTGCAGACTTAGCTAGTTTTAGCTTGGAAGAGTCTGCACTTAATTATCGGCTTTTTGCAGAAGTATCGCAGCGGCAGACCGCTACAACCTTGGGTTACCTGGGGCTGAATTTGAATCTGATTGGTTGGTTGCGTCAAGATGCGCAATTTAAATACATTGAACGAGCGAGTTTAACCACCAGGCCTGGTTTAGAGGCGGATTTAAATAAGGCTTTTGTTAGCTTGGACGCATTATTAACCCATCCGGATAGGTTTATCGACTTTCAGTTACTTGCCAGTCCGGTGGATAATTTTTTATGGGCATTAATCCAGGATTTTATTCGATACATTTTGCTGTATGCGGTATTGGTCGCAATCTTGTTTATGGTGTTTTTCCGCTATAGTTTAGTGCGCCCATTGGTTGGCTTGTCAGCTTATTTAGCGGAGCTTAAAACGCAACCCAATCAGGTGGTGGAGCCTAAAGCCAACTATATGGTGAGTGAGTTTGAGGACTTAAAAAATTCGCTGGCGAGTTACAATCAAGCATTAGTTGAAGCACAACAAAAGATTGAAGCTCAGCGCCAGCAGGCTTATTTGCAATCACGAACAGATTCTTTATCAGGTTTGCCTAATCGTCGCGCCTTTGATGAAGCGATGCATGGTTTAAGCAAAGTGTTTTCAGCCGATTCAGGCTGTGTAGGTTTTATGTTATTTGATTGTGATTATTTTAAAGCTATTAATGACTCTTATGGACATCTTGTCGGTGATAAGGTGATTAACTTAACGGCAAGGGCGTTGGTTGAGTGTCTACCGCCATCCACGCAGGTATTTAGAATTGGGGGCGATGAGTTTTCTGTTATTTTGCTTGATACTGAACCGGATCGTTTAAGGCAGATGGCTATAAACTGTTTGGCGCATTTAAAAGCCATGCCGTTCAGTGAGTTGGGAATCAATGAGCGAGTCCACTTTAGTGTAGGGGTCAGTCTGTCCACACATCAAGATACGGTACAAAAGCTGCATAAGCATGCGGATATTGCGTTATATAAAGCCAAGCACTCACTGCATGACAAGGTGCAGCTTTTTGCCGCTGATGAGGAGTCAGCGGGTAAAACGCTGGTTTCAAATGAGCGAGTGGGCATGATTATGTCAGCCTTAAGAACCGGTGAAGGCATTGAAATGCATTTGCAGCCGATTGTGTCGGTGGATCAGGAGGTGATCTACTATGAAGCCCTCGTGCGTATTCGTCAACAGGACTGTTTAATCTTTCCGAATGAGATTTTTGATGTGGTTAATCACCGGCATTTGGAGTGTGAGCTTGACCTACAAGTTATTGAGGCGATTAACCAACTGTTTAAAGCAGGAAAAGTGGCGGAGAGAACAGGTATTTCGTTAAATTTTTCATCGCAATCCTTGATGCAATTGGATTTGCAGGTTGCCCTAGAGCGATTGGCCGCCTATACCCAGACCTATAGAATTATTATTGAGGTCACTGAAACCACCTTGATTACTAATATGGATTTAGTCACGGCCAAACTTAAATCGCTTAGGGCTTTAGGTTTTAAAGTAGCGCTAGATGATTTTGGCAATGGTTATTCTTCAATTCGCTATTTGGCCAATATGCCGGTAGATATTATTAAGTTTGATATGACCTTAACTCAGGCTTTGGAGTTGGATAGTAAAACACGGGGTATTATTCAATCAACGGCATCGATGATTCGTCAGGCGGGCTATAAACTGGTTATGGAGGGCATTGAAACCCCTTCACAGTTTGAAGCAGCCAAGCAAGCCGGCGCGACTGGGTTTCAAGGTTATTATTTCGGTAAGCCAAAAGCCGTATAATCTTACACATTTATGTTTTTTTTCATATCTTACCTTAAGGGTCTATAATGCCAGATCATTGGACTTAAGCTAATGGGAAGACTATGAATAAAAAACTTCAAACCGTGATCGCGGCCAGTAAGCACTGGACATCTGATCAGCAACACATTACCGAGTTCGAGCGTTATGAAGGTGAGTTGAGCCACAAAAGTTTTGCTAAGCGCTTGCAGAAGGTGTATGCAAACTTTGCCAAGCAATTCGACCAAATTAGCCAAAAATGGGTCGTTGGTTTTGAAATCGAGTTTTATCTTGCGCCTGAGCAGATAAGTTTGTTTGCGCAATCGATTGATCAGCTTTTGCCTCGAGATCAGGTTTTGTTGGTGAGTCTTGATCAGGTAGCTAAAACAGATGGGCAAAACTTTTACCTGATAGCTGAAAAAACTGGCTGTCCACCAGCAGGCCTGCAAAGTTATGAGTTGGTCAGTCCTAAGTTAGATCCCTTGTCTTCCATCTATTATCTCAGGGCGTTTGCTCAAAAACTCAAACAGTTTGATGCCAAAGATGGCGATGATATTGGCTTTCATCTACATTTTTCTACTGAAGGTTGTGGGCGAATATCTCCTTTATCCGTGGTTTATTGTTTAGATCAGCAGCGTCTTTTAGGCTTTAAGTCTCGAAAGTTTACCCGCGACATTGTGAGCCAACTTTTTGACTATCAGCCAGAGGATTGGGCGTTTATTTTTAAGCGTGTGCTTAAAAAAAATTACAGTATTAACTTTTTAGATTTTGACAATAACAATCATTTTGAGTTGCGTGCTTTAGGGGGTAAGGGCTATTTGTTTGATGTTAAACATAATCCAGCGAATTATGCATTGCAAAGTTTAATGGCTTTAACCCTTGCGCTCAGTCTGAGTGATAAAAAACTGGCTAAATTAATCTCACGGACATACTCGCTTGATAAAACACTTATTAACCTTAATCAGGTTGAGTATTCAAAGCTAAAAGCCATGCCTAAAAATACCATTTGGACGGCTTGTTTTTGACCCTGTGGGGCTGATACTTATATTGGTTATTTCATTATTGTATAGGTGATGTATAATGACGGTCATTAAAAATTCTATTTAAAAGGAATAGAGATGCAAAAAGCCGACTTAATAACGCAAAATATTTTATTGACTCAAGGTGAAGTTGAAGCTAAGCGCGCAGAAATTAAGCGTTATTTTAATACCACCTGTGATGCCTATGAAGCGCTATTTGACTGCTTGGCGAACGATCAAGCCTATTATGAGCGGCCCTGCTCTTTGCGCCATCCACTGATTTTTTATTTCGGTCATACCGCCACTTTTTTCACCAATAAGCTGGTGTTAGCCAAGTTATTGCCCCAGCGCATTAATCCGAAAATCGAGTCCATGTGTGCGATTGGGGTCGATGAAATGTCGTGGGATGATTTAAACGAGGCGCATTATGCGTGGCCGGCGGTTGATGAAGTGCGTGTTTACCGCCAGCAAGTGCGTGCCGCGGTGAATCAATTGATTGATACGCTGAGCTTTAGCCTGCCGATTGATTGGCAAAGCCCTATGTGGCCAGTGATGATGGGGATTGAGCATGAGCGCATTCACCTTGAAACCTCGTCGGTACTGATTCGCCAGCTGGATTTGGCTTTTGTACAATCATCCGATTTGTTTGCTATTTGCCCTGAGCGGGGTGAGGCGCCGAAAGAGAACAAATTGCTTGCTGTACAACCAGGCCTGGTTGACATTCAGCACCAAGATCCCGCTAAATTTTATGGCTGGGATAATGAATACGGTTCTCATCGTGCGCAAGTGCAGGGCTTTAAGGCGTCAAAATTTTTAGTCTCCAACGGCGAGTTTTTAGCCTTTGTTGAAGCCGGTGGTTACGATAACGCAGCCTATTGGGACGAAGAGGGTGAGCGCTGGCGTCAGTTTAGCCCTATCAAGCATCCGAGCTTTTGGCTGCTAAAAACGCAAAACAACCACCAGGCCTGGTGGTTACGTTGCATGACCGAAGAAGTCCCTATGCCATGGAATTGGCCCGTCGAGGTTAATTATCTTGAAGCCGCAGCGTTTTGCCGCTGGAAAGCCAAGCAAACCGGTAAACCGATTCGCCTGCCTTCTGAAGACGAATACTTGCGGCTTCGTGATCAAACCGATGCGTTGAATTATCAAGCCTTGGCAAATATTAATTTGCAGCAGTACGCCTCGTCGGTGCCGATCGATCAGTGTGAAATGAAGGGCTTTTATGATGTGGTCGGCAATGTTTGGCAGTGGACAATGACACCGATCTATCCGTTTGATGGTTTTAAGGTTCATCCTTTGTATGATGATTTCACCACCCCAACCTTTGATAATAAACATAATATTTTTAAGGGCGGTAGCTGGATTTCAACCGGTAATGAGATTAACGGCCATTCGCGTTATGCGTTCCGTCGTCACTTTTTTCAACATGCGGGTTTTCGTTATATCGAATCGGATGCGCCAGTGCAAACCGAATTTGCTAGCTATGAAACCGATCCCGCTGTCGCCCAAGCCTGTGAGTTTCATTATGGCACTAATCCGTTTGGTCTGGCAAACTTTGCGCAAACCTATGCGCGTTTAGCCATCGACTGGGCGCAACAGGATAAGGACTTGGCGGCGCGCGATCATTTAAAAGTGCTTGAGGTTGGCTGCTCCGTTGGGCGCGGCTGTTTTGAGCTTGGCAAGCACTTTGATGAGGTATTGGGGCTGGATTTTTCAGCGCGTTTTATCAATGCTGCGAATCGGATGCAGCAAACCGGATCCTTGTTGGCGACCCTGCCCTTAGAAGGCGAGATTATGGATTTTAAGGAATACCGACTCGCGGATGCTGGGCTGGAGAAGGCGGCTGAGCGTTGTCGTTTTATGCAACAAGACCCGAGTAACCTAAAGCCAATTTTTAGCGGTTACGATATGCTGTTGGCGATGAATGTGATTGAGCGGCTGTATGAGCCGAAAAAGTTTATTGAGGATATTGCCCATCGTTTGAATGCAGGCGGGCTATTGATGCTGGGTTCGACCTATGATTGGCGCGAACAATATACTAGCAAAACCCAGTGGTTAGGTGGCTATAAAGACGCGCAATCCGGCGAAAATGTGACCACGCTTGAAACCTTGAATGGCTTGCTGAGTAGCGACTTTGAGCGCATAGGTACGCCCCAAGCTATTGAGATGCTGGTGCCAGAAACCGCCCGCCGTTTTGGGCATCATATTAGTCAGGTTACGCTATGGAAAAAGAGCTAAAGGAAGACGCAATCGGCCAAAATGCAATCGAGCTGAACCAGCCGATTTCTCGCTTAAATACTTGGGCGGAAAAATATGACTTGCGCCAAGCCTTGTTTGGCGCGGAAGATGTGTTGCCTATGTGGGTGGCGGACATGGATTTGCCGACCCCACCGTTTATTCTTGACGCATTGCGTGAACGCTTGGTGCATCCAATTTTAGGTTATACCTTAACGCCACCGAGCGTGTATAAGGCAGTGTGTGATTGGCAGGCTCAGCACGGTTATCAGGTGAGCGCGTCGCAAATCCTGTTTACCCACAACGTCGCCAATGGCTTGTTTCTATCGGTGCAGGCCTTAACCCACCCTAACGATGCGGTGTTGATTATGCCGCCGATTTATCCACCGTTTGCCAAGGCCGTGATATTAAATCAACGCCAACTGGTGAGCGCGCCCTTGGTGTTAATCGACCAGCAGTATCAAATAGATTGGGTGGCGGTTGAGCTGGCCATTCAACAGCATCCGATTAAGTTGTTGTTGTTTTGCAATCCGCATAATCCATCCGGCCGCGTTTGGCGCCGAGACGAGTTGCGGCGCTTGGCCGAACTCTGTTTGCGTTATCAGGTGATTATCGTATCCGATGAAATTCACTCGGACTTGGTTTACTCGCCTTATCAACATACCCCGATGGCCAGTCTATCTGCCGACATTGCCCAGCAAACACTAACCCTAAGTTCACCGGGCAAAACCTTTAACCTCGCGGGGCTACAAATTGGCTATGCCATCGCGGCTAATCCGCAGCATAAATCCGCGCTGCAAGACGCCTGTGCTCGGGTGAAAATTGAGGATTTAAACCTGATGGCCTTAGTTGCCTTGCAAGCCGCCTATTACGAACAGGGCAAGGCCTGGCGTGATGTGCTGTTGAATCATTTCACCGATAATATTAATCGGCTTGATGCGTTTCTTGGCGAACATTTACCGCTGGTTAAGCTTATGCGTCCGCAAGCGTCTTATTTAGTCTGGTTAGATTTCCGGGCGATGTTTGCGGATCATCAGGCATTGAAAACCTGGCTGATTGATCAGGCTAAACTTGGACTTAACGACGGGCTGTCCTATGGCGAAAGTGGACGCGGCTTTATGCGAATCAACTTGGCCGTGCCGAGCTCGACGCTTGAGCAGGCGTTATCGCAACTAGGTCAGGCGACGGCATCAATCGACGCCCAGCCTCTCCCATTCAAATCCGGATAGATTTTTTGCGTTAGGGTCAAAGTGAATACCCATCAGATAAATAGGTTTTTGCTGGTCGAGATACTTGCTGGCATAGTCTTTGTCTTTTATTTGCTGCAGGGCATTAGTTTTGTCGGTCGCATCCACTTTAAACTCTAGGATGTAAATGGTCTTGTCCATTTTGATGGTTAAATCAATCCGCCCTTTATTGGTCACATCTTCACCGATAATGTTCAGCCCCAAACTTTGTAAATAGACATAGATAACACTGGCGTAAAATCCTTCATAGTTTTGCATGTCGTTTTTGATGAAATTGTTGTAGGGAATGCTGGCGAAGATGCTAACGAGTGCCTGTTTGAGGCTATCGAGGTTATTTTCCATCAAGGCGGTTTGTAGATTGACCTGTATGTCTGTTTTATTAGCTTGGCTGGCGTTAAACAGTTTTAAAATGTAATCATTTAACGAAGCTTTAACTTCTAGATTCGGCAGTTTTAAGTAATAAAGCGTCTGAACCCCCAAGGTTTCGACTCTATCGATGGTGAGATAGCCGCTTTGATACAGAATGACTTCTAGGTCGAGGTTTTCAATGTCAAAACTATTGAGTAGTTTTTCATCTACCCGCAGGTTGGCGAGGTTGGGCAGGAAATACTGCTGTTTTTTAATCAGTTCGATTAAAAAGGTGGGTGTGCCGCTTTCAAACCAGTAGTTGGAGTAGGTATGTTCCTTGGCAATAAACTTGAGGATGTCAAACGGGTTGTACATTCGACTGCCTAGGAAGTTGTAACCGTTGTACCATTGTTTGAGCTTATCCATGTCCACACCTTCGAGATAAGGTGCAAAGGTGGTTTCGACATCGTTTTGGCTGTAACCACAGATATCGCCATAGGGTTTATCGAGTGAGATGTCGGTGATGTTGTTTAGCCCGCTGAAAATCGACGTTTTAGTAAACTTGCTCACACCGGTTAAAAACGCAAACCGTAAAAACTCATCACTGCCTTTAATCACGCTGTAAAAGTTAACCAAGCCATCACGGATTTCTTGAGCAAGGGGCGTGTTGGTGATGTTATCCAGAATCGGTTTGTCGTATTCATCAACCAGCACCACGACTTTTTGGTTGTATTTTTCATGCGCTTTGCGAATCAGTTCGCTGAAACAACCGGCGACACTGGTTTTTTCTTCGCATTCAATGCCTAGATAATGTTGGTTTTCTTTGAGTATACGTAAAATAGATTCATCCAACTGCTGACGACTCTCTATCTTGCCTTGCGCAAAACTGATTCGAATCACCGGATAGCACACATCCCAATTCCATTGGTTTTCTATCGCTAAACCGCTAAACAGGGATTTATTGGCTTCAAAAATATTGCGCAGAGTATCCAGAAATAGTGACTTACCAAAGCGTCTGGGTCGGCTTAGAAAAACATACTTATAGTTTTGCAATAATTCATAGGCAATCCCTGTCTTATCGACATAAACGTAATCATCCTCGCGGATTTCACTAAAGGTTTGGATGCCTATCGGTAGTTTTTTAAGGTTCATCGTTGTGGTGTCTTTATCATAAGAGTCTATAGTATAGCAAACTCTATAACCTCTATGCGCTCAGCTTGGGCTAAGTTAATCGCCGGCGCCACGGGTCTCGGTGTGATGAGGGTGTGTGCTTTACTTGCGTCTTGCTGTTTTACCAAAATAAGAGGATGAGCTGCGCCAGTTGAGTTTGCCAAAGGCGCGATTCCTAACGCGATTAATTTACCCTTAATGCAGGATGAAGAACGACGTTTAGTTGGGCTATGTTACAAACAACAAGGCCAGCAACAAGCGATTGAGTTGGGGCATCAACTGGTTAATCCAAAAGTACGCGCGCCAAGGGTCGCGGCTTGGTGTGATTTCAAACAACAACAGCCAAATGCCTTGCTTTACTGTTTTCGCGGTGGCTTGCGTTCGCGTATTTCGCAGCAATGGATGGCGGGGGCGGGTGTTGATATTGTTCGGCTGAAGGGCGGTTATAAAGCCTTTCGTCAGTATTTGATGGATGAACTTGAGCGCTTAGCGATCAAGCTGCAAACGCAAGCGACCAAGTTGCAAACCCAAACCATCACGCCTTGGGTGTTAGTTGGGCGCACCGGTTCGGGTAAAACCCAAGTGTTGAATAACTATTCGTTCGCGGTGGATTTAGAAGGCTTGGCGCAACATCGCGGCTCAACCTTCGGTGCCCATGCGTGGCCACAGCCACGTCAGATTGATTTTGAAAATCAATTGGCCTATCGTCTGCTGGCACTGGAAGCGAGCGGGCAAGCCAATTGCTTGTTTGAAGATGAAGGGCGCAATATCGGTTCGGTACACTTAAGCCCTTCGTTGTTTGCGGCAATTAAATCAGGCCCACGGATTTTTTTGGATACGCCGTTTGAACAGCGCAAGCAAAATATCTTGACCGAGTATGTGACGCAGGCTCAAACTGAATATGAAAACCCCGAGCAATGGCGTGAATTTATGCTGTCGCGGTTTGAGCGCATTGCCAAGCGGTTGGGTGGGTTGAATTATGCGAAGGTTTTAAAGGCATTTAACCAGGCCTGGTTGTTAGAGCAGGCGTGCGGTGATGTTGGTGCGCATTTTAATGGATCGGTTTCATGTTGCGTGATTATTATGACCCGATGTACGATTATCAGCTAAACCGCTATCCCCAGCCGTTTGTAATGCAAGGTCAGGCCGTCGAGATTGAAGGTTATTTGACTAACCTGTCATCAAGATAAAAAATCCCGCCAAGGCGGGATGAATGTAAGGGCTTAATATCTAGCTTGCTTAGCCTTTATAGCCTAACCCTTTATTGGGTTTGGTTTTAAAGAAAGACACACTTTCGCTGAGCTGTTTAGCTTGGTCTTTCAAGCTTTCAGCCGCCGCTGAGGTTTCTTCAACCAAGGCGGCGTTTTGTTGGGTAACATTGTCAATCAATCCAATTGCCTGATTGATTTCATTGACCCCTTGTGCCTGTTCAACCGAAGCACTGGCTATGCCGGCGATCATTTTGCTAACTTGAGCAATTGACTCGTTCATTTTTCCTATAATTCCTTCCGACTCTGCCGCTAATTGGGTGCCTTGATTAATTCTTTCAACACTCTTTGCAATTAATCCTTTGATATCTTTTGCTGCTTCAGCAGATTTTTGTGCCAGTGAACGGACTTCTCCAGCGACTACTGCGAAGCCACGACCATGATCACCCGCTCGAGCGGCTTCAACCGCCGCATTCAGTGCCAATAAATTAGTTTGGAAGGCAATGCCATCAATAAGGCTAACAATATCATTGATTTGGTTGCTCGAATCTTGAATTGCGTCCATTGCTTGAATGGTATCGCGCATTACTTTAGCGGCTGTTTGTGAATTGGATTCTAATTGATGCTCAAGTTTGTCAGCACTTTTCGCATTGCTGGCATTATTATCAATCGCTGAGGTGATTTCGGTCATGGTGGCGGAAGTTTCTTCTACCGAAGCGGCCTGTTGTTGCACGCTTTCACTCAGGCTATCCGAACCATGAGAGACTTCTTCGGCGGCACCGTAAACGGTGTCTGCAGCAATTAACACGTCATTAATAACTTGACTTAATCGTTCTGCATTTTCATTAATCGCTTGTTTAAGGCGATCTAGATCGCCTTCGCATTCAACCCCTACGCGTATAGTGAGATCTCCGTTACTCTGTGCTTGCATAACTCCAGCAATATCACGAATAACTTCATCAAGTTTTTCAAGGCTGTGATTCACCTTTTGCTTGAGTGTATCTAAATCGCCCTGTGCGTGGGCTTCAATCCGCTTTTGGAAACGACCTTGTGCCATTTCAGACATGGTGTTATTGATATCTTGCATAATATGATTAAGGTCATTCAAGGCATGATTAGTGTTGTTGAGAATATCAGCAAAGGCTCCTTCAGCACTGACGCTTGCTTTAAAATTAAAATCGCCGGCACTGAGTTTTGCCATTGCTTGAGCAACCTGTTCTATCATGGTCTGAACATTATCAGCACTGGCATTGACGCCATTTTTAATAGTTTGCAGATCACCGACGAATTCGCCACTAATACGCTGGCTCAGGTCGCCTTTAGCCAGAGCGGCTATCGCATTTCCAGTTTGATTCATGGCTTGGCTAACTTGAGTTAAGTGATCGTTAATAGCCTGAGCGGTCTGGCCGACTTCATCGTTTGACTTGACCGGAACACGTAGCGAGAAATTACCGGTTTTTTGGATATCCGCCATGGTGTTGTTAAGGCTTTGTAATGGCGTTATAACCAAACGATTAATAAGAACCAATAAGATGCCAGCAAGCAATAAAATGCCAAATACCACGCCAATCAAGGTAATCCAGGCCTGGTTGTGGGCTTGTGTTAAGGCCGCGGTGTAAACTTGCTCATCTTGAATAAACAACTGACGACCAAATACCCGTCCTGCTTCATCGTAGGCAGGCAAGTCAACAAGGACATAACCCTGTGCTAGATAAACCTGAGTCTTATCGCCATCAAGTTGCTGGTAGAGTTTTTTAGTAAGGTTGATGACTTCTTCATTAAACCAAGCGTTGTTGGCGATGACGTAGCGGTTGTTAATGGCTTGTAAGTTGTCGATGGCACGAGTATTGCCTTGAACGCTTTGAACATAGTTGCGATCAACAAGCATTATCCATGAACCCCCAACAATCCGTTCAAAGTGACGCGATATTGAACCCACACCTTGCACCATCGTGACCATGCCGATCAAGCCTTGGGTTGGGTTTAATACTGGTGTCACAGACGTAATGGCAACACCACGCTCTGTAAAGCCCAGTGCGCCGTTGGCTTTTTTCTGTTGCATAACGGTTCGAAAGAGTTCATTGTTGGCTTGGTTTGAGCCAGGGGTGTCGAGGTTCCATGAGCGTAGTAAGGACTGGCCTCGAGCATCGATAATCTCTGAAAAGATACCTCTAAAGTTACTTACACTGCTGTAGTGTGCTTGTTGAGCTGCTAGAACTTGTCGCAGAACTCGGTCATCTCTTCGATTAAGCGCTTCCAATGTCATAGGCTGCTGTGACAGCATAGTGGCGCCAATAATCCCTGATTGAATTTTTAGCTCTATCTGACTGTCCATAAAAGTCGACATTTCTTGGGTTAGGCGTTGCTCAATTTGACCGGCAAGCGGTTTAATTTGGGACAGGTAGAGAATGGCGGCGACAGAGGCCACGACTAGCGTGGTGACAGCGAGAGTAGCTAGAATAATTTTTATTTTTAGTGATTGGGTTTGCATGAATTAAGTCTCATAAATAAAATCAATGAACATTGGTATTAATTCTACACCAAGTTTGCTGCTTGAGGTTATGGACTTAAGTATTGTTTTGTTACCCGAGCGGTTTGCTCGGGCGATTTGCTGTGTTTAAAGTTAATTTAATGCTTGAGTTATGGCTTTTTCAACCTCAGCAATCGGCTGGGTGCCATCAATTCGGACGTATTTTAACATTTCAATTTTTTCTGCTTTAGCTTGGTAATAGCTAATTAAAGGTGCAGTTTGGTCATGGTAGATTTTTAGGCGATCTAGAACAACTTCAGGCTTATCATCTGGGCGCTGAATCAGCTCTTCACCCGTTTCATCATCCTTGTCGGCTTGTTTAGGTGGATTAAATGTGACGTGGTAGGTGCGCCCAGATGCCATGTGACAACGACGACCTGACATGCGCTCTACAATCACCTCATCCGCGACATCAATTTCAATTACCGCATCAATTGCCACGCCCGCCTCAGCAAGGGCATCAGCTTGTGCAATCGTGCGAGGAAAACCATCAAGTAAGAATCCATTTGCACAGTCTTCTTGCGCAATGCGCTCTTTAACTAGGCCGATAATAATCTCATCGGTAACTAGTTTGCCTTCATCCATAAACGATTTCGCGAGCTTACCCAGTTCTGTGCCTGCTTTAATGGCTGCACGTAACATATCGCCAGTTGATATTTGTGGAATATTATATTGTTTGGTTAAAAATTGAGCTTGAGTACCTTTACCTGCGCCAGGTGCGCCAAGAAGAATCAGTTTCATTGTGCTATGTCCTAGTTAGTTAATTCTATGTTAAGCCTTGTTCTAAGCCAGTTATTATACCGACTTTGTAATTAGGTTTGAAAGCATCGTGGGGCTTTAGCCATCGCCCCTTAATTATCAACGCTTAGCTTACTGGAAGAGTTCTATTGTTAAGTTCCTTAAAGTGCTCGGTGTAATGCTAGGTGGTTCAGGGGCATTTCGCTCAAGGAAAAGCTCAAACACGGCATTGGCTGTATCTGCCGGAACAGCTAAACCCGTATCAGGATCAATGGGTACATTAACAAGCCCTTCGGGCTGTAAAAAAGGAATGTTAGGGGAGGATTGAATGGCTGTACGCATATAATCAATCCAGATTGGCAAGGCAGCACGTCCAGCGGTTTCTCGACGACCTAGGCTGCTAGGATTGTCAAAGCCTACCCAAACACTGGTAACAACATCCGGGTTGTAACCCACAAACCAAGCGTCAAATTGTTGATTGGTTGTCCCTGTTTTACCCGCTAGGTCTTTACGGTTTAGCGAACTGGCACTCCGGCCTGTTCCGTAACTGATAACATCCTGGAGCATAGAGGTAATTAAATAAGCATTTTGAGGGCTTATAACCCTTGGAGCCAAACTCGGATCATTTTCAAGACATTGAATTTGACAAGCGTGAAGTGGGTCTGCTTGGTAAATGGTGCGACCATTAAAGTCGCGAACTTGCCTAACAAAATAAGGCTCTATTAAATAACCCCCATTTGCAAACACAGCAAAGGCACGTGCTGCTTCTAATGGTGTGACCTCTACAGAACCCAATGCGAGTGAAAGATTTCGATGTTTTTGTAGCTCAGCCTGCGCTAAACCAAATGCTGCAGCATGGTTAACTGTCGGGTGAATGCCTATGTCTTGTAGTATGCGAATAGGTACTAGGTTTTTGGAGTGTGCAAGGGCAGGACGAACACGTGTTGGACCATAAAAGCGTCCGGTAAAGTTTTCTGGGCGCCATATGCCTTCTAAAGCATCATCGTGAAACACCACAGGGGCATCATTAACAACGGTTGCTAGCGTATAGTCACGCTCTAGCGCGGCAGAGTATAAAATAGGTTTAAACGCTGAGCCGAGTTGGCGTTTAGCTTGTGTGGCGCGGTTAAAACGGCTTTTAAAGAAATCGAAACCGCCTGCTAGCGCGTAAATAGAGCCATCACGAGGATTAAGACCAACAATCGCGCCGTCTGCTTGTGGGTTTTGTGCAAGTTGCCAGGTCGAGTTTTGGCGTTGGAGATAAATGACGTCACCAACTGACAGAATATCGTCCATTTTTTGTGGTGCTGGCCCCGTGCGGTTAATGTTAATGAATGGAGCTGCCCAGTTCATGCCTTCAAAGCGCATAATGCTGCGTTCACCATTGCGCAATAACAGGTTGGCTTGGTTGTCACGGATATCGGTGACGGTAGCGAGCTGTAATCCACCAGGCGAAGAAAATTCACGCATCGCTTGAATAATGCTTTGCTCGTTAGTCATTATTGCATGATCAAGCTGGCTAACTGGACCGCGATAGCCTTGTCTGCGTTCATAGTCTTGAAGTCCGTCCCGCAGTGCTTGGTTTGCACTCAGTTGGTGTTGGCTTTGCAGGGTCGTTACAATAGTTAGTCCAAGGTTAAGCGCATCTTCACCGAAGTTTTCCAGGGCAAACTGGCGAGCCATTTCTGCAATATAGCCAGCTTCAACATCAATACGCACACCCGATAAGCTAACCTCAACCGGTTGTTCTTGCGCCATGCGCATTTCTACCCGACTGATGTAGCCGAGCTCATGCATTCTACGTAAAACATATTCACGGCGCAATTGTGCGCGTGGCGGGTTGGCAACAGGGTTGAATGCGGAAGGGGCTTTGGGTAAACCCGCAATCATTGCAAACTCATGAAGCTCGAGTTCATTGAGTTCTTTGCCATAGTAGGTTTTTGCAGCGGCAGCTACCCCATAAGAACGATGGCCTAAAAATATTTTATTAAGATAAAGCGCCATGATTTCTTGTTTGCTGAGTTCATGCTCAATTTTAAAAGCGAGTATGATTTCATTGAGTTTGCGGGTATAGGTGCGTTCATTGGTAAGGAAAAAGTTTCGTGCTACCTGCATAGTGATGGTTGAGCCACCCGATTGCTTAGAGCCTGTGCTAATTAACTCGTAGACTGCACGTGCTAAGCCTTTAAGATCAATCCCCCAGTGTTCATAAAACCGGTCATCTTCGGCTGAAATAATCGCTTGAGTCATGCGTTCGGGTATTTGATGGTATTCTAGCGGGATGCGGCGTTTTTCACCAATTTCAGTAATGAGTCGGCCGTCGGCTGTTTCAATACGCAGCGGCACCTGATAGCTGATATTTTTTAGTTCAGAGGCATCGGGTAAAGTGGGGTAGACGTTTATAACGTAAATACTTAACGCGATGATCGGTAAAAAGATGCTAGAAACCAAGATCCAAAGGCTGTATTTAAGCCACTTTCTGGTTTTTTGGTTTTTCTTTGGTTCTTGCTGTTTTTTTGTGCGATGCACAGAAGATATAAAGTCGTCAGATTCCATCAGTCAATTTTTGTTAAGTTTTTTATATTGTACGTGAATTTGAAAGGCTTGAATGATTTTGAACTAAAACTTTACAAACTTGTGTGGCTATTAATAAAAAAACCCGACTAGGTTGTCGGGTTTTGGTTGTCAATAACATTCATTAGGTGCGTTTTTTGTAACGACCTGATTTGATGTCATCCCACATAAGATATAGGTTACCACCAACAATAATTGCAATAGCGGCAACTACACCGAATAGACCAATGGCGACTTGCAAGCTTTGGGGTAGGATATTTAAGTAAATACCCATTAAAATCGCAAATGGAATTACAACAATTACTACTAATACCAGTAAAAATTTAAGTTCATTTCTCATGGTGCTGCCTCAGAGTTAGATTTTTATATTTAAAAAAATTTCAAGTTGCAATATACCGTTATGTTTTCCAAATTTCAAATTCAATTTTTTGATAGTTAAATATTAGCTTGATATAGGTCAAGTTTATTGCCGTATTTTCGCGCTTTTCAACTCTATCATTTATTTATTGTTTACAAAGATCAAATCCCACACGCCATGACCTAGACGTTGGCCACGTTGTTCAAACTTGGTTAAAGGTCGATAGTCTGGGCGCGGCATATATTGATTGATCCCTGCTTTGTTTTCATAGCGGCCAGCCGCGCTCATTACGTCCATCATTTGTTCTGCATAATCCTGCCAATCGGTGGCCATATGAAACTCACCGCCGGTTTCTAAGTAGTGAGCGATTTTGTCGGCAAACTCCGCATTCAAAATTCGACGCTTTTTATGACGAGACTTGTGCCAAGGGTCGGGGAAAAATAAATAAACGCCAGCAAGACTGGCGGGCGGAATAGATTTTTCTAACACCTCAATCGCGTCATGGTTGAAAAGGCGAATATTGCTCAGCCCCAGCTCTTCTATAAGTTTACATAATGCGCCCACACCTGGGCGATGGACTTCAATCCCAATGTAATTGCGGTCCGGGTTGGCTTGTGCCATTGCCGCTAAGCTTGTGCCCATACCGAAGCCGATTTCAAGATAAGTCGGTGCGATGCGACCAAACACGGCCGCTAAATCTAAGAGTTTATCTTCAGGTTCCAAGCCAAATTTTGGCCAGGCCTGGTTGAGCGCGTGTTGTTGTGCTTTTGACATACGGCCTTGGCGCAATACAAAGCTTTTAATACGGCGCATAGCCGTGGGTGCTAATTGATCTTGGTTTTCCATCGTGTTGTTTTTACCTGTTAAGCGGGTTTAATTGGATTGAATAAGTTTTCGAACCTGTGCGATGACGGGTTGAATATCGGGTTTGACACCACGCCACAAGGCAAAGCTTTCGGCCGCTTGCCCCACTAGCATGCCCAAGCCATCAAGGGCTTGGCAGTTGGGCTGGTGTTGTTTAGCCCAGTTCATAAGCACAGTGGGCTTTGCGCCATACATCATGTCATACACAAGGCTATGAGCGCCTAATACCTTTTCAGAAATCGGTGGCAGCTTGTTTTCAAGGCTGGCAGACGTGCCATTGATAATAATATCAAACGGTCCTAGTGGTATAGCATCCCAGCCGCTGGCGCTAATCGGTACCGAGGTGTCAAAGCGATTCCCCAGCATTTGTGCGCGTTTGGCCGTTCGGTTGGCGATATGCACCAGGCCTGGTTGTTTGGCTAGTAGCGGTTGCAAAATACCTTGCACAGCGCCGCCTGCGCCAATAATCAATACCCGCTGGTCTTTGAAAGGGCGTTTTGCATTCTGTTCAATATCCAGAACCAGGCCTGCACCATCGGTATTGTCGCCCAAAATTTGACCGTCAGCCTCAAATACATAGGTATTCACCGCCTGCGCGACCTGCGCGCGCGCGGTCAGTTGATTGGCCTGTTCAAACGCATCGACCTTATAAGGAACGGTAATGTTTAGCCCCTTGAAGCCTTCTTGTTTGAGTTGCTCGATAGCTTGCGCAAAACTAAGCTCCTCACTATCAATCCGAATCGCTTCATAGCTAATGTTTTGCGCGGTTTGTTGCGCAAACAATCGATGAATTAACGGGGATTTGGAATGGGCGATCGGGTCGCCGACCACCGCATATTTATCAGGTTCGATTTGGCTCATACCGCGCCATCTTCCTCTAACCAAATAGCGACTTGCTTGGCATAATAGGTCAGAATGCCATCCGCGCCCGCGCGTTTAAAGCAAAGCAGGGTTTCCATCGCCACTTTACGTTCATCCAACCAGCCATTTTGTGCGGCGGCTTTAAGCATCGCGTATTCACCACTGACGTGATAAGCATAGGTCGGGACTTTAAATTCGGTTTTGATTCGTTGAACGATGTCTAAATAAGGCAGGCCTGGTTTAACCATCACCATGTCCGCGCCTTCATTAATATCCAGCGCGACTTCATGCAACGCCTCGTTGCTATTGGCCGGATCCATCTGGTAGTTGTCCTTGTTGCTTTTTCCCAGATTGCCTGCCGAACCGACCGCATCACGAAACGGACCATAATAAGATGACGCGTATTTTGCCGAGTAAGCCATAATCCGTGTATTGTGGTGGCCGTGGTCTTCAAGCAATTCACGAATTTCAATAATTCGCCCATCCATCATGTCTGAGGGGCCAATCACATCCGCACCCGCTTGGGCGTGGGACAAGGCCTGTCTCATAAGAACATCAATCGTGTCGTCATTAAGCACATAGCCATTTTCATCAATAATGCCGTCTTGTCCGTGGGTGGTAAAGGGGTCTAGCGCTACATCGGTCATTATGCCTAGCTCTGGGCAGGCCGCCTTGACCGCGCGGATGGCTCGCTGAGCGAGCCCTTCTGGGTTATAGGCTTCTTCAGCTTCTAGGCTTTTAAATTCAGCAGGTACAACAGGGAAGATGGCGATCATAGGAATGCCCAGTTCGACTAATTCTTCGGCTTGCTCAACAAGCAGGTCAATGCTCAAGCGCTCCACACCCGGCATCGAGCTAACCGGCTCGCGCAGGTTGAAGCCTTCAATAACAAACATGGGGTAAATTAAATCATTGGTAGTAAGCGTGTTTTCACGCATTAAACGACGTGAAAATTCATTGGCACGCATGCGACGCATACGGGTAATCGGAAATTGGCGCTCAATCATGTTCTTCTCCAAAAAATAGTTAGCATTTAATATACGCGCTGAAGGCTAAAAAATAAACGTCTGAAGGGATTTCTGCAAAAAACTATGTAGTTTTGGAGGAAAAAGCACGCGGGCAATAGATTTTTGAAGTCATCCCATAAAAAATTTATATAAGCAAAAGCTAATTTACTTAATGTTTTAGCTTGAACTGGGTAAGGGTTCAGGTTTATCATAATTAACAGCATTGTGAGTATTGGCAATGGATTGTGTTTGGTAATATCTAAAATTTAACCTTTACTGGCGATTGGATATAACTAATAACTCTTGAATCTGTGGTGTTGTTATACGTTAAGGATGCCAATCAAGGAGCATAAAATGACAGATAAAGTAGTAGAAAAGGTTGCGGTTCAGACTGAAGAATCACGTAACCAGGGCCGTCGTGCGTTCCTTAAAGGAAGTGCAGCGGTAGCGGGGGGTGTGCTTTTCACACAAGCGGCAAGTGCACGCGAAATTCAATTCAACCCAACTAAAGCGGTAGCGCCTTATGCGGGTCGTGAAGAAATTACTGATGTTTTACAAGACCAAATGGCGCGTAAAATGTTGGGCTGGGGTGTGCGTCAATACCCATACGGCATGCCTTCTCCTTTCGAGAAAGAAGTTCAGCGCCGTACCTTAGAGTGGTTAACACCCGACTCTATGGCTTCAATCACCATGACACCGCTGCAGAGCTTGCACGGTATGATTACGCCAAACGGTCTTCACTTCGAGCGTTATCATGGTGGCGGTGTTAATATCAATCCCGATGAGCACCGTTTGGTTATTCACGGATTGGTTGAGCGTCCATTGATTTTCACTATGGATGATTTAAAGCGTTTTCCGGCTGAATCTAAGATTTTGTTTGCCGAGTGTCCGGCTAACGGCGCGATGGAATGGAAAGGCGTTCAGTTGAACTCCGTTCAGTGGACCCACGGCATGATGTCTTGTGTTGAATGGACCGGTGTTAAATTGTCTACGCTGCTTAAAGAAGCCGGTATTAAGCCAGAAGGTACTTGGTTGATTCCAGAGGGTGCGGATGCATCAGGTATGGCGCGTTCTGTTCCCGTTGAGTTGGCGATGGATGATTGTATGATTGCCTACGGACAGAATGGTGAAGCCTTGCGTCCAGAAAACGGCTACCCAATCCGGTTGGTTGTGCCTGGTTGCGAAGCCAACATGTGGGTTAAGCATTTACGTCGTATCCAAGTGACTAACGTGCCTTTACAGCACCGTGAAGAAACCTCTAAGTATACTGAATTGATGCCGGATGGTACTGTACAAAACATGTCTTGGTACATGGAAGCTAACTCAGTTATTACTTATCCATCTCCAGACTTCAGAATGCAAGGTCCAGGTCGTTATATAGCGAAAGGGATTGCATGGTCAGGTCGTGGCAAAGTTGAATATGTTGACATCACCTTTGACGGTGGTCGCAACTGGACTGAAGCAAAACTAACCTCAGCGGTATTGCCAAAAGCCTGGACACGTTTTGAGCTTGAGTTTGACTGGGATGGTAGCGAGTTGCTGATGATGAGCCGTACAACCGATGAAACCGGTTATGTACAGCCTGGTATGCCGCAGATGCGTGAAATCGAAGGGACTAACAATGTTTATCACCGTACTGCTATGGTAACCTGGAAAATCCATGCCCATAACAGCGAATTTGGAGGGATGATTGAAAATGTTCAATTCTAAAAAGACTCTTGTTGCATCAGCCGTTACTGGTGCGCTATTGATGTCAGGTATCGCTATTGCCATGTCTGATAAGCCAGGTCAGGGTGGTGATCAAGTTGGCGCTTTTGTTACCCCAGATGCGAATGCGAATCCTGAGTTGACTGGTGCTCGTGGTTTTCCAGAAAATTGGCGTGAAATTGTTGATGCCGCAGACGGTCGTTACCTCGATGCACAAGTTGTTCGTGCTATCTTGGGTGATAACACGCGTCAGCGTTTGGTTGAGAAATTGGATCCAAACAATCCTTATTCTTTTGAAGTGCATGACTCAATCGATGGTGGTCCTCACGGCAATATGCAGTGTAAAGTACCAGAAGCCTTTATTGATGTTTGGGAGCGCGCTGAAAAGAACTACTACAACGATACCACCTTCGTAGCTTATGGCTTCGGTACCCCTATCGCTGAGTCCGCGTTAGATGTATGGCAAATCCATGTCGACGCTGACGGTAATGGTTTGCCGCCGTTAGATGTAGGTATGAATGTGATGCAGGGTGGTGATTTGTACATCCAGTTCTGTGCGGTATGTCACGGTGACTTCGGTGAAGGTGCGCGTGGCTACTTGCCATTGTCTGAAGGGGATCCGTTACCATTGGTAACCTCTGATTTCAACGATCCATCTCCAATCAAAACGGTAGGTAACTACTGGCCATACGCTACGACTTTATTTGACTACAACCGTCGTGCAATGCCTTTTTGGACGCCAAACATGCCTGCAATTGGTGATGCAGGTTACATGGGTATCACCGGTTATATCTTGCAGATGAACGATATTCCATTAGATGACCAAGGCACGCGTATCCAGGACGATGATTTCTTTAACGCAGAAATGTTAATGCAGGCTAACAAGTATATGTCTAATGCAGGCAACTTTTTCTGTGATCACCGTCCAGTAATCGCCAACGAGCGTTGCATGAGCGATTGTCCTGATTATATGGTAGGTGACGGTACCGGCGACACGAGCAATTACCGTACAGCAGCTCGTATGCCAGATGGTACCCCAGCTTACAACGTTGACCAACGTATCGGTGTTGATGCACCGGGTGTCGGTCATCACGGCTTCTAATTTGTCTTAATCAACTCACAAGTCCTCTCTAGCACAAAAACCCGTTTTTATAACGGGTTTTTGATTTTTTGTCCTCAGCCTTTCTGTATTTAATCTCACTGCTTTGGTCCTGTGGTAAAATCACTATAATTTTTTGCAATTTTGGAACCCTTTCATGTCGGTTTACACGCTTATTGATCGTCACCAGCTTTCTGAATTTTTAAATGCCTATGATGTAGGGTCATTGGTAGATTTTGAAGGAATTAGTGCGGGTATAGAAAATACTAACTATTTTGTTGATACTGAAAAAGGGCGTTTTGTCCTCACCATCTTTGAGCACCATAGTCATCAAGAACTAGGTTATTTTCTTGATATTATGGCTTTTATGGCCGAGCACCAGATTCCAACTGCGCACCCTCAGCCAGATCATCAAGGGAACTACCTTAAAACACTTGCCGGAAAACCGGCTGCATTGGTCGAGCGACTGAAGGGTAAAACCTTGGAGCAGCCTAGCCAACGCCAGTGTGAAGTCATGGCGCAAGCTTTAGCCCAGTTTCATGTTGCGGGTATGCAGTTCGATCGGTACCGGGCGAATGATAGAGATCTTAACTGGGCGCAAGCAGTTGTTGCTCAGATTCAAACCTTAATGACTGCGGAAGATCAAGTTTTGGCAGGCAATGAGTTTGCGTTTCAGGAAAGTGTAGATTGGACGGGTTTGCCGCAAAGTGTTATTCACGCAGACCTTTTTACTGATAATGCCATGTTTGAAGGCCATCAACTAACAGGTATTATCGATTTATACTATGCCTGTCATGGTGCATGTTTGTACGATTTAGCAGTGATGGTAAATGATTGGTGTCGGACGGCTGATAACAAGATTGATCAGGTTAAATTATCGGGCGTACTGACTGCTTATCAAACGGTTAGGCCTTTAACAGAAGCCGAAAAAAAGGCTTGGACCGGGGCATTAAGAATGGCCGCCTTTCGATTTTGGTTGTCTCGCCTTAAAGATAAGCTGATTCCACGGGAAGGTGAAGTGACCATGATTAAAGACCCATGTGTATTTAAGGATGTACTAATCTTTCATCGAAAGAGTCGTTAGGTTGCTTAAAACAACTCATTAGGAGTCGTTATTGTTTTTCCCCAAACTCATTGAACTTGCAACGCGCAATGTCATTACCATTTCTGAACAGGCTTCTATAGAGCAGGCCGTACACCATATGCGCGAGCATAATATTCGCGATGTGATTGTGACAGGAAGTTTAGGCCTGCGGATTATTACCGCAAAAGAACTGGTTAAGCTAAGTGCTAATAACATATCATTTTCGCGACCGCTTCTCTCGATAGAGCTTAATCTTGTCCCCACTATCGCAGAAACAGCTAGTGTTATTGATGCCATTACTTTGATTAGCGAGCATGTAGATGAGCATCTTTGTTTAACTAACCCCGCGGGTTATCTAACTGGAATTATTAGTTACAGTGATCTTGCTGCAAGTCTTGACCCTCAATATTTAGCAAAAAATAAATCCTTACGCCAAGTGGTGCGGCTCAGTCGAATCGTAAGGGTACATGTTGATGACAGCCTTAAAAAAGTGTTTCAGAAGCTTGCGCCTTTAAACCAAAGTGCCGCCCTGGTCTTAGCCGATTCTGCTACGCAGCCAGTGGGGATTATTACGCAAAGTGATTTGATTCGGTTGTTTGATGAGAAAGTAGACTGGCATCGATCTGTAGCCGAGTATATGAGTAGTCCGTTGGTTACCTTAAATGAGAGTGTTACCTTACATGATGCACTAAACTTTAGTCGTGAACAGCATATCAAGCGGCTTGTAGTTGTCGATGACCAGGAAAGAATTTGCGGCATCTTACATCAAAAAGATTTAGTTTCGCTGGTTTACCAAGACTGGGCCGAGTTGCTTAAAAGCCAAAAACGTCAGGCCGAAGCAGAGCGTGATTTATTTGCAGGCGGGCCAGTCAATGTATTAATTTGGCAGGCAACACCAGGTTGGCCGATTGAGTTCGTTTCAAAAAACATCGAAAACCTTTTGGGTCACACTTCACAGGCCATCGTGGATGCGAAACTAAGTTATACCGCTCTCATTCATGCTGAAGACCTTGAGCGTGTTGAGCGAGAGCGGGTACACAACCTTGAGCAGGGGTTGCGTTTTTGGGAGTCACGTTATCGTTTAATGCATCGGGATGGTTCGATTCGTTGGGTATATGACTATACCCGTCCTGAATACGATAAACATGGCGACTTGATTAAACTCTATGGGTATTTGCTTGATCAAACTGACTATATTTTGTTAAATGAGCAGTTAGCCGAATCACAAGAGCGTGCATTACAGGCTGATCAAGCAAAGTCAGACTTCCTTGCTAACATGAGCCATGAAATACGCACCCCAATGAACGCCATTATTGGGCTAAGTGAGTTGATCAATGATCCGGGAATGTCTGCGGAAACCCATAAAAAAATTCAGCAAATTCAGCAGGCTGCACACGGATTAATGGCGGTGTTAAACGACATTCTTGATTTTACACGGCTGGAAACAACCCAGGTTCAAGTGGTTGAGGAAGCCTTTCGTTTATCCGATATTGAAGAAAGTTTAAAGGGATTGTTTAGTTATGCAGCGCAATCCAAACAGCTCATTTTTAGTATTGAGACTGATGTTCAGCTGGCGAGTTACTATCTTGGCGATAAATTTAGAATTACCCAGATATTAACTAATTTGGTAGGCAATGCAATTAAATTTACCGAACAGGGGTTTGTTAAATTAGTGATTCGTATTCTCCGACTTGAGCAGCAGCAGGCCTGGTTGTCGTTTGAAGTGTGTGATAGTGGAGTTGGGGTGTCACCTGAAAATAAACGAAAGCTCTTCAAGCCATTTAGCCAAGCAGACAGTTCCATAACACGTAAGTATGGCGGATCTGGACTAGGGTTAGTTATTAGTCAAAGGCTTGTAGAGGCTTTAAACGGCAAGGGTATTGAACTAGAAACAACCGAAGGCAAGGGGTCGTGTTTTCGTTTTGAACTGCCCTTGACCTTAGTCGAACAACGCCATGACGACCCATTACAGCCAGCAATCCCCCCTCTTTTTCAACTTACAGGTCATGTATTGATTGTTGAAGATAACCCTATTAATCAGCAGGTACTTAAAGCGCAATTAGAAGGTTTTGGGTTAACTGTTTCTTTGGCGTCATCGGGTGAGCAGGGGGTCGAAATGTGTAAAACGCAAAAGCTTGACCTGGTGCTGATGGATATCCAAATGCCAGGCATTGATGGTTATCAGGCCACAAAATTGATTAGGCGGACTCATGCTAACCTGCCCATTGTTGCGTTAACGGCTTCAGCCACGTTGGAAAGTCGGCAGAGCGCCTTACTTGTTGGCATGACAGATCACTTAAGTAAACCGATTGATAGCCAACTATTACATTTTGCCTTAGGACGTTGGCTTGAAAGAAACATGAATCCAACGCCACCGATCAGCCATCAAGAGGTTCGAAGTGATCAGTTATCCGAGGTTAATTTGAAATTCATTGATAGTCGTGCGGGTTTAAAGCAGTTAGAAGGTAACCGTACACTGTATATTAGCTTATTGACTAACTTCATACGTCAGATCAAGGGGCCTTATAAAGGTCTATATGCATTGCTGGTTGATTTGTCTCAGGCCAAATCAACAGATTGGCAGCAAGCCAGTGCCATGACACATAGCTTAAAGAGTGTTACAAGTAGTTTAGCCTTAACCCATTTAGCGAAATGGCTGCAAATCATTGACCAGAAGTTATCGGAAAAATGTGCACTGACAGCGTTAGAGTTGGCTGACTTTAAGGGTGTAGTGACTCAAACGATGAATGAAATTGACCATTTAATTGATCACTGGAAAGACGACTCATTTGTAGGGCAATTTGATAAACAAGCCGCTCTGGAACGTGTGCGCGCATTAAGCGGCGCGGTTGAAGTGAATGAGTATATAAGTTTGGATAGGCTCACAGACTGTTCAAAGGTTTTATCTCGTGAGCTTCATCAAGCCTATCTGCCAGAAATAGAGCGGGCTATCACCGAGTTTGACTATCATAAAGCGCGGGAGCTTCTGTTAACGTTTGAACAGGCTATCCTAGCAACAAAAGCCAAGGAGCACTAAATATGTCACATGACCAGCAAACGATATTGATTGTGGATGATATTGCCTCTGATATTCAAATGTTAGCTAATGCGCTTGAGGATGATTATCGCATTCTGGTCGCAACCAAGGGCGAACAAGCACTCAAAATGGCAAGCTCTGACATGCCTCCTGATCTCATCTTGCTGGATATCATGATGCCCGATATGGATGGATATAAAATTTGTAAACAACTTAAGTCGGATCAAAAAACAATAAGTATTCCTGTTGTGTTTGTAACGGCTTTACAAAATTATAAAGATCAGGAGCGGGGTTTAAACCTAGGCGCAGTTGATTATATTACCAAGCCTTTTCATCTTCCGATAGTAAAGGCGCGTTTACGTAATCACATGCTGCTTAAGTTAAAAACGGACCAGCTTGAAGAGCTTTCGCACCTAGATGGTTTAACGGGGATCGCGAATCGCCGTCACTTTGACAAGGTGCTTAGCAAAGAGCAAAGTCGTTTGCAACGTTTAGGCGGCGAGTTATCTTTAATTATGCTAGATATCGATTATTTTAAACCATTTAATGATAACTACGGTCATGGAACCGGGGATGAGTGCTTAATTCAGGTGGCTAAGGTTTTATCTGGTGTAGTAAAAAGACCCACTGATTTGCTTGCGCGTTACGGTGGTGAAGAATTTGCGGTGATTTTGCCGGATACTGACTTAGAAGGAGCCATGTTGGTTGCAAAAAGTTTGCATGCCGAGGTTAATAGGTTGCACGTTCCACACGCATTCTCAGGGGTGGCTGATCATGTAACCATAAGCCTTGGCGTCGCCAACATGTCCTATGAACGAAGTACAGAACCCTTAGCGAGTTTGCTGAAACGAGCCGACGAAGCACTTTATAAAGCTAAAAAAACAGGGCGCAATCGAATTTGCGCGTCTCAATAGCATTTAATTTGATTTAAGGAAAGACCATGACGGATTCAAAATCAACACTAATTTACACCCATACCGACGAAGCGCCAGCCTTGGCAACCTATTCATTATTACCGATTATCCGCGCCTTTACAGCGGCCGCAGGCATCGCGGTTGAAACTCGCGACATTTCATTAGCTGGGCGAATTCTCTCGCACTTTTCAGATTATCTCACCGCCGACCAACGCCAAGCCGATGCGCTAGCCGAACTCGGTGAGCTGGCGAAAAGGCCACAAGCCAATATTATTAAACTGCCAAATATCAGTGCATCGGTTCCCCAGCTTATCGCGGCGATTAAAGAGTTGCAAAGCCAAGGTTACGCGCTGCCCGACTATCCAGCTGAAGCGAAAACCGACAAAGAAAAAGACATCAAAGCGCGTTACGCCAAGGTATTGGGTTCCGCGGTCAATCCGGTATTACGTGAAGGCAACTCAGATCGCCGTGTAGCTCTACCGGTTAAAGAATACGCCAAAAAACACCCGCACAGCATGGGTGCTTGGTCAGCCGAATCTAAATCCCATGTGGCACATATGCAAGCCGATGATTTTTATGGCTCCGAACAGTCGGTAGTGATTCCAGCGAACACCTCGATTAAAATTGAACTGCACACCCTAAACGGTGAAGTCAGCCAATTAAAAACGCCGTTTGCATTGCAAGCAGGTGAAATAATTGACGCATCACGCATGAGCGCCAAAGCCCTGCGAGCTTTCTACCAGACGCAAATTGATGAGGCGAAACAGCAGGGCGTACTCCTGTCGCTTCATCTAAAAGCCACCATGATGAAGGTCTCTGACCCGATTATGTTTGGCCATGCGGTCGCGGTTTATTTTAAAAACGTGATGGAAAAACATGCTGATACCTTTGCCAAGCTAGGCGTTAATCTAAATAACGGTTTGGGCGATGTCTACAGCAAAATCCAAAGCCTACCTGATGCCGAGCGTGCGCAAATCGAAGCTGATATACAAGCCACCTATCAAACCCAACCAGGCCTGGCGATGGTGGACTCCGATAAAGGCATCACCAACCTGCATGTGCCAAGTGATATTATTATTGATGCCTCGATGCCCGCAGCGATTCGCTCCTCAGGTCAAATGTGGAATGCCCAAGGCGCGTTACAGGACATGAAAGCGATGATTCCTGATCGTTGTTACGCGGGAATTTATCAACAAACCATCGCATTTTGTAAACAGCACGGCGCGTTTGACCCCTCTACCATGGGCACCGTGCCGAACGTGGGGTTAATGGCGCAAAAGGCCGAAGAATACGGTTCGCACGACAAAACCTTTGAGATTTCACAACCAGGCCTGGTGAAAGTGATTGATGAACAAGGTCGGGTTTTAATGCAACATAGTGTTGAGCAGGGTGATATTTGGCGCATGTGTCAAACCAAAGATGTGGCGATTCAAGACTGGGTTCGTCTTGCGGTAGAGCGTGCGCGCTTGAGCCAAACGCCCGCTATATTCTGGTTAGACAGTGAGCGTGCGCATGATGCCAATCTGATTAAAAAAGTAGAAAACGCACTAGACCAATACGACACCAACGGCCTAGACATTCAGATTCTATCTCCCGCCAAGGCGATAGAACTCACCTTACAACGCGCCAAAGACGGCCTGGATACCATTTCAGTAACCGGTAACGTATTGCGCGACTACCTTACTGACCTTTTCCCAATTTTAGAACTCGGCACCAGTGCCAAAATGTTATCCATCGTGCCCTTACTAGCCGGTGGTGGCTTATTTGAAACCGGTGCCGGCGGCTCTGCGCCCAAACACGTTCAACAGCTAGTGCAAGAAAACTTCCTGCGCTGGGACTCACTCGGTGAATTCTTAGCCCTAGCGGTATCGATTGAGCACCTTGCCAATCAAACCAGTGACAACAAGGCTAAGGTGTTGGTTGATACCCTTAACCAAGCCACTAGCCGCTTCTTAGACGAAGACAAGTCGCCAGGTCGTAAACTCGGACAGCTCGATAATCGTGGCAGTCATTTCTATCTTGCACTTTACTGGGCGCAAGCCTTGGCGGCGCAAACCGATGACAACAGCTTAAAAGCCAAGTTCCAACCTATTGCCCAAGCCATGAGCGAACAAGAAACCCAGATTGTTGAAGAACTCAAAGCGGTGCAAGGTCAAGCGGTTGATCTAGGCGGCTACTACCACCCAGACACTAACAAGGCCAAGGCCATTATGCGCCCCAGCCCGACGCTTAATCAGATTATTGATGGCGTTTAATCTGTTTCGTTGATTAGCGTTTTGACAGAATTTGTACATAACCAAAAGAGGTGAAGTATGGCGTTATCAGAATTTGCGGGTAAACCCGCACCAGCGAGTTTGTTAGAAAACATTCCAAAATTGATGGTTGATTATTACGCGTTAAAACCAGATGTTACTAACCCGGCTGAAGCAGTCAGCTTTGGTACCTCTGGGCATCGCGGTTGTTCGTCTAAAACCAGTTTTAACGACGACCATATCGCGGCTGTCTGTCAGGCGTTGGTGGAATACCGTCAGCAAAACAGCATTAGCGGGCCGCTTTATATCGGCATGGATAGCCATGCGCTATCTGAGGCAGCACAAACCACCGCGATTGAGGTATTAGCGGCGAATCAGGTGGGCATGATTATCCAAGGCCGTGGGCGCTATACCCCAACGCCGGTGATTTCTCACGCGATTATTCGTTACAACCGAGGGCGCGACAGCGGTTTGGCTGACGGCATTGTGATTACCCCCTCACACAACCCGCCACAAGACGGTGGGTTTAAATACAACCCAACAAACGGCGGGCCAGCAGATACCGATGTAACCAATCAAGTGCAACAGCGCGCGAACCAAATTCTATTGGATGGCGCTAAAGCGATTAAACGCATGAGCTTTAAACAAGCGATGGCATCAGGTTATGTAGCGTCAGAAGATTTAATTATGCCTTATGTATCGACACTGCATGAAGTGGTGGATATGCAAGCGATTGCGGATTCAGGGTTGAAAATCGGTGTCGATCCGATGGGCGGCGCTGGGGTTGATTTTTGGCAACCGATTGCCGAACACTATGGCCTAAACCTTGAGGTGGTGAATCCAAATGTCGATGCCACCTTCCGTTTTATGACCGTTGATAAGGATGGCAAAATCCGTATGGACTGTTCATCGCCCTATGCGATGGCGAGTTTGATTGGCTTAAAAGATCGGTTTGATATAGCGTTTGGTAATGATCCCGATGCGGACCGCCACGGTATTGTGACGCCTTCGGTGGGTTTAATGAACCCTAATCATTATCTGGCTGTTGCGATTGATTACCTTTATAGTCACCGCCCTAATTGGCCAGCCTCAGCAGGGATTGGAAAAACGCTGGTATCGAGTTCGATGATTGATCGGGTGGCGGCTAAACTCGGTCGTAAGCTGGTTGAAGTGCCGGTTGGTTTTAAATGGTTTGTACCCGGCCTGGTGGAGGGTAGTCTTGGTTTCGGTGGTGAAGAATCAGCGGGTGCGTCATTTTTAGACCGCCAAGGTTTGGCATGGAGCACGGATAAGGATGGGATTATCATGAACCTGTTGGCGGCTGAAATTACAGCGGTCACCGGTAGAGACCCAGGCCAGCATTACCAAGCCCTCACCGAGCAGTTTGCCGCGCCGATTTACACCCGCGTTGATGCGCCAGCTAATCGCGAACAAAAATCCAAGCTAAGTAAACTCAGTGCCGAGCAGCTCAGTGCTACCGAGCTAGCCGGCGAAGCCATAACGGCTAAGCTTACGCATGCTTTAGGCAATGGTGCAGCGATTGGTGGGCTAAAAGTGACCACCGAAAACGGTTGGTTTGCAGCGCGCCCATCCGGCACAGAAGATGTTTATAAGATTTATGCTGAATCATTTAAAGACCAAGCGCACCTAGATCAAATCCTCGCCGAAGCGCAAGCGATGGTTGATGGCGTTTTGGCATAATCGGAGATTAGGATATGACATTTAAATTAGGTCTAGTGGGTTTAGTGGGTGCGCTGATGCTGGTCGGTTGTGCGGGTAAACAAGCTAAATTGGATGGCGTGATGGCACAAGACTGTGAGTACACTGCTGGCGTTAAAGCGCCCCAGTGGTACTGTGATCCGCACTATGAGGGTGGTATTGCGGCCGTTGGCGAGGCTGCGCCCAATCCTGCTGGCGATAACAATATGCAAAGGACGGTTGCGATGGCTAATGCGCGTGATGACTTGGCGCGGCAAATGGAAGTCCAAGTTAAAAACATGTTAGAAAACTGGACACGAACCACGGGCGTGGGTGAAGATCAAACCTACGAAGCTAATATTGCCAATGTGTCTCGTCAGGTTGCAAATCAGACTCTAGTGGGTTCTACTCAGATTGCTAGGTGGGTAGCACCCGATGGCACGTTGGTTTTGCTGGTGGGTGTTAAAGATCAAGCACAATTATCCAGTGCTATTCGCACGAGTCTGCGCAATGAGGATGCGTTATGGCAGCAGTTTCAAAGCCAGCAGGCACTCGATGCGCTAGACCGTGAAATTGATAAAAGTTTTGGTCGCCGTTAGTCGATTATTGTTGATCAAGGCGATGGTGCGCTTCACGCGCACCACGCTCGGTTGATTCAATTTGTTGTGCAGTGCGTTGGTCGGCTTTTTTCGTTGCGGCGTCTATTTTTGTTTGGTTCGAACAGCCAGACACTATTAATGTCGATGAAACTAGTAACAATCCAATTAGGCTCTTCATGATTTGAATGTCCTTATCAATGAGTAAATTGCGCTGTATTTAGCCCTGCTGCCATAAAATCGTCTTTTGCTTTATTGATCATCGCCCAAGCGCCGCAAATATACACATGGCTTTGGGATAGCTCAGGGTTTTGCTCTAAAGCAATTTGATGTACCAAGCCTTTTAATCCTTGATAATCTGCTTGTTCAGAAACGACGGGAATGTATTCTAGCAGCGGAGTTTCTTTCGCTAGCTGTTGCATGGCTTGCTCAAGATAAAGCTCTTGGGCATGGCGTGCGCCCATATAGAGTTTAGTGGGTTGGGTCATCCCTTCAGCCAGACGGGCTTCTAACAAGGCTTTCATTGGCGCAAGCCCGGTACCGCCGGCAATAAACAGGTTAAGCGGTTTTTCAGGCTGTAGCTGCATTTGGGGTTTGGCGGGACTGGAATAGAGAGTGGCGCCTTTTTCTAGTGCAAACAGGGCTTGCATCCAATCGCTGGCTTGTTCATTGCGAATATGTAATTCCAGCAGGCCATCTTTACGCGGCGCATTGGCAATAGAAAAGGGTTTTAAATCATCAGAATTAAAGCCAAGCATAATGTAATCGCCTGCTTGATAATTAAACGCAAGCTCTGGTTGTAACCAAAAGCGTCCAATATGGCTGGCTAAGGATTCAAATTCCATTAAGCGGTGGCGGTGACGTTCTTCAGTGTTCATAGTGATCTTCTTGTTGGTTTAAAGGACGATTTACAGATCAAAGTCAGACCAAACAGGGGCATGGTCAGAAGGCTTTTCCATGCCGCGTATGTCATAGCCAATATCAGAGCCAATGACTTTTTTTGCGAGCGGCGCACTCGCAAGCAGGGTGTCAATGCGTAGCCCACGTTTTGGGGTATCTTCGAAACCTTTTGAGCGATAATCAAACCAACTAAAGCGGCTGTTGTCTTCAGGATAAAAGCAGCGATAGGTGTCTTTAAAGCCCCAACCGATTAGGCGCTGCCAGACTTCGCGCTCTTCAGGTAAAAAGCTGGTTTTGCCGGTTTTAAGCCAACGCAAACGGTTGGCTTCCCCGATGCCAATATCTATGTCTTGTGGTGAGATGTTAAAATCACCCATCACAACCAGGTTTTGCTCGGGGTTGCAGTCTTGTTCTAAATAGGTCATTAAATCTTGATAAAACGCCATTTTGGCGGGGAATTTGACCGGATGATCGCGTTTTTCGCCTTGCGGAAAGTAGCCATTTAACACCCGTAGCATCTCGCCACTGGGGGTTTTGAAATCCGCAATAATCATTCGACGCTGTGCGCTGTCATCATCGGTTTTCCAACCTTTTTGCAGATTGATGAGTTCGAGTTCGCTCTTGTAGAGCATGGCGACGCCATAGTGGGTTTTTTGGCCAAAAAACTCAACCTGGTAACCCAGCTGCTCAATCATCTCGATGGGGAACTCATGGTCTTGAACCTTGGTTTCTTGCAAGCCAATAATGTCGGGCTGATGGTTTTGAACCAGTGCTTCAAGTTGATGGGGGCGCATGCGCACGCTGTTTACATTAAATGAGACAATTCTAATCATGGTCTGGGTTTGATTTCGTGACTTAAATACAAAAGTATAGCACAGCACAGCCCCTATGCTTTTTGGATTTGGTATCATAACGTTTTTTGTCAAATTGGAAGCGTGCAATGAGTCGAGTTTATCGATTGGTGATGTCCTGTCCCGACCAGGTAGGTATTGTGGCAAGGGTGGCGGGTTTTATCGCCGAGCAGGGCGGCACTATTGTTGAAGCCAATCATCATACCGATGCGGGTAATGGCTGGTTTTTTATGCGCCATGAGATTTTAGCCAACTCCTTAGCGCTGGGTATGGAGGATTTTAAAACCAAATTTGCACCGATTGCGAATCAGTTTAACATGACCTGGTTTATGAGCGATTCTGATCAACCTAAGCGCATTGCGTTGTTTGCATCGAAAGAATCCCATTGTTTGGCGGATTTGATGTACCGCTGGCATGAAAAAGATTTGCCAGGTGAGATTGTCTGTGTGATTGCGAACCATCAGGATTTACGCTCAATGGTCGAGTGGTATAACATTCCGTTCCATCATGTGCCGGTTACGCCCGATACCAAGCCCCAAGCTTTTGCCAAAGCCGAGCGTTTAGTACAAGACTATCAAGCAGACCTGGTGGTACTGGCGCGTTATATGCAGATTTTGCCACCACAAATGTGTGCGGATTATGCCGGGCGGGTGATTAATATTCATCATAGTTTTTTGCCCTCTTTTGTTGGCGCAAAACCCTATCATCAGGCGTATGAGCGCGGAGTCAAGCTGATTGGTGCCACCTGTCACTATGTGACCGAGCAATTAGATGCTGGGCCGATTATCGAGCAGGATGTGATTCGCGTTAGCCATGCGCATTCAATTGAAGAAATGCGTCGTCAAGGTCGTGACGTGGAGAAAACGGCCTTAGCACGCGGTCTGCGTTATCATCTTGAAGACCGCGTGATTATTCACGGTAACAAAACCGTGGTGTTTAGCAGTTAAATTTAGTCGGTGGATAAGCTAGGCGCATCCACCGACGGCTTGCGCCAATGCCTGTTTTAAAAGCGACTCCACGCCTTTTCTTCCTGCTAGTTTGTGTGCGCGCGCGACCTGTTGCCAGTCTTGTTTGCGCAGTACTTTATCCAGCCATACCGCCTGTTGTTCGGCTGGCCATTGTCGCATCTGTTGAGCATGCGCCCGCGTCCATTGCCAGAGCTGATGGCTAATGGCCTCATAAAGCTGGGTTCCATCGAGATAATGCTGAAAATTGAATGCTAGCGGGCTGTTTTCAGGGTATTCTGCCAGCAAATCAACAACCAGGCCTGGTGGTAATTCTGTTATAAATTCCATCAAACTATGCGCCAGTTGCTGTTGATAAGTTTTATACACAGAATCAAGCGCTAGGACGGTTTTTAGCGGTTTGAGCATAATTAGATTGTGCGTGCCACTGGCTTTGTCGCGTTTGGCGCCTAGATGTGCCGAATGAAAGCCCAGCTTGCGCCAAAAAGGGTATAGCGCTTGGCTGACCCCAAAACTAGCACAGGCATAATCCGCTTGTGATGTGACAAGCCAATGCTCAATAAGCTGTGTGCCGACCCCTTGGCGCTGACAGCCTGGGTGAACCGCTAAGCGCATCACGCGCTCCGCTTTGAGGCTCATGAGTGCCTCCTCATCAGTCACCTGGCGCAGCAGCTGGGGCACGAGATGTCCCTTTACGCGTCGTTGACGTGGAATGCCATGGAGTGCGCCTTCGCGGGTAATGAGTAGCACGCCAACGCAGGCTTGGCCTTGATAAGCAACGTACAAGCACAAATCCGGTGCGCTCAGATACTGCTGAAGGTCCGCAGGCGAGGTTTGGTAATGCGCTTGCACTAGTAAGCCAAAAATCGGTTTGAGTTGAACGGGTGTCAGCTTGAGCAGGTCGAGTTGCTTAATAGTGAGTTTTTCTGTGGAATGGGTTTCTAGCGGGTCAATATCCGCATCCAACAATAGCGCTTGGTTAATCATTGCCTCAAGGGGGTCCTGATCATTCCAGCGAATCGGTTGTTGCAGTGGAACGCGATGCCATGTTTTAAATTGCTGGTCTAAAAAGGGTTTAAACTTTAGGCTAAAGCCGCGCCCTGAACCTTCATACCCATGTAGGGTGGTGGAAAGCACAACACGAGGATAGCGCATGACGAGCTGTTGTAACAAGGCAACTGGTAAGTGGGCAGCCTCGTCAATCATCAACATATCAAAGTGCGTGTTGTCGCGATGGAATGCCAAGTCATCGGGCGCGCGAAATTCAAGTTTTTTAGCCTCAAACTCAACCAGACCTGGCTGTGTTTTGGCGGTTATATTTGCTGTTTTTAAACGGTTTTCGGCCTGTCGAAAAGCACTCGAAACCTGATCTAAGCGTGAGGCCGTGATGACAATGTGTTGTTTGCCCTGTAATAACAATTGCACGGCGGCTTCACCCAGCAAGCTGGTTTTACCCCGTCCCCGATCGGCTTCGATTAAAAGCGGGCGTTTGGGGTGGCCAAAGCCGACATGCATAATCGCATCCAGGCCTGCTTGTTGGTCGGCGCTTAATTCGGCGCTTGGTCCAATGATCTTGGCTATTTGGCGTGTCGATGGGCTAGGGCTGCTTGGTATGTTGAGGATGTTGAGAGTTTTGGGGGCGGCTTGGTGCTGTTCAAACCAAATGGCATGGGTTTTCAGGGTGGCGTAGAGTAGCTGATTGAAGCCTAGTTCAGATGCGCTGAGCGAGTGGGGATAGCTTAAAAAACGTGCATTAGCCGGGTTGGGCTGTGTTAGCCAGTGCTGAACCGAAGGGATTAAAATCCATAAAATGCCGCCTGCTTGAATCATGCCACTGATAATGCCCAGCGCATCGGCATCTATGCCGTCTTCGGCACAAAATACCGCGCAAGGGATTTCTTGACCTAGTTTTGAGCGCAGTTGTTGGTGGGTTATGGGGGTTAGGGTGTTGATTGGGCTGGTTTCGGCCAACCAAAGCCCTGTTTGAGTCTCAAGTAAGGCGAGCTGTTCTATTCGCCAATCTGTATCGCCACATAGCACGATACACTGGCGATGGCGCATAGCGCTTAAATGGGTTCTAAGGTCGTTGACCCAGTCTATAGACGACATGTCGGCAGTTAGAAAACCAGTATTATACCTGCAAAATAACCATCTTGCTTAATATCAATGTTAAGGTTGTTGATGTCGTTGCTATCTATAATTTGCATACGATAGCCTGCTTCAGCACCCAGCTTCAAGCCAAAACTTGTTATGTCGTAACGGGCTTTGAAGGTGGTATCGTTAAATCGACTTCCCAGTGTTTTTGTGTCAGCGGAAAGCGTAATAGGCAGCGCGGGTAAGCTAAATTGGCCCGATAAGTAGCCTATAGGTAATGTTTCGCTTAAGGATTGGTGGCTAGAATTTGAATGGATATCCGTAATCGTCACATGACCCGACACCTGTTTTGCGCCTAAACCATAATCAAAACGAATTAAAGGTAAAGAAAATCCCCAATAAAGCAAAGCATCTGTTTGATCTAGTGTCATGCGGGTATTGGTTTCACCGGTAAAGCGGGTGTCTAAAAACTCTGATACGCTACCCGTACCTGAGTTTGACATATCTGTGCGTTCAATTCGGACATTAGGCACAAAGGGTAGAGGATGATTTATATAGGCCCAAGCATAGGTATTGTTATTGGATTTAAGTCCTGCATCATTTTTGATGTTAAAACTATTTATTGAGCCAGAAGGCGTTGCCTTCCAGAGTCCGACCCCAAAACCCGCTCCAAGAGTTTCAGCGTGTGCGTTTGCTGTCACCAGTAACGTAGCAAGGCCAAAGTAAAACCTTTTCATCATTAAACCTATAGTTGAAATTAATTACATTATTTTAACTGAAACTAAATTCAGCTCTAAGCTAAAATGTAATTTGTATTAATAAATTCTAAAACGTGGTTAATTTGCAACAAACACAATGGTACAAATCTAAAACGCCCTGGTATGACCCACCGCCAAGCTTTTTTCGGGATAAGCCGGTGAAAAATCAAAACGTGATTGTGATTGGTGCGGGGTTAGCAGGGGCGGCTGTGGCCCATCGATTAGCCGAGCTTGAGTTCGAGGTATCTGTGATTGATTCAGCTGGATCGGTTGCGCAAGGTGCATCGGGCAATTTAGCTGGCGCGTTGCATCCGTTGGTGACAGCAGACTGGAATCTTCGAAGTCAATGGTACTGGGAGGGTTTTCAAGCTACACTGTCGAGGCTAAAGCCCTGGCTCGCAAGCAATGAAATTGAAGGCGAACTCAAGGGGTTAATGCATCTGGCGGTTGATCATAAAAGTTATCAACGCATGCACCAAGCATTAAAACGGGTAGCCCATTTAGCTACATTTACACATTGGTGCGAAGCAGAGCGCGCAGCGCAAATAATGGGGGGGCGCTGTTTGCATCCTGGGTTGTTTTTTCCTCAAGCAGGCTGGTTTAATCCCCCCTCGATTGTTAATCGCTGTTTAAACCATTCGAATATTTCTATTGAACTTGGCTTTAATGTAAGTAGCGTGATACCAACTAGTGATGATTTGTTTAATCAAAAGGATACAAAGGCCTGGTTGGTTAAGACAGATAAAAAAGACTTTGAGGCCGATAGGGTTGTTTTAGCAACAGGTGGCTTATCTGGGTTAAATGAAACGTTTGGTTTGTCTATTCGGCCGGTTAAAGGGCAGGTTAGCGCATTAAGTCCTAGTAACCAGGCCTGGTCATTGAATTGTGCCGTGGCGCACCAAGGTTATTCTACGCCCGCATGTAAGGGGTATGCGGTTACAGGGGCGACCTTTGAGGCGCCAGACATGAAGCCAGAACCTTCTGAAAAAGCTAATATGCAAAACCTAGCCATGGTACAAGCAAGTTTGCCTGACTGGTTGACCGATGTGCCGCTTAAAAATCCGGGGCGAGTCAGTTTTCGTCCAACAACCCCGGATCATTTGCCTATTATCGGCGCAGTGGCTGATTCAGAATGGATGCAAACAGCGTATTTATCGCAATCACCAAGCCACGCACCTTATCGGTTTCCACCACAACGCTACAGAGCCGGTCTGTATGTCTCCAATGGACATGGTGCGCGGGGTTTAATGTCGGTGTTTTTGGCTGCAGAAATTATTGCAGCGCAAATTATGGGCAACAACTTGCCAATTGATGCAAAACTTTTAGCGGCTAATCATCCGGCAAGATTCGCGATAAGGAATTGGCAGAGAAAGCCACAATAGTTTAAAGCAGTAATAGTTTAAAGCTAATGCGTGAGGGGCCGATAACTAGGCTAATCGGTGATAAAGCAGATGGCGTTCAATAACAAGTAAAAGGATTAAATGTTGAAATTATTCTTGTTGATATTTACGATAATTTTTATAGTATTAGCCATTATGTTTGATTGGTTAGGTGCACGGGAGTTGTCGATGAGTTTTATCGCCTCGCTGGAGGGGCTTGTTGAGTTTTTGGCAGTTAAAGGTGACCAGTTCCAGGCATTTATTGAAACTAAAAAGTAACTTAAAGGAGTTATGTAGGATGAAAAAAGTTTTAAAGACAGTCGCAATAAGTCTAGCGGGCCTGTTTGCAACGCAAGCAACAGCGGATATTATCGGCTTAAATTTGCAGCTAGGTGATGAATCAGTACGTATTGGTATATTTAATCAAACGATGGGCGTGCAAGAAATTTATCGTTTAGATGGGGGAGTTCAGTTCGATAATGATAAAAGCTACCTTGTTGATGCCAGCGTTTTATATGCTAACAAGGGAATGTTGGACCCAAATCTTGACCTAGGTGTTAAGGCTAAGCTTGCTTATGTTGATCACGATCCCACTGGTGAGAAAACAACAGGTGTTTTGCTTGGTCTTCAGGGCAAGTTTTGGTTGCCTACTCCTGTACCTAGTGCGTTGAAGGTTGAGTATTTGTATGGTCCTAAAGTTTTGACAACCGGTGATGGTGATTCGCTTCGAGAAGGAAATATTCGTTACCAGGTTCAGCTACTGCGCAGTTTGAATGGTTATGTTGGTTATCGACAATTTAAAGTTAGAAAATCAGGCGCTGGTTACTATAACTTTGAAAAAGGCGCAAATATTGGTGTAGAGCTAACCTTTTAATTTTCTTCTAATTTTGATTGTTATTTGTTTAAATAGACTATAAAACAGTCTTCATTTTGTGCTGGCCTCCTTTGGGTTAAAGGCGGTCGGCTCAACTTAAAAGCCTATCCTTAATTATCGCAATACTTTCTAATTCCATTCGTTTTTCTTATCGTTTTTTGTGGCAAACTAATCCTGTCCTTTATTTGACGGCTGAAAACTACCTCTATATAATTTTCGGCTTGTATAGAGTTCTTTTATAGGTCAAAAAAACATTATTGAATGGAATAGGCTACTTATGACAACATTATTTAAATTAACTAAACTGGGGCGCCGCAAATTTTTAGCAGGTGGTGCAGCGGCTTTAGCAACAGCAACAGGCCTGGCTTCTTTGGGCGCGCGCGCTGCTGAAACCCGTGCCCATATTGTGATAGTAGGCGGCGGTGCAGCCGGTATTAGTATTGCTAATAGGCTCAATAGAGCGCTCAAGAACGCAACGATTACGCTGGTTGAACGCAAAGAGACTCATTATTACTGGCCCGGCTTAACTCTGGTAGCAACGGGAGCTTGGAGTAAAAGTAAAGTTTTAGACAATAACCGCAGTTTTATTCCAAGCACTATTAATTGGGTAAAAGAAATGGCGGCCGAAATTGATCCAGACGCCAAGCGAGTCACCACCGATGCAGGCCGAAGGATTGATTATGATTACCTTGTTGTTGCAAATGGTGTTGAATACCACTATGACGGCATTGAGGGTATGGATATTGAAGCGATCGGCCAAAATGGCCTAGCCAGCGTTTATCAAAGCCCTGATGCCGCAGCCAAGAGCTGGGATGCTATTAAAGCCTACAGCCAGCAAGGCGGTGAGGGTATTTTTACCTTACCTAGCACGCCGATACGCTGTGCAGGTGCGCCGCTTAAAATGGCATTGTTAACACTTGATCGTATGCGCCAGAACGGTGGATTTGAAAGGTCTAATACGTATTTTCACTCGGCGATCAACGGTTTATTTGGTATTGCCTTCCATAACCAATTCGTAATGGATGAATTTACTAAAAACAATATGGCCGTTAACTTGCGCAGTGAGTTAACCTCAGTGGATATTTCAGCGCGCAAGGCGACCTTCACACAAGCAGATGGCCAAACCATGACACAAGATTATGACCTGTTACATGTCGTGCCGCCCATGCGTGCGCCTGCCGTTGTGCGAAACTCTAATCTCGCTTGGACAGAAGGTAATATGGCGGCTGGCGGTTGGTTAGCTGTTGATAAAGATACCCTTCAACATAACACTTATCCTGAGGTCTTTGGCTGTGGAGATGTTAATGGTACCCCACGCGGTAAAACAGCAGCGACCGTTAAAATGTCGGTGCCCGTTGTGGTGGAAAATTTACTGTCTGTTATTGATGGTAAAGAGCCGACAGCGACATTTGATGGCTATACGTCTTGCCCATTATTGACCCGTTTTGGGGCAGCGATGTTAATCGAGTTTGATTATAACGGTAATTTAACGCCGACCTTCCCGATGATTGATCCGAAAAAAGAGTCTTGGATGGCTTGGGTTATGAAAGATCAAATGTTAAAGCCCGCTTACCAACAAATGCTTAGAGGCAGAGTTTAAAAGGAATTGCAATGGAACAACTAGGTTTACTATTTTATATGTTACTTGGCTATGCTCAGATTAATTGGCTGGTTATATTGGTGTTTGCGGTTGGCGCATTAGTGCTTAACTTTTTAGCAATGTCCAAAGCAAAAGGCTTTTTTAATCAAGCGGCTTTAAAAATGACAGCAATAGGTTATGTAGTGATGTTTGGTTTGTTATTTGTCAGCCTACCCGGTTTAACGGGTTCAAGTTTTGCCCATATGGGTTATTGGCTAGATTGGTTGTTGTTAGTTTTGATGGCAGCGGGCTATTCAGCCGCATCCGTATTTTGGATTTATCCGGTTGTTAAGCTTTATCAATCCGGCGTGAAAAAAACCGCTTAGTTTTAGAGTTCAGCAAAAGGGTACCCTTTTGCTGGTATCTTTTTGCTGATTTTACCAACCAGTCATCGACTTAATTATCATGCAGTTTTTGTTTAAATTCCGCTAAAGGAATAGGTTTGCTAAATAAATACCCCTGAAAAATTTCACATTTAAACCGTTTTAAAAAGTCCAGTTGCTCCTCCGTTTCAACCCCTTCAGCCACAATACTTAAATTAAAATTGCGCCCCAGGGTGATGATGGTTTGTACCATGATATTGTCCATGTAATCACTACCCAGATCACGAATAAAGGACTGGTCTATTTTGAGTTGCGATAAAGGGAGCTGCTTTAAATAAGACAAGGAAGAAAAGCCCGTACCAAAATCGTCCATGGAAAATTGAATCCCCAGTAAACGCAACGCTTGCATTTTTTTAATCGACTCATCTTTGTTCGATAAAAATACCCCTTCGGTTAATTCTAGTTTGAGCATTAATGGATTGATGGAATAGGTTTTAATACGTTTGGCAATCGAATCGACAAACCTAGCCTGGCGCAATTGCTTAGCGCTAATATTAACGGCGAGTTGTACTGTGCAGAGTTTTGGGTCATGGCGCCATTCAGCTAGCTCCTGACAAGATCTATCTAAAACCCATTCACTCAATGCAAGGATCAAACCGGATTCTTCTGCGAGTGGAATAAATTGCGCAGGTGAAATATACCCCTTGGTAGGGTGAGGCCAACGCAGTAAGGCTTCAGCACCGATAATACGTTTATCGGTATCGACTTGAGGTTGAAAGTAGAGTTCAAATTGGCTCTGGTCAATGGCTTGACGCAGCTCCTGTTCCATTTCAGCGCGTAAATCGAGTGCTTGTTGCATATCCGGGTCAAATAAGCAAACCTCATTACGTCCAGCGTTTTTGGCTTGATACATCGCCATATCAGCCCATTTCATTAAATCATCAATCGTGTTGTTACTATCGAAAACGGAAATACCAATGCTGGCGCTAATTTGATGATTAATTTTGGTTTTTTGATTGGGCGCGCTTAGCTGGTAAGGGAGGTTAATATGTTGTTGGATTTTTTCAGCAACTCGGCTGGCTTCCTGTACGGCATGGAGTGGGTCTTGGTGTAGGTCGGTTAACAAAACAACAAATTCATCCCCGCCGAAACGCGAAACCGTATCACCCGCACGCACGCACTGACTAATTCGTTTGGCGACATCTTGAAGTAATTGATCACCAAATTGATGCCCATGACTGTCGTTGAGGATTTTAAAGTGATCAAGATCAATAAAAAATAAAGCACCATGATATGGGTGGCGACGCATATGAGCTAAATTATTTTCAAGTCGATCTATTAACAAACGACGATTAGGTAAGTGCGTTAACGGGTCATAAAAAGCAAGTTTTTGAATCTGTTGCTCAGAGTTAACCCGATCAGAAACATCATGAATAATGGAAAATAAATAAATACGATCTTGAAGTGTAATCGGTGAAGAGTGGATCTCAACTTGACGAATCTCTCCGTTTGAAAGTCGATGCGGAAATACAAAATAGTTGCTAACTTCATCTTTAGCGCGTTGTCTTTCCAGCTCGACCTGTTCTTTCGGTAATGTGTTAATCTGGTGAATATTCATGGCCTCTAGTTGTAGCAATGAATAGCCATAAAAGTCAGCTGCGGCTTGATTGGCATTAACAATCTCGCCAGAGTCTGGATCGATAAACAACATCGGAGAGCGGTGATTTTGCAAAAATTGATGAAGATGCTGTGGATTCGGCTCTGCTGCGGAGTTGGGGGTGTTTAGCCTTAATTTTAATTGACGGTTAACCTTCATTGCATAACCTAATGCTAATAGCACTGCAAGCAATAGTAAGGCAGTAGCCAACATCAACCAGGGTTGCACTAGCATAACAACTGAATCCAAAATTAAAAAAATATTTTTCATTTTGTTTTAAGGCTAGAGGGATGTCAAGCAAACCTCAAAGCTTGTTTGATTTAAATCATCCAAGATGCAAGCTAACCCAAAAAACCTTTTACGGTATAATCGAGGGCAATAAAAAATCTTGAGACTGTGGCAATGGAAAATAAACCTAGACCAAGTTTTGGCTTGCTCGTCATCGGTGATGAAATTTTATCTAGCAAACGCCAAGACCGACATCTTGCTAACCTGAATGCGTTGCTTAAACCGCGTGGTTTAGCTTTGAGTTGGTTTAAAGTGTTGGGGGATGATAACCGCCTTTTAGTTGATCATCTCAAGCAGAGCTTCGCCACGCAAGACGTGGTGTTTTGTTGCGGCGGAATTGGTGCTACGCCAGATGATCGAACCCGACAAAGTGCCGCCCAAGCCTTGGGCTTACCGATTGAACGTCATCCCGACGCGCTAGCAGAAATTGAAGCGAAGTTTGGTGAAGAGGCTTATCCAAACCGCGTGAGAATGGCAGACTTTCCGCAAGGCGCGTCGATTATCCCTAATTTCTTTAACCGCATAGCGGGTTTTTCGATCCAGCGCCATTACTTTATGCCTGGTTTTCCGCAAATGACTCAGTCTATGATGGAGTGGGTGCTTAACACCTATTATGCCGACCTAAGTCAATCACCACGCGTTGAGCTGGCTATTAAATTGGTTGATGGTAAGGAATCCGAGTGGATTGACTTTATGGAGACGTTTGAAAGCCAATTCCCGCAACTCCGCTTGTTCAGTTTGCCCCATATTGCTGCTAATGGGCAGCGTTTTATCGAACTTGGGGTCGAAGGCGAGCCAGAGCGCGCACAAGCAGGCCTGGATGTCATTATGCAAGAAATTAAACACCGTAACCAGGCCTGGTTGCCCTTAGAGAAAAGCCAAGAATGAAGGTGGTGGATGTCGTTATTATTGGTGCGGGTGCGGCCGGTTTGATGTGTGCTGCGCAAGCAGGTTATCGAGGCCGTTCGGTACTTGTGTTGGATCACGCACCCAAAGCGGCGGCTAAAATTCGCATGTCTGGGGGAGGGAAATGTAACTTCACTAACCTTAATGTTAAGCCTGAAAATTATATTTGCGCTAATCCTCATTTTGTTAAATCAGCCTTGGCACGCTATTCATCTATGCAATTTATTGAGCTGGTTGAGCGTCATGGTATCGATTATGAACAGCGCGCGCACGGTCAATTATTTACTCTAACGGGTGCGGGTCAAATTATCCAGCTTCTGCGAACCGAAGCGGATTGGGCCGGGGTCGATATTCAATTAAATGCCCAGGTCTTAGGCGTGGACTATGACGGTGATGGGTATCGTCTAACCAGTTCACTAGGCGATTATTATTGCCAATCCTTGGTGGTGGCAAGCGGTGGATTGGCCTATCCAAAGCTGAAGGCCACAGGTTTAGGTATGGCGTTAGCACAGCAATTTGGCTTAAAGATCATTAAATCACAACCAGGCCTGGTGCCTTTGGTCTTTAAGTCACCGTGGAAGGAATGGTTTGCGCAGTTGGCGGGTTTAAGCCTTGAGGTGAGTATTCGTTGTCAAAACCAGCTGTTCCAAGAGGCCATGCTAGTTACGCATCAGGGTTTAAGTGGTCCTGTCGTGCTGCAAATATCAAATTATTGGCAACCGGGTCTGCCCATTGAAATTAACCTTTTCCCGCATTTAGAGGTGTTTGATCAACTTAAAAAACTCAAAGCCCAAAATCAACCCCTAGCCAAGTGGCTAGCACAAACGCTAACTAAAAATTTTAGCCAGGCCTGGTTAGCTAAGTACCCCTTAAATAAAGCCCTGTCCGACTGTACAGATCGAGAGCTTCAGGATTATGCAAAGACCTTGACCCATTGGACGCTTTATCCAGAAAATACCGCAGGCTATGACAAGGCTGAGGTGTCGTTGGGCGGGGTGGATACCGATGAGGTGTCGTCTAAAACCTTTGAAGCGTTTAAACAGCAGGGATTATATTTCATCGGTGAGGTATTGGACGTCACTGGGCATTTGGGTGGTTACAATTTCCAGTGGGCCTGGGCGAGCGGCCATGCTTGCGCTCAGGTGGTATAATTTAGCCTGTTGTTATCCTTGTGTATAAATAGTGGATAGTGTTATGAATTTATTGAACTTTGACGCGGCAAACCGTGCGGCTTTTGTTAAAACCCTGCAAACGCTGATTTCTGAGCACCATTTAAAGCCGGATGAAATCTTTATGAATGTACTTGAAAGCACTGAAGAGCCACAGATGAACTACTGGATGGCGCGTATTCTTATCGAAGATCACAAGGTCGATGCCCAGCAAACCCTCGCTCAAGATGCTGCGGGGCAACCGGTAAAACCGCTGCAGGCGGCCTGTCTATTGCACAATATCGGGGTAGCGGCTGTGTTGATTGAATTAAATGCATTTAACGGCAGTGTAGTTGACCACGAATTTCAGCTGTCCGCGCGGATTGCATCAAAACATGAAGACCAAGCCTTATTGGGTTTAATGATGAAGTATGCGCAAGAGCGCAATGAGCTAGAGTGGTTTATGCAGGCTTTACAAGGCAGTCGTTTGCAGTAATGGCTTGTGTTAGTGGTTGATAGCTTTTGGCTATCAGGTTTATTTGGATATTTAATTTCACTTATAGTGAAGTTTTCTCTAAACTAGACTAAAGCGAGTTACTTAACTGGCCTTATCGCCTTGAAAAACTCTTTACAACGTCTTTTATTTTTTATTTAACTTTATGGAGAAAAACACATGGCATTAGCTGATAAAACAGGTCAACGCGTTCCTAACGTCACCTTTCCAACTCGCCAAAACGGTGAATGGGTAAACGTCTCTACAGACGATCTTTTCAAAGGTAAAACCGTTGTGCTTTTTGCATTACCGGGTGCATTCACCCCAACTTGTTCTTCAACGCATTTACCTCGTTATAACGAATTAGCGCCGGTTTTCTTTGAAAACGGTGTGGATAGCATTGTGTGTTTGTCTGTAAACGATACCTTCGTGATGAATGAATGGGCAAAAGACCAAGAAGCTAACAACATAATCCTACTTCCAGACGGCAATGGTGAGTTTTCTGAAGGTATGGGTATGTTAGTTGATAAAAACAACCTAGGTTTTGGTAAGCGTTCATGGCGTTATTCGATGTTAGTTAAAGATGGCGTTGTTGAAAAAATGTTCATCGAACCTGAAGTGGAAGGTGACCCATTTGAAGTTTCAGATGCAGATACCCTGTTGAACTACATCAACGCAGGCGCTAAAAAGCCACCGGTTGCGACTATCTTCACTAAAGTAGGTTGCCCATTCTGCGCTAAAGCAAAAGCAGCGCTAGAAGATGCGGGCATTAAGTATGAAGAAATTAAGATTAGCAACAGCGGTCTAACTTCACGTACTTTACGTGCGGTAGCGAATCGTGATACCGTGCCACAAGTGTTTATCGAAGGTAAACATATCGGTGGTTCTGACGAGCTAGAAGCTTACCTAAAAAACTAATTTAGGCGTCAAGTTGGCTAGAGCGCGTTAAGCGTAAAAAGGAGTCGAAAGGCTCCTTTTTTATAAGGTTTGTTTTTTAGGTTTGTTGGGTGTGTTTATTTGTTTATCGATAATAAACATACCCAACAGGCTTACAAATAAAAGGAAAATACAATGAACTATGATTATGATTTAATCGCAATCGGTGCGGGTAGTGGTGGGTTGTCAGTGGTTGAACGCGCTGCAGAATACGGCAAAAAATGCGCCGTAGTCGAGGCTAAAAAAATCGGCGGAACCTGTGTGAACATCGGCTGTGTACCGAAAAAGGTCATGTGGTTTGGGGCGCACATTGCCGAAGCCTTGCGTGATGCACCGGATTTTGGTTTTGATGTGGATGTCAAAAGCTTTTCATGGAATAAGTTAGTTAAACAACGTGAGCAGTACATTACCAATATCAACACCTGGTACACAGGGTATATGCAAGACAAGGGTGTGGATGTGCTTGAAGGTTGGGGCCGTTTTGTTGATGCGCATACCGTCGAAGTCAATGGCAAACACTATAGCGCAGAAACCATAGTGATTGCACCGGGCGGCACACCTTTAATCCCGCAAGAAACCGAAGGCGGTGAGTTGGGGATTACATCGGATGGCTTTTTTGCCTTAACCGAGCAGCCGAAAAAAGTAGCGGTGATTGGCAGTGGTTATATCGCGGTTGAATTGGCGGGCGTGTTCCAAGCTTTGGGCACCGAGGTGAGTTTATTAAGTCGTAAGGATTTGGTTTTGCGTGGTTTTGATGACATGATCCGCGAAAACCTAACCGATGCGATGATTACCAGCGGTATCCATAAAGAGTATCATTTTAAAGTGGCACGTTTATCTAAAGCCGAGGATGGCTCGATCGCGGTTGAAAGCGAAGATGGTCAGCACTTAGAAGGGTTTGATCAAGTTGTTTGGGCGGTGGGACGTACAACCTTGATTGAACCGTTAGAGCTTGAAAAGGTCGGGATTAGGGCTAATGGTCGTGGGTATATTGATGTGGATGATGAACACAGAACCAATGTGGCGAATATTTTTGCGATCGGTGATGTCACCGGTCAGCCGCAATTAACGCCGGTAGCGATTCGTGCCGGTCGTTTTTTGGCTGAACGTTTATACAACAATAAACCGCACTTGAAGTTAGACTTGCATGCCGTACCCACAGTGATTTTCTCGCATCCTCCGGTCGGCACGGTCGGTTTGGCGGAACACGATGCACGCTTAAAATACGGCCATAACAATGTAAAGGTTTACACCTCGGTGTTTACCCCCATGCGCTATGCCTTTACCGAGCATCAAATCAAAACCGCTTTGAAATTGGTGGTGACCGGTGAAGAAGAGCGCGTTGTGGGTATTCATATAGTTGGCGATGGTGCTGATGAAATGTTACAAGGTTTTGCGGTGGCGGTGCAGATGGGCGCAACCAAAGCCGATTTGGACGCGACGATTGCCATTCACCCGTCTTCTTCAGAAGAATTAGTGACCATGCGTTAATCAAATGCACAAGTGTTGTAAAAAAACCACATAATTTAAAAATGTGGTTTTAGCAAAAACAGCGCTTGCGGTAAAAGTCTGTTTTATGTAGAGTAGCTTTTAAGTTCGCTATGAAAGCGAATAGCGTCGATCATTTAACTACTAATTAGGAAGACAAGATGAAAAAAAATATTCTAGCTATGGGTATCGCAGCAGCAATCGCAGCACCAGTGGCAATGGCAGAAGCGCCAACTCTATACGGTCAAATGAACCTAGGTGTTACTAAAGTAACTAACGAAGGTACTAACGTTATTCACCGTAATTCACGTTTAGGTATCAAAGGTGCTAAAGACTTGGGTAACGGCTTAACTGCTGTTTACCAATTAGAAGGGACTGTTGGTCATAACGAGGATTATGATGCTAAATTATTTAATCGTAATACCTTCGCTGGTTTAGCGGGTGGTTTCGGTACGGTAGTAATGGGTCGTCATGACACGCCATTACGCATGATTCAGCCTACGGACGGTTTTAACGATAACGTCTACCTAGGTAACAACACAGGTAGATTCAATGGTTTTGGTGGTTTAGATGGTGGTGAGCACCGTCTGGAAAACGTAATTGCTTATATTTCTCCTAGCTTCAGTGGTGTTCAACTTGCGATCGCTGGAACTTCTACTGCTGTCAAAGAAGCAGACCAAGCATTGAATAATGGCATTTCTGCTTCGGTAGCTTACGGTTCTAAGCGTCAAGGTTTATACGCTGCTGCAGCTTTAACTCGTGTTGATAAAGATCACTCTCTTGTTGATAATAAATTAGATGTTCAGCGTGTAACTATTCAGTTCGCTGAAGCTGGTCTTGTTGTTTCTGGTATGTATAATACTACTAAAAAGGGTGGCAATAAAACTGGTAACAGTTTGACATTTGGTGTTTCTCAGGCAGTGGGTGACTTCACTCCACGTGCTAAAATTTCTCGTGTATCTTATGAAGATGCTTCAAACTCTACTAACGCTGCAGTTGGTTTAGATTATGCATTGGGCAAAGGCACATCTTTAGTTGCTGAAGTGGGTCGTTTAGACAAAAACAACCAGAAAGGTAATAAAGACGCTTATAGCGCTGGTAAAGCGACACAAGCTGTATATCTAGGTATGAACCTAAGCTTCTAATCAATATCGCGGCTTAAACCGCAGTTGATTAAGATACAAAACCCCGCCGTAAAACGCGGGGTTTTTGTTTTGTGGTATTATAATTCAATACTACTTATTGGTTAATTAGATGGTAGGCTTGGTCATCGCTATTCAAGTCATCCGCTTTGTTGTTTCAATCCCGTTAACCCGCAATCAATTGGTTTATTAGGTTGCTGTGTCTTGTGCCTTGGAAGTCGGTTTTTAATCTGTTCGCAACAAATATGCTGTGTAGCTGATGAATCGCGGTATCAAAGTCATCGTTGATCACCAGATAATCAAACTCTGCATAATGCGACATTTCTGTAACCGCTTGGCTCATGCGGTAATTAATCACTTCTTCGGAGTCGGTGCCTCTGCCGGTTAGGCGACGTTGTAACTCTTCTCGCGATGGCGGTAGTATGAAAATACTGCTGGCGTTAGGAAATACTTTGCGTACCTGTTGCGCGCCTTGCCAGTCAATTTCTAAAATCACATCTTGTCCCGCATTCAGCTGTTGGATCACGCTATGCTTGCTGGTGCCGTAATAGTTATTGAACACCTTGGCATGCTCCAAAAAATCATTCGCTTCTATTTTGGCTTGAAACGTGTCTTGGCTAACAAAAAAATAATTCACGCCGTTTTGTTCCCCCGGGCGTTGGTCGCGGGTGGTGGTGGAGATCGAGACACGGATAATGGGGTCGTTTTGCAATAGTTTTGCGACCAAAGAGGTTTTGCCCGCGCCAGACGGAGCAGAAATAATATAGAGTTTGCCTTGCATGTTGTTTCCATCCATTTAAATTTAGGCTAAATCTTACCAAATGGAGTCGATCAAGGCTAAGGTTTTTGTAACTTAAGGATGAATTTTGGATACAATAATTAGATGCAAAAACAAAATATATTTTTAATAGGCCCAATGGGCGCGGGTAAGTCAACGGTGGGTCGATTTTTGGCGCAGCGTTTAGGCTATAGTTTCCTGGACAGTGATCATGAAATCGAAGCGCGAACCGGTGTCACTATTCCGATGATTTTTGATATTGAGGGCGAAACCGGGTTTCGTGATCGCGAGGTGTTAGCGATTGACGAACTCACCCAGCAGTCTAATCTCGTGTTAGCGACCGGCGGAGGGGCGGTTCTGCGTGAAGAAAATCGCCGTGCTTTGCGCTCCCGTGGTTATGTGGTTTATTTACGCGCCAGTGTGGAGTCGTTGATTCAACGCACTAAAAACGACCGCAATCGCCCGTTATTACAAGCGGATAACCCCGAGCAGGTGATTCGTGATTTGTTGGAAACCCGTGATCCTATCTATATGGAGCTCGCTGACTTGGTGGTGGAAACTCAGCAGGTGTCGGTTTATCGGGTTGTTAAATATATCCATGAAATTCTCGAGTCGAAGGGCGTAGTTTAGCCTTTAACGCAATAAAATTTAAAGGACAAGTTTTGATTACTCTGAATGTTGATTTAGCCGACCGCAGTTACCCTATTTTTATCGGCCAAGACCTTTTAAGCCAAGCTGAATTGGTTAAGCCTTTTGTTAAAGGTTCACAGGTGATGATTGTGACCAACACAACGGTAGCGCCTCTTTATCTGGAGGTTTGTAAAGCCTTGTTTAGCGATTTTAAGTTGGATTGGGTTATTTTGCCCGATGGCGAACAGTATAAAAGCCTTGAAGTGTTAAATAAGGTTTTTGATAAACTGATTGGCGCGTATTTTGATCGCAAATCGACCCTGGTGGCATTAGGCGGCGGGGTGATTGGTGATATGACCGGTTTTGCCGCAGCGGCTTACCAGCGTGGGGTGGCGTTTATTCAAATTCCTACTACCTTGTTATCCCAGGTTGATTCATCGGTCGGCGGCAAAACCGGGGTCAACCATCCTCAGGGTAAAAACATGATTGGTGCTTTTCATCAGCCTCAAGCAGTGGTGATTGATACTAATACGCTCAATACCTTGGATGATCGTCAGTTATCAGCAGGTCTGGCTGAAGTGATTAAGTATGGTTTAATCCGTGATCTTGCGTTTTTGGAGTGGTTGGAAAGTAACCTTGAGGGCTTGTTGGCGCGTGATCCGGTTTTATTGGCGCAGGCGATTGAGCGTTCGTGTCAAAACAAGGCGGATATTGTCGCGGCAGACGAAACCGAGCAGGGGCAGCGTGCGTTATTAAACCTAGGCCATACTTTTGGCCATGCGATTGAAGCAGGCATGGGTTATGGCAGTTGGTTGCATGGCGAAGCGATCAGTGCGGGTATGATGCAAGCGGCCTATATGTCGCAGCTATTAGGCGATCTCAGTGAGCAGGATGTGGCACGAATTGCGCAGTTATTTAGCCGCGCTAGACTGCCTGTTTACCCGCCTAACGCACTGTCTAATCAAGATTTTATGCGCTATATGGCGGGCGATAAAAAAGTCCAGGCGGGGGTGGTGCGTTTGGTATTGCTTAAATCGATGGGTCGGGCTTATATCAGTGGCGATTATGCCGCCCAGGTGCTAGACAAAACCCTTACGCAATGGCGCAGCCATTAGCATGAAACCCTCGATTGCCTCGCGTTTTCAAGCTCGGCTTGATGCGCGTCGAGCGCAATCACTTTATCGCCAGCGGCCTCTGGCGCTTTCCCCCCAACAGCCTCTAATGCAAATTAACGGTCGCGCGATGGTTAATTTCTGTTCCAATGATTATCTAGGTTTGGCTTCAGATCCAGCGATTAAGGCAGCGGTCTGCGCGGACTCCAGCGCGGGTTGGGGGGCGGGTGCGGCCCATCTGGTCACCGGGCATCATCTTCACCACCATTTACTCGAAGACGAATTAGCGGATTGGCTAGACGTTGAGCGTTGTCTGCTATTTTCTACCGGTTATATGGCGAATCTTGCTGTGCAGCAAACCCTCATGCAAAAAGGCGATTTGATTTTAGCGGATAAGTTAAACCATGCATCGTTAATTGATGGTGCCCTAGCATCGGGCGCTGATTTTAAGCGTTATCCACATTGTGATTATGCTGCTTTAGGTCGTCGCTTAGCCGTTAGCGAGCAAACGACCTTGGTGGTCAGTGATAGTGTGTTTAGTATGGATGGTGATTTGGCCGATCTTAGCCAACTGAATGCCTTGGCAACCGAGCACCAGGCCTGGTTGTTTGTTGATGATGCGCATGGTTTAGGGGTTTTGGGTGAGCAGGGACGGGGTAGCTTTAGTCATTTTAACCTACCGATTAAGGGTGATCGTATTTTAGTGGGCACATTTGGCAAAGCCTTTGGCACCAGTGGTGCGTTTGTTGCTGGCTCTAACGTGTTGATCGAAAGTTTAATCCAGTTTGCACGCCCGTTTATTTACACCACCGCCATGTCTCCCCTCAATGCGTTAGCTACCCGTGAGGCATTAAAACGTGTGCAAGAGGCGAATGATTTGCGCGGGCTGTTGCGGGCGAATATTTTGCGTTTTCGCCAAGGCGCGCAGCAGATGGGTTTGAACCTGCTGGATTCATCCAGTCCGATTCAGCCGGTGATGTTATATGATGCAAAAACCGCGCTAGCATGGAGCGAAGCGTTACAGCAAAAGGGATTTTGGGTGGCGGCTATTCGTTATCCTACTGTGGCGAAAAACCAAGCGCGTTTGCGTATTACGTTAAGCGCAGCGCACACGGATAACCAAATAAATGATCTATTACAAGAATTGCAGCAGTTAATAATTGGTGTCTAGCCTTTGGGATACAGAGAAATTATGAACCTAAAAAAATATCTTAATTACTTTTTGTTTTTAAAACACTGGAGTACGCCCTGTATCAGGCAAAAGAGCAAGGCGTAACCAGCTTGTTATGGCTTCTAGGTAATTCTGTGTTTACCAAGCGATAAAAGCAAAGCCATTTGATTGTAGTTCCATCAGCGCTGAAGCGCCTACTTCGACATATTCTGCGAAGGGGCGGATATCTTCATGTTGCCAGCCAAGGGTGTTCATGGTGCTTCCGCAGGCAATCCAGCGGACATTGTAATCAAGTGCGAAGCTTTCAACACGATCATAAATAAGCGAATCGACTTCACGTTGCGGTTTATTGGCTAATACATGAATACCGGGGCCAATCACTACTACCGCAATTTCTACATCATCTTCGTACACTCTTAGCATGGCTTGAATTGAGTTTAAGATACTGGTTTGGTAGTCGTTATCTGCCTGGTTAAACATATAAACCACTTTATGGCTGGCGGGATCACCGGGAAAACGGTCTTGGCTAGCGCCTTGAATCTCTTTAACCGGTTTGAGCGTTTGGGCGTGAGCTGAGTGGCCTAGTCCCAAAAATACGGCTAAGCTGATTAGCCAAATTTGAAAAATGCGCATGTCTTCTCCTTTAGTATGTATAGATTATTTAAAACAACCTCATTAGTATAATTGAGCGGGACTAAAATGTTTAGAAAATACTAAGTAACACTTGGAGGAGGGATATTTTGGATATAAAAAAACCGTGAAGCTGATAACTCAAATTCACGGTTTCGGCTGCATCAACACGAGTCTGGTGCAACGAACTTTAGATTAAAGAGCGTTAACGTTTTCCGCTTGTAAGCCCTTATCACCTTCAGTGATGTTGAAAGTCACTGCTTGACCTTCAGCTAAGGTTCTACGGCCAGTACCGTTGATGGCGCGGAAGTGTACGAATACATCTGGACCATTTTCTTGTGCTAAAAAACCGAAACCTTTTTCATCGTTAAACCATTTAACGGTGCCTGTAACTAAATCTGACATAACTACCTCAAAATAAAACATTTAATCCGCCATCAAACTTAATGACGCGAATTAATTGTAACACCAAGTAAAATAAATAATAGCTTTATATTCACAAATATCTATTAAATATTTGTGAACAGGCCTTTAATCGAGTTAAATTCATGGTTTTATTGTTGTTTAAGCTAGCCTTGAGTGGGATCAATCGTTACAATCTCGACAACTAAACTAACTAGCGAGAAACCTGTGAGCAAAACAAATCGACCACTTTATACTGAGCAGTTTGGTCAAGGTGAATCTTTAACGCTTATACATGGTTGGGGGGCACAGAGTGCGGTCTGGCGTGATTGGGCTAAAGAATATTTAGCGCATGACTTTAAGGTCACGTTAATCGATTTGCCTGGTTTTGGTGAAAGTGCAGCTTTAAAAACCAGACCTGATGAGCAACTCAACCAGGCCTGGTTAAATGAATTAAACCAAGCTATGCCTGAACAGACGCATTTATTAGGCTGGTCGCTGGGTGGCTTAATGGCGCAGCAATTGGCTTTGTGTTACCCAGATAAGATTACATCGTTAATTTGTCTTGCGTCAACGCCTCGATTTGTGCAGGCAGATGATTGGCACTATGGGGTTTCCGTCCCGCTGATGTCAGATTTTATTAAGACGGTCGGTCTGGATAGTGCTGCGCTGCTTAAGCATTTTTGGACGTTGCAATTGCAAGGCGGTGATGGTGCTCGCCAGTTAATAAAACATTTTCTATCGCAGATGGAAAATCGTCAATTGCCTAGCCTTGCAGGTTTGCAGCAGGGTCTAAATCTGTTGCGTGATATAGACATGCGCGATAAGTTAGCACAATTAAAGTCGCCGACTTTATGGGTTTTAGGTGAAAATGATCCGTTAATTCCTTTGGCGATGACAAAGTTATTGTTAAGCTGTCAGCCTAATGCACAGGTTGCTGTAATCGAGGGTGCGGCGCATGTTCCGTTTTTCTCTCATCCCGATCAGACGGCTGATGCGATCTTGAGCTTTTTAAAAGCCAACCATGGAAAAAACTAATCCACCGCTTATGATGAACCTTTCAGTTGTAAGACACCACTTTACTAAAGCCGCTGCACAGTATGATGAAGCGGCGGTTTTGCAGAAGTTAACGGCCGAAGAATTAGATCAACGATTAGATTTAATTAAGCTCGATGTTCGGCGAGTTGTCGATTTGGGCGCAGGTACAGGGTTTTTAACCGAAAAACTTTGGGAGCGTTATCCACAAGCCTTAGTGAGCGCGGTGGATTTGTCTCATGCTATGTTGTCGAGAGCTCGGTTTCGATGTAAACAGAAGCGCGACCACCAGGCCTGGTGGTCACGCTGGCTAAGCCCTTCCGCCAAGGTGTGCTTTATTCAGGCTAATGCCTATAGTTTGCCGTTTGCTGATGCGAGTCAGGACTTGGTCGTAACGAATTTTATGTTGCAATGGTGTGATGACTTAGATGCGGTCTTAACGCAGATTCGACGAGTTTTAAGGCCAGAAGGTTTGTTAATGCTGAGTTCCTTGGGGCCGGATACCTTAAAAGAATTGCGTAAGGCTTGGGTGGCGGTTGAAGGTGAAGCAGGCCATTCTCGGCTAAGCCCGTTTGTGGATATGCATGACTTAGGTGATGCGTTGGTACGAGCTGGTTTTGGTCAGCCTGTGATGGATGTTGAGCGTTATACCCTAACCTACGCCAAGCCGATTGATGTTATTCGTGATTTAAAAGCTATTGGTGCAACCAATGCCCAGCAACAGCGTTCTCGTTTTTTAACAGGAAAAAATAAGTTTAATCGAATGCTTGGTGAGTATGAGCAGAGTCGAAAAGAGGGTAAAATTCCTGCAACCTTTGAAGTGGTTCATGGCCATGCATGGGCTGCTCAAGAGGTGTTTAAAGGGCCGAGTCGTGATAAAAAAGGGGTGGTAAATATTACGCTAGATGAGCTTCAAAATCAATTAAAATCAAGGAGTTAAGGATGGTTGTGGGTTTAATTACGCTTCATAAGGTGGCCGTGCTACTGAGTATTATCGGTTTTTTTGGACGGGGTATTGGGCATATATTTCAACAGAATTGGGTGAGCAAAAAGCCGGTTAAAATCCTACCGCATATTGTGGATACCTTATTGATTGTATCTGCCGTTGCGGTTGTGGTGATGACCGGGTTTAGTTTTTCTGATCCTTGGATACTAGCAAAAGTATTGGGACTGATTGTTTATATTGGATTAGGTCTTATGGCGTTTCGGTTTGCTAAAACGCGGGGGGCTAAAGCGCTTTATTGGGTTTTAGCGCTCGGTGTTTTGTTTTATCTTGTTGCGGTCGCGGTCCACAAGCAGGCCTGGCCGTTTTAAATATGCGATAGCGTTTTTTATAAAAAGCTGTGTAAATAAAAAATCCCGCCAAAGCGGGATTTTTTATTGGCTTTAGGCTAGTTAAGTTGGATGAAGTTTATGGGGAGAATTGTAGTTCTTCGCTCAGTGTAGCTTTTAATTTTTTCATCGCTTGCTGTTCTATTTGGCGAATGCGTTCCATTGAAACACCGTATTTTTCAGACAGTTCTTTTAAACCCAGCTTTTCTTCGCCTAACCAGCGTGAGCGAATAATATCTAAGCTGCGCTCATCCAGCTTTTTTAACGCCGCCTGCATAAGGTCAGTTTGACGTTGATCTTCGGTTTCACGTACCCAATGGGTTTCAGGGTCCAATTCGTGGCTAATTAGAATCGGTGAGCTATATCCTCGCTCATCCTCTTCGTCTGCTGTCATGTCTACTTGAATGTCTTTGCCATATAATCGGCTGTCCATTTCTAATACATCAGCGCGGGTTACGCCCAACTCCTCGGCAACACGATCAGCATCCTTGTCGCTAAACCAAGCCAGTGAGCTTTTAGCGCCGCGAAGTTTAAAAAACAATTTGCGCTGTGCTTTAGTGGTAGCGGTTTTAACAATACGCCAGTTTTTAATGACAAACTCATTAATTTCAGCCCGAATCCAATGCACGGCAAACGTCATAAGGCGTACGTTTTCATTTGGGTTAAAGCGCTTTACCGCTTTCATTAAACCGATATTGCCTTCTTGAATAAGGTCACTTAAGGGTAGGCCATAGCCGTTAAAGCTGCGTGCCACCGGCACCACATAACGTAAGGAAGCAAGAATGAGCTGACGCGCAGCTTCAAGGTCTTGATGGTAATAGAGACGCTCTGCAAGTGCCATCTCTTCCTCGGCATTAAGCTGAGGAAGCGTGCGAACAGTGCGTAAATAGCTCTCTAGGTTTTGGCCTGGCGTGAGCTGTTGAATGCTAAGCGCTGTAGATGACATAAATCACAACCTCTAGTTAATTTTATTGATTTAAAAATAACAAATTTTTAGCTAAAACGCAAGGGGTTGTCGGTTTTGGTTTTAACGACGCCACCCGCTAAACCATCGCCATAAGTTAAATAGGCTGGCTAAGCTAGCGCTGACATAGGTGAAGGCACAGGCGGTTAGAATATGGCGGGCGCGGCGCATATCTTTTTTATCAAGATATGCGCCCTGTTCTAGCAAGGGTAGTGCGCGTTTATAACTGGCATCGAGCTCAACAGGTAGGGTAGAGAGATGAATCAAAACCGGAATACCCATTGCAATAAAACCCGCGCCAAAGGTAATAAGGCCAATCATGGGTGTATGAAGTAACGGGATAAGAATGGGGGTAGCAAGCAAAGCCATACCGCTGAATTTTTGTAACCACAGTGATCGTTCGACCATTTCCGTTCGAGTTAATAGCGGTTCGTACTGTTGTTGGTGTTGGATGGCATGACCGATTTCATGTGCGGTGGTCACGATGGCCGTAAGCGAGTTACTGTGATAGTTAGCGCTGGATAAGCGTACCACCTTGTCAATTGGGTCGTAGTGATCGCCGGTGGCGGAACCCTGAGCAATTTCTTCTAGCCTCACATCATTAAGGTGGTATTTTTTGAGTAGATGTTCAGCAAACTCGGCGCCGCTTCCGGGTAAGTTTGGGTGGGGTTGGCTATGTTTTTTTAATATCCATTGGGTCCACCATTGTGGTACAAAGCTGATAATGGCGAGTAGCACAACGCCAATAATTATAAACCCCATTGTTTATTGACAACGCTGGTAGGTTAGGTAACTGGCATATTGCCAAGGAGAAAATCCTGCCTGGATCTTAATAGCTATCTCTTGGTCACAGGCTAAAATGGCACTGGAAGAAGGGGTAGCTAAATCGGCTAGACTGCCTGGTATTTGTTGACCTGGTAGAAGGCTCTCACGACTGGCTAGCCAGCCTTCTTGGTGGTAAAAGTGCTGGTAGGCCTGAGCGCGTAATGCATCAATCCAGGGCTGGTAATCAAGGTCATTGAGCGTCTGCCAAAGATGGAGTCCGGCAAGGCTATAGGCGTAGTCTTCAAGCGTGGCTTGGCCGAATAAGCCTCCTTTATCACTGAGTGCTCGCGGAGGATTGGGTTGTTGAAGTAGTCGAATAAGCCCTTCTGCTATACCACTAGCTTTGAGTGCGTAGGCGGGGTTTTTTGTTACCTGATAGCCTCTGGCATACGCGGATAAAAGCAACCCATTCCAGCTAACAATTTTTTTATCGTCAGTTAGGCTTGGGCGTTCTGAAAGTTGTGACCGGATGGTTTGCCAGGATGGATGGTTTAAGGTTTTTGGCAGCCAGCCTAAATCAAAAGGGGCGGGGTTGTCGAGCAGCCAGGCCTGTCTAACAAGCTCGAAGGTTTCTTTGTTTAGCTGGTCTTTTAGCTGTTGGCGTGACCATAGGTAACGACCGCCATCAATACCTTGGTGGTCGATAGCTGATTGACTGGCTTTGGCCAAGCCACTAATCGGGCTTATTAAAGCGTGTTCTATATAGTGGAGTGTGTTTTGTGCCGTGTTGGTAAAGTCCGGTCGTTCGAAGCGGTGTCCAGCAATAAAAAATAACTCAGCAAGCTGTGCGTTGTCGTAGAGCATTTTCTCAAAGTGAGGTTCTTGCCAGTTGGGATCGACGGTATAGCGAAAAAAACCATAGTGGATGTGATCAAAAAGATGTTCGGTTTGCATCTGTTCAAGGGTCAGTTTGAGCCATTCTTGTGTGTCTTGGTCAATATTGGGCGCAAGCAGAAGGTATTTAAGTAAAGGGCTATGCGGAAATTTTTGAATCGCTTGTAAGCCACCATCGAAATTATCAATTAAATCGGGAAGCGACTGATTAATCGCTTGTTGCAGTTGCCCTCGGTTGAGGGTACTTAAAGCAGTGGGCTGCTGGCTGTGTGGTTGGGCAAGTCGATTAATTGTGTCGGCTTCATTTTGCCACCAATAGCTAACTAAGTTGAGGGTTTGCAGTAGTGTTTCGGTTGGTTGGTAAACAAAACCACTGAAACTATAACCCTGTGGGGTCAAGATGACATGTAAAGGCCAGCCAGCTTGGCCTGTTGCTTGGCGTAATCGGTTGAGTAGGTAATCGTCTAGGTCGGGGGTGAGTTCACGGTCGACTTTAACTGAAATGAAATCCTGGTTAAGGCGTGTTGCTACGGATGGGTTTTTGTAATTTTCTTGGTGCATGACATGACACCAATGGCAGGCAAAATAGCCAGAGGAAATAAAAATCAATTTATTTTGTTGCTGTGCATCGGTTAGGATTTGTGGGGACCAGAGCTGCCAGTCGATGGGATCATCAGCATGTAAAGCAAGATAGGCTGAAGGGTGATCTTTTAGTGGGCTTTGTGCCATTAATTGGATAGGGAAAAACCCAAGTACAGCAAGTACCATCACAACCAGGCCTGGTGGTGATGGTACTGGTTGGTTTGGGCTATTTAGGTTTTTCTTCTGACTTAGGGGTCGAGTTTTCATCGTCAGCTGTGTCAGGTCGCGTTGTATTTGCATTCTTTTGCTGCTCACGTTGTTCGGCTTCTTTCCTCAGTTTTTCCATTTCAGCATCAATCTTATCAAATTCTGCGTCAAAATCGAAATCATCATCAACAGGTGTTTGTTGTGACTTGGCTTGTTCAGCCTTTTTTTCAGCCGCTTGTTGTGCTGCTTTTACTTGATGCGGATTGATATCTTTGTTTTGCTCAGCATAACGATTGTCAAAGCCGTCCTTGTCTGTTTTAGTCGCATAAGTTGCACTCGAGGGTTCTGGTTCGGCTTCATAGCTATCGCCATTCGGATCTATGCCTTTGCGTTTTAGAATAAAGGTACCCACCACAATACCTAATTCATAGAGTAGCCAGACGGGGACGGCTAACAGGGTTTGCGAAATAATATCGGGAGGCGTCAGTAACATGCCTAAAACAAAAGCGCCGACAATAACATAGGGGCGTGCGTGGGACATGGCCCTGGGTTTAACCATGCCCGTTAAGATTAACAATACAGTAATAACGGGTACTTCAAACGCTATACCAAAGGCAAAGAACATTTTTATAACAAAATCGAGGTATAACGAAATATCTGTTGCAATGGTGACGCCTTCAGGCGCGGTTTGCGATAGGAAGCCAAACACCAGCGGGAAAACTACATAATAGGAAAACGCGCCGCCGGCATAAAACAAAAATGAACTAAAAAATAAAACAGGCGCGACGAGCTGGCGTTCGTGTTTATAGAGTGCAGGGGCAATAAAACTCCATAGTTGATAGAGTAGATAGGGCATTGCTAAATAAATGGCTAATACCAAGCTCAACTTGAAGGGGGTTAAAAAAGGGGAGGCCACACCCACAGCAATCATGCTGTTGCCTTCTGGCATAAAGCGCGTTAAGGGGTCAGCGATATAGGTATAGATGTCATTCGCAAACGGAAATAAAATTAAAAACAGCACTAAAACCGCAATCACTGACTTGGCTACAGCATTTCTAAGTTCTAGCAAATGCTGAACCAAGGACATTTCTTGATCGCTAGGGGGTAGGGCTGTTTTACTCATAGTGGTAAGTCTTAGGTTTTAGGCTTGTCATTATCGACTGGAGGTGCATTGGGTGTTGTTTCTTTTGGTGTCGCAACATCATCCGTGGATTCAAGTTGACGTTGCGCTTGTTCAATGTCTTTTTGTGTTGGTTCAGTCGTGTTTTGACCAAATGGGCGCTCAAGCTCATCAAAGTTGATTTGGTCTCGAACATCATCGAAACCCTTGTAAAGGTCTTGCTGAATTGATTCAAATTGTTTTTGTTGTTCTTTAAGGTCAACGGCTTCTTGAAGTTCGCGCACAGTATCACGAAGATTGGTATCATCTTTCACCGAGTTGATAAAGTTGCGGAACTTGGCAACCATCTGGCCCGCCTTACGCGCAACTTCAGGCATGCGCTCGGGTCCAACAACCAATAGGGTGATAATTAATACCACCACAATTTCAAGAAAACCAAAATCAAACATGTTTCATCCTAAATGATGAGGCTAAAAGAGCGATTAAACTTTTGGTTTACTGCTGTCTGTGTCGGCTTCAGTCTTTTTTTCAGTCGCTTGAGCGTCAAATACATTGTCAGATTTTTGTTCAGATGCGATGGTTTTTTGTGCATCAGCAGTTTGTTCTTCTGCTTTTTTTTCATCATCTTCGCTTACCGCTTTTTTAAAGCCTTTGATGGCACCACCAAGATCCGAGCCAACGTTTTTTAAGCGTTTTGCACCAAAAATCACTAAAACAATAGCGAGAATAATTAATAATTGCCAAATGCTAATGCCCATTTTTTTCTCCAGACTTTATTTTTAGGATTGAGTTTTTGTAAGCGTTGAATGATAGCAAATAACTGAGTTAGTTACCAAGTAAATGAATGTGAATATGGAAAACTTCTTGCCCACCGGTCTCGCCAGTATGGATTTGTGTTTTAAACCCATCTAGATTTTGAGCCTGTGCAATCTGTGGAAGTAGTAGCATCATATGTCCCATTAAATCTTTATCTTCTGGTTTGAGGTCAAAAAGTGTTGGGATAGGCTTTTTGGGGATGATTAAAAGGTGAATACGTGCGCGAGGGTTAATGTCTTTAATGACAATACATTTTTCATCTTCATAAACTACATCCGCAGGGATTTCCTTGTTAATGATGCGTGTAAATATACTAGGTTCTGCTTGCATAGGAGGATCTCTCTTAATCTTGTTTAAGTATTTTATTCAGTTCGTTGCGCTTTTTCTTCAAGACCTGATAAGCCAAAGCGACGTTCAAGTTCGATTAAAACTTCGGAGCTGGATAGGTTTTTGTGAGCGAGTAGCACAAGCGTATGAAACCACAAATCGGCAATTTCGTAAACTAAATGTTCATTATCGTTGTCTTTAGCGGCCATTATGGTCTCGACCGACTCTTCGCCCACTTTTTTAAGGATTTTATCCAAGCCTTTAGCGTATAGGCTTGCGACGTAAGAGCTGTCAGCGGATTCATTTTTACGTTGTTCTAGTATTTGATCGAGCTGTTCAAGTACCTTGCTCATAGCCTAACCTCCACGCCTTGTTGCTGCATGGCCAGTTTGGCCTCTTCTATGGTGTGTTGGCCAAAATGAAAAATGCTAGCCGCTAGCACCGCTTGGGCATGCCCCTGTTTAACGCCATCAACGAGGTGTTGCAGTTCACCCACGCCGCCAGAGGCGATGACCGGAATTTTAATGGCATCTGCGACCGCACGAGTGAGCTCAAGATCAAAGCCGATTTTAGTGCCATCCCTGTCCATGCTGGTCAGTAAAATTTCACCTGCGCCATAACTTTCCATTTTAATTGCCCAGTTAATGGCATCAATACCGGTTGACTTGCGCCCGCCATGCGTAAAGATTTCCCAGCGATTGGGCTCATTGTCGGCACTAACTTTTTTAGCATCAATCGCAACTACAATGCATTGCGAACCAAATAAATCAGCCGCTTGGCGGACAAATTCGGGGTTGTGAATCGCGGCGGTATTGATCGATACCTTATCCGCACCCGCATTGAGCATTTGGCGCACATCTTCAACCTTGCGAATGCCGCCTCCCACAGTTAGTGGAATAAAAACCTGGCTAGCGACCTGTTCTACCACATGTACGATGGTGTCGCGGTTATCTGAGCTGGCGGTGATGTCTAAAAAGGTGATTTCGTCCGCGCCTTGTTGGTCGTAGCGTTTAGCGACTTCAACTGGATCGCCAGCATCACGCATTTCAACAAATTGTACACCTTTGACTACCCGGCCGTTATCAACGTCTAAACAGGGGATAATGCGTTTTGCTAATCCCATTAGACTTGCTCCAGCTGTTGAGTGAGTCTATCTGCAAGCGCTTGAGCTTTAGCTAAATCTAAAGTACCTTCATAGATAGCTCGCCCAGTTATGGCGCCTACCACGCCATCGCGTTCAATTTTGGCTAGGGCTCTAATGTCGTCAAGATTGGTAATGCCACCGGAAGCAACGATAGGAATAGTTAGGGCGCGTGCAAGGGCTTGGGTAGCTTCAATATTAACCCCTTGCATCATGCCATCACGACCTATATCTGTGTAGATAATCGCCTCAACGCCATCATCTTCAAAGCGTTTGCCTAAATCGCTAACCAAGTGCTTAGTAACTTCAGCCCAGCCGTTAATCGCGACATAACCGTCTTTGGCATCGAGTCCAACCATAATATGACCTGGAAAGGCTTTGCAAGCTTGCGCCACGAACTTAGGATTGTGAACCGCTTGGGTGCCGATAATGCAATAACTAACCCCCGCGCTTAAATAAGCTTCGATCGTCGCAAGGTCACGAATACCCCCGCCAATCTGAATCGGCAGGTCTGGATAGGCTTTGCGCACTTGATAAACCGCGTCCCCATTAACAGGTTTGCCTTCAAACGCACCGTTTAAGTCAACCATATGTAATCGACGTGCGCCTTGGGTTACCCAGCGCTCAGCCATGGCGAGGATGTCTGATGAAAATACTGTGGCATCATCCATAAGGCCTTGGCGTAAACGAACACATTGGCCGTCTTTTAAATCGATTGCAGGTATAAGTAACATATTTTTTCCTAATTTTTCCAAAGCATTGGCTCAGGCGCCATTCCAGTTTATAAAGTTTTTAAATAACTGAAGTCCGGCATCGGCACTTTTTTCAGGGTGAGCTTGAATTGCAAATAATTGATTGTGCGCAATGGCCGAAGTAAATTCTTCTCCATAATCAGTGACGCCTATTGCATAGTGATCTAGTTTTGGTTTAACAAAGTAACTATGTACAAAATAAAACCGACTAGCGCTAGCAATGCCATGCCACAGGGGATGGTCTTGGGTTTGGTGTATTTGGTTCCAACCCATATGGGGTATTTTTAAATCAGGGAAACGTGTTTTATCAAAGCGTTTAACCAGGCCTGGTATGACATCCAGGCACGGAATCCCTTGGTTTTCATCGCTATAGGTCATCAAGACCTGCAGGCCCATGCATATGCCCAGAAAAGGTTTGGTTTCAGCGGCTTGGATAACAGGGTCGGTCATGCTGGTTTCGTTTAATGCTTGCATGCATGCTTTAGCCGCGCCTTGACCCGGAAAAATAACAGCGTCTGCGTTAGCGATGTCGATGGGGTTTTGGCTAACAAGAATATCTGCTTTTTGTTGGGCAACGTGTTCCGCAGCTTTCGCAACCGACCTTAAATTTCCCATACCATAGTCCACTACCACAATCTGTTTGCGGTTCATGGCTTATAGGCTCCCTTTAGTTGAAGGCAGTATTCCGGCCATTCTATCGTCAGCCGATAAGGCCATGCGTAAGGCACGACCAAAGGCTTTAAAAATGGTTTCAACCTGGTGGTGAGCGTTGTGTCCACGCAAGTTATCAATGTGCAAGGTGGCTTGAGCATGATTTACAAAACCTTGAAAAAATTCAGCGACGAGTTCTGTCTCAAAGCTACCGATCTGGGCACGAGTAAAGTCAGCATGAATCGACAGGCCAGGGCGTCCTGAAAGATCAATCACTACTCGAGAAAGCGCCTCATCTAAGGGTACATAGGCGTGGCCATAACGTGCGATGCCTTTTTTGTCCCCCACTGCTTGTCTAAGCGCTTGACCTAGAGCAATGCCGACATCTTCTACAGTGTGATGGTCGTCAATATGCAGGTCGCCGATAGCGCTGATATCAAGGTCGATTAAACCGTGCCTGGCAATCTGATCAAGCATGTGTTCAAAAAAAGGAACGCCTGTATTTAAGTTTGCTTTACCGGTTCCATCAAGATTTATCTCGATTTTTATTTGGGTTTCTAGGGTGTTGCGTTCAATAGTTGCACAGCGCATTTTATTTATCTACCAAAACTGAGAAAAGTTAATCATACTGAAAAAAAGAGCTTTTTGCATGATTTTAAAGCTTAGATTTTGATTCAAGCAGCGTTATTTAATGGCTTAGTAGTTTAATAACCATGTTGTACGAGCGAGTTATAGCAAAGTTATTACAAGGTCATAAAATTTTTTTAGTTTAATTACCGCGTTGTTTATTGGATAATTTGAAAGATTTTTTAAAAACGGCTACCTGCTCTTGGTTTTTAAACGTCAAACGTAACAATCTTGATGCAGATTAAGTTTTTTGCGTTTTGAATAGCAATGAGGCTACAAAAGCCTATAATTGGGCATCGAGGAGTCTCTGAACTAGTTGGCGATAAAAAGATCAATTGGGCAGGGGTTTAACTTTAAGACTATAAGGGGAATCCAACTGATGGATACTACAATGACAAAACCTCAATATGACGACGGAGTGGTCAAGTATTTGACCGTTCTTGCGGTTGTGTTTCTGGTGCTGGGTACTATGATGGGTACTTTAGCAGCAGCCCAGTTAGCATGGCCAGCATTGAACTTTGATATTGCTGAAATCACGTTCGCGCGTCTTCGTGTAATGCATACCAACACAGTAATTTTTGCTTTTGGTGGTATGACTTTGATGGCAACAGCCTTCTACACGGTTCAACGTACAAATGGCTTAAGGCTCTATAGCAACGGTTTAGCATGGGTAACCGCTATTCTATTTACTATAGGTTTGTTGCTTGGTGTAATCACGCTTTCAATGGGTATGACTCAAGGTAAGGAATATCACGAGTTAATTTGGCCATTGGATATTGCTGTTGCCTTAGTTTGGGTGTTATACACTTTTAACTTTGTAATGACGATCGCAAACCGTAACAAGCAAACGCATTCACACGTTTACGTGTCGAACTGGTTCTTCCTAGGTATGATGATTATGATCACCTACCTTTATATTGTAAATGGTCTAGCTATCCCTGTTTCCCTATTTGAATCCTACTCCCTATTCAGTGGTGTTCAAGATGCGATGATTCAGTGGTGGTGGGGTCATAACGCGGTTGGTTTCTTCCTAACAGCGGGCTTCTTGGCGATTATGTACTACTTCGTTCCGAAGCAAGCACAGCGTCCTATTTACTCTTATCGCCTATCTGTAATCCATTTCTGGGCTTTAATGTTTGGTTATGTATGGTTGGGTGCGCATCACCTTCAATACACAGCGCTACCTGATTGGACGGGTTCACTTGGTGCGGTTATCTCGCTTGCTATGATCATTCCTTCATGGGGTGGTGCATTGAACGGCATGTTAACCCTATCGGGCGCTTGGGATCGTCTGCGTACCGACTATATCCTTCGCTTCCTAGTTATGTCATTGGCTTTCTATGCGATGGCGACGTTTGAAGGTCCAGTTATGTCTGCGAAGACTGTGAATGCACTTTCTCACTATACTGACTGGACAATTGGTCATGTTCACTCCGGTGCTCTAGGTTGGGTTGCGATGGTTTCCATCGGTGCGATCTATCACATGGTGATGAAGTTGTGGAATACAGAAATGTACTCGATGAAATTAATCAACTTCCATTTCTGGTTAGCGACTATTGGTACGGTACTTTATGTCGTTGCGATGTGGGTATCAGGCATTATGCAAGGTCTAATGTGGCGTGCGTATGACGAGTACGGCATGTTGGCTTATACCTTCGCTGAGTCTGTAGCGGCAATGCACCCTTATTATGTAATGCGCACTATCGGTGGACTGTTGTTTACTTCTGGTGCCGTTGTGATGTTATATAACATTGTAATGACACTAAGAATGGCAAAGGCAAGACAGACCAGTGCGGTCACTGCACAGGCTTAAAATAGAAGAGGGGTGAGGGTACAAGCTCACCCTATCGATTAATGAGTTGAGGAGCAGAAACTCATGGCAGATGAAAAACCAAAAAATTTCCAGGATCGTTCAGAGCGTAATATTTTTGCGCTGATGTTGGCTACCGCTTTCGTAGTGTCAATTGCGGGTATTGTTCAAATCGTACCTCTGTTCTATCTCAAGTCAGCTGTTGATTACACTGAGAAAACCGACAAGTACGGTAACGTTAAAAACGAAAAATTCCCAGAGTTAGTTTGGGAGCGCTCTTTTGAACTTGATGAAGAGGGTAGAGTGGTATTGGCGCAAGGTAGTGAAAACAAGCGCTTGATCTACAAAAATGCCAACGGTTCATGGGGTTCAGACTGGAAAGCAGGCGACGGTGTTCGCCCTTATACTCCTTTAGAGTTAGCTGGACGTGAAATTTATATTCGTGAAGGCTGTTATATTTGTCACTCACAAATGATTCGTCCGTTCCGTGATGAACGTGAACGTTATGGACATTTTTCTTTGGCCACCGAGTCAATGTATGATCATCCATTTCAATGGGGTTCAAAACGTACCGGTCCTGATTTGGCACGTGTAGGCGGTAAGTTCTCTGATGAATGGCATGTTATGCATTTATTGCGTCCTCAAGACCTAGTGCCGGAATCTGTTATGCCAGCTTATCCTTGGTTAGCTGAAAATAGCATTGAAACCAGCTTTTTCGGTATTAAGCGTGATATGGAACGTCGCCTAACAGCTTTGCGTCGAATTGGTGTTCCTTATACTGATGCCGAGATTGCGCTGGCACAAGATCATATCCGTGGAAAAACAGAAATGGATGCGATTGTAGCCTATATGCAGGTTCTTGGGACAATGGTTAGACTAGACGACAGTAAGGTTTACCGTGAGTGATAAGCAAAACTACTTCAGCACTGATTGGGCTGCGATGACCGGCCACGATTGGGCTGGACTGATTGTAACGGTACTTATATTTTTTGGTATGGCGATAACTTTTTGGTGGGCGCTAAAACCAAGTAGACGCAAAGAGCTTGAAGAGCAAAAATATAAAGTACTTGATGACGATTGATTATTTTGAGGAGAATAAGTATGGCACAACATAATCCATGGCCTGATGAAGGCAACACGGGGCATATTTGGGACGAGGATATCCGTGAATTGGATAATCCGCCTCCCCTTTGGTGGATGCTAGCGTTTTACGCTGGTTTTGTAATGATTATTTTTTATGCACTTTATTATCCAACTATTCCGTTAGCAAATAGCCATACAAAGGGCCTGGCTGGCTGGACGGCGGTTGGGGAGTATAAGGAAAGCAAAGCTCAGCTTGAAGCCTGGCGTCAAAGAACCTTTGCTGCTGAAGAAGAGCAGCTTAGAACGTTGGATGTTACAGAAATTCTAGCCGATGATAATTTGCGTGCATATGCGGTAAACACTTCAAAAGTATTATTTGGTGATTATTGTATGGCTTGTCATGGTTGGGGAGGTGCAGGTAATCCTAACTTCCCCATCCTTGCTAACGATGATTGGCAATGGGGCGGTACAGTTAAGGATATTGAAGCGGCAATGATTCATGGGCGTGTAGGTAATATGCCTGCGCGTGGCATGATGGGTAACCTTACGGATGAAGAAGTGGTGCAGGTTGCAGAGTATTCATTAGCCTTGGCTAATGGTGAAGGCGAAAATGCTGAATTTGCTGTTGGCAAAGCGTTATATAACGGCAAGGGATTGTGTATGGCGTGTCATGGTCCAGCGGGTAAGCCTTTGGCCGCAGCCGGCGCATCAAATCTAGCGGATCAGGTTTTCCGTTTCCAGGGGGTACCGGGTAATCTGCAGGCCTCTGTCCTTGACTCTTATATCTACACCATTAAATATGGCGTAGGTCAGCAGATTGAAGGTAGTCGCCAGGCAGTAATGCCTTCTTTCAGAGAGCGTTTGCCTGATGCTGATGTAAATATTAAGCGTTTAGCAGTCTATGTTCACCAATTAGGTGGTGGTCAGTAGGCTATCCAGAACTAGCCTGTTTTTTATTAAGCGGGTTAGCTATTATTCTGTTTAACCTAAAACAAAGGAGGTCACCATGGGTGGTGAACTAAATAACGATTGGGTACTTTGGGCGTCTATATTGGCGATTTTATTCACTATTGTTTCTGGGATCGTTTTTGGCTGGAAAATGTTTATGAACATGGATTCTAAAAAAAACTAGTTTTTATCTTTTTCAATAAATAATAGGCCTTAATTTAGGCCTATTATTATTTATAGGCAGCTATAAGTTCTATTATCTTTTCAGGCCTGCAGTAAGTATTAAAATGCGAATGTATTGTCATAAATTTTAAGGATAAAAAATGGCTGATCCAAATAAAGAAATTTATCGTCCAAAAATACATACCGGCTCCCTACTGGATGATGTGGATGTTAAAGCATCCAGAACATTGGATGATATAGGTGTTGAAATCCTACCGCTCCATACTGGCGGAACGGTTCATGCCAAACGCACCGGAGGTAAGTTTAGAACCTTTAAATGGCTTGTTGCCTCATTTTGGATTATTTTGTTTGTCGGTCCTTATTTAAGATGGGATGGAAATCAAGCAATTTTATGGGATTTAGCTAATCGTCAGTTTAATATTTTCGGTCTGACGATTTTGCCGCAAGATATTTGGATGCTGGCAATGATACTGTTGTTTTTCGCCTTGTTGCTTGCAGCCTCTACAGCGATAGTTGGGCGCGTTTGGTGTGGTTACTTTTGTTTCCATACCGTTTGGGTTGATGTGTTTACGTGGATTGAGGAAAAGGTAGAGGGGCGGCCAGCTAAACGCATCAAACTTGATGCTGAACCCATGTCATTGAGCAAATTCAAAATAAAACTGCCTAAACATATCGCATGGATACTAATTTCGTTTATGACTGGATTTAGTTTTGTGGCTTATTTTACCGATGCCTTTCAGCTTTGGGAGCGCATGTTTAGTTTGCAGCTAGGCAGTATTGAATTAGCTGTCATTGGCGTATTAGCGCTATTAACTTACCTTACAGCAGGGTTCATGCGTGAGCAGGTTTGTATGGGTTTTTGTCCCTATTCACGTATTCAGGGTGCTATGACGGATACCGAAACAGTGATGCCAACGTATGACCGTGACCGTGGTGAGCCTCGTGGCCGTACGAAGCGTCCTAAGCCTGGTGAAGAAGCACCCGTGTTGGGTGACTGTATTGATTGTCGTATGTGTGTCGATGTTTGTCCAACAGGGGTGGATATTCGTTTAGGCCAGCAATTTGGTTGTATTACCTGTGGTTTGTGTATTGATGCTTGTGATGAAATCATGGAGAAGGTTAAAAAGCCTAAAGGGTTAATACGTTACGCTGCAATTAATGAATTTGCAGGTAAGCCATTGCCTCCTATATGGCGTCGTCCGCGTGTTATTGTCTATTCATCCATTATGGCTATTGCTGCTGCTGCCATGATCTGGGGTTTGACTCATATGGACCCAATGGATGTGACAGTATTAAAAAACCGTTCGCCTTTATTTGTTCAAATGAGCGATGGAACCATTCAGAATAAATATGAAGTTAAAGTGGTAAATAAAACGAATGACCTGATTCGAGCGCAGATTGAAGTTTTTGGTCATGACGATTTGTTCTTTATTGCCGATCGCGTTGCAGATGTGGCACCTGGTACGGTGGGTTCGTTATCCTTGTTGGTCAGAATTCCTCGTAGTACGGTGGGAACAGATTCATTACCCATTTATGTTGTGGTTACAGATTTAAACAACCCTGATGTTGTAGAACGATATCGCAGTGTTTTCCATGCACCAAAATAGCCTGTAATCATAGTGTTAAAATGCGATATAATCATAACCCTCATGCAGAGGGTTTGGTTTATAAGCTGATAGGATAAGGTAGGGAATATGAGTGAAGAAAAAGTAGATAATCGTGATTGGAGCGTGGCTTGGAAAAATCCACTGGTCATTTTTTGGTTTGGTATTTTATTGACCGTGGTACTGGTTAATTCATTTATGGTTAGTATGGCGATTACTACCGCACCAGGTCTGGTAATCGATAATTTTTATGAACGTGGGAAAAACCATGCGGCTATTATGGCTCGACGTACCGAGATGGAAGCAATGGGTTGGCAGTTAGATGTCGATTTACCCATTTTGTCTGAAGGCAAGGCCGATACCATTACATTGCTAATTAAAGATAAAGATAATCGCGCCTTTAGTGTAGATTCAGCGATTCTTTATTACTATCGCCCATCAGATCGTAATTTGGATGGTCAGATTGAGCTTCAGCATTTAGGTTCTCCGGGCAAATACAGTGCAGAATTTATGTTACCTGTTAAAGGCAAGTGGGACTTTATTCTTGAAGTGGTTCAGGGGGATTTGAAGTACAGTGTGGGCCGCTCAATTATGGTTCAAGACCCACTTTAATTGATGGCGCAATGTTATCATTGCGGTCAAGAGATTAAACCCTCCGAACGAATTGATCGCATCATTAAAGGCACAGAGCGCGGTTTTTGTTGCCATGGTTGCGCATCTGTTTGTGAAGTAATCCATGATTCAGGTCTTGAAAGCTTTTACAGGTTGTCTCCTGATACGCAACGCCCCGTTGCCCCTTCAGCTGATCTGGTAAAAGGAGCGGAGTTTTATGACTATGATGAAGTCCAGTCACAATATGTAAAAGACCTTTCGAGCCAGCGTCAGATTACCTTGATGTCTGACTCGATTCATTGCGCCGCATGCATTTGGTTAATTGAGCACTCACTTGCTAAGCTTGATGGCATTCAACACGCCAATGTCAATTTCACCAATCGCCAAATAAAATTGCGTTGGGACAACAATAAAATTCATCTTTCAAAAATTCTCAAGCAACTTAATCAAATTGGCTATGAAGCGCGTCCCTATGATGCGGAAGAAAGTGAGCAGGCCTATAAAAAGGCTAACCGAGATTTGCTTTATCGAATGGGGTTCGCTGGCTTTGCACTGATGAATGCCATGTGGTTTTCTGTTGCGCTTTATACTGGAGCGGCAGACGATAACGAGTATAAATCCTATTTTTATTTTATGCTGTTTCTAATAGCCAGCGCTACGATTGTTTATTCTGCGCAGCCCTTTTTTAAAGGTGCTTGGCAAAACTTAAAAGCCAAAACACTGGGTATGGATAGTTCGATTGCGCTTGGTATGTTGGTCACCTATATATATTCTGTCTGGGTGATGTTAAACCCTGAGGGCGGGAAACAAGTTTTTTTTGCGACAGTCATTGATTTAACTTTTTTGCTGTTGGTGGGTCGTTACCTTGAAGCCATTTCAAAAAACAAGGCGCTTGATGCAACAAAGCGTTTGATGGACTTGCAGCCGAAAATGGCAAGACTATGGTTAAACGGTCAAGAGCAGATTGTGCCAGTACGTTTATTGAAAGTCGGAGAACGTGTGCTGGTAAAACCAGGTGACAAGCTACCGGTGGATGGACGTATTGTTGAGGGAAGCGGTAATGTCAATGAGTCGATGCTGAGTGGCGAATCGCGTGAAGTATTTAAGCAACCAGGCCTGGTGGTGTCAGCAGGGACAATGAACCTGGATGGCTCGCTAGTTATAGAAGTTGAAAACACGCTGGAAAACACCCGTCTTGGCCGGATTATTCATCTAGTTGAAGATGCACAAGGTTCTAAAGCCAGTATTCAGTGTACGGCAGAAAAAATCATGCCCTGGTTTGTCAGCGTAACCATTACCCTAGCAGTGATTGCGTTTGTATTCTGGTTTTTTCAGTCTGGCATTGAAGTGGCGATTATGGCGGGTACGGCGGTGTTGATTATTACTTGTCCGTGCGCGCTAGGTTTGGCGACACCGATGGCGATGGCGGTGGCGGCGGGCGTTTCAGCACGAAATGGAATTCTGGTTAAAAATGGGGTGGTTTTGGAAATGCTTAATGAGATTGATCATTTTGTGTTTGATAAAACCGGCACCCTGACCAAGGGCAATATGAAATGGGTCGCAGATCAGTGGAATGAGGGTGTTGATCACCAGGCCTGGTTGAGTAAGCTAGCGCATATTGAGCAAAAATCAGAACATAGTCTAGCGCGCGCAGTGGTGAGTGCTGCAGATGAACATCAACCGGATTGGCGCAACCAGGCCTGGTTGGTGGATGACTTTAAGGCCGAGCCGGGACGAGGTGTCAGCGCGCAAGTTGATGGCCAACGTATTCGCATCGGAACGGCCAGCTGGCTAAAACTAGCGGATATTAATTTGCCTGCGCATTTACACGTCTTTGAGCAGCAACAAGCCGAGCTGGGTCGAACCAGTGTTTGGGTGGCAGCGGACCAACAGGTCATCGGCGTATTGGCGATTGAAGATGAGTTGCGCGAGGATGCCAAGGATTTAATTGATCGGCTTAAGGCGCGTGGTAAAAAAATAACCCTGTTAAGTGGTGACCGTTATACCGTCGCTCGCGCCGTCGCCGCGCAATTGGGTGATATTGATGTGATTGCTGAAGTCTTACCAGAAGACAAAAGTGATGTGATTATTAAACTGCAACAGCAGGGCGCAAAAGTTGCGATGGTGGGTGATGGGGTAAATGATGCGCCAGCACTGAGTCGTGCGCATGTAGGGTTTGCCTTGGGTTCAGGCACCGATGTCTCGATGGACTCGGCCGATATTGTGCTACTAAACAATCAGCTGGTAGCGATAGATACCGCGTTGGATTTGTCGGCTCGTACACTTAAAACGGTAAAAGAAAACATTGGCTTATCGATAGCCTATAATATCACCATGGTACCGCTAGCGATGGCGGCGATGTTAACTCCGCTGATGGCTTCAATTACCATGCCATTGAGTGGGCTGGCGGTGATTTTAAATGCTATGCGTATCCGCCGGTTTTATGTGGATAGGCAGACTAATAGGAATAAATAGATGGACATAATCTATATCACCATACCGCTAGTGTTGATTGTTGGGAGCCTAGTAGTTGCGATGTTTATTTGGATGGCTAAAAAAGGTCAGTTCGACGATTTAGACGGCGAAGGCCACCGTATCCTATTTGACGACGAAGGCCCACAAGAGCAAACCCCAGATAAAGATAAGACGCAGCCTAAAGAGTAAGCGGCGGATAAAAACAACGCCTTGGGTTTTAATCCCGGATATTTATGAAATAGCCGGGGGATATAGCAGGCTTAAGCGCGCCAGAAAGTGCGCGTTAGGATAACTAACAGCGTAAAGATTTCCAAACGTCCTAACAGCATGGAGAGGGTGAGTATCCATTTTTGTGGATCATTGAGGCCACCAAAGTTGGCGGCGACGTCACCCAGGCCTGGGCCAAGATTGTTCAGGGTGGCGGCGGTGGCGGAAAACGCAGTAACCTGATCCATGCCAAGCATCATCAGCGCTAATAAAATCACCGCAAAGGTCGCCACATAAAGCGCAAAAAAGCCCCAAACCGATGACATCACCCGTTCGGAAATCGTGCGGCCATTCAACTTAACCGGCATTAGGGCGTTCGGGTGCATTAAGCGTTGAATTTCACGAGCGCCTTGCTTTAATAGCAACAAGAAACGTATCACCTTAATCCCGCCGCCGGTAGAGCCAGCACTGCCGCCAATAAAACTCATAAAAATCAGCATGACCGGTAAAAAACCGGGCCACATCGCAAAGTCGGCGTTGCCAAAGCCGGTGGTGGTGGAAATCGATACCGTCATAAATGCGCCATAACGCAAGGATTCGAGCAGGGTGTCATAGACCTGTTGGGAGTAGAGATACAGCGTGCTAATCGCCACACCAACAAGCAGTACCAAGGTGTAGGTCCGAAATTCGGGATCAAAAAAGTAGGGCTTGGCTTTGAGGGAGCGAAAGGCGCGAAAATGCAACGCAAAGTTTGCGCCGGCTAAAAACATAAAGAAAATCGCAATCGCCTCAATCACAGCGCTATCAAAATAACCGATACTGGCATCATGGGTTGAAAACCCACCAATGGCGACGGTGGAAAAACTATGACCAATCGCGTCAAACCAGCTCATGCCTGCCATCCAGTAAGCCATTGCACAGACAATTGTTAGCGATAAATATATCATCCACAGGGTTTTGGCGGTTTCGGAAATGCGGGGCGCGAGTTTGTTGTCTTTGCTAGGGCCTGGCATTTCAGCGCGATAAAGCTGCATCCCGCCGATACCGAGCATCGGTAAAATGGCCACCGCCAGCACGATAATTCCCATACCACCTAGCCATTGGAGTTGTTGGCGATACCATAAAATGGCATGGGGCATATCATCTAACCCACTCAGTACGGTGGCACCGGTCGTGGTCAAGCCGGAAAAGGACTCAAATATCGCATCGGTAATGCTGATCGGCACCTCTTCTTCAAGCACAAAAGGCAGGGCGCCCACCAAACCGAGCGCGGTCCAGAACATCACCACCACGATAAAGCCATCGCGTATTTTAAGATCACGTTTGTGGTGGCGATTTGGGTACCAAAGTAGGCTACCGGCAATGAGTGTCAGTAACATCGCCGTGACAAACGCCATCACCGCGCCGTCTTGGTAAATCAATCCAATTGTAATCGGCGGGACGAGGCTTAGGCTGTAGAGCATCAGCAATAGCCCAAGAATTTTGATAATCATTTTAGCTTGCATAGCACTATTCCAGGATTAGCTGAACCAAGAGCGGGGTTCTTCAGGCATAAAGAGCTGGGTAATTTCATCAATCCGAGCGCGGTCAGTCAAAAAGAGCACCACATGATCTTCCGCTTCAACCACCAAGCCACGGTGCGCAAACAACACCTTATTGTCTCGCACTATACAGCCGATAGTAATGTCCTTGGGCCAGTCAATTTCAATCAGGGTTTTGCCGATCAGTTTGGAGCTATTTTCGCTGCCATGCACAATAATTTCCATTGCCTCTGCCGCGCCGCGCCGTAAGGTAAAGGCACGCACTGTATCGCCTTGGCGCATATAGTGCAATAAGTTATTGGTGGTAATACGGTCGGCAGAAATCGCGATATCAATCGAGTTTAGGTGAATCAGTTCAAGATAAGATTGGTTATTCACCAGTGCAATCACGCGACGCACACCGAGTTTTTTCGCCAGCATTGCGGAGATAATGTTCGCCTCATCACGGTTGGTCACCGCCACAAACAAGTCAATCTCATCAATGTTTTCTTCGAGAAGCAGATCTTTGTCGGCGACATCGCCATGGATAATAATCGCCTTTTCTAATACTTCCGCAATTTCACGCGCACGACCAATATTGTGGTCGATAATTTTAACTTGATGGTTATTTTCTAAGTTTTTGGCGAGGTTAAAGCCGATGTGGCCACCGCCCGCGATCATAATATTACGGGCTTTTTTTTGCTTTTCGCGACGGAATTCTTCAACGATCAGGTGAACATCACGCGGTTCGGCAATAAAAAACACTTCATCGCCTACCCGAATAGTGACATCGCCGGTCGGCATGACCACTTCGTCTTGACGGTAAATCGCCACAATCCTAAAACCCACGCGATTCGGTAGATGATGTTTTAGTTCGGCAATTTTTTTGCCGACTAACGGGCCGCCATTGTGAGCGCGCATCGCCACTAGACGCACCTTGCCTTCGGCAAAGTCAATCACCTGCAGTGAGCCGGGATAGCTAATCAACTGCAAGATATAATCGGTGACTAGCCCTTCTGGACTAATGAGAACATCAATTGGAATAGCATCGGTACTATATTCACGGTTAAATAATTCCGGGTGTTGTAAATAACCCGAACCCCGAACCCGCGCAATTTTAGTGGTGGTTTTAAACAGAATATGGGCGATTTGGCAGGCACAAATATTGGTTTCGTCGTTTTGGGTCGCGGCAATTAACATGTCCGCATATTCTAATCCCGCTTGGATCAGTACATCTGGGTGTGAGGCATGGCCATGTACTGTATTAATATCTAAGCGGTCTTGCAGTCGTTGCAAGCTGGCATTGTCTAAATCGACAATCGTAATGTCGTTGTCGTTGTCGTTGTCGTTGACCAGCAACTCCGCTAAAGACGAGCCCAATTGGCCTGCGCCCAAAATAATAATATTCATAGTATTTTCCTTAAATCGGATCTTTTGGATCTATCTCTAATGCTTTGAGTTTGCGATAGAGGTGGGTGCGTTCAACGCCAGAGCGCTTGGCGGCTTCGGATACGTTGCCTGAAGTCTCGCGCAATAGCTGTTTTAAATAAGTGGCTTCAAAACGTTCTTTAGCAGTTTTGAGGTCAGTTGATGTGTCAATGTTCGCGCTGCTAAAAAATTGATGGAATGTTTGGTTAAGTGCGAGGGTTATTTCGTCTTCGCTTACCTCTGGTGTTTTACCTAAAATTAACAAACGCTGGATCAGGTTTTTGAGCTCACGTAAATTACCAGGCCAACTATATTGTTTGAGTTGGACAAGCGCATCACTAGAAAAGGCACGACGCGTTAGGCCATCATGTTGCACAAATTGATCAACAAAAAAGTAGACTAGATCCGGTAGATCCTCATTGTGTTGGCGCAGGGAGGGCATTATTAAAGGCATAACATTGAGGCGTTTGAACACATCCTCTCTAAAGCGTCCTTCATTGACTTCTTGTTCGAGGTCAGCTTGAGTGCTACATACAATACGTAGGTCAATCGGGTGAAGTTTTTCTGAGCCTTGGCGACGATAAGCTTGATGGAAAATTAAATCTGCTAAGCAGGCCTGGCTGTCGGGCGAGAGTTTTTCAACATGACTAATCACCAGGGTTCCGCCCTTAGCTTGCTCAATGTTACCCACCATGTTTTTATCTTGGATCGAGCTTCCAAGCCAATCATCTAGCTCAAGGTTGAGCTTTTCAGCTGACATAGCGGTTAGAGGCTGAAGTTTGCGTGGGCTCATTTGGTGCAAGGCTTGAGCAAAAAATGCTTTTCCACTGCCGGTTTCACCCAGCAAAAGGATCGGCATGGTGTATTTAGCAAGGCGTTCGATATTATCACGCTGCTGACGCATAAGCTTGCTATTGCCAATCGGCATCACCAGGCCTGGTTGTTGGACTTTGAGTTGACGGTTTTCGTGTTGCAAGCGATTATGCTCTAAGGCGCGCTCAGCCACAAGGATGAGTTTGGCGAGTGACAGGGGTTTTTCCATAAAATCGTAAGCCCCATAGCGTGTCGCCTCAATCGCTGTTTGAATGGTTCCGTGACCCGACATCATTATTACGCTGGTATGGTCGAGTAGTTGTTCAGCCTGCATTTCTTTTAGCAACGACAAGCCATCAATGTCAGGCATCCAGATGTCTAGAAAAATTAAATCAGGTACTTGATCACGCCAGGCTTGTCTTGCTTGAATTCCGTTGGCAGCAAGGCTTACTTTATAGCCTTCCTCGATAAAAATTTCTTCCATTAGACTGCGGATATCTTTTTCATCATCAACAATCAATAGTTTGGTTTGTCCGTTATTATGCATGGAAAGTGTCCAGTGACTGATTAATCGATTGTGGGTTGTGAGCCTACCGGCAGTTTAATTATAAAACAAGCGCCTTGTTCGGGTTGGCTCTCTATTTCAATTTGTCCTTTATGCTCTTCAATGATTTTTTTTACTATAGCCAATCCAAGTCCTGACCCTTTGGGTTTGTCGGTCGCATAGGGTTCGAAAATCCAGTTTAAGGCTTGTTCTGAAATCCCTTTGCCATTGTCCTGAATTTTAATCCTAATCGTGTCAACTAGGTTTTGACACTGGGTTTCAATCACTATTCGCGGACGCTCAATCTCTACTGTGGCTTCAAGCGCATTTTTAATCAGATTATGAAATAGCTGGCGCATGCGATGGCTGTCTACAAAAACAGCAGGACAGTTTGGATCAAGATTTAGTGTAATTTTACCTTCTTCATTCGGTGGTTGATAGAGGTTTACCACGGCACGAAGGAGTTGGTTGAGGTTTATCTTTTCTCGTTCAAGCTCCGGTGTGTGTGCAAAGTCGATAAACGCATCCACTAGGTTTTGCATACTGGAGACCTGTTCGACGATGGTTTGAGTCATCCGACTCAGTAGGTTGGCATCCTGTGGTTCAAGCTTGTTGATCAGTTTGTATTCTAGGCGCTCGGCACTGAGTTGGATAGGCGTGAGCGGATTTTTAATTTCATGGGCCAAGCGTCTGGCCACATCACTCCATGCTGCATGAAGCTGGGCTTGTACTAGCTCAGTAATGTCATCCAGCACAATAACGAACCCGCCAATTTTTTGATCTATGCTCGGTAGCGTTGAGCCATGAATAAGAATTATTTTTTGGTGATCGGTGGTGTTCAGTGTTAGTTGTAGGCTCCAGGGTTTGGTGTCCTTGTTGCCACTGGCTTTTTCAAAACGTGGCATTAAGGCGTCAAAAAAAGGCTGTAAGTGCGGGTTTGATTGGCTTGTGGTCAAGTCACTAAAGCGCTCTCCACTGTATTGGTGTAAGTCTAGGCCCAAAATTTCGCCTGCTTTATCATTAGCCGTGCGAATGCGATGGTTCATATCAAGGGTGATCACCCCGTTGGTCAGATTGCGAATAACCGCCTGAAAATAGAGGCGTTGAACTTCAGTTTGTTGGTGACTGACTTTAATGTCATTACGTGCTTTACCGATTTGTTTAATCATGTCGTTAAAGGATTGAATAAGCGCACCAAAGTCATCATTACGGTGCACACTCATTTGCGTTGTGTAATCGCCTTGAGCAACACGTTGTGTGCCTTGAGCGAGGCGGCGAATGGGGCGTGTGAGGTTTTGTGACGCTTGAATAATAAATAGCAAACTACTTACTAGGGTCAACAATAATACCAGCGATAGAATAAGGGTGAAACTGGTTTTAAGGGGCGTGCGCAGGTATTCGAGTTCATTGTACTGGCTTTCAGCTAGGCGTACTGAGTGGGCATAGCGAGTGATGCTTTCGGGTAGATTATAGATGACTTGCAATGGGTAGACTTGGTTTAAAAACGGGTCAATAACCGCAATCACCACGCGAATAATTTCGTGCTCAGCGTCATCGCTAGCTTCAATCGCGGCATAGTTCAAACGTTGGCGTGCTTGCCTTAGTAAACTTTCAGCAGGGCGATTAGGAAGTATTTCGGTGCCAAATTCATGGCTAAAAGCAACGAGTTGGCCATTGGGTTGGTAAAGTGCGACCTCTTTAGCTTCGAGTTGATTACGCAGTTCATTCACCGAAAAAGCCGGCGTTTGGGTTAAGAGGGGGCGCATGCTACGCTCGGCCTGCAGGGTTTTATTTAAATGATCGCGGGTTGCATAGTCTAAATTGGTTTTTACCAGGGCGCTGGCATCGGCAAGGGCTTGTTTGGTTTGTACATCGAACCACTGATCCACACTTTGATGAAGAACGCTTAAGCTAAAGTAAAACAAAATCAATATCGGTAAACTTAGAAGTAGCATCAAGCTCCCCGTAATTTTAAGCGTTGTTTTAATCCCTGAAGTTTTACGTTGATATTGGCGATAGAGTTCGAGTAGTTGACCAACAAGAAGCGTTAGTAACAGGAAAATACCACTAAAGCTAAATACGAGCAGCCCAATATAGTAGTTAACTAATTCCGGTGCGCGTTGGATAATCTGGCTCATCACCAGTAATGCAGCAAGCAGTAAACCTGTTGTGATAAATAACCAGCCGTAACTATTAAAAAAATTGATTTTTAACTTTTTCATCGGCCTGTTCCAAATAGTATTTTCTGCTCTAACCAGCCTGTGCTATAGAACCAGGACTGGTTAAATAAGGCGTGGCTAATCAGCGGTGCGGGAAGTTTAAGCCAGTCTAAGTCTATTTTTACTTGAAGAGTATAGTGTAAGCCAGCATGAAGATGGTTGACATCAACCAGTGAGAAATCTTCAAAACGTCCCAAGGTGTGCAGCGCATCCTCAAGGCTTAGAAAATGCAAGCGATTTTGATTGCGTAGATTGTGTAGCGTATAGCGTTTATAAAAGTGGGAGTAGCTTAACTCGGTACTATAGGTTATATCTAACACCTGGCTGCGAGTTCGAAAAAATAGAAATTGATTGCGTTGGTTGAGTTGGATGTGTGTTTTAAACCTAATCGGGATTTCATGTTCAATCGCTTGGCGGACTTCTTCGGGAAGAGCCACCTCAATTTGTCCGTGCATCACGAGTTGTTGTCCGACAATGCTATGGCTAAGCGAGGGGTGTTCCGACGTTGACCAGGCCTGGTAGGGCATTAACAATAGCATAAAACCTAACCAGGTGATTTTCATGGTTTTGTTGGACGCTTTTGTATTAATGCGTAATAAAAGCCATCCATCTCCTGTTCGCCAGGCAGGATTTGACGCCCGATCTCGCCGATTCCCCAGTCTACCGCGAGCGCTTGATGCAGTGCATCGGGGGTGCGGGCCAAAAATGCCGCGACCTGTTCGCTATTTTCTTGTGGTAACACTGAGCAGGTGGCATAGAGCAATTGGCCGCCGGGCTTGAGTGTTTGCCAAAGCTGATCCAGTAACCAGGCCTGGGTTTGGGCGAGACTGGCAATATCATCCGGCCGACGATGGCGTTTAATGTCAGGATGGCGGCGGATAATGCCGGTCGCGGAGCAGGGGGCATCGAGTAGGATTTGATCGAATAATTCGCCATCCCACCAGCTGGCTAATTCACCCGCATCGGCCACCTGTGTTTGGGCGTCGAGTTGCAAGCGTTGCAGATTTTGTTGCAAACGCGCCAGGCGATCAGGCTCTTTTTCTAGCGCTAACAACCCGACCTGGTTGTCGCAGGCCTCTAATAAATGCGCCGTTTTTCCACCTGGGGCGGCGCAAGCATCTAAAATCCGCATCCCCGCTTGTGGCTGTAGAATCAGCGCAGCTTGTTGTGCGGCGATATCTTGCACACTAAAACCGCCTTCCTCAAAACTCGGCAGCTGGGTGATGTCGAGGGGCTGAGCCAATTGAATCCCGACCGGGCTGAGTGGGTGAGCTTGGGCTTCAACGCCTGCTTCATCGAGCTTAGCGAGGAGGGTTTCGCGGCTTTGCACCCGCTCATTCACCCGCAAGCAGAGCGGAGCGGGTTGGTTGTTTTGGTTTAGGAGTTGCTCAATCTGTTGTGGATAGGCGTGTTGAAGCTGCTTTATCAGCCAGCTTGGGTGGGCGGTTTGTATTTCAAGGCTGTTAGGTAATTTAGCGAGCAAAGCCGCTCGCTCGCGTAAAAATTCACGCAATACGCCATTGAGCAGTCCACGCGCCCAGGGCTTTTTTAGTTTTTGACTGAGATTGACGGTTTCAGATACCGCGGCATGTTCGGCGGTGTCCATATACAGGATTTGGTAAAGCGCCATGAGCACCAACAGGTTGATGTCTTCGTCCTTAGCTTTCAGCGGCTTGCTAATCAATAAAGCGCGAATCGCCACCAAGCGATCATACCAACGTAAGCAGCCAAACACTAAGTGCTGCACAAACGCACGATCCCGGCGCTCAGGGAGATTGGCAAACGCTAAAGCCCGACTCAAGGATTGACCTTGTTTAACCACCGCCAGCAAGCCTTTAAGCGCGACCATACGAGGATTGGCAGCGGATTGTTGGCTCATTTTAATACCTGGCCCACTAGGTGGCGAGATAAGGCAAAATCATAGGCGCACATGGGTTTTTTGCCAGCGGGCTGAACTTGGGTGATGCGCAATAAACCTTGAGCGCAGCTGACATATATCCCCGATTTTTCAAGCAAAATGACCTCACCCACCTTGTCATGCTTAGGACCCTCAAGGGCTTGGGCGGCAAGAATGCGCAAGGGCTGAGCGTCAAACTCACAAAATGCCATCGGCCAAGGATTAAAGGCTTGAATGCGGCGTTGGATCGCGGCCGCTGATTGTGACCAATCTATTTTGGCTTCAGCTTTTGACAGCTTAGCCGCATAGCAGGCCTGGTGGTTATCTTGGGGTTCTGCTTGCAGTTGTTCGAGTTGATTGAGCGTGTCAACAATCGCTTGAGCGCCCTGAGAGGCTAGCTGGTCATGTAAGGTTTGCGCTGTGTCAGCAGGGGTAATGGGGCAATAGGTTTTGAGTAGCATCGCGCCAGTGTCAAGCCCGGCATCCATTTGCATAATGGTAATCCCAGTTTCAGCATCACCGGCTTCAATCGCCCGTTGAATCGGCGCCGCACCCCGCCATCGCGGTAACAAGGAAGCATGAATATTCAAACAACCCAGTTTGGGGGTGTCGAGTACCGCTTGGGGTAAAATCAAGCCATACGCCACCACCACCATGATATCGGCATTCAGTGCGGCAAACTCGGCTTGGGCTTTGGGTGTTTTCAGGCTTTCTGGCTGAAAAACCGGAATCTCGTTGGCCAGCGCCAATTGCTTGACTGGGCTAGCGGTCAATTTACGACCACGCCCCGCTGGGCGGTCGGGTTGGGTGTAAACCGCGATGACCTGATGCTCTGAATCAAGCAGGGCTTGTAACGGCGCAACCGAAAACTCGGGTGTGCCGGCAAATATAATCCGATAACTCATCTTAACGCTCCGCTTTTTCAGCTTGCAGTTTTTTAAATTTTTGTAGTAATCGTGTTCGTTTTAAGGGTGATAAATGATCAACGAACAGCTTGCCATTTAGATGGTCAATTTCATGTTGAATGCAAATCGCGAGTAGATCACTGGCTTCCATTTCAATTTGCTTGCCATCACGGTTCATGCCGCGTACCAGAATATCACTCGGTCGGTCTACCTTGGCATAAATATCGGGCAAGGATAGACAGCCTTCTTCCCAAGTGATTTGCCCTGCAGTGCGCACTATTTTAGGGTTAATTAGCGCAATCGGCTGGTCTTTTTTTTCCGATACATCCATCACAATCACGCGTTGCTGTACGGCAATTTGCGGTGCTGCCAAACCAATGCCCGGTGCATCGTACATGGTGTAAAACATATCATCAATTAACCGATCCAATTCATCGGTCATTTCGGTTACAGGAGCGCAGATTTCGCGCAGTCCTTGGTTAGGGAACAGGACAAGATCAAGTGTTTGCATAGAGGTATCGTCTTTTAAGTTTGTCTTTTAAGGTTTATACTTGAGATTTTAGTCCCTACATTATAGCGAATTATGAAGCAAATTGCCGATAAGCCCTGCTTAAGCGATTGGTTGCGTTTGCACCATGCGTTTTTAAGCGCCAAACAACTTGCCCGATTGCAGCAGCATTTCGGTGATTTAGCCAGTGCGCTGACCGCCAAGCCTGCTGATTGGTTGCAAGTTGAACGTTTTGGCGACAAGTTGGTGAATGGCGTATTCAAGCAAGACCCTGGGTTGGTTGAGAGGGCATTGGATTGGGCACAGCAGCCAAATCATCACATTATTACGCTCGATGATGCGGCTTATCCCGCTTTATTGCGTGAAGTTGCTGATCCACCTATTTTATTATATGTTCGTGGTGACTTGAGTTTGCTTGGGGCGCCGCAGCTTGCAGTGGTGGGCAGTAGACATGCGTCACGTCAAGGGCTAATCATTGCGCAAGAGTTCAGTCGCTACTTGTCTAATATCGGTTTAGCCATAACCAGTGGGTTGGCGCATGGCATTGATGGCGCAGCTCATCGCGGCGGTTTGCAAGGCATTGGCAAAACGCTGGCGGTGATCGGTACCGGCATTGATCGTATTTATCCAGCGGCGAACCAAAAGCTCGCGCGTGATATTGCCGAGCAGGGGGCGATCGTATCGGAGTATCCTCTGCAAACCCGCCCCTTGGCACAGAACTTTCCACGCCGTAACCGTATTATCAGCGGCATGGCAACCGGAACCTTGGTGGTAGAGGCGGCACTGAAAAGTGGTTCGTTGATTACCGCACGCCAAGCGATGGAGCAAGGCCGTGAGGTGTTTGCGATTCCCGGTTCAATCAATAATTCACTCGCTAAAGGCTGTCATCAGCTGATTAAACAAGGTGCAAAGTTAGTCGAAACCGCACAGGATATTTTAGAAGAGCTTGCGCCTTTAATTGCGTTTAGTTTACAGGCAGAGCAGCAGGCGTCTGTTCAGCATCAGCTCAAAAATTCAGCCGATCAAACTCAGCTCGAAGATAAGAATTTTGAGGAAAATCGCCATCCTCTGCTTGATTTAATCGAGTTTGAGCCGATTGGCCTTGATGAGTTGGTGGTGTTAAGTAAACTTCCCGCTTCTGAGGTGCAGGCGCAAATGATGATGCTTGAAATTGAGGGCTTGGTTGAACCCTTATCAGCCGCCAGATGGCAGCGTTTAAAATAATTTAATGCAAAATCTGCAAACAGTATTTGCAAAATACCAAGAAATTATGCACCCTAGAAAAAAGCAAACAACAAATCCATTAAAATCTAGTTAAGGTATTTATGAAAAACTTGGTGATTGTCGAGTCGCCTGCAAAGGCAAAAACGATTGAACAATATTTAGGCAAAGACTTTACCGTGCGTTCGAGTTTTGGTCACATTCGTGATCTCAGCAAAAAAGGCATGGGGATTGATATTGCCAATGGCTTTACGCCCAGCTATGAAATTTCACCGGACAAAAAGAAAACCGTAACCGAGCTGCGCAAGCTGGCCAAAGAAGCCGAGGCCGTATGGTTGGCGACGGACGAGGACCGCGAAGGGGAAGCGATTGCTTGGCATTTAGCCCAAGCCCTCAAGCTAGATGTTAAAACCACCAAACGGATTGTGTTTCATGAAATCACAAAAAACGCGATTACTCAGGCGGTAGCCCAGCCGCGTACGATCGATTTAAACCTGGTCGATGCCCAGCAAGCACGCCGTATTTTGGACCGTGTGGTTGGTTTTGAGCTTTCACCCGTGTTATGGAAGAAAATCCGCACTGGCTTGTCCGCTGGACGAGTGCAGTCGGTGGCGGTTCGTTTGATTGTTGAACGTGAACGAGAGGTTGATGCGTTTAATGCACAGGCTAGTTTTAAAATTCAAGGTCTGTTACAGCCGATTAACGAGCAGGGTGAGTTGGGTGAAGCCTTTAGCGTCAAACGTAATGCCGGTTTTGAAACAGAGCAACAGGCACAAGATTATCTTAATGCGTTGCTAGCGGCCGACTTAAGTGTTGTTGATTTAGAGCAAAAACCGGCTAAACGCTCACCCAAGGCCCCATTTACCACCTCAACCCTACAGCAAGAAGCCTCACAAAAACTGGGTTTTTCAGTCAAGCAAACCATGGTCATTGCCCAGCGATTGTATGAATCCGGTAAGATCACTTATATGCGTACTGACTCGGTGAACTTGTCAGAAACCGCTATTGATCAAGCCAAGTCGGTGGTGACTAAAGACTTTGGTGCGAAATTTAGCCATCCACGGCGTTATAAAACTAAAAAAGCCGATGCTCAAGAGGCGCATGAAGCAATACGTCCGACCGATTTTTCGGTGCGTGATGTGGGCGGTGAACGCAATGAGCAACGTTTATATCAACTGATTTGGCGACGCACTATGGCATCACAAATGGCGGATGCAGAGCTGTTGCGCACCACTGTAACTGTGGGAATCAGTTCGATGTCGAACGAAAACCTAATTGCCAAAGGTGAAATGGTCACATTTGAAGGCTTTCTTAAGGTGTATAACCTTGATGGCAGCAAAGATGACGATGTGTTGCTACCTGCGATGCAGGTCGGTCAGGGGCTGAGTCTGTTTGAAATGCAAGCCAAGCAAAGTTTTAGTCGCCCACCCGCCCGTTATAACGAAGCCAGCCTCGTGCGTACGCTTGAAGAAATGGGTATTGGGCGTCCGTCCACCTATGCGCCGACCATTGATACCATTCAACAGCGTGGCTATGTGGTAAAAGAAGACCGGGAAGGTACGCCGCGTGATGTGCGCCAATTAACGCTCAAAGACGGTCAAGTAAGTGCTGAAACCCTGAGTGAAATGGCGGGTAGCGAAAAAAACAAGCTCTTCCCCACCGATATTGCTGGGGTGGTGAATGACTTTTTGGTCAAAAACTTTGGTGAAGTGCTAGATTATCAGTTTACCGCCAAAGTGGAGCAGGAGTTTGACCAGATTGCCGAGGGCAACCAGGCCTGGCAACAAATGTTGGGTGACTTTTATACTAAATTCCACCCAAAGGTTGAGGATGCTGAAACCTTGTCGCGTGAACAAGCAGGCCAGTCACGTTTGCTAGGTACTGACCCGAAAACAGGCAAACCCCTGCTGGTTAAAATTGGTCGTTTTGGTCCGTTTGTACAGCTGGGGGAGGGCGAAGAAGATGACAAACCGACCTTTGCCAGTCTTACGCCTGGGCAGAAGATGGACACGATTAAACTTGAAGAGGCCTTGGAGCTGTTTAAACTGCCGCGCACGCTTGGTGAAATGCCTGAAGATTTTATGGCTACAGCGGCGGACGGTTCGGTGTTCGGTGTTAAGCAAGGTCAGGTGTTGATTGCTAAGCAAGGGCCGTTTGGTCCTTATTTGGAGTATGGTGAAAAACTGTTTGCGCCGATTAAGGGCTATGACCCCTTGAGCATTACGCTCGATGAAGCGGTGATGATGGTCGAAGCCAAGGTTCAAGCCGATGCCGATAAAATCGTGCGCAGCTTTGCTGGCACGGATATCAAGGTGTTAAACGGTCGTTGGGGTCCTTATATCACCGATACCAGCACCAAAGTGATTGCTAAAATAGCCAAAGCTGAAGACCCGATGGACTTAACGCTAGAAGAATGTCAAAAACGCCTCGCCGAAGCACCGCCGCCGAAAAAACGTGGCCGCGCCGCTGCTAAAAAGCCAGTCGCTAAAAAAACGGTTAAAAAGAAAGCGCCCGCTAAAAAGACAGCGGTGAAATAAATATTAACCTCCGGCCGCTAAGGTATTCAAAACCACCAGGCCTGGTGGTTTTAAGTTAAAATAGCGACCAATTTATTTAGTCAGACGAGATTCGTATGAAAACCAAATTAAACCAAGTTTTAATTGATGTCATTGATCAGCTAAAGAATCAGGGCGTGATTCCCACAGAGCAGGTCGTTCGTGTGCAGGTTGATGCCACCAAAGATAAAGCGCATGGTGATTTTGCGACCAATTTGGCGATGATGCTTGCCAAGCCAGCTGCTATGGCTCCGCGTGATTTAGCCGCAAAAATGATCGCATTACTCCCTCAGGACTCGGTGATTACAAAGGTTGAAATGGCAGGGCCGGGTTTTATTAATTTCTTTGTCGCTGATGAGGCTAAGTTTGGTGTTGTGAAGACGGTGCTAGAGCAGCAAGCCTGTTTTGGTCAGACGTCGGTTGGGCAAGGGCGCTCAGTCTTGGTCGAATTTGTTTCAGCAAACCCAACCGGGCCGCTGCATGTGGGACATGGTCGCGGTGCGGCTTATGGCGCAAGTTTAGCTAACCTCTTGGCTTTTGCTGGTTTTGATGTAACACGCGAATACTATGTTAATGATGCAGGCCGTCAAATGGATATTTTGGCGACGTCTGTTTGGTTACGTTATTTGGAAATTTGTGGTGAAACCTTTGCTTTCCCCAGTAATGGTTATAAGGGAGATTATATTTATGCCATTTCGCGTCAGCTTTTTGATCAGCGCGGTGATGGTTTGCGTAAGCCTGTTTTTGAAGTCTTTGCCGGTATTAGGGCGGATGAAGGCGAGCAGGGGGGCGACAAAGAGCAGCATGTTGATGATTTAATTGCGCGCGCCAAGGCGTTGTTGGGTGCAACCGATTATGAGCTGGTTTTTGGTTTGGTCTTGAGGGATATTTTGACCGATATTGAAGAAGATTTAGCTGGATTTGGCGTTACGTTTGATAATTGGTTTTCTGAACGATCATTAATGCATACGGGGGTGGTTGATGCAGCATTGGAAAAGTTGCAAAAATCCGGCAAAGTCTACGAACTTAATGGGGCGCTGTGGTTCCGCTCAACCGATTATGGTGATGAAAAAGACCGCGTGGTTGTTCGAGAGAATGGCTTGAAAACCTATTTTGCTTCAGATATTGCCTACCACTTTAACAAGTTAGAAAGGGGTTATGAAACCCTAATTGATATTTGGGGTGCGGATCATCATGGCTATATCTCTCGTGTAAAGGCGGCGATGCAGGCGATGGACACCAATCCGGATGCACTGGAAGTTCAGCTAGTCCAGTTTGCTATTTTATATCGCGGCGGTGAACGTGCTCAAATGTCAACGCGAAGCGGGGAGTTTGTAACGTTACGCGAGTTGCGTGAAGAGGTGGGTTCAGATGCGGCGCGCTTTTTTTATGTAGCCCGAAAATCTGAGCAACATATGGATTTTGATTTGGATTTAGCTAAGTCGAAGTCAAATGAAAACCCCGTTTATTATATTCAGTATGCCCATGCACGTATTTGTAATGTAATGAACCAATTAGAACCTAAAGGTTATCAACTTGACTTGTCACAAGGCTTGGCTAGCCTAGACTTGTTGGTCGAAACGCATGAAACCGATTTGGCTTCAAAAATTGCCCAGTTCCCTGAGTTAGTAAGTCGTGCAGCTCTTGCGCGTGAACCTCATCAAATTGCGTATTATTTAAAAGAGTTGGCGCATGGTTTACATAGCTACTATAACGCTTCGCAGTTTATCGTTGAAGAGGATGCCTTACGTAATGCGCGTTTGGTTCTGATTAGTGCTGTTGGGCAGGTGCTTAAAAACGGCTTGGCGATCATTGGCGTAAGTGCGCCAGAGTCCATGTAATGGCGCGTGACCTTCGGCATGGGCCAGCGCCCAAGTTTGAGTTTCAGCGTCGTTCGCAACAAATGTTGGCTGAGCAAGAAACCCGTGAGCGGCGTAAGCTGCCGTTTACCGGCAAGATAGGTTTGTTTTTTTTAAGCTTAGTGACCGCGTTTTTAATTATCAGCCATTTTATTCAGCAGTTTCAGCAGCGCGCTAGCGAATCGTCTCAGGCGAGTGAGGTTTATCAGCCACAGGTGGCGGATAAGAAACTTGAGCCGTTAAAGCCAGCTGTGGTTGAGCCATTGCCAAAGGGGTTGCCTGTAGGCCTAGATGCTAAATCGGTGGAAGCGCCCGCGTTAAACTACAGTTTTTATACGGAGCTTCCTCAAATGGAGGTGGTGGTTGATGTTGAGCCTTTGCCTATTGTTTTGCCTGAACCCATGTGGATTCAAGCCGGTTCGTTTCGTGATTTGGCTCAAGCGCAGCGGGAGCAGAGACGTTTATCTACTGAAGCCCGACAAATGTTGATTTCGCCAATAGATACCCAGAATGGTCGTTTTTATCGGATGATGCTGGGGCCGTTTACCGATCGATTAGCGTTAAATCAGCAGCGTAATGCGTTAAGGCGTCTAGGCGCAGATACGCGTGTTGTTAAAGCGCCTGCAAATACCTTGCCGTTAGAGTAATAGGGTGAGGCTTTGTGTCAGTTACTCCTGCTTAAGTGAGTCATCAAACTCACTAACAATACAGTTTCGACCTTGTTGTTTAGCACGGTAGAGCATATCATCTGCACGTTTGATAAAGTCGTCAATAGGTTCATATTGACGATATTGCGCTATGCCAAAAGACGCAGTAATATCAGGCAAAACCTCACCTGTGTCTTTGCGTTTGAGGTGAACTTTTTGTAGATCCTGTCTCAATGTTTCGGCATGGTTTTTAACCTGCTCCAGATCGGTATCTTTAATCAAGATGGCAAACTCTTCACCACCATAACGGTAATTGGTGAGGTTGGGTTTTTGTTCTTTTCTTAAAATATTGGCTAGATAACGCAAAACACTATCACCGACCAGGTGGCCAAAACGGTCATTGAAGCTTTTAAAGTGATCGATATCTGTCATAATTAAAAACAAAGAGCTGGCAGGCTCCTGGGTGGTTAGTTCCTCGATCGCAAGATTAAACGCTTTGCGATTACCCAGCTGGGTTAGCTCATCCTGCATGCTTTCAGCCCTAGCTTCTAATAGTTGTCGTTTGAGTCGTTGGATTTCAGTCAATGCAGTCATGAGTTCTTGCTGAAACGTCTGATTATGGTCGCGCATTTGTGCGGTGGTGTTAATCATTGAGTGGGTAAGGCTTTTTAATTCGTCCTGGTTGAGTGTGTTGTTTGATAAGTCTTTAGTGTATTTGTCGAATTGTTCGGTGCTACTTTCTAGCTTGTTTGTCCAGGCGGTTAGTTTTTTCATCATGGCATCAAGCAAACGTTTAAACAGTTTGTCTAAATCGGATTGCTCCTGATCATCATCTAGGTGTTCTGCATAGAGACGTCTGCCAGCACGATCATTGTAGCCAAAAGGGTCTTGAAGGATTAAGTCCAATTCTTGACGGAGTTTGGGCTTATCTCCTTTAAAGTAGCTGTACCAGACAAGATAATTGATTGGGCTGGGGTTGATCTGCTTTTCTTCGAAGATATCAGTGATGTGCTTAAAAATCTTTTGTGCTTTTTCAAAGGTATCAGGTTGCATGTTCATGGAATGGGCGCTCTCAAAAGTGTTATTAAAATTTTAGCATGGTTAATCCACTGAGTTGACTGAAATTATTGCCCAGCTTTGCGGCGTGACCCCGTATAATTGTATTTATTTAAATCAAAACGTAGGAGCTAGCGTATGTTTAATCCACAGCAACTAGAAGGTTTAGCGCGTAAAGTTTTAGATATTATACCCGCAGAAATGGGTCAGGCACCTGAGGCGTTAAAATCACAGATTAAAGCCACGCTGGCGCGTGCGCTACAAGACATGGATGTTGTTACTCGCGAGGAGTTTGATACTCAAGCGGCTGTGTTAGCTAAAACACGCGCAAAACTCGATGCCTTGGAGAAACGCTTGAGTGATTGGGAAACGGACAATAAGGTGAACTAACGTGAGTTTTGCGTGTGTACATAGCCGTGCCCTTGTCGGTATGGATGCCCCATTAGTAAAGGTTGAGGTGCATGCTTCTAATGGCTTGCCCAGCTTGTCGATTGTGGGGTTGCCAGAAACTGCGGTTAAAGAAAGCAAGGATAGGGTTCGAAGCGCATTGTTAAATAGTGGGTTTGAGTTACCGCCAAAGCGCATTACGATTAACCTTGCGCCAGCGGACTTGCCTAAAGCGGGCAGCCGGTTTGACCTTGCTATTGCGCTGGCGGTGCTGGTGGCGACGAATCAGTTACCCGCAAAAGCCTTAGAGGGCCATGAGTTTTATGGGGAGTTGGGTTTGAATGGGGAGTTGCGCAGTGTTGCGGGTTTGTTGCCTGCACTGATTAAGGTCAAAGCGCAACAGCATATTGCGATTGTTCCACAACCAGGCCTGGTTGAGGCCTCTTTGTTGGCGGATGCACAGGTTTTTGGTGCTAATTACTTGTTGGAGGTATGTCATTACCTGATTCAGCAAACACCGCTCACAAGGCCGCCTAGTCGCCAGGTATCTGAATTAAACTATCCTGTTGATTTAGCAGATGTTCGCGGGCAATCACAAGCTAAACGGGCGTTAGAAGTCGCAGCGAGTGGTCAGCATTCCTTGTTAATGGTTGGGCCACCAGGTGCAGGAAAAAGCATGTTAGCACAGCGCTTGGTTACACTTTTGCCCCCGATGAACGAGCAGGAAGCAATTGAAAGTGCTGCTTTACGCTCTATTGCAGGGGAGCCATTAATTGCAGCGCAATTTTTCCAACGTTTTTTAAAAGAACCTCACCATTCCTCCTCTGCCGCGGCCTTGATTGGGGGTGGGCAAAACCCTAAACCTGGCGCGTTAACTCTGGCGCACCGAAATGTTTTGTTTATGGATGAGTTGCCGGAGTTTAAACGCGATGTTCTGGAGGCTTTACGAGAGCCTTTAGAGAGTAAAAAGGTGAACATTGCCCGCGTTAAGCAGCAAGTTGTTTATCCTTGTGATGCGTTATTTGTGGCGGCATTTAACCCAACACCGAGTGGTTTTTTTGCTGATGATCCCCGTTGTACCGATACACCTGATCAAATTGCGCGTTATCAGCGTAAGATTTCGGGTCCTATTTTAGATCGCATTGATCTGCATCTACAAGTGCCTGCGGTTGAGGTTGAACAATTAACCGCCCCGGCTGATCCCAATAGTGAAACATCTGATCAGGTACGTGAGCGTGTGACCCAAACGCGAGAGCGGCAGATGGCGCGCCAAGGTTGCTTAAATGCAGACTTAACCGTGGCACAATTAGAGGCGTTTGTGCCTTTAGCCAGTGCGTCTCAAGACTTCTTAAAACAAGGCATTACGCGTTTAAACCTGTCTGCCCGTTCGTATCATAAAATTTTGCGCCTCGCTCGTACGTTGGCGGATATGGCCAATCAGACTGAGGTTGCTCATGGCCACTTAGCCGAAGCCTTAGGTTATCGTAACCTTGAACGTCAGGGGTTTAAGTAATGTTAGAATCGATGCTCTTGACTGCCTTTGTGGTTGGTTTATTGGGTGGCGTGCATTGCTTGGGAATGTGTGGCGGGGTGGTGGGTACCTTGACATTTAGCTTATCGCCTCAGCATCAATTGAGTCACTGGCGTATGTTGCCCTATCAGTTGGCTTATAATTTGGGTCGTATTAGCAGCTATGTCCTTGTTGGCGCACTGATTGGTTTATTGGCCGCCTCGCTAAGTAGTTTGGTGCCATTCTTGCCTTTTCAGCAGGTGCTCCAAGTGTTTGCAGGTTTGTTTATGATAGCGCTGGGTTTATATTTGGCAGGCTGGTGGACGGGCGTGGTGGTGGTTGAAAAACTAGGCGGAGGGCTATGGAAAAAGTTGCAGCCTTACACTCAAAAGTTAACGCCTGTTAGAACATTACCCCAGGCCTGGTTGTATGGCATGGTGTGGGGCTGGTTACCCTGTGGTTTGGTGTATAGTGTGTTGATTATGGCCTTTAGCGCCGCCTCAATGAGCCAAGGTGCGCTGGTTATGTTGGCATTTGGTTTGGGTACCTTGCCTAATTTGTTGCTCATGGGCGTGTTTGCATTTTATTTCACTCGTTGGGCAAGAAATCCATGGGTAAAGCGCTTTGCGGGTGTTACGGTGATGTTGATGGGCGTTTGGCAAATAGTCCAAGCGGTATTGATAAATATTAATTAGGGTGGTTGAAGGGTTAAGTTGTGAAAAAATCGTTGAGTAGGGTTGTAATTTGGCTGGGTGTCGTCTTAGTTGGTTTAACTGGCTGTGCGCCTAAACCCGATAGTAGCGGCCTAGGGGATGTGCGCCAGCCGATACAGGTTAATCTTCAGGAGCATGAAGCGGCAGGAGGCCATACCCTTGCTCGACATGTGGCTAAGGACGACAATTATCTTGCCGAACGTTTGCAAAGTAACCTGCGTTTAAACATCGTATCTACGTTTAGCAGCTATGAAGTGGCCGAGGCTTCGGTTAATGCGGTGCTTAATATGCAGCGTAAAGAGGTAGCGGATTGGTGGCGTGGCGATTTAGCGCGTCAAGCGTTTTTTGCCCGAGTGCCAACGCATGGTCGTGCGCTGACTCGCCAGCAGTTTGAGCAACGATTGGAAGCGCAGTATGTGCCAGATAACGCTGTGGTGCGAGTGGTGCTGGTTCGTCGAGGTGGTGACTTTTATGTATTAACGGCTTTTCCACAACCTGATAAATAAGGCACAGTGAATGGAATGGCAAGAACACATTGATTTTTTGCATGCTTGGCCTGAGTTACATAGTTTGTTGGCGGCATATATTGCGATCGAGGACGACGACGACTGGCAAGCGGTTTCTCAGTTTGTGTTGGAAAACCCCAAAGCGGTTGGTCGACTTAAGACCCAGTTAATTCAATTAACAGCGGCCTCTAATCCAGCGTTATGGCAGCAAGCAGCCCAATTGGCAGGTCGGCCTGCGGTTAACCAGGCCTGGTTAGAAAGCCTGTTAACTCAACTTGATCAGGAGGGACGATGACACTCTATCAACTTTTGCTTATTGTGCCTGCAGCCTTGTTGGTTGCGGCGTTGGTGATGGTGGTGATTTCATTTGTACAGTACACGCCCGCCGAAATCGGTCGGACGGTTGTTGCTTGGTTTAAAGCGCATGCCTGGATGCTTGCGATTTATGGTGTAGTGCTGGTTATTATTGGCATTTTTTTGTTGTAGCTCCGCGTTTATAGCACAAATAAGGGCTTGGAATGCTTGGGTGAGAAGGCTGAATGAATAACCGGAACCTGGCAAAGCGCGCGTATATCCTCTAGGTTTTCATTGTTTGAATCTGCGGTTAAATCATTCACGATAACGCTGTGCAAACTGAGGTTGCGTGCCTTAATTGCTTCAATAGTGAGGAGCGCGTGGTTAATACAGCCAAGTCGGTTGCCGACAACTAAAATAACCGGGTAGCCAAGTTGTTGCGCTAGGTCGGCATTGAGGCCGTTTCTGGCAATCGGTGATAAAAACCCACCTGCGCCTTCAACAAGAACCAGGCCTGGTTGAGTTGAGTTGCAGGCTTTAATTAAGTCATGAATATCGATTGATTGCCCAGCGTTTTTAATCGCGCGTGCGGGCGAAATGGCCTGTTCAAATTGGTAGGGGCAAATGGTTTTAAGGGGTTCGTTTGACTGGCTGGCCTGTTGGAGTTGCAAGGCATCTTCTGACACAAGCCTTGTACCCTGCCAAACACAGCCTGAGGCAATAGGTTTACGTGGGATAACGCTAAGTCCTTGTTGACGAAAGCCGAGCGCTAAGGCACAGCTAACATGAGTTTTGCCAATTTCGGTATCTGTTCCAGTAATAAAAAAACCACCTGAATGGTTTATTTGGATTGTCTTGTAATAAGTGTTATCCATTTTTAGTTTTCAGTTAGGCGCGCTTTGGCTTCGGTGTACTTCTCTAGGGTTTTGTTAATCACATCTTGCGGTAGTTCGGGGCCAGGTGCGGTTTTGTTCCAGCTGAGTGTTTCTAAATAGTCACGAATGTACTGTTTGTCAAAACTCGGTGGATTGCTGCCCGCGACATAGCTAGATGCTGGCCAAAAACGTGAACTATCGGGCGTTAGCGCTTCATCAATGAGGTAAATCGTGCCTTGTTCATCTTCGCCAAATTCAAATTTGGTGTCAGCGATAATAATCCCGCGCTCAAGCGCAAATTCAGCCGCTTGTTTATATAGCGCTAGGCTGTAATCGCGTACCTTCTCTGCTTTGTCCTGACCTAGCAGTTTAACCATTTCATTAAAACTGATATTAATGTCATGATCGCCAACGTCGGCTTTGCTCGATGGCGTAAAAATAGGCTCTGGAAGTTGTTGGGCATTAACCAGGCCTGGTTGGAGTTTAATGCCGCACACGCTTTGGCTTTGTTGGTATTCTTCCCAGCCCGAACCCGCTAAATAACCGCGCACAATCGCTTCAATCGGCAGGGGTTTGAGTTTACGCACCACCATGCCGCGTCCTTCTAATTGCGCTAATTCATCGGTGCTCAGATAGTCGGACAAAGATATGTTTTTGGCGATGTGGTTCGGGATAATGTTTTCGGTTTTCTTAAACCAAAACAGCGCCGTTTCACTCAGGATGCGTCCTTTACCTGGAATGGGGTTGGGTAAAATCACATCAAATGCTGAAATGCGGTCGGTGGTGACAATCAGCAGGTGCTGGTCGTCGAGGTCATAAATGTCACGAACCTTGCCGCGGTTAATCAGTTTTAAGCTGGTTAAGTTGGATTGGTGCAGTGCGTTCATAGGTCGGTACCTTGTTTTTCTGAGTTTTTAGATGTGTTTGATTTGCTTTGTGTTAATACCTCGGGTGCTTTCCAGCGCGGACCTAGACGGTCTTCGGATGGGAAGCGCAGCGAGCCATAGCGTAGTGCCAGAATAGCCAGCGAGATCAGAATAATCGATACACCAACAGCCAACATTTGCCACTCAGTAAGTTCTTTCATTTCCAAAATTAAATAACGCGCCATTGCAATAATGGCAATATAGAGTGGAAGACGAATGGGGAGTTTACCTGAGTCAAGATAAATAGCGACCATCGCTAAAACCTCAAGGTAAAGAAATAATAAAAGCAGGTCGCCAAGCGTAACTGTAGCATTGCTAACCATGTGCATCACTTCGGCATAGCCGGCATAAACGGTCGCAATCGCAATAATTACTAAGCCAATAATTTCAAAAACACCAATCGTTCGGCGAATGGTTCGTGTAACAGGTGTATGGTGGACACTCATGGTGGACCCCTTAATTAAACATTAGCTTTTGCCGCATTATATTGTTTTTATCTAAGCTTTAGGTGAAATTTATTCGGATGCTGGTAAAATGCAGCGAAACAATCATTTTATACAAAGGATTAAAACCATGGCTAAACAACAAAACTGGATTGCCCCTTCAATTTTATCAGCGGATTTTGCGCAGTTAGGTAAAGATGTTAAAGACGTGTTAAACGCTGGCGCGGACGTGGTTCACTTCGACGTAATGGACAACCATTATGTTCCAAACCTAACGATTGGACCGTTGGTGTGTGAGTCGTTGAAAAACTATATGGTACGTGAAGGCTTAACTGCACCGATTGATGTGCATTTAATGGTTAAGCCTGTTGATCGGGTGATTGGCGATTTCGCGAATGCGGGTGCTGACTATATTACGTTCCACCCTGAGGCCTCAGAGCATATCGACCGCAGCTTGCAGTTGATTAAAGGCGCGGGCTGTAAAGCAGGGCTGGTCTTTAACCCAGCGACCTCGTTGAGCTACCTTGAGCACGTGATGGATAAAATTGACATGATTTTGATTATGTCAGTGAACCCAGGCTTTGGTGGTCAGGCATTTATTGCTCACGCTTTGGACAAATTGCGTGCAGCGCGTCAGCTAATTGATGCGAGCGGTCGTGATATTCGTTTAGAAATTGACGGTGGCGTAAAAGCGGAAAACATCGCGGAAGTTGCCGCTGCAGGCTGTGATACCTTTGTTTCAGGCTCAGGTATTTTTGGTAAAGTCAGCGCGTCAGATGCCAATCGTTATGACACGATTATCAAGCAAATGCGTGAAGAATTAGCGAAAGCGTAATTTAATGACAATGACAAGCAAAATTAAACCAGGCCTGGTGCTGATTGATTTGGACGGTACACTTGTTGATAGTGTGCCGGATTTGGCTTATTGCGTTGATCAAATGATGGCGCAGCTGGCTATGCCCTTGCGTGGTGAAGCCGCTGTGCGTAATTGGGTGGGCAATGGGGTTGAGCGTTTGGTGCGTCGTGCTTTGATCAATGCGGTGGAGGGCGAACCGGATGATGACTTATTTGCCAGGGCCTATCCTATTTTTCTTGCGCTTTATACCGACAATTACTCACAGCGAAGTTGTGTTTATGACGGCGTGGTTGAGGGGTTGGAGTGGATGTTGGCGCAAGGCTATCGTTTGAGCTGCGTGACCAATAAGGCCGAAGCCTTTACCTTGCCTTTGCTCAAAGACAAGGGCTTGCATGACTATTTTGAATTTGTGGTCAGTGGCGATACCTGTGCGGAAAAAAAACCGCATCCGATGCCGCTGCTTCATGCCGCCGAGTTGATGAAGGTTAGCCCGGACAATGCGCTGATGATTGGTGATTCGAAAAGTGATGTCAAGGCCGCGCGTGCCGCTGGTTTTCATATTTTCTGCATGACCTATGGCTATAACCACGGCGAAGATATTCGTGATTATCAGCCAGATGTTGTGATGGACTCGATGAGCGAGTTAGCGAATTACTTAGAAGCGATTTAAATTGAAGCGAAACAAACCATGAGTCAATCCCATTTTGATCAGTTAGCTCAGCAGGGTTATAGCCATGCGCCCGTGATGCGTACCCTGTTGGCGGACTTTGAAACGCCCTTGTCGGTTTATTGCAAGTTGGCCAATCAACCCTATTGCTATTTGTTTGAATCGGTGCAGGGGGGCGATAAGTGGGGGCGCTATTCGATTATTGGCTTACCTTGCGATACCCAATTACGCGTCGAAGGTCAGCATATCAAGCTCTATAAACAGGGCGCACTGGTGGAACATCAAGTCGCCAGTGATCCGCTGGCGTGGATTGAAGCTTATCAAGCACAGTTTAGCGTACTGGAAGATCAAAGCCTGCCAAAATTTTGTGGGGGGTTAGTCGGCTATTTTGGTTATGATACCATTCGCTATGTCGAGCCACGATTAAGTGAATCTGCGCCCTCGCGTGATGATATTGGTGCGCCGGATATTCTGTTGATGGTATCCAAAGAATTGGTGGTGTTTGATAATCTCAGCGGTCAGGTGCATATTATTATTCAAGCGGATTTGTCGGACAGCCAAGCCTATCAAAAAGCCCAGCAACGTATCAGTGACTTATTAGACCAGCTCAACCAACCGCTTGAAAAATCAACCAGCCAAGTGGCGCCTGTGATTCCGAGTGAAGCGGATTTTGAATCAAGCTTTGGTGAAGCGGCCTTTAAGCAGGCGGTTGATCAGATCAAGGACTATATTCTGGCGGGCGATGCGATGCAGGTGGTTTTGTCACAACAAATGTCGCTGGACTTTAATCAGCCGTCGCTGGATTTGTACCGTGCGCTTCGTTACCTTAACCCATCACCCTATATGTTTTACCTAGACTTGGATGAGGTGCAAATTGTTGGCTCCTCGCCGGAGATTTTGGTTCGTTTGGAGGATGGTTTGGTGACGGTGCGGCCGATTGCCGGTACGCGTCGTCGTGGAACCGATGCGCAAAAGGATTTAGCGTTAGAGCAAGATTTGCTGGCCGACCCAAAAGAGTTGGCTGAACATTTGATGCTGATTGACCTTGGGCGAAATGATGTGGGCCGTGTCGCGCAGGTGGGGTCGGTGAAGTTGACTGAAAAAATGATTGTTGAGCGTTATTCGCATGTGATGCATATTGTGTCGAATGTTGATGGCCAGTTGCAAGCGGGTCTAACGCCGCTCGAAGTCTTGCGAGCCACGTTTCCAGCCGGTACCGTTTCAGGTGCGCCAAAAATTCGTGCGATGGAAATCATTGATGAACTAGAGCCGGTTAAGCGTGGCGCCTATGCGGGCGCGGTCGGTTATATTGGCTGGCATGGCAATATGGACACGGCGATTGCGATACGCACCGCCGTGATTAAAAACGGCAGGCTATTTGTGCAGGCTGGGGCAGGAATTGTCGCTGACTCTGTGGCACAAAGCGAGTGGGACGAAACCATGAATAAGGGACGCGCGATTTTCCGCGCGGCGCAGTTTGTCAGTCAAGGCATGCGTGCCGATCATTCGACCTCGAATTAAGGAACCTGTGTAATGTTATTAATGATTGATAACTATGATTCATTTACCTATAACTTGGTGCAGTATTTTGGTGAATTAGGTCAAGAGGTGTTGGTTTATCGCAATGACCAGATTAGGCTGGAGCAGATTGCTGCGTTAAAGCCAGATTATCTGGTGATTTCCCCTGGGCCTTGTACGCCAAATGAAGCCGGTATTTCGATTGAAGCGATTCATCATTTTGCCGGAAAATTACCGATTCTTGGCGTGTGTTTGGGTCACCAGTCGATTGGGCAGGCATTTGGTGGTCATATTATTCGCGCCAAGCAAGTAATGCACGGTAAGACCTCGCCGGTTTTTCACCATAGTTTGGGGGTGTTTGCCAACCTGCCTAATCCGGTCGAAACCACGCGTTATCATTCGTTGGTGATTGAGCAGTCAAGCCTGCCTGAGTGTCTAGAAGTGACCGCTTGGACACAGAATGCAGCGGGTGAAATCGATGAGATTATGGGGGTGCGTCATAAAACCTTGCCGATTGAGGGCGTGCAATTTCATCCCGAATCGATTCTGACCGAACAGGGTCATAAGATGCTACAGAACTTTCTTGAGCAGTCTGCTGTTTAAGGTGGGCACAGACTTAACTGATTAAACAAAGCGAGACTCAGATGGAATTATCCCAGGCCTTAAACCAGCTTTTAGCCCGCCAAGATTTATCCGAAACCGACATGCAGTCCGTGATGACCCAGCTGATGTCTGGTCAAGCAACGGATGCCCAAATTGGCGCATTACTGATTGGCTTGCGTATGAAGGGCGAGACGATTGAAGAAATCAGCGCCGCCGCCCAAGTCATGCGACAGTTGTCAACGAAAGTTGAACTTTATGGGGTGGATCATCTGGTTGATACCTGTGGAACTGGCGGTGATGGTGCGAATATTTTTAATGTTTCTACCGCAACAGCGTTTGTCGCTGCCGCCGCCGGTGCAAAGGTGGCGAAGCATGGCAACCGGTCTGTGTCGAGTAAATCTGGCAGTGCTGATTTATTGGAAGCAGCGGGGGTGAATCTAAATTTGACCGCAAATCAGGTGGCGGCTTGCGTTGAGCAGGTTGGTGTTGGTTTTATGTTTGCGCCAGCGCATCATGGCGCGATGAAGCATGTGATTAGTGCGCGCAAAGACCTGGGTGTCAGAACAATTTTTAATCTACTGGGTCCCTTAACCAATCCTGCTAATGCGCCTTATCAAGTGCTTGGTGTTTATGATAAAGCCTTGTTGCTGCCCTTTGCGCAGGTGCTGCAAAAACTCGGCTCCAAACATGTGATGGTGGTTCATGCTGAAGATGGTTTGGATGAAATTTCGGTTTCTAGCCTAACCCATGTGGCCGAGCTAAAAGAGGGCGCAATCACTCAGTGGACGCTGAATCCACAGGACTATGATTTAGATCACCCAAGTCTGCAAGACTTGGTAGTCAACTCATCATTGGAAAGCTTAAACCTTATTCGTGCTGCGCTGCATAACAGTGATGGTGGCGCGCGCGATATTATCTGTTTGAATGCCGGTGCCGCGCTCTATGTAGCAGGCCTGGTTGATAATTATGCCGCCGGGGTGATGCTTGCGCGTCAAACAGTGGCGAAGGGGCTGGCATCTAAAAAATTTGATGAATTTATTCAGTTTACGCAGGCCATTTAATGACGACGCCCACTATTCTCAATCAAATTAATCAACGCAAGCGCGAAGAAATTGCCGAGGCGATTAAGCAGGTGTCGCTTGATGAAATTAAAGCACAAGCCGCGCTGGCTGATGCGCCACGTGGTTTTGTCAAAGCGATGCAAGCCAGGCTAGCGGCCGGTCAATCGGCGGTGATTGCGGAAATTAAAAAAGCTTCACCTAGCAAAGGTGTGTTGCGTGATCCGTTTGATCCTTTCGCGATTGCTCAATCCTATGAGCGCCATGGTGCTGCTTGTTTGTCGGTATTAACCGATGTGGATTATTTCCAAGGCTCGATCGACTATCTTAAGCAAGCCAGAGCCGCGACAGCCTTGCCAGTGATTCGTAAAGACTTCATTATCGACCCCTATCAGGTTTATCAGGCACGGGCGATGGGAGCGGATTGTATTTTATTGATCGCCGCGTCTCTCGATGATGACTTAATGGCGCAGCTCGCTGAGCTTGCTCAGTCCTTAGGCATGGATGTGTTGATTGAGGTGCATGATGGCGACGAGTTAAGCCGTGCGCTTACGATTGCTTTGCCATTGATTGGGATTAATAATCGCAATTTACATACCTTTGAAGTCAGTTTGCAAACCACTTTGGATTTACTTGGGCAGATTCCGGCTGATCGCATAGTGGTGACGGAAAGTGGTATTTTGTCAGCGCAAGATGTGGCATTAATGCGTCAGCATCAAGTCAATAGTTTTTTGGTGGGCGAGGCATTTATGCGCGCCACTGAACCAGGTAAAGCACTGCAAAACCTATTTAAATAAATGAAATAACCACCAGGCCTGGTAAGCCAAATAACCACCAGGCCTGGTTATTTTAGGAGTTGGGATATGCAAAAGATTGCGACAGTGAAATGGTTAGATAACCTGTGTTTTGTAGGACAGACCTCATCAGGACATGCGGTGGTGATGGATGGGCCGCCAGATATAGGCGGACAAAATCTTGGGCCGCGCCCGATGGAAATGGTGCTGTTAGGCCTGGGTGGTTGTACGGCGGTAGATGTGATTATGATGTTGAAAAAAAGCAATCAAGCCGTAGTCGATTGCCATGTTGAGGTTAGTGCGGAACGCGCTGAAACTATTCCAAAGGTCTATACTAAAATTCATGTGCACTATGTGGTGAAGGGCCGGGGATTAAATGAAGCGAAAGTAGCGCGAGCCGTTAATCTGTCGTCAGAAAAATACTGTTCTGTGTCTAAAATGCTTGAGCAATCTGCCGAGGTTACTCATGATTTTGAGATAGTTGAGCTGAGTTGAGTTGAGTTCTTCGGACTAAATTGCTTGCAATTAGTAAGAGAATAGCGATAATCACATCTTTTTTAAAACTCTATAAACAGGAAGGTGGGCCACAAATGCCTGAAAATATTCTAAAAACTGGAAACGAACATTTTGAAATAATTGAAAAAACCACAGTTATTGAGTCAGGTTGGCCAACGCATCAACAGGCGCTGGAAGACCTCACTCAAGATCACTTTATTGTCCGTGACGGTAAAGAATATGCAGGTACTCACCTTATTATCGACCTATGGGGCGCTAAGCGCTTGGATGATCTAGATTTAATGGAGAGCGCATTACGTGAAGCTGTAACAGAATCTGGAGCAACCTTGTTGCACATCCATTTACACCACTTTACTCCTAATGGCGGTATTTCTGGTGTCGCGGTATTGGCCGAATCCCATATCAGTGTTCATTCATGGCCTGAGCGCGATTTTGCAGCCTTTGATGTGTTTATGTGTGGTGATGCCCAACCTGAAAAAGCCATTGAAGTATTAAAACGCGCGTTTACACCTTCAGCCGTTAATGTTGAAACCATCTTGCGTGGCGAGGTAGCCAGTGAGTGAGTTGAGTTATCTAGAAACCCTGCACCCAAGCTGGGGGCAGTCGTTTGTGATGGACGAGGTGTTGTTTGAAAGCAAAACCGAACACCAACATCTAGTTATTTTTCGTAATGACCAGTGGGGCGCAGTAATGGCACTCGATGGTGTGATTCAAACTACCGAAGGCGATGAGTTTATCTATCATGAGATGTTAGCTCATGTTCCCATGTTTTCACATCCTAAACCTAAATCAGTGTTGATTATTGGCGGGGGTGATGGCGGTATTCTGCGCGAGGTTTTGAAGCACGCTTGTGTTGAAACCGTTACCATGGTGGAGATTGATGCGCAGGTGGTTGAAATGTGCAAAACTTATCTGCCCAACCATTCTCAGGGTGCGTTTGAGGATCCTCGTTTAAATTTGGTGATTGCTGATGGTGTTGAGTTTGTCAATCAAACCAAGCAAACCTTTGATGTGGTAATTTCTGATTCCACTGATCCTGTTGGACCTGGTGAGGTGTTGTTTACATCAAGGTTTTATCAAGGCATTGCATCCTGTTTAAATCCTGATGGCGTATTTGTTGCGCAGAATGGTGTGAGCTTCTTGCAGAACAACGAAGTTAGGAATACGGCTTTACGCCTGAAGCCCTTGTTTTTGCAGCGCGGATTCTATTGCGCAGCCGTTCCTACTTATGTCGGTGGCGTGATGAGCTTTGCTTGGGCTACGCAGCAACAAAATTTGAGTCAACAGGGCTTAGATGAGGTTGTGGCACGTTATCAATCTGCGGCGATAAAAACACGCTACTACACCCCCACACTTCACCAGGCCTGCTTTGCTTTGCCACAATATCTAAACGAATTGATTGACTAGTTCGGTTTTATTGTCGTTAGTCTGTTTTTGTTGGTTTTGATTAAGTACCGTTTTTACCGCTTCTACCATTACCTTGGCTAAGCGGTTTAGCTGTTCGATTTCGATATTATAAGCCGGCATGGTGTAGATGATTCGTCCGAAGGGGCGAAGCCAGATACCCATTTCAATAGCGACCTGCTGAATTGCGCTGCCTAAACCATCTTGTTCCAACTCAATCACGCCAATCGCACCAAACACACGGATGTCTTTAACCCCTTTGAATGATTTTAGAGAGCTAAATTGATCGGTCAAAACCCGGTTAATTTGTGTCACATTGTCTTGCCATGGGCTATCAAGTAGTAATTTTGTACTCGCTAGGGCAATAGAACAAGCGAGTGGATTCCCCATAAATGTGGGGCCGTGCATAAGTAAGCCAGGATTGGCGCTTGAAATCGTATGGCTAATTTTATCCGTGCACAGCATAGCGGCGAGGGTCATATAACCCCCAGTTAAGCCTTTACCTAAACACATGATGTCGGGCGTAATATTAGCCCATTCACATGCAAACAGCTTGCCAGTACGACCAAAGCCCGTTGCTATTTCATCCGCAATAAGTAAAACATTGTAATAATCACAAAGTTCACGTGCTCCAGTAAGATACTCAGGGCGATAAAAGTGCATACCTCCTGCACCCTGGACAAGGGGTTCGAGAATGAATCCTGCTAGTTGATGGTGGTGAACTTTAAAAAGGTTTTCCAGTGTAACTAAATCCTGTTGGTGATCAATAGCCAGGCCTGATTGAGGTGCAGGGGCAAAAATATTTTGCATGATATTAGGTTTGAACAGGTTGTGCATACCTTCATCAGGGTCACAAACTGACATGGCACCAAACGTATCACCATGGTAAGCCCGTTTTAATGCCATAAACTTTGTTTTTGCTGGTTTGTTCGCACTTTTCCAATATTGCAAGCATACTTTTAAAGCCACTTCTACCGCTATAGAGCCAGAATCCGCATAGAAAATTTTATCTAAACCACTGGGGGTTATGTCTATTAATAATTTAGCTAAATCAATGGCAGGTTGATGAGTAAACCCTCCAAACATAATATGGGAAAGTTTTTCAATCTGATTCTTAGCCGCTTGATTAATGACAGGGTGGTTGTAGCCATGAATGGCTGACCACCAAGAAGACATAGCATCAATTAACTGCTCACCGTTATCTAAATAAATATGACAGCCAGAGGCGGAAGTAACGGTGAATTGTGGCTGAAGTGAAGGGAGTTTGTTGTAAGGGTGCCAGATATGCTGGCGATCAAAATTAGAGTTGGTCATAGCAATTCAGTTATTTATAAAATTTTGAACAGATTACGTTGATTTAACATTTTTTTCAATAAATTATAAAACTAAGTTGACAGGAATAAATTAATAGGTAAAATACGCCCCACATTTGGAGGGTTTCCCGAGCGGCCAAAGGGGGCAGACTGTAAATCTGCTGGCTCAGCCTTCGGTGGTTCGAATCCACCACCCTCCACCAAATTCGCGGGTGTCGTATAGTGGTTATTACCTCGGCCTTCCAAGCCGATGACGTGAGTTCGATTCTCATCACCCGCTCCATTGTCTAAATGCTCTCATAGCTCAGTCGGTAGAGCGCTTCCATGGTAAGGAAGAGGTCACCAGTTCGATTCTGGTTGAGAGCTCCAATTAAGTGGCTGGTTAGCCAGTCTAATGTATTATTTCAGAAGGGTTTTCATCATGGCAAAAGCTAAGTTTGAACGTAACAAGCCCCATGTAAACGTAGGCACAATTGGTCACGTTGACCATGGAAAGACTACATTGACAGCGGCGCTAACCATTGTACAGGGCAAGAAATTCGGTGGCGATGTAAAAGACTACAGCCAAATCGACAACGCACCCGAAGAAAAAGCACGTGGTATTACCATCTCAACTTCACACGTAGAGTATGAGTCAGATACGCGTCACTATGCACACGTTGACTGTCCAGGGCATGCTGACTATGTAAAAAACATGATTACAGGTGCAGCACAGATGGATGGTGCAATCCTAGTATGTTCAGCTGCGGATGGTCCTATGCCACAGACACGTGAACACATCTTGTTGTCACGTCAAGTAGGTGTACCTTACATTGTTGTATTTCTAAACAAAGCAGACATGGTTGACGACGAAGAATTGATGGAACTGGTAGAAATGGAAGTGCGTGAATTACTTTCTGACTATGACTTCCCTGGTGATGATACGCCAGTAATCAAAGGTTCTGCGCTTAAAGCTATCGAAGGTGATCAATCAGAAATTGGTGAACCAGCCATTGCGCGTCTAATCGAAGCCTTGGACACCTATATTCCAGAGCCACAGCGTGACACAGAAAAGCCATTCCTAATGCCAGTAGAAGACGTATTCTCGATCCAGGGTCGTGGTACTGTTGTTACAGGTCGTATCGAAACCGGTGTTGTTAAGGTCGGTGAAACGGTTGAGATCGTAGGTATTAAAGATACAGTAAGCACCACCGTAACGGGTGTTGAAATGTTCCGCAAGCTACTCGACCAAGGTGAAGCTGGCGATAACGTAGGTGTATTGCTACGTGGAACCAAGCGTGAAGATGTTGAGCGTGGCCAAGTATTGTCTCATGTAGGCAAAATCAAGCCACATACCACCTTTGAAGGCGAAGTTTACGTATTGTCAAAAGAAGAAGGTGGTCGTCATACGCCATTCTTTAATGGCTACCGTCCACAGTTTTATTTCCGTACAACGGATGTAACGGGTGCATGTGAATTACCATCAGGCGTTGAAATGGTAATGCCGGGTGATAACATTCAAATGACAATCACCCTAATCAATCCAATCGCGATGGATGAAGGTCTGCGATTTGCGATTCGTGAAGGTGGTCGTACAGTAGGTGCAGGTGTTGTTTCTAAGATTTTGAAATAAATATTGCATTCTTAAGGCGGGGCTGGTATAGTCCCGTTTTTTTCAAGTTACAGGGGTATAGCTCCAATTGGTAGAGCCGCGGATTCCAAATCCGAAGGTTGGGAGTTCGAATCTCTCTACCCCTGCCATATTCTATAACGATCTGCGTCCGTAGATGTGGATCGTTTTTTTAATTGTATCGACAAAGTATGAATAAAAAAACAGAAGTTCGAGAGTCAAAAAACTCACTAGATACGGCTAAATTGATTGCCGCCGTTGTTGTTTTGGTTGGTTCCATTATAGCTTATTATAATTTTTCAGGTCTGCATGCTGTTGTCAGGGTTTTGATGGTGCTGTTTGGTGTGGGCGCTGCAGTAGCAATTGTTTATACAACAGAGCTAGGTGAAGGTTGGTTTCGTTATTTAGTTCATACTAAGAAAGAAGTTCGGCAAGTCGTTTGGCCTACCAGGAAAGAGACAGCTCAAACCACATTGATTGTGGTTATAGCCGTTATAATCGTTGGTATTTTTCTTTGGTTAATCGATATGTTTCTCTTGTGGGCGGTTAAGTTGCTTACAGGGCAGGGAGGTTAAATATGGCTAAAAGATGGTATGTTGTTCATGCTTACTCAGGTTATGAAAATAAAGTTAAAAATCTTATTCAGGAGTATGCCGTTCGAGCTGGCTTAGAGGACGGATTCGGTCAAGTTCTTGTGCCATCAGAGGAAGTGGTGGAGATTCGTGATGGTAAGAAGCGTACAAGTGAGCGTAAGTTCTTTCCTGGTTATGTTCTTATCGAAATGGAACTGGATGAATCTACCTGGCATTTAGTTAAAAGTGTACCGAATGTTCTTGGCTTTATTGGTGGTACCAGTGATCGCCCAGCGCCTATTAGCAACAAAGAAGTAGAGCGCATTCTTCAGCGAGTAGAGGAGAATGTAGATAAGCCTAGGCCTAAAGTGATTTACGAGCCAGGCGAAATGGTTCGTGTAACAGAAGGCCCTTTTACTGACTTTGAAGCTGTTGTTGAAGCTGCAGATTACGATAAAAATAGATTGCAGGTTTCAGTTCTTATTTTTGGTCGATCTACTCCCGTTGAGTTGGAGTTTTCTCAAGTAGTTAAGAGCTGATTTTTTAAAACGGGGAGCTTAAAAGCGCTAAAACCCAAAGGAGAATGAAATGGCGAAGAAAATCGCAGGTTATATTAAATTGCAGATTCCTGCTGGAGCTGCAAACCCTAGTCCACCCGTAGGTCCAGCCTTGGGTCAGCGTGGTGTAAATATCATGGAATTTTGTAAAGCCTTTAATGCACAGACAACAAGTGTAGAAAAAGGTTTACCTCTGCCAGTAGTAATAACAGTCTACAGTGATAAAAGCTTTACTTTTATTACAAAAACGCCTCCTGCAGCCATACTGTTAAAAAAAGCAGCAGGAGTTAAGAGTGGTAGTGCAATACCCAACTTAAATAAAATTGGTAAAGTAACGCGCGCACAGATTGAAGAAATTGCAACCACTAAAATGCCAGATTTAAATGCTAATGACCTGGATGCTGCAATTAAAACTATTGAAGGTTCCGCCCGTAGTATGGGCTTGACGGTTGAGGGGTAATGAAAATGGCAAAGCTTACTAAAAAACAAAAAATGATTGCTGAGCGTGTTAATAAAGATGCTAGCTATGAAATTATTGCAGCGTTAGATTTAATCAAAGAGTTTGCGACTTCAAAGTTTGATGAAACTGTAGAGGTTGCTGTTAAGTTAGGTGTTGATCCACGTAAATCTGATCAAGTTGTGCGTGGCGCCACTGTTTTGCCTAATGGTTTAGGTAAGAACGTCCGTGTTGCTGTTTTTACGGGTGAGGCCAATCAGGCTGCAGCTAAAGCGGCTGGTGCTGATTTTGTCGGTATGGAAGAGCTTGCTGATGAAATTAAAAAAGGCATGATGGATTTTGATGTGGTTGTAGCTAGCCCAGACGCAATGCGTGTAGTAGGTATGCTGGGTCAGGTTTTAGGTCCTCGTGGATTAATGCCAAACCCTAAAACAGGTACGGTTACTCCTGATGTAGTCGGCGCTATTAATAATGCTAAAGCCGGTCAAGTTCGTTACCGTGTTGATAAAGGCGGAATTATTCATGCAGCCATTGGTAAATCCTCTTTTGATAGTGAAAAGTTAAAAGAAAACTTATCAGCTTTGTTAGATGACTTAAACAGAGCTAAACCGTCTGCAGCAAAAGGTGTTTATATGAAAAAGCTGACTGTTTCTAGCACGATGGGTCCAGGCCTAACGGTAGATCAGTCTTCAATTTAATCTTGCATTTAATTATGTAAGATATGCGTTATGGGTCTCCTAGGTTGAGAGTGCCCATCGCAGACCGTAGGTGAGCATGTAGAATATTGCTCTTAATTTCATCCGATACCTACGTAGATGTGTGACCTGTCATTTGGCGGGTTTAAGGAGGTTAGAATGGCACTTAAGCTTGAAGATAAGAAGCTTGTCGTTGAAGAAGTCTCAGCAATAGTTGCTAAGTCGGTTTCAGTGGTTATAGCGGAGTATCGTGGTTTGACTGTAGAGCAAATGACTAATCTTCGTTCTAAAGCACGCGAATCAGAGGTTGTTATTCGTGTTGTTAAAAACACCCTTGCGCGTAAAGCGTTACAGGGAAGTCCTTTTGAAGATCTTGCAGGTTCATTAGTAGGTCCAGTTGTACTGGCTTTTTCAACTAATGAATTATCTGCTGCTGCACGTGTGGCAAAAGACTTCAAAAAACAGAACGATGTATTTGTTGTTAAAGCATTATCCATAGGTTCGGGCGCACTTGATGTGTCTCAGCTAGATATGGTAGCAGCGTTACCTACATATGATGAAGCTATTGGCAAGTTAATGTATGTTATGAAAGCACCTGTTGAAAAGCTTGCTCGTACTATGACTGCTTTGAAAGAACAAAAAGAGTCAGAAGCGGCTTAACTTTTTAATAAGAAATAATTTAGGAGATTGAAATGGCTATTTCACAAAATGATATTTTAGATGCAGTTGCAAACATGACTGTATTGGAAGTTGTTGAATTAATTACAGCAATGGAAGAGAAGTTTGGTGTATCTGCAGCTGCAATGATGGTTGCTGGTCCAGCGGCAGCAGCAGAAGTGGTTGAAGAAAAAACTGAGTTTGATGTTATTCTAACTGCAGCTGGTGCTAACAAAGTTGGTGCAATCAAAGCTGTTCGTGGTATCACTGGTCTTGGCTTAAAAGAAGCTAAAGATGCCGTAGAAGGTGTTCCAACTGTTCTTAAAGAAGGTGTTTCTAAAGAAGAAGCCGAATCTATTAAAAAGCAAGTTGAAGAAGCGGGTGCTCAAGCTGAAATCAAATAATATTTTGATTTTAGCTGCATAAGCAGTTTGAATTGGCTGACATTTAGGTGTCGGCCTTTTCTTGTTTTTGGTAGTGTGTAAAAGTGTGATATTTAACTTGTTGATACTACAGTTTTATACATTTAAATAGAATTCTCTATTTATTTCATTTTTTAGTTTTTTGTCGAGGTATTCAATGACCTACTCTTTAACCGAAAAGAAGCGTGTCCGTAAAGATTTTGCAACAAATCCATCAATGCTAGATGTTCCTTATTTGCTTTCATTGCAGAAGGGTTCTTATCATGACTTTATTCAAAAAGATAAAAAGCCACTTGAAAGAGCAGCGGTTGGTTTACATGCTGCGTTTGCTTCAGTATTCCCAATAAAAGGTGTAGCGGGTACTGCAGATCTTGATTACGTAAGTTATCATCTTGGTCAGCCTGAATTTGATGTTAAAGAGTGTAAGCAGCGTGGTGTTACCTATGCGGCTCCATTGCGTGTAAAAATGCGATTAGTTATATATGACAAAGACGCTCCCGCTGGTAATCGTCCGGTTAAAGATATCAAAGAGCAAGAAGTCTATTTGGGTGATATGCCTTTAATGACTGATAATGGTACTTTTGTTATAAATGGTACAGAGCGTGTAATCGTAACTCAATTGCACCGCTCTCCTGGGGTTATTTTTGATAATGACAAGGGCAAGTCCCACTCTTCTGGGAAAATACTTTTTAATGCCAGAATAATTCCTTATCGAGGCTCTTGGTTGGATTTTGAGTTCGACCACAATGATTGTTTATTCACGCGTATTGACCGTCGCCGTAAATTACCAGTCACTGTTTTATTGCGTGCTATGGGTTATGATAACGAGCAAATTCTAGAAAAGTTTTTTGATAATTCATCAATTAAATTTGCAAAAGGCCGTTTTAGTATTGCTTTTAATGCTGAACATTTTAAAGGTCAAGTAGCTGCGTTTCAAATCAGTCATAAAGGCGAAGTATTTGCTGAAGAAGGCTCACGTATAACAGCTAAAGCCGTTAAGCAAATGGTTGAGTCTGGAGCTAAATACTTTGCCGTTCCAGATGATTACCTTCTAGGAAAAACACTTTCTAAAAACCTGATCGTTACTTCAACAGGTGAGCTTATTGCACCTGCTAATGCTGTAATCACACAGGAAGTTATCAATAAAATTCAACTTGTTGATAAACTAGAATTTACCATTCTTTATATTGACGAACTTTTACACGGACCTTATATATCGGATACATTAAATCTTGATTCAACTTCAACACAACTTGAAGCTCAAATTGAAATTTATCGAATGATGCGCCCTGGTGAACCGCCAACAAAAGATTCTTCAGAATCCTTATTTAATGGTCTGTTCTTTGAGGAAGAGCGTTACGATTTATCGTCTGTTGGTAGGATGAAGTTAAATAGACGTCTGGGTCGTGAGGACAATAAAGGCAGTCTTGTTCTCGAGAAACAAGATGTTGTTGATGTTATTTCTGAATTAATTAATATACGCAATGGTCAGAGTACGGTTGATGATATTGATACCTTAGGTAACCGTCGAATTCGTGCAGTGGGTGAGATGGCTGAAAATGCATTCCGTGTCGGTCTTGTTCGTGTTGAGCGTGCCGTAAAAGAGCGATTAAATAATGCTGAAAGTGAAGGTTTAATGCCACAAGACCTTATTAATGCGAAGCCTGTGTCAGCAGCCATCAAAGAATTTTTTGGGTCTAGTCAACTTTCTCAGTTTATGGATCAGGTGAATCCGCTTTCTGAAGTAACTCATAAGCGACGTGTGTCAGCGTTAGGCCCAGGTGGATTAACACGCGAGCGTGCAGGTTTTGAAGTCCGTGACGTACATCCAACTCACTATGGTCGTGTTTGTCCGATTGAAACGCCTGAAGGCCCAAACATTGGCTTGATAAATTCATTAGCTGTTTATGCTAAAACAAATGAATATGGTTTTCTTGAAACGCCTTATCGTAAAGTAATTAATGGTAAGGTGACTGATGAAGTAATTTATGTATCTGCAATAGATGAGGCTCAGTTTGTCATAGCCCAGGCAAGTGCTAAATTAAACGAGAATGGTGAATTTGTTGATGATTTAATTTCAGCACGTCATCAAAATGAGTTCACATTGTCCTCATCTAAAGATATTAATTTAATGGATGTGTCGCCAAAACAAACTGTTTCGGTTGCCGCTGCATTAATTCCTTTCTTAGAGCATGACGATGCAAACCGTGCACTAATGGGCTCGAACATGCAGCGCCAAGCTGTACCTACGCTAAGAGCAGATAAGCCATTGGTCGGTACAGGTATTGAAAAAACTGTGGCAACAGACTCAGGTGTAACCGTGGTTGCAGAGCGAGGCGGTGTCGTTGTTTCATCTGATGCGTCCCGCATTGTTGTGCGAGTAGATGACTCGGAAGTCGTTGAAGGTGAAACAGGCGTTGATATTTACAATTTAATAAAATACCAACGCTCCAATCAAAACACCTGTATTAATCAAAAGCCTATAGTAAGTTCGGGTGACATTGTAACGCGTGGTGATGTGTTAGCAGACGGTCCTTCAACTGATCTAGGTGAGTTAGCCCTTGGTCAAAATATGCGCGTAGCTTTTATGCCTTGGAACGGCTATAACTTCGAGGACTCTATTCTTGTTTCTGAGCGTGTTGTTCAAGAAGATCGTTATACAACTATACATATAGAAGAATTCACCTGTTTAGCCCGTGATACCAAGCTTGGTCCTGAGGAAATAACCGCTGATATTCCAAATGTTGGCGAATCTGCTCTATCACGTCTAGATGAGAGTGGTATTGTCTATATAGGTGCCGAAGTTAAGCAAGGTGATATTCTTGTAGGTAAGGTAACACCCAAAGGTGAAACCCAGTTGACACCTGAAGAGAAGTTGTTACGCGCCATTTTTGGCGAAAAGGCTTCGGATGTTAAAGATTCGTCCTTACGCGTTTCAAAGGGAATAGAAGGGACTGTAATTGACGTTCAGGTCTTTACTCGTGAAGGTGTTAAAAAGGATACACGTGCTCTTGATATTCAAGAAGAAGAATTGTCTAAAGTAAGAAAAGATATTGATGAGCAGTATCGTATCCTTGAGCAAGATGTTTATGATCGTGTTGCTATGATGCTCTCGAACCAAAAGTTGAAAGATGGCACTTTGATTGATGCGGCATATTTAGCGATTACTGACAAAAAGAAATGGCTTGGTCTAAATGTTGACAATGAAGAGTTGGTTCGCCAGTTTGAAATGTTAGAAGATCAACTAAAGTCAAAGAGAAAAGAGCTCAATGAGTTGTTTGAAGAGAAGCGAAAAAAGCTAACTCAGGGTGATGATCTTGCTCCAGGTGTGTCTAAGATGGTTAAGGTTTATGTGGCCATTAAACGTCGCATACAGCCTGGTGATAAGATGGCTGGACGTCATGGTAACAAGGGTGTTATATCTAGAATATGTCCAGTTGAGGATATGCCATTTGATGAAACGGGTCGCCCTGTAGACATTTGCTTGAACCCGCTTGGTGTTCCATCGCGTATGAACGTAGGTCAGATTCTTGAAACTCATTTGGGGCTAGCAGCCTGGGGACTTGGAGAAAAGATCGACTCCATGTTAAAGCGTGAAGCTGACTTGGCTGAAGTACGTTCTTTCTTGCACAAAATTTATAATGATACCCAAGGACAATCTGTTGACTTAGACAGTTTCAGTGATAATGAAATAATTGAACTAGCTAAGAATCTACGTAAAGGTGTGCCAATGGCTACCCCCGTTTTTGATGGTGCGAGTGAAGCACAAATTAAGTCGCTTCTACGTCTAGCTGATTTACCTGAGTCTGGCCAGATGCGCTTGTTTGATGGCCGTTCAGGTGAGGAGTTCGATAGAACCGTAACAGTCGGATACATGTACATGTTAAAACTTAACCATTTGGTAGACGATAAAATGCATGCACGCTCAACCGGCCCTTATAGTTTAGTAACACAACAGCCGCTTGGTGGTAAAGCCCAGTTTGGTGGTCAGCGTTTCGGTGAGATGGAGGTGTGGGCACTTGAAGCTTATGGTGCTGCATTTACTCTGCAAGAAATGCTCACAGTGAAGTCGGATGACTTGAACGGTAGAACGCGCATGTATAAGAACATTGTTGATGGCAATGAGTATATGGAGCCGGGCATGCCTGAGTCCTTCAGTGTGCTACGTAAAGAAATTCGTGCATTAGGAATTGATATTGAGTTGGAGCAGGATTAATGAAAGATTTACTCGGTTTTCTAAAAAAACAAAACGTTTCTAGTGAATTTGATGCTATTAAGGTATCGCTTGCTTCTCCTGAAAAGATTCGTTCATGGTCTTATGGCGAAGTTAAAAAGCCTGAGACTATAAATTATCGTACGTTCAAGCCAGAGCGTGACGGTTTGTTTTGTGCCAAAATATTTGGTCCTATTCGTGATTATGAGTGCTTGTGCGGTAAGTATAAGCGCTTAAAGCATCGTGGTGTTATTTGCGAGAAGTGTGGTGTTGAGGTTACACAGTCAAAAGTGCGCCGTGAGCGTATGGGTCATATTGATTTAGCTACACCTGTTGCCCATATTTGGTTTTTAAAATCTTTACCAAGCCGTATAGGTTTGATGCTTGACATGACTTTAAAGGAAATTGAAGCAGTTCTTTATTTTGAAGCCTTTATGGTGGTGGATCCTGGTCTTACGCCATTAGAACCTTGGCAGTTGTTAACTGAGGAAGAGTATCTTGATGCACTAGATGAGTACGGTGATGAGTTTGAAGCTCAGATGGGTGCTGAGGCTATAAAACGCATGTTGCAGTCTATCAACCTTGTTGAAGAAGCAGCAAACCTTCGCGGGGAAGTCGAAAGCACAACTTCAGAAACTAAGCAGAAAAAAATATCTAAACGTTTAAAATTAGTTGAGTCTTTCCTTAATTCTGGCAACAAGCCTGAATGGATGGTGCTTGATGTTCTACCCGTTCTACCACCAGAATTGCGGCCTCTTGTTCCATTGGATGGAGGCCGATTTGCAACCTCTGATTTAAATGACTTATATCGCCGTGTTATAAACCGTAATAATCGTTTGAAACGTTTACTTGACTTAATGGCTCCAGATATTATTGTTCGTAACGAAAAGCGCATGCTTCAAGAGTCAGTAGATTCGTTGCTAGACAACGGTCGCCGTGGTCGTGCTGTTACAGGTACAAATAAGCGTCAGCTGAAGTCACTTGCAGATATGATTAAAGGTAAGCAAGGTCGTTTCCGTCAAAACTTGTTAGGTAAGCGTGTAGATTACTCGGGTCGTTCGGTTATTGTTGTAGGTCCAACCTTAAGGTTGCATCAATGTGGTTTACCTAAAAAAATGGCCTTAGAGTTATTTAAGCCATTTATTTTTAGTAAATTACAAAAGCGTGGCTCAGCACCAACTATAAAAGCAGCGAAAAAAATGGTTGAGCAGAGCTTGCCCGAGGTCTGGGATGTTCTCGATGAGGTCATTCGTGAGCATCCTGTTTTATTAAACCGTGCCCCGACTCTTCACCGTCTTGGTATTCAGGCCTTTGAACCTGTGCTAATTGAAGGCAAAGCCATTAACTTGCATCCCCTTGTATGTTCAGCATTTAATGCTGACTTTGATGGTGACCAAATGGCTGTACACGTTCCGTTATCGCTGGAAGCTCAGCTAGAAGCGCGTACGTTAATGATGTCAACTAATAACCTATTGTCTCCAGCGAATGGTGAGCCTATTATTGTGCCTTCGCAGGACGTTGTGCTTGGTCTTTACTACATTACGCGTGAAAAGATCAATGCTATTGGTGAGGGAAAAGCCTTTTCTAATTGGCAAGAAGTTTCTCGTGCACTTGAGGCAAAAGCTGTCCATTTGCATACAAAAATTAAATTGAAAATTGAAGAGACCATTATAGACGGTGATAAGGAGCATGTTGCTACTCGTATTGTAGATACTAGTGTAGGGCGCGCCTTATTAAGACGTATTTTGCCTCGAGGATTGTCATTTGACCTAATTAATCTTAACCTAAACAAGAAAAACATCAGTAAAGTATTGAATACTTGCTATCGCGTTTTGGGGCCTAAGGAAACGGTAATCTTTGCTGATCAGCTAATGTATGCCGGTTTCAAATGGTCAACGATGGCAGGGCTTTCATTCTGTTCAGACGACATGTTAATTCCAGACGAGAAAGCAGGAATTCTTGAGCGAGCCGATGAGCAGGTTAAAGAAATTCAAATGCAATACTCTCAAGGTTTGGTTACTGAAGGTGAGCGTTACAACAAGGTTGTAGATATTTGGTCACATACCAATGAGTTAGTTACTAAAGCAATGATGGACGAGTTGCAGTTTGATATTGTGACTGATGCCAAGGGTCAACAGGTTAAGGAAACATCATTTAACTCTATTTACATGATGGCGGATTCTGGAGCTCGTGGTTCTGTAGCCCAGATGCGCCAGCTTGGTGGTATGCGTGGTCTTATGGCTAAGCCAGATGGTTCAATCATTGAAACACCTATTACAGCTAACTTCCGTGAAGGTTTAAATGTTCTTCAGTACTTTATTTCGACGCATGGTGCTCGTAAAGGTTTGGCTGATACGGCATTAAAAACTGCGAACTCGGGTTATTTAACCCGTCGTTTGGTTGATGTTGCGCAAGATGTTGTTGTAACAGAGCATGATTGTGGAACGGATGCAGGTATTGAGATGACAGCCCATGTAGAAGGTGGTGATGTTATTGAATCATTGCGTGAGCGTATTCTTGGTCGTGTAATCAGTGAAGATGTTATTGATGCTAAAGGAAATGTCTTGGTATCAAAAGATACCCTGTTAGATGAATTTTTGGTTGGCGTAATTGATGAACATGGTATTGATCGGGTTAAGGTTCGCTCGACCATTACGTGTGAAACTAAATTTGGTGTATGCCAGAAGTGTTATGGTCGCGACTTGGCTCGAGGGCATCTTGTAAATATGGGTGAGGCTGTTGGTGTAATGGCAGCACAGTCAATTGGTGAGCCTGGGACCCAGTTAACCATGCGTACATTCCATATTGGTGGTACCGCTTCTAAAACAGCAGCACAAAGTCAGGTTGAAGTTAAGCGTGAAGGTTCAATAAGGTATCATAACCTTAAAACAGTAAAAAACTCTGATGATAAGGTAATGGTTACCACACGTTCCGGTGAAGTAACTATTCTGGATGCTTCTGGTCGTGAAAAAGAACGATATAAAATCCCATACGGTGCAATGCTTGAGGTACTTGAGGGGGAGAAGTTAGCCTCAGGGCAAGTGGTTGCTACATGGGATCCTCATACTCACCCAGTTATTACAGAGGTAAGTGGTCAGGTCCAGTTTGGCAACTTTGACGGTACTGTTGAAGAAAAAATTGATGAGCTAACAGGCCTGGTTACCCGTGTGGTTAAAAGTGCTAAAGAGCGTTCATCATCAGTTAAGGATGCACGTCCTTTTATTCGCCTTGTAGATAAAGCGGGTGAGGGAATATGTTTTGCCGGGACGCAAACACCCGTAATTTATTATTTACCAGAAAACTCGATTGTACTCGTTCAATCTATGGCAACAGTCGGTGCGGGTGATATCCTGGCTCGTATTCCACAGGAATCTTCAAAAACGAAAGATATTACCGGTGGTCTTCCTCGTGTTGCTGACTTATTTGAAGCACGACAGCCGAAAGAACCAGCTATTATGGCTGAAGTAAGTGGTGTGATTTCATTCGGTAAGGAAACAAAAGGAAAGCAGCGCTTAATCATTACCCAGGACTCAGGTGAGCAGTACGAAACATTGATACCCAAATGGCGAACTGTAAATATTTTTGACGGTGAGCGTGTAGAGCGTGGTGACATAGTTGTTGAGGGTAATGCAAATGCCCATGACATTCTGCGTCTACTTGGCGTTGAGCGTCTAGCTGAATATATTGTGGATGAGGTGCAGGATGTATATCGTCTTCAAGGTGTAAGAATTAACGATAAGCATATTGAAGCGATCATTCGCCAAATGCTTAGAAAAATTGAAGTGAAGTCTGCAGGAGATACCGGTTTAATTAGAGGTGAGCAAACTGAATTTGCACGCGTTTTAGAGCTGAATGAAAAGATGCGGGCGCAAGGAAAAGTTGAGGCAAGTTATGAGCGAGTATTGCTCGGTATCACAAAGGCATCACTAGCGACTGAGTCGTTTATATCGGCTGCCTCTTTCCAGGAAACAACTCGTGTACTCACTGAAGCTGCGGTAAGCGGTAAGCGAGACACCCTCGTTGGTTTAAAGGAAAACGTAATAGTTGGACGTTTAATTCCAGCAGGTACAGGTTTTGCATATCATCAGGCTAGAAAACGAGCTACCGACTTAATTGATGATGAATTAAAGGCTTTTATTAAATCGGGTGCAGAAGAGCAGATTGATGAAGAAATTTTGGCAGAAATGCCAGTTGTAGATGATAGGTTATTTGAACCTGAAGATGGTGAAGTATAAATACTAAAGTAAAGTATTTAAAGCTTGACATTTTAAAGTGCTGTCACTAAAATCTTGAAACCTTATTTGTGGGTCTAACACTCACAAATATTTTATGGTAGATGAGTTTAGTCTCAAATTTGGAGAAGTTTAATGGCTACAATAAACCAGTTGGTTCGTAAGCCGCGTAAAGACAAAAGTAAAAAGTCTAATGTACCTGCTTTGGAGTCTTGTCCTCAGCGTCGTGGTGTATGTACGCGTGTTTATACAACTACCCCTAAAAAGCCTAACTCAGCCCTGCGTAAAGTTGCGCGTGTTCGTTTAACAAATGGTTTTGAAGTATCTACCTATATTGGTGGAGAAGGTCATAACTTACAGGAACACTCGGTTATTTTAATTCGTGGTGGTCGTGTTAAGGATTTGCCTGGTGTGCGTTATCATACAGTACGTGGAGCATTGGATTGCTCTGGTGTTAATGAGCGTAAACAAGGTCGTTCTAAGTACGGTGCTAAGCGTCCAAAAGGTAAATAAGCCTTTTACATGCGCTAGCTTTTTTTAATTCTTTTATACCGGAAGAGAAGAGAATGGCAAGAAGAAGAGAAATACCAAAAAGATTAGTTTTACCTGATCCTAAGTTTGGTGATGTAACCCTTACAAAATTTGTTAACATTATTATGGTTAGCGGGAAAAAAGCGGTTGCCGAAAAAATAGTCTATGATGCTTTAGATAAAGTTGTTGAGCGTCGCAAGGGTGGTGATCATGCTGCCTATTTAAGAGAAGCCTTAGAAAATGTAGGGCCACTGGTTGAGGTTAAGTCCCGCCGAGTTGGTGGTGCTACTTATCAAGTTCCGGTCGAGGTTCGTCCTGAGCGGAAGGTGGCGTTGTCAATGCGCTGGATTGTTGAAGCTGCGCGAAAACGTAGTGAAAAAGGCATGATGTTGCGCCTTGCTGGCGAGTTATCCGATGCTCTTGAGAATCGTGGTTCCGCGATTAAGAAGAAAGAAGATACGCATAGAATGGCAGAGGCTAACAAGGCTTTCTCACATTTCCGCTGGTAAAATTCAACAAGGGCCCTTGACGGGCCTTTATTCTTTAATTCAATCAAATAAAAGGTTAATAAAGTGGCACGTCAAACCCCTTTAGAGCGCTATCGAAATATCGGTATTATGGCTCACATTGATGCTGGAAAAACTACAACAACCGAACGTATTCTATTTTATACAGGTAAGTCTCACAAGCTTGGTGAGGTTCATGATGGCGGCGCTACTACGGACTGGATGGAGCAAGAGCAAGAGCGGGGTATAACAATTACATCAGCTGCGATTACTTGTATGTGGTCAGGTATGGCAAAGCAGTTTCCTGAACATCGCATTAACGTAATTGATACACCTGGTCACGTTGACTTCACCATTGAAGTTGAGCGTTCATTGCGAGTTTTGGATGGTGCTGTGACAGCCTTCTGTTCTGTAGGTGGTGTTCAGCCACAGACAGAGACAGTATGGAGGCAGGCAAATAAGTATAAAGTGCCTCGGATGGGGTATGTAAACAAGATGGACCGAGCTGGTGCTAATTTTTTGCGCGTAGTGGAGCAGGTTAAGTCACGTTTAGGTGCAACCCCCGTTGTGATGCAGTTACCAATTGGTAATGAGGATACTTTTAAAGGTATCGTTGATCTGGTAAGGATGCGGGCTGTTTTTTGGAATGCTGAAACACATGGCTTATCTTTTGAGTATCATGATATTCCTGCAGATATGCAAGCGGATTGTGAAGCCTATCGAGAGCAGCTTGTTGAGTCAGCGGCTGAAGCCAATGAAGATTTGATGAACTTGTACCTTGAAGAGGGTGAGCTTTCAGAAGATCAGATTAAGCAAGGTATACGTTCAAGATGCATTAATAATGAAATAGTACCAATGTTTTGCGGTTCAAGTTTTAAAAATATTGGCGTACAGGCAATGTTAGACGCGGTCGTTGAATACTTCCCGTCACCGTTGGATGTGCCTGCTATTGAAGGTGTATTGGAAGATGATACGCCAGCATCAAGGAGGTCGTCGGATGATGAACCTTTTGCTGCGCTTGCATTTAAAATGATGACGGATCCTTATGTTGGAACTTTAACGTTTGTTCGAGTCTATTCTGGTGTTTTGAATTCTGGTGAATCGGTATTTAACCCTGTTAAAGGCAAGAAAGAGCGTGCTGGTCGTCTAATTCAGATGCATGCTAACTCTCGTGAAGAGATCAAAGAGTTACGCGCAGGTGATATTGGCTGTGTTGTGGGTCTGAAAGATGTGACAACTGGTGACACGATTTGTGATTTAAATAATATCATTACCCTTGAGCGTATGGAGTTTCCAGAACCTGTAATATCGATTGCAATTGAGCCTAAAACCAAGGCTGACCAAGAGAAAATGGGTATTGCTTTAGGAAAGCTTTCTTCAGAAGATCCATCATTTCGTGTAAGAACGGATGAAGAGACGGGTCAAACAATTATCTCTGGTATGGGTGAGTTACACCTAGACATACTTGTAGATCGAATGAAGCGAGAGTTTAATGTTGAAGCAAACATCGGTGCCCCTCAGGTATCTTATCGTGAGACTATTCGCCAGTCAGTAGAGGCAGATGGAAAGTTTGTTCGACAATCGGGTGGTCGTGGGCAGTACGGGCATGTTGTATTGCGCATTGAGCCTCAAGAACCAGGTGCAGGTTTTACATTCGTAAATGCTATTGTGGGTGGTGTTGTACCGCGTGAATATATTCCTGCTATTGAGAAGGGTACAAAAGAACAGCTTGAAAATGGTGTTATTGCTGGCTATCCAGTTGTGGATGTCAAGGTTACAGTTTTCGATGGTTCTTATCATGATGTTGACTCAAATGAAATGGCATTTAAAATTGCCGCCTCAATGGGTGTTAAGAATGGTGTTGAAAAGGCACGTCCTGTTATTCTTGAGCCAATAATGGCTGTAGAAGTAATTACTCCAGAAGACTATATGGGTGACGTTATGGGTGACCTAAACCGTCGTCGTGGTATGATTCAAGGAATGGAGGATACGCCGTCTGGGAAAGAGCTGAAGGCTGAAGTGCCTTTGTCTGAAATGTTTGGTTATGCAACTAATGTGCGTTCTTTGTCACAGGGTCGTGCCAGCTATACAATGACTTTCTCTAAATATGCTGAAGCACCTGCTTCTGTTCAAGAAGAAATTATTGCGAAAGCAAAAAAAGGTTCTTAATTTAAATTTTTTATAAAGGGTATTTATCATGGCAAAAGCTAAGTTTGAACGTAACAAGCCCCATGTAAACGTAGGCACAATTGGTCACGTTGACCATGGAAAAACTACATTGACAGCGGCGCTAACCATTGTACAGGGCAAGAAATTCGGTGGCGATGTAAAAGACTACAGCCAAATCGACAACGCACCCGAAGAAAAAGCACGTGGTATTACCATCTCAACTTCACACGTAGAGTATGAGTCAGATACGCGTCACTATGCACACGTTGACTGTCCAGGGCATGCTGACTATGTAAAAAACATGATTACAGGTGCAGCACAGATGGATGGTGCAATCCTAGTATGTTCAGCTGCGGATGGTCCTATGCCACAGACACGTGAACACATCTTGTTGTCACGTCAAGTAGGTGTACCTTACATTGTTGTATTTCTAAACAAAGCAGACATGGTTGACGACGAAGAATTGATGGAACTGGTAGAAATGGAAGTGCGTGAATTACTTTCTGACTATGACTTCCCTGGTGATGATACGCCAGTAATCAAAGGTTCTGCGCTTAAAGCTATCGAAGGTGATCAATCAGAAATTGGTGAACCAGCCATTGCGCGTCTAATCGAAGCCTTGGACACCTATATTCCAGAGCCACAGCGTGACACAGAAAAGCCATTCCTAATGCCAGTAGAAGACGTATTCTCGATCCAGGGTCGTGGTACTGTTGTTACAGGTCGTATCGAAACCGGTGTTGTTAAGGTCGGTGAAACGGTTGAGATCGTAGGTATTAAAGATACAGTAAGCACCACCGTAACGGGTGTTGAAATGTTCCGCAAGCTACTCGACCAAGGTGAAGCTGGCGATAACGTAGGTGTATTGCTACGTGGAACCAAGCGTGAAGATGTTGAGCGTGGCCAAGTATTGTCTCATGTAGGCAAAATCAAGCCACATACCACCTTTGAAGGCGAAGTTTACGTATTGTCAAAAGAAGAAGGTGGTCGTCATACGCCATTCTTTAATGGCTACCGTCCACAGTTTTATTTCCGTACAACGGATGTAACGGGTGCATGTGAATTACCATCAGGCGTTGAAATGGTAATGCCGGGTGATAACATTCAAATGACAATCACCCTAATCAATCCAATCGCGATGGATGAAGGTCTGCGATTTGCGATTCGTGAAGGTGGTCGTACAGTAGGTGCAGGTGTTGTTTCTAAGATTTTGAAATAATCTTACTTGATTATTTTTAGGATCTAAAGTACAATCCGCAAACTCTAAATAGCAGTGGCTCTATGAGTCCGCTGCTTTTATTTTTTATAAATAGCGAGAAGTGGTTATGGCAACACAAAATATACGTATTCGCTTAAAAGCATTTGATCATCGTTTAATTGATCAGTCAGCTAAAGAGATTACGGAAACGGCTAAAAGAACAGGTGCGCAAGTTCGCGGACCAATACCGCTACCAACACGTAAAGAGCGCTTTACTATACTGGTTTCACCGCATGTAAATAAAGATGCGCGTGATCAGTATGAATTGCGCACGCATAAGCGTATGTTAGATATTGTAGATCCAACGGATAAGACAGTAGATGCGCTGATGAAGCTTGATTTGGCAGCAGGTGTGGATGTCCAGTTGGAATTGCGTTAAGCATAGATTTAGTCATCAATCGTAATGACTGGTTCGAATAATAAGAGGTAGCAATATGAATATTGGTGTCGTTGGGAAGAAAGTTGGTATGACACGTGTCTTCAATGAAGATGGTGTATCAACGCCGGTAACCGTTGTAGAGGTTGCACCGAACAGAGTCACGCAGATAAAGACCCTTGAAGTAGATGGTTATACCGCTGTTCAAGTTACTACAGGGTCTAAGCATGCTGGCAGAATAAATAAGCCTGAGGCTGGACATTTTGCTAAAGCAGGTGTTGAATCTGGTTCAGGCTTATGGGAGTTTCGTTTAGATGATGAAGAGCTAAGTGCCTATGAGGTAGGTTCTGAGATTACAGTCGCTAAGTTTTCAGATGTTCCTGTTGTAGATGTGATTGGAGCAACTAAGGGTAAGGGTTTTCAAGGTGGTGTGAAGCGCCATAACTTTAGAACTCAGGATGCAACTCATGGTAACTCTTTGTCTCACCGTGTGCTTGGTTCAATTGGTCAAAACCAGACTCCAGGACGTGTGTTTAAGGGTAAAAAGATGGCTGGCCATATGGGTGCAGTCCGTCAAACAACTTTAAATTTAGAGCTCGTTCGTGTTGACGTCGAAAATGGTTTGCTTTTAGTTAAGGGTGCGGTGCCTGGGGCTAAGGGTAGTACTGTTATTGTTCGCAAAGCAATTAAGTAAGGTGGGCATAATGGAATTAAAAATGATTGAACTAGCCACAGGGGCTGATTCTGGAGTTGTTAATGTTTCAGATGCCGTGTTTGGTGTGGAGTTTAATGAGTCGCTTGTTCATCAGGTGGTAGTGGCTTACATGGCAGGAGCGCGTTCTGGTACTAAGTCTCAGAAAACTCGTGCTGAAGTTCGTGGTGGCGGAATTAAGCCATGGCGTCAAAAAGGAACAGGTCGTGCACGCGCAGGCACTATCCGTAGCCCGATTTGGGTTGGTGGTGGCCGTGCATTTCCTGGTCAAAATCGCGATTTTTCGCAGAAAGTTAATAAGAAAATGTATCGCGGTGCAATGCGCTCAATACTGAGTGAATTGAATAGAAGCGGACGTTTAATAGTTGTTGATGACTTTAAAGTCGATGCACCTAAAACAAGAGAGTTTAAAAGCAAGTTAGCGACTCTTAATGTTAATGATGTCCTTGTCGTTACAGAAGCCTTTGATGAGTATCTATATCTTTCTGCAAGAAATATCTATAAAGCAGATGTTACAGACGCTGCATCTGTTGATCCGTTAAGTCTAGTAGGTTTTAAAAACATCATTCTTACTCAGGGTGCTGTTAAGCAACTAGAGGAGAAGTTTGCATGAGTCAAGAACGTTTATTAAAGGTTTTGTTGGCACCACATGTGTCTGAAAAAAGTTCGTTGCTTGCTGAAAGTCAGTCTCAATATGTTTTTAGAGTAACGCCTGATGCAACAAAACTAGAAGTTAAGCTGGCGGTAGAGTCTTTGTTTAATGTAAAGGTTCAGTCGGTAAATGTGCTAAACCAAAAAGGTAAGCGCAAGATATTTAAGGGTCGTTCAGGTGTTCGTAGTGGCACTAGAAAGGCGGTTGTTAGGCTTGCTGCTGGTCAAGAACTTGACTTTGTATCTGGTGAATAAGGAGTTTTAAATGGCGATTATTAAAAAATCAAAACCAACTTCTCCAGGGCGTCGTTTTGTCGTGCAGACTGTTGAGCCTACTTTGCATAAAGGTGATCCATATGCACCGCTGCTTGAGAAGAAGTCAAAAAATGGTGGGAGAAACAACACGGGCCGTATTACAGTTCGACACAATGGTGGTGGACATAAGCAACACTATCGTTTAGTTGATTTTAAGCGTAATAAGGATAGTATCCCAGCTAAGGTTGAGCGTTTAGAGTACGATCCAAATAGAACAGCTAACATTGCTTTGGTTTTGTACGCAGATGGCGAAAGGGCTTATATTTTGGCACCGCGTAACCTTTGTGCTGGAGATGTTATTGTTTCTGGTCCTGCAGCTGCTATTAAGGTTGGTAATACTTTACCTTTGCGTAATATACCTGTTGGTACTGTTGTGCATGCTGTTGAGATGCGTCCTGGCAAGGGTGCTCAAATTGCACGAAGTGCAGGTGCTTACGCACAAGTTGCCGGTAAAGAAGGTTCATATGTTTTACTAAAACTACGTTCAGGTGAGATGCGTAAAATACATGTTGATTGTCGTGCAACAGTAGGTGAAGTTGGTAATACTGAGCATAGCCTTAATAAGTTAGGCAAAGCGGGTGCTAAGCGTTGGCGTGGAATTCGTCCGACTGTTCGTGGTGTTGCGATGAACCCAGTTGACCATCCACATGGTGGTGGTGAGGGTAGAACATCCGGTGGTCGTCATCCTGTTACTCCTTGGGGTGTGCCAACTAAGGGCAAAAAGACTAGAAGTAACAAACGTACAAATAATATGATTGTACGTAGTAGAAATAGTAAATAAGGAAGGACATAATGCCACGTTCAGTTAAAAAAGGACCTTTTGTAGATCATCACTTGGCTAAAAAAGTGATTGAGGCACAAGAATCTGGTAACAAACGTCCAATCAAAACCTGGTCACGCAGATCAATGATTCTGCCAGATATGATTGGACTAACAATTGCGGTACATAATGGTAAAGAGCATATCCCCGTTTTTGTATCAGAAAATATGGTTGGCCATAAGTTAGGTGAGTTTTCTATGACTCGTACTTACCGTGGACATACTGCTGATAAGAAAGCTAAGCGTTAATAGGAGATTGAAATGCAAGTTAGTGCAACACATAAATTCGCTCGTATATCTCCTCAAAAGGCACGTTTAGTTGCGGATCTTATTCGAGGCAAGGATGTCGAGTCAGCGGTAAATATACTTGCTTTTAGCAGTAAAAAAGCGTCTGATCTAATGAAAAAAATTCTTAGTTCTGCTATTGCAAATGCTGAAAACAACGATGGTGCCGATATTGATGATCTAAAAGTAACAGCTGTCTTTGTTGATGAGGGTCCGTTAATGAAACGCATGAGAGCACGAGCCAAGGGTCGTGGAAATCGTATTGTTAAGCGTATGAGTCACATTACTGTTACTGTTGGTGAAAAATAAGGAGAGCCAGAATGGGTCAAAAAGTACATCCTATCGGTATCCGCCTAGGTATAACAAAAGATTGGAATTCACGCTGGTATGCTGACAGCAAAAACTATTCTGATTTCTTGGTAAGTGATATCGAAATAAGACAAGAGCTTAATAAGAAGTTAAGTCATGCTTCAGTGAGTAAGATTAATATTGAACGCGTTGCTAATGGCATTCGTGTCACTGTTCATACTGCTCGTCCTGGTGTTGTTATTGGTAAGAAAGGTGAGGATATTGAAAAATTAAAAGCCGATCTTATGAAAAAAACAGGATTACCTGTAAATATTAATATTGAAGAAGTAAAGAAACCTGAGCTTGACGCTAGGCTTGTTGCTGAAAGTATTGCTCAGCAGTTAGAAAAGCGTATCCAGTTCAGACGTGCTATGAAGCGTGCTGTAGGGAATGCTATGCGCTTGGGTGCCCAAGGTATCAAAGTTTCTATAGCAGGTCGATTGAATGGTGCCGATATTGCACGTACAGAGTGGTATCGTGAAGGCCGTGTACCGCTACATACATTCAGAGCTGATATCGATTATTCAACGTTCGAAGCAGATACAACCTTCGGTAAGCTTGGTGTTAAGGTTTGGATTTTCAATGGAGAAAAATTAGAAAAAATCTCTATGATGAAAGAAGATAAATCACAACCTAAAGCTAAAAAAAGCCGTAAATAAAAGGATTAATAATCATGTTAATACCTAAGCGTACTAAGTTTAGAAAAGTCCAAAAAGGACGTAATCGTGGTCTAGCTCAAACGGGTTGTAAGGTTAGTTTTGGTGAGTATGGTTTAAAGGCTACAGAGCGCGGCCGTTTGACTTCTCGTCAGATTGAATCAGCACGTCGTGCTATGACTCGGCATATAAAAAGAGGCGGTAAGATTTGGATTCGAGTGTTTCCAGATAAACCAATTACAAGTAAACCTTTAGAGGTTCGTATGGGTAAAGGTAAGGGAAGTGTTGAGTACTGGGTTGCTCAAATACAACCTGGCCGTGTATTGTATGAAGTTCAGGGTGTTAATGAGAGTTTGGCGAGACAAGCATTCAGTTTAGCCGCTGCTAAGTTGCCATTTAAAACTCAGTTTGTAACAAGAACGGTGATGTAAAATGACAGCAAATGATTTAAGAGATAAAACACCTGAGCAGCTTAACGAAGAATTGTTGTCTCTTTTAAAAGAGCAGTTCAATTTGAGAATGCAAAATGCAACTGGTCAGCTTGCTAGTACAGCTAAGCTCAAGTCAGTTAAGCGTTCAATTGCTCGTGTTAAGACTATTATTCGTGAAAAAGTGGGTAATTAATTATGTCAGAACAAACAAAAAAACCACGTACATTGTCAGGCGTTGTAGCTAGTGATGGTATGGATAAGTCAATTGTTGTCTTGACTGAACGATATGTAAAGCATTCTAAATATAAAAAGTATATTAGAAAATCTACTAAAATAATGGCTCATGATGAGCAGAATACTTGTGGTGTAGGTGATAGTGTTACTATTGAAGAATGTCGTCCATTGTCTAAGAAAAAGTCATGGACATTGTTGACCGTAGACAAAAAAGCTAAAATCTAAAAAGTTTATTAAATTTATTAGATTTTCAACCGCTGTAATGACCAAGCCGTAGGGTACTAGTCATTCAGCGGTTTTTCTGCTATCATTATTTTTTTCGCGGTTTGAAAGCGTTAATTTTTGGAGTACCGCTATGATACAAGTGCAAACAATATTAGAAGTCGCTGATAATTCTGGTGCAAAGCGCGTGCAGTGCATCAAGGTTCTTGGTGGTTCAAAGCGCCGCTACGCTAGTGTTGGCGACATTATTAAGGTTTCTGTAAAAGAGGCCGCAGCACGTGGCAAGGTTAAAAAGGGTGATGTTTATACTGCTGTTGTTGTTAGGACAGCAAAAGGCGTTAGACGTCAAGATGGCTCATTAATTAAGTTTGATGATAATGCTGCTGTTATTTTAAATAACAAAGAGCAGCCTATTGGGACACGTATTTTTGGACCAGTTACTCGCGAGTTACGAAATGAGAAGTTTATGAAAATTGTCTCATTAGCTCCTGAAGTATTGTAATAGGAAAATGGTATGAATCGTTTGAAAAAAGGTGATGAGGTCATAATCCTTGCTGGAAAAGACAAGGGTAAGAAGGGTACAGTTGCTACGTTTTTTGATAATGACCGTGTACTTGTGGAAGGCATAAATCTTGTTAAAAAGCATACAAAAGCTAATCCTATGGCTGGTGCGCAGGGTGGTATTGTTAATAAGGAAATGCCAATTCACATTTCTAATGTTGCTTTATTTAATCCTGAAACACAAAAAGCTGACCGCATTGGTTTTCGTATTGAAAATGAAGTGAAGGTTAGATTCTTTAAGTCTACAAATAAAGCTGTTGATGCTTAATTAGGTTGTAAATATGGCAAGATTAAAGCAATTTTATAAAGATCAAGTTGTCTCTAAATTAGTTGAGCAATTTGGTTATAAATCTGTAATGCAGGCTCCAAGAGTAGTTAAAATTACTATAAATATGGGTGTTGGCGCTGCATTGGCTGATAAGAAGGTTTTAGATAATGCGATGGCCGATATGGAAGCTATTGCTGGTCAAAAACCTGTTAAAACATTGGCGCGTAAATCAGTTGCTGGTTTCAAAGTTCGTCAAGGTTGGCCAATTGGATGTAAGGTCACATTGCGTGGTGCAAGAATGTATGAGTTCTTAGATAGACTTATCAATATTTCATTGCCTCGCGTACGGGACTTTCGTGGCGTTAACGCAAAAGCATTTGATGGACGCGGTAATTATACTTTGGGTGTCAAAGAGCAGATTATCTTTCCAGAGATTGAGTTTGAAAAGGTTGATATGATGCGTGGTATGGATATTAACATAGCTACCACTGCTGCTAGTGATGCGGAAGCAAAGGCCTTGCTTGAGGCATTAAACTTTCCGTTTAAAAAATAAAGAGGTTCCTGATGGCTAAAACTTCAATGATTCAGCGCGAACATAAGCGCGCGAAAATGGTTTTAAAGTTTGCTTCAAAGCGTGAAGAACTTAAAGCTATATCTGTTGATATGTCGTTGTCTTATGATGAGCGTATGGAAGCAATTAATAAACTTTCAAAATTACCACGCAATGCATCACCTGTAAGGCAGCAGCGTCGTTGTAAATTAACAGGGCGTCCGCATGCAGTTTATAGAAAGTTTGGTCTTTCTCGTAACATGTTACGTTTGTATGCAATGCAGGGCGATGTTCCTGGTTTAAGAAAAGCAAGTTGGTAGGATTAAAGTATGAGTATGTCTGATCCAATCGCGGATATGTTAACCCGTATCCGTAATGGCCAAATAGCTGGCCATTCAAATGTGTGCATGCCTTCTTCGAAGTTGAAAACAGCTCTAGCTAAACTTCTTTCTGATGAAGGTTATGTTTCCTCTTATGAGGTTAAGGATATCGATGGTAAATCCATTTTGTCTATTGATTTAAAATATTATCAAGGTAAGCCAGTAATTGAACTACTTAAGCGCGTAAGCCGTCCAGGTCTGCGTGTATATAAGAATAAAGATGAACTGCCTAATGTTATAGGTGGTCTTGGTGTTGCTGTAGTTTCAACTTCAAAAGGTATCATGTCTGATCGCGAAGCCCGAGTACAGGGTGTTGGCGGTGAGATTGTGTGCTACGTTGCTTAAGGGGTTTTACAATGTCTAGAATTGCAAAGTCTCCTGTTACTCTACCTGCTGGTGTTGAGTTATCAATCAGTGGTTTAGATGTAGCTGTAAAGGGGCCAAAAGGAAGTTTGAGTTGTAAAATCAATTCTTCTGTTAAAGTTCAAAATGATAGTGGTGTAATAAGTTTTGAGCCTAGTGGTAATGCTGTTGATGGCTGGGCTCAGGCTGGAACCGCGCGTTCTATAGTTAACAATATGGTTCTGGGTGTTTCTCAAGGTTTTGAGAAAAAACTTCAATTAGTGGGTGTAGGTTATCGTGCACAAGTGCAAGGTAATGTTATTAATCTTACTTTAGGTTTTTCACACCCTGTTGCGCACCAGTTGCCTGAAGGGGTTAGTGCGGAAACTCCAACTCAAACTGAGGTTATCATTCGTGGCGCTGATAAGCAAGTGGTTGGACAGGTTGCAGCGCAGGTTCGTGGTTATAGACCACCTGAGCCTTATAAAGGTAAGGGCGTTAAATACGCTGATGAAAGAATTCTTCGTAAAGAAGCCAAGAAGAAATAGGATAGAGGTTTTAATATGGTTAGCAAACAAGCTAGGCTTCGTAGAGCAAAAAAAACCCGTGCTAAAATTTCTGCATTAAATATGCCAAGATTGTGTATTAATAAAACACCAAAGCATATTTATGTGCAGTTAATTTCTGCTGATGGTGCAAGTGTAATTGCATCAAGCTCTACCGTGCAGGCTGACGTAAAAAGTCAAATTAAGTATACCGGTAACAAGGATGCGGCGTTGGTAGTAGGTAAAGCTATTGCAGAAAAAGCTAAATCAGCAGGTGTAACTAAGGTTGCATTTGATCGTTCTGGTTTTAAGTATCATGGGCGTGTACAAGTGTTGGCAGATGCTGCACGTGAGAACGGTTTAGAGTTTTAATGAAAGGGTTTTTATATGTCTTCACATGAAATGCAAGACGGTCAAGATGGATTGATAGAGAAGTTGGTTTCTGTCCGTCGCGTAGCAAAAGTTGTAAAGGGTGGACGTGTGTTCTCATTTTCTGCTTTGACAGTGGTCGGTGACGGTGACGGTCGAGTTGGTTTTGGCAGTGGTAAAGCTAGTGAAGTACCCGTTGCAATAAAAAAAGCCATGGAACAGGCGCGCAGAAATATGCAGAAAATCCATCTAACTAATGGTACGCTTGAGTATCCAATTAGTTTTGAGCAAGGTGCTGCTAAAATTGTTATGCTTCCTGCTTCAGAAGGTACGGGTGTTATTGCTGGTGGTTCTATGCGTTCTGTTCTTGAAGCCGCTGGTGTAAAGAACGTTTTAGCTAAGTGTATTGGTACAACTAGTCCTGTTAACGTAGTAAGAGCTACTGTTAATGGCCTTTCATCAATGCATTCACCTGATTTTATTGCCGCTAAGCGTGGTAAGAATCTAAAAGAAATTGTAGGTGAGTAATATGTCTGAACAAAAACATATTAAAATTACACTTGTAAAAAGCACTATTGGTCGTTTGCCAGCACACAAGGGTTGTGTTGCAGGTTTAGGTTTAAGAAGAATGCATCATACTGTTACAGTTATTGATACTCCTGAAAACCGTGGAATGATTAATAAAGTTTCTTATCTTTTAAAAGTTGAGGAAGCCTAATGTTTTTAAATACTTTATCACCCGCAGACGGCTCTAGTAAAGAAAGACGTCGTGTGGGTCGTGGTCAAGGTTCTGGCCTTGGTAAAATGGGTGGGCGTGGTCATAAAGGTCAAAAGTCTCGTTCAGGTGGTTTTCATAAGGTCGGGTTTGAGGGTGGTCAAATGCCAATTCAGCGCCGTTTACCTAAGGTGGGCTTTACCTCTCACATGGCAATGTTTTCTGCTGAAGTAAGGCTTGATGCACTCAATGTTTTTGCAGGTACAGAAGTTGATATTTCATTGCTTAAAGCGCATGATCTTGTTCCTGCAAACACAAAAAAGGTTAAAGTTGTTAATTCTGGTAATTTGACATCTTCAATTACTTTATCTGGTATTAATGTTACTGCTGGTGCAAAAGAAGCAATTCTTACTGCTGGTGGTACGATCAAAGAGTAATATATGAATAGTCCTTCTCTAGCTCAAGGTGCGCAAAGCAAATCGGGTCTTGGTGATTTAAAAGCAAGATTGTTATTTGTTATTGGTGCACTAATCGTCTACAGGTTAGGGACACATATACCAGTCCCCTCTATTGATCCTATTGCATTAGCTGCAATGTTTGAGCAACAGAGGGGCACTGTCTTGGACATGTTTAACATGTTCTCTGGTGGTGCGCTTGAGCGTCTTTCTATTTTTGCATTGGGAATAATGCCCTATATCTCCGCTGCGATTATTATGCAGCTGTTAACTGCTGTTTCACCAACCTTAGAGCAGTTAAAGAAAGAAGGGGAGCAGGGTAGGCGAAAAATTACACAATACACTCGTTATGGTACTGTAGTATTAGCCACTTTCCAGGCGATAGGGGTTTCTATTGCCCTTCAGGCCCAAAACATAAATGGTATGCCGGTTGTAGTTAATCCTGGTCCAATATTTATGTTAACGGCAGTGGTTACGCTAGTTAGTGGAACTATTTTTTTGATGTGGCTAGGTGAGCAAATAACAGAGCGTGGTATAGGTAATGGTATATCTCTGATAATTTTTGCTGGTATTGTGGCAGGCTTGCCTTCTGCCCTTGGTGGTACTTTGGAGCAAGTGCACACAGGAGCATTGCATGCTTTAACTGTTGTTGTTCTTTTGTTACTTGTTGCAGGTGTTACGGCTTTCGTGGTTTTTGTAGAGCGTGGGCAAAGACGGCTTCCGGTTCATTATGCTCAGCGTATGCGAGGTAGAAAGTTGTATGGTGGTCAAGAGGGACATTTGCCATTAAAGCTTAATATGGCAGGCGTTATTCCTCCTATATTTGCATCAAGTATCATTTTATTCCCGGCATCTCTAGGTGGCTGGTTTGGTAGTTCTGAAAATATGGGTTGGTTGAAAGATATTGCGACCACTTTGGCTCCAGGGCAACCTTTGTATGTAATTTTATATGCAATAGCCATTATGTTTTTTTGCTTTTTCTATACGGCTATAGTATTTAATCCAAAAGAAACGGCTGATAATTTAAGGAAATCAGGTGCTTTTTTGCCTGGTATTAGACCTGGCCCGCAAACTGCACGGTATATTGATAGCGTAATGGGTCGTTTGACGCTTGCTGGTGCTATATATATCACTGCTGTTTGTCTGTTGCCAGAGTTTCTTATTTTATATTGGAATGTGCCTTTCTATTTTGGAGGTACAGCATTACTGATTATAGTGATTGTTGTGATGGACTTTATGACTCAAATTCAGTCGCATATGATGTCAGGTCAGTATGAAAGTATGATGAAAAAAGCCAACTTAAAAGGTAAATAGAATTTAATTCTTTTTGTCTAGTATTGTAATTTGAAATCAAGTATAATTGCTTGTTTTCTAGTGAGAAATTTTAGGGGAGCGTCAAAATGGCTCGTATTGCCGGCGTAAATTTACCGCTTAACAAGCATGTTGTTATCGGTTTAAGATCCATATATGGAGTAGGTCAAACTACAGCACAAAATCTGTGTGTAGCCGCTGATCTTGATCCAACAACTAAGGTTCGTAACCTTACAGAAGACCAACTTGTTTCTATTCGAGATGAGTTGGCAAAATATAAAATTGAAGGTGATTTAAGACGTGATGTTTCTATGAATATCAAACGTCTTATGGATATGGGTTGTTTTCGTGGTATTCGTCATCGTCGTAGTCTTCCTTTGCGTGGACAGCGTACTAAGACAAATGCTCGTACCCGTAAAGGTCCAAAAAAACCAATTAAGAGATAACGCAAAATCTGCGAGATAAATTATGGCAAAAGCAAATTCGCGTATTAAAAAGAAAGTAAAGCATGTTGTTAATGATGCAGTTGCACATGTTCATGCTTCTTTCAACAATACAATTGTGACGATTACTGATCGTCAAGGTAATGCATTGTGTTGGGCTACAGCTGGTGGTAGTGGTTTTCGTGGTTCACGTAAAAGTACTCCGTTCGCTGCACAGGTTGCGGCAGAACGTGCTGGTCAAATGGCACAAGAATATGGTGTTAAGAACATGGATGTTATGGTAAAGGGCCCTGGTCCTGGACGTGATTCTGCTGTTCGTGGTTTACACAGTGTAGGCTTCAAGATTACATCAATATCTGATGTAACTCCTATTCCACACAATGGATGCCGTCCATCTAAGAAACGTCGTGTTTAAGGAAGAATTTCATGGCTAGATATATTGGTCCAAAATGTAAACTCGCACGCCGTGAAGGTACTGACCTTTTCCTAAAGAGTGGCGTAAGAAGTATTGAGTCAAAGTGTAAAATAGATCAGGCTCCTGGTCAGCATGGCGCTCGTCGTTCACGTGTTACTGAGTATGGTACTCAGTTACGTGAGAAACAAAAAGTTAGAAGAATTTACGGTATTTTAGAAAAAAAATTCCGTCTATATTACAAAGAAGCTGATCGTCGTAAGGGTTCTACGGGTGTCAACCTTCTTCAGTTACTTGAAAGCCGGTTAGATAACGTTGTCTACAGAATGGGGTTTGCTAGTACTCGTTCAGAAGCGCGTCAGTTGGTTTCGCATAAGTCGGTGTTGGTTAATGGCTCATTAGTTAATATTCCTTCTTATGAAGTTAAGGCTGGTGATGTTGTTAGTATTCGTGAAAAGTCACGTACTCAGTTGCGTATTTCTGCTGCTTTGGAATTGTCAGGTAAGTCTGGAACTCCATCTTGGTTAGAAGTAAATGCTAAAGCTTTTCAGGGTACATTTAAATCTTTACCTGATCGTTCTGATTTACCTTCTGAAATTTCAGAAAATCTGATAGTTGAGCTTTACTCTAAGTAATATTGAAACGGAGATAACACCTGATGCAAGATATGTTAGAACAGTTGTTGACCCCGCGACTTGTTGACATTAAAAGAATCAGTAACACGCATAGTCGAGTTACTTTAGAGCCCTTGGAGCGTGGCTTTGGTCATACTTTAGGAAATGCGTTAAGACGTATTCTTTTGTCTTCAATGCCAGGTGCAGCGATAACTGAAGTACAAATAGATGGTGTTTTACATGAATACTCAACTATTGAAGGTGTTCGCGAAGATGTACTTGAGATCCTTCTTAATATAAAAGAAGTAGCTATTAAGCTTCATTCTAAAGAAAGTACTGAGCTAGTTCTGAATAGGAAGGGTCCAGCTGTTATTAGAGCAAAGGATATTTCTGTAAATCATGATGTTGAATTGTGTAATCCTGATCAAGTAATCGCACATATCAGTGATGGTGCTGAGCTCTCTATGAGAATGAGGGTCGAGCGCGGACTAGGTTACAGAGCAGCATCTCAATCAGATGTTTCTGTAGACTCTACGATCGGTTTTTTGAAACTTGATGCAAGTTTCAGTCCTGTTCATACCGTGAGTTACGAAGTAGAAAATGCACGTGTTGAGCAGAGAACTGATTTGGATCGTCTTATTTTAGACGTGGTTACTGACGGAACGTTGGATCCAGAAGATGCCATCAAAAAGGCCGCTACTGTGCTTCATTATCAGCTTACTGCTTTTGTTGATCTTAAACATCAAGAAGTTATTGCACCTGAAGAAGTTGAGAGTGAATTTGATCCTATCTTCTTACAGCCTGTCGATGATCTTGAGTTGACGGTACGTTCAGCAAATTGTTTGAAGGCAGAGCAGATTTATTATATTGGTGATTTAGTTCAGCGTAATGAATCTCAATTATTAAAAACACCTAATTTAGGTAAAAAATCTTTACAAGAAATTAAGGATGTTTTGGCTCAAAGAGGTTTAGCGCTTGGTACTAAACTTGAAAATTGGCCGCCATCATCCCTAATTAGTAAAGAACCAGCATAAGATTAAAAGGAAGCTATATGCGTCATCGTAAGAGTGGTCGTAAATTAGGCCGAAATAGCTCACACCGCAAGGCGATGTTTAAAAATATGTCGGCTTCGTTAATTGAGCATGAAGTTATTAAAACTACAGTAGCTAAGGCTAAAGAATTGCGCTCTGTTGCTGAGCCTTTGATAACCTTAGCAAAAGTTGATTCTGTTCATAACCGTAGAATTGCTTTCTCACGTTTACGTGACAAAGCAGCTGTCGGTAAATTATTTACTGACTTAGGTGTTCGCTACCAAGGTCGACCAGGTGGTTATATTCGTATTTTGAAATGCGGATACCGTCCTGGTGATAATGCACCTATGGCGATTGTTGAGTTGGTTGATCGTCCTGTTCAATCTCAGGTTGTTTCTTCTGAAGCTTAACTAAATTAGGCCGACTTTTAGTCGGCTTTTTTATGTTACATTTAATAGACACACATGCTCATTTATCAACGTTTGATTATTTATCTGATATATCTTTTCCTACTGTTTCTGTTTCTGTCGATTTAAATTCTTCGTTTCAACAAATTTTATTTCAGCGTAAATCTCGATTTGTAATACCCGCAGTTGGAGTTCATCCTTGGTTTTGTCAATCTGTCTCGTTTCACGATTTATTGTCGTTATTTGCGTTTACTAAATCTAATAATATAAAAATCCTAGGGGAAATTGGTCTTGATTTCTCAGTCAAACATAAAGCCAGTAGTGTTCAGCAATTAGAAATATTCACTCATCAGCTTAATTTCGCAAGTTTAAATGGTCTTTCAGTTTCCTTGCATAGTGTTAAAGCCAATATAGAAGTTTTAAGTTTACTGAATGAAATGCCTGTAAAGGGTGTGCTTCATGGTTTTTCCGGAAGCCCGGAGCAGGCTTGGCCTTTTATTGAAAAGGGATTTAAGATTGGTGTTAACGGTATGGTTTTAAGAAATAATACACCACGTTATCTACACTTGGTTAAAATGCTGCCTTTAAGTTCTATTGTATTGGAAACAGATTTCCCTAATGTCATTTATTCTCCAGGTTTAAAGCCAAGCTTGAATATGATAATTTTAATTGCAAAAAAAGTGGCGCAGATAAAGTCTAGCTCGCTTGAAAATGTTGTTAAAATCACCAGCCATAATGCTATTGAGAGTTTACAGTTAGATGTTATTGAATAATCCTCTTTATGAGCGTAGTTTGCTTGTGTTTGATAAACAGTCCATGGAACGTATTGCTGATTCACGTGTTCTTGTGGCCGGTGTGGGTGGTGTGGGTGGCTTTGTTGCTGAAGCTTTAGCTAGAGCCGGGGTTGGTGCAATAACACTGGTTGACCATGATGTTGTTTCTCCTTCTAATAAGAATCGTCAAATAGTGGCGTTAGATTCAACGTTAAACATGCTTAAGGTAGACGTGATGGCCGAAAGGATTTTCCAGATAAATCCTGGTTGTAACGTTACTAAACGTGCTGAGTTTGTTTCTCCGGAGCAGATGTCAGGATTAGTTTCATCTGGATTTGATTATATTGTTGATGCAATTGATAGCCTTAATTGTAAGGTTGCATTGGCTCAACAGTCTTTGTTGCAAGGTATTCCCATTGTTTCAAGTATGGGGGCTGGTAGACGTATTGATCCAACAAAAATACAGGTAGCGGATATTAGTCAAACCCATGGGTGTGGTTTAGCACGCGTTATGCGTCAACGTTTGCGTAAGGATGGGTTTGATAAAGGGCTTGAGGTAGTGTTCTCTACGGAGTTACCGAAAGCCCCTGGGCCTTTTGAAGATATAGAAGGTGCGCGTGGCCGGGTGGTTAATGGCACAGCGAGTTATATGCCTGGTATTTTCGGCTTGATGATTGCGGGTGTTGTTATTCAAAAACTCTCGCTTGATTAATGGCTATGAACTTAACTTCAAAGGCGCTTAGGCTTCACGGTGGGCGCTATTTGTTTTGGGATGAGGATGAGCAGGTGCTTTGGCTTGATCTCAGAAAAGTATTCCCTGCTGTGGGTGTTATTAAAGTTCCATCTTGGGATTGGATGCTTTTACATCAAGAGGGCATACCCCAGTATCCGCCTGAATTAGATTTACTTAATTGGAGCCTGCACAGTGATTTACGTTTCTGGTTAAAGCCTATTCCAAAGTGGGTGGTCGAAAGTTGTCAACTTTTCCCAACTCATCAGCTTAAGTTGTTGCATTTAGCGGGTCGTTATCCAGCCATGCTTGAATTGCTCGATCATTCGCCTATGCTGGCTTGGCATTTAGTAAAGCTTGATTTAACGGAAATTCAATTGCAGGATTTATTTCAAACTAAGCGTGTCCGTATGGTTGAGCGCCTGGGGTGGCCTGGTAAAGAGGATACCTTGATCTTCCTTCGTAACCTGAGGTTGCGTAAGGTGAATAGTCAATTACTTGAACAGGTTGAGGTGTGTTTGCTAGATGAGCAGCGCTTGGCTGCCTTAACGGCTTTACCACGAATAAATTCTATGGCGTTATCGTTGGCCGCTCGTTTCCCACAGTTAATTGGTAAGCGCTTGCATCAAACCTTGGCTCGATTACCTTGCCGTCCGATGCAATGTCAGTCAATGGTTGCGTTACTTGAAGATGTTTATCGTTTGGCCGACTTTTTGAATGAACCAGATGTAACGGAGCAGATTGGCACGTGTCGGTATCTGATTGATGTCGAGCAGCGTTACCAGGCCTGGTTGGTTGGGGCTTGCCCAGCTGGACATCATTCCATTGCTCTTTTTGCGATACCAAAGCGCTTAGTTGCGTTGGCAGAATGGTCAAGTTTAAGTCTGCTTCAGCAACAGGCCTGGTGGATTGACCATAGCGAAAAGCCTTCGGATATTGAGTTGTGGGCTTGGTATTACGAAGGCGAAGCAGTCGGTGCGCTGATTAAACGCAGTCAAACTGGACGCTGTAGCTTGCTGCGTTGTCGCCAAGGCCAAAATCAATTGCCCTCAGCAGCGCTGCAAACGCAGGTTGAATTGTGGTTGCTTCAAGCTTAGTCGACTAAACACTCTTTACTCATTAAGTCTTCATAGGTCTCTCTTGGGCGAATTAACCAGGCCTGGTGGGTTTGTACCATGATTTCAGCCGCACGAGGACGGGTGTTGTAGTTGGAACTCATTGTAAAGCCATAAGCACCTGCTGACATCACCGCTAGTAAATCGCCTGCTTTGAGGTTTAATGTACGATCCTTGCCTAAGAAATCACCGGTTTCACAAACTGGCCCGACCAGGTCCCAATGCGTATCTGTTCCATTTGTTCGAGGCGAAACGGGTATGATCTGCTGGTAGGCTTGATAGAGCGCTGGACGAATTAGATCATTCATTGCGGCATCAATAATAGCGAAGTGTTTGTGTTCGGTTGGTTTGAGGTATTCGACTTCAGTAACCAAAATGCCAGCGTTGCCAGCAATGGCTCGGCCTGGTTCTATAATCACTTCTATAGCGGGATCATTAAGTTCAGTTAAAAGTGCGCGAATATAATCAGCAATTACAGGCGGTGTTTCTTTTGCATAACGTATCCCTAGACCGCCGCCAAGATCAAGGTGGTGGATTTGAATTCCTAATTCAGCTAGCTGTGTTTTTAATTGTAAAACTTTTTTTAGCGCATCAACAAAGGGCGCGATCTCTGTGAGTTGCGAACCTATATGGCAATCAATGCCAATAATTTGAATATGTGAGCAGGCCGCCGCTTTTTTATAAAGCGCAGGCGCAGTTTGAATATCGACACCAAACTTGTTTTCTTTTAAACCGGTCGAAATATAGGGATGGGTTTTAGCATCCACGTCAGGGTTAACACGGAATGAAATAGGCGCAACTTTACCCATTCGTTCTGCTACGGCTTGAATACGTTCGAGTTCGGCATGTGACTCTACATTGAAGCAGCGAATTCCGACGTCTAATGCCCTCTCTATTTCTAGTTCTTTTTTAGCTACCCCTGAAAACACCACTTTAGCTGGATCGCCTCCGGCACGCAATACTCGTTCAAGTTCGCCTTGAGAAACAATGTCAAAGCCAGATCCAAGTTTGGCGAGCACTTGGAGCACCGCTAAATTCGAGTTGGTTTTAACCGCATAGCAAACCAAGTGGGGTTGTGCGCCAAACGCCTGATCAAAGTCGTGCCAGCGCGCTTCAAGTTCACTCCGTGAGTAGATATAAAGGGGCGTGCCGTATTGTTTAGCTAGGGCATTAACGTCACACTGCTCAGCAAAAAGCTGGTTATTTTGGTAGTGGAAGGTTTCGTTCATAGGGTGTCCTAAGGATTAAATAGAGTTTTAATGTGCATTTTCTTAATCTGAATGGGTAATCTTCTGTGTTTCTGGAAGGCTTAAAGGGGCTTTTTTCCCACAGCCAGCTATGCTTGTCAACAAACCAATAGCGATAACTAAAACCAGGCCTGGTTGAATAATTCGGCGCTTACAAAACAAACACATGTGCAGTCCCCGATGCTAGGCGTTAAAATAGCGTTATTTTAACAGACTTTATAAATAGACTATAGGATCGAATGATGACTGACCGCTTACCCTTGATTGTTGAACCTAACCTACCCGCCCATTCAGCGGTAATCTGGTTGCATGGCTTAGGGGCAGATGGCGCAGATTTTGTAGATATAGTGCCACGCCTTGGCTTGCCCGCTGAACATGGTATTCGATTTATATTTCCACATGCGGCTGTACAGCCGGTGACGATTAATGGTGGGATGACCATGCGCTCCTGGTTTGATATTCGTTCAATGGATATTTTGAATGATATTGATTCTGCGGGTATTCGGGTATCCTGTCATCAGGTGTATAAACTCATCGAGCAACAGCGTGACGTGGGTATTGCCAGTAAAAATATTGTGATTGCTGGTTTTTCGCAAGGTGGTTTAATCGCGTTGCACGCTGGCCTAAGTTATGATCATCCCTTAGCGGGTGTGATGGCGTTATCGACCTGGTGTCCGTTGGTTGAGCAATTTTATTTACACCGTGAAATGCCGATTTTTATCGCGCATGGCCGTGAAGACTCGGTCGTGCCTTACGCTTTGGGCATCAAAGCACGTGATGATCTGCGTGCAAAAGGCTATCGGGTTGAATGGCAGGACTATCCTATGGAGCATCAGGTTTGTCTGGAAGAGATTGAAGCGATCGGACACTGGTTAAAACGCATCCTGTTGGAGGCTGAATAAATGTTTATTTTAACGATGCGAGTTCGTGACTATGAGTGTGATATTCAAGGTGTGGTTAATAACAGTGTGTACCAAAACTATCTTGAACATGCTCGCCACGAGTTCTTATTAGCCAACAATGTAAACTTTGCACAAATTACAGCCAGCGGCATTAATCTAGTGGTCACGCGAGCAGAGCTGGACTATAAGGCGTCATTAAAACCGCAGGATGACTTTTATATCACCGTAGAATGTATTCGTGAATCGCGGTTAAAGTTTGCGTTCATCCAACATATTTATCGCAGTGTGGATGGTAAATTAGTGATGCAGGCTCGAATAATCGGCACGGGAGTCAATGCAAAAGGACGCCCCGAAATACCTAGCGAGTTGGCGCAGCTCTTTACACCACAGGATGCGCTTTGATGAACATTTTACTAGGTGTGAGCGGTGGTATTGCCGCCTATAAAGCTTTGGCGTTAGTTCGGCTTTGGGTTAAGGCAGGTCATCAGGTTCAGGTTGTGATGACCGAGGGCGCCAAGCAGTTTATTGCTCCGCTTGCTTTTCAAGCCTTATCGGGCCACCAGGTGCGGGATGATTTGTTTGATCTTGAGCAAGAAGATGCCATGGGGCATATAGAAATGGCACGCTGGCCTGATGTGATTGTACTTGCACCTGCGTCGGCAAATCTGCTCGCACGTTTGCGAGCAGGCATGGCCGATGATTTATTAACGACGTTATGTCTAGCTACCGACAAACCGATTATGTTCGCGCCTGCGATGAATCGTTTAATGTGGGCGAATCTGGCCACACAGGATAACATTAAGCAATTGAGCCTGCGCGGTTGGCAGATGATTGCGCCTGAATCCGGTGCGCAAGCGTGTGGCGAAATCGGTGCAGGGCGTTTAGCTGAGCCTACTAATATTGTGGCGTTTGTGGCATCCTATTTTGAAAAGCGTAATAAAACAACCAACCAGGCCTGGTTGGGCAAGCGTGTATTAATAACAGCGGGGCCAACCTATGAAGATCTGGACCCGGTTCGGTTTATTGGCAATCGCAGTTCAGGCAAAATGGGTTTTGCTATGGCTAAAGCTGCGAGTGAACAAGGAGCCGAGGTGACCTTAATTAGCGGTCCTGTCAATCTAGCCACGCCTTTGGGTGTGACACGCATTGATGTGCGTTCTGCGCGAGATATGTTTGAAGCGGTTAAGCAGCATTATGCGCACATGGACGTGGTGATTGCAGCCGCAGCGGTTGCAGATTACCGTGTTGAGCACAAAGCGACACACAAAATTAAAAAAACAGCGTACCAGGATGAACTGACGCTAAATTTGGTTAAAAATCCTGACATTATTGCTTGGGTGGCGCAACAGGAAAACAAGCCTTTTGTCGTCGGATTTGCGGCAGAAACCGAGAAGCTGATTCCTTATGCACAAGACAAACTCAAGCGAAAAGGGCTCGATCTGATCTGTGCTAATCAAGTGGGAAATGGGCAAGGATTTGACACGGATGACAATTGCTTAACCTTGATCACAGCGACGGATGTACAGACGCTGGCGAGATCAACGAAATACCAACAAGCCCAGGCGGTTCTTGCATTTATTCAACAGGCTACAAGTTAAAAAATGTGGATACACACCTTGTTTCTACCTCCTTCTTTTGCTTGATAGAGCGCCTGGTCAGCGGCTTCAAAAAGTGTAGCAAAGTCAAGCATTGGGTGGTGCTCCAGGTTGGGATCGTCTAATAAGGAAACCAGCGCAGGGGCTTGTTTTTTATCACAGCAGGCCAGTCCAATTGAACAGGTTACGTTTAGCTCATGTGGGTTAGCGTCATGCACTTGCTGTTGGATTTTGTTGGCTCGTTCCAATGACTGTTGATGGTTCATGCCTTTGATAAGAACGATGAACTCGTCACCACCATAACGAACCACGATATCTTGTTGACGGCTAACCGATTTAAGTATATCAGCAATGGTTTTTAAAATGGCGTCACCGATAGCGTGTCCATGGTTGTCATTAATGTGCTTAAAATGATCAATGTCCAACACCGCGTAAGCAATTATGCCACTTCTTTGGGTGTAACTCGTTGAAATCGTCTTTTTTGTTGGAAGGCGTCAGTTGGTTTATGGCTTCAAGTTTAACAAACCTGAAGCCGCACTTCGTCCTTAACGTTCAATAAGCCTAACTCGCCTGTTCAATCATTTTGATGATTTGTTGTTCAACGTCACCTGCAATCTCAACCAGGCCTGGTGCATCTGATAAGGGCGCAAGCATAGCTTGAGGTTTGATCATGCCAATTTTTACCAGGCCGTTTTCGCTGAATACCGAAATACGGCAAGGAAGTGCCATATTCAAGTTCATGTCGATCTTTAATACCTTAAAGGCTTGCCCAGGATTGCAAACCTCAAACACGCGACATTGCTCGGAAAACTCAAAGCCTTTGCTACGCAGTGTTTGGCCTAGATCATGGATATGTAGCACGCCAAACTTATGCTCGCTAACTGCCTGAGCTAAATCTTCGCAGGCCTGCTCAAATGTTTTTTTAGACTCAACAATAAAGTACATAGGGTTTTCCTTTTAAGTTAGCAAAGACGTTATAGTACCTTTTGTGATCGATTCCAACAAGGCTAGTTATCTTTTGATTGCTGAGCTTGGCGTTCTTTATGGCGACGGGCAATTTCATCCCAGTCGATATTATTACAGGTTTCGCATTCCTCTTTGATAACCCCAATCTTAACCAGTAACCAATGCACTTTGCAGCCGACACAAAAGCCTAAGACCGCCTCCATCCACATAAATGCGAGGCAGAGCCAAACCAGGGTGGTAGGAATCCAGAAAGGCATATAGTTAACATGGGTTGGGAGGGTCATTTCGCCCGTAATAGTATTCACCCAGCGCGCAAAGACTTCAGGGTTAAAAAATATTAAACAAACAATAATCAGTATCGAGCCGATTGTCCATGCAAAGCGTTTGGGTACTAAAGGTTTCCAAACAGCTGGCTTATCAGCAGCGAGTAAGCTTGCAATTAAAATGGTAGGCGAAAGGCGAGATAAGTATTTTGACATGCCGGCAATCATTTCAAACAGGGCATAAAATAATACATAGGTTTGAATAGTCCAATCAAAGGTTCGACGTATGGCCTCCACCTGATAAATAATATTCCCATCCCAGTCTATCTCATAGGTATCTACCGAGGTATTACCATCGACAATCCAGTTAGATACATAAATGGCATCCCATAGGGTTAAGCCCATATAGAGAGGGATAATCAGTAAAATGCCCGCGCGGATTCGAACTGCAGTATCGTTAATATAAAGCGCTGATTCTCGCGTATCGCGGAACCAAAGATTTTTAAATGCATTTAAATAAGCATTGATATGATTTTGTAACATTACTGACTCCTGAGTGTGTTGGGGTATACAAATGAGGGAAAGGGTGAATAAAGCTTAAGTAAAGTTTAATATTAGCGAATGCTTAGTACCAATAGAAAAGCCTGATGCGGCTATTTGACGAATCTTGTTTTTTGTTTAAGGTAAAATCGCTGGTAGATTATAAAAAGGATGAAAAAATGACCATTCAAGTTGAATACAAAATTTTAGACCCCCGTTTAGGCAATGAAATTGAAATGCCGCACTATGCCACCACTGGATCAGCAGGCCTGGACTTACGTGCTTGCATTGACGCGCCTTTAACCATAAAACCGGGTGAGACTCAACTTATTCCAACCGGGTTGGCGATCCATTTAGACGATGCCAGCTTAGCGGCGATGATCCTACCCCGCTCGGGTTTAGGGCATAAGCATGGCATTGTACTAGGCAACCTTGTAGGGTTAATTGACTCTGATTACCAAGGTGAACTAAAGGTTTCCTGTTGGAACCGAGGTGATACCGTCTATGAAATTCAAGTGGGCGAGCGTATTGCACAAATGGTGATCGTGCCAGTACTGCAACCGGTATTTACCCAAGTCGATGCCTTTGGCGAAAATACGGCACGCGGTGCAGGTGGCTTTGGTCATACTGGCGTAGGGTAACCATGTTTAATTTTAATTCACAGGTTTTTCGTGAATACGACATTCGGGGGCGTGTTGACACCGACTTAACGCCAGGCTTAGTGGAGCAGGTTGGGCGCGCCCTTGGTGCTCAACTGCACTGCTTAGCCCAGACAAAAGTAGTGATCGGTCGTGATGGGCGCTTATCGAGTGAAGCCCTATCCAGTGCGCTTTCAAAAGGCTTGCTATCCAGTGGTATTGATGTGATTGACTTAGGCCTAGTGACCACGCCCATGGTCTATTTTGCAGCCAAAACGCTGGGTGGTGTTAACTCTTGTGTCGTGCTGACCGGTTCGCACAACCCACCAGACTACAACGGCATTAAAATGGTGTTAGACGACATTACCTTGTCAGGTAACGCGATTCAATCTTTAGCCCAGCGAATTAAAAACCAAGACTACGTTCAAGGCCAAGGCCGTTATTCACGCCACGCTATTTTGCAAGCCTATCAACAGGCGATACAGTCTAGAGTTCAGCTAAATCGACCGCTCAAAATTGTGGTGGATGCGGGTAATGGCGTGGCAGGGGCAACCAGCCCAGCCATTTTGAGCGGCTTAGGTTGCGAGGTGATTGAGCTTTTCTGTGATATTGATGGCCACTTTCCTAATCACCATCCTGACCCAGCACAACCTAAAAACCTGCAAGATCTTATTCATGCGGTTAAAACTCATCAAGCTGACCTTGGGTTGGCTTTCGATGGTGATGGTGATCGCTGTGGTGTGGTCGATGAACAAGGCCATATTTTATTTGCTGATCGCCAAATGATGCTTTATGCGCAAGATGTGTTACAAAACCAACCCGGTGCGACTATCTTGTTTGATATTAAATGCACTTCATTACTCGCCAAGCATATACAGCGTTATGGCGGACAGCCGCTCATGTGGAAAACAGGGCATTCCTTAATGAAAGCTAAAATGCGTGAAACCCAAGCCGCGCTGGGGGGCGAGTTATCGGGGCACTTGTTTTTTGCTGATAAGTGGTATGGCTTTGATGATGGCACCTATGCAGCCGCACGTATGCTACAGATTGTCGCCGCTCAACCCCAGCCCGCTAGTCAGCTTTTTGCTGAATTACCAAATGGCTTTTCTACCCCTGAACTTGAACTCAAATTTGAAGAGGGCGGTGCGCACCGTTTTATGCAGGATTTTATGGCACAAGCAGCCTCTCTTAAAGGTGAACGCTGCGTATTGGATGGCTTGCGGGTTGACTTCAATGAAGGCTGGGGATTGGTCCGCGCATCAAATACGTCTGCCAACCTAGTGATGCGTTTTGAGGGCGAAACACCAGGCGCACTGGAGCGCGTTAAACAAGTTTTTCGGCAAGCTTTGCTAACAACAAAATCGGATTTAGTGCTACCATTTTAAATGTAAAAACTAAAGCACCAGGCCTGGTGCTTTAAAAAATGTAATTTAAAGCGAAATAAACTCATAAAGAAACGGTTGACAAAATAAACGAATTCACTATAATGCGTCCATCTTTGGCTACATAGCTCAGTTGGTTAGAGCACATCACTCATAATGATGGGGTCCCAGGTTCGAATCCCGGTGTAGCCACCAAGATTTTAAAAAAAGCCCGTTAAGTTTTTGCTTAGCGGGCTTTTTTTGTGGGTTGATTTTATTGCTGGGGCTTAAGTAGCTCGAGCAGGTCTTCGGCGACGAGGTTCATCGTGCCTTGTTCGTCGGTTTTGTCTTTGTCGTAGAGTTTGTCTTGTAGCTGTTGCTTTTTGGCTTGTAGCTGGAGGATTTTTTCTTCAATGCTGTTGGCGACGACCAGTTTGTAAACAAACACTTCTTTGTCTTGACCGATGCGATAGGCGCGGTCGGTGGCTTGGTTTTCAACCGCTGGGTTCCACCAAGGGTCGTAGTGGATAACGGTGTCGGCTTCGGTGAGGTTTAAGCCAACGCCACCGGCTTTGAGGCTGATTAGGAAGACTTGGGTTTCGCCGTTTTTAAAGCGGTTAATTTCGTCTTCGCGGTTTTTGGTTTGACCAGTCAGCAAGCTGTAGCTTATGTTTTGTTTGGTCAGCGAGTCCGCAATGATTTTTAGCATGCTGGAAAATTGGGAGAAGATAATGACCTTGTGTTGGCCTTCTAGCAGGTCGTCCAATAACTCCATCAACAACGCTAGCTTAGCCGATTGTTTAACCTTTTTAGCGGCTTCAATCTTAACCAGGCCTGGGTCACAGCAGACTTGTCTTAGTTTGAGTAGTGCATCAAGCAGGGTGATTTGCGATTTGGCGAGGCCTTTTTGCGCCACGGTTTGGCGTACTTTTTCTTCCATCGTGATGCGGATGGTTTCGTAGAGTTTGGCTTGTGGGGGTTCAAATTCGACGGTTTTGATGATTTCGGTTTTATCAGGTAGTTCTTGTACCACTTGATGCTTGGTGCGGCGCAGTAAAAATGGCGCTACCTTGCGAGTGAGTTGTGCTTGCACAAAGCGGTCGTTATCCACTTCAATCGGTTTTTGGTATTGCTTTTTAAACTGCATTTGGTTGCCCAAAAAGCCGGGCATTAAAAAGTTGAACAGTGACCAAAGTTCGCCTAAATGGTTTTCAACTGGCGTGCCTGTTAGGCAAACGCGGCTGGCGCTTTTTAGCTCCATTAAAGCGCCATAGAGTTTGGTGCGTGGGTTTTTGATTTTTTGCGCTTCATCTAAAATTAGCAGTTTAAATGTGTGTTCCTTGAGCTGTTCAATATCGCGCGGCAGCAAGGGGTAGGTGGTTAGGACCAGATCGGCCTGGGCAATATGCGCAAATTGTTCTGCGCGTTCGTTACCGTGCAGGGTCAGCAGCTTTAAATCGGGGGTGAATTTTTGTGCTTCACTTCTCCAGTTTCCGATTAATGAGGTGGGCACTACTAATAAGGCGGGTTCATTGAGTTCACCTTGCTGTTTTAGATAAAGCAACCAGCTTAGGGTTTGCAGGGTTTTGCCCAAACCCATGTCATCGGCAAGCACGCCGTTAAAACCATGGTCATATAAAAATTGTAACCAGCTTAAGCCAAAGGCTTGATAGGGGCGCAGCGTCGCGTTTAGACCCGGCGGCGGCGTAATGGTTTCAATTTGGGTGAAGTTTTTGAGTTTTTCCGCTAGTTGCATCAACTTGTTGTCGCCTAGCCATTTAATCGGTGTGTTGGCGAGGCCAGCAATCAGGTGGGCGTCAAACGGCTGTATGGCGAGACCTTTGCCCAGCGGTTTTTGCTGATAAAGTTGCAGTAGGGCTTCAAATAAGGGGGCGACATCTGCTTTGGGGATTTGTAACACATCCTTGTCATTGAGTTGAAATAGCAGGGATTCGGGCATCTGCTCGGTGTTGTCGTAGCTGCGCAATAGGCTGTCTAAAATCGGTGCCATTGGCAGGGTTTTACCTTTCACTTGAATATTAAAGCTCAGGTTAAACCAATCATTTTTGACTTCCGACTCAATGCGCATCTCATCGGCTTTAACCACATCTAACCAGGCCTGCTCAAAGCCCTCAAGTTGCCAGCCTTGTTGCGCGAGCTTTGGCAAAATGGATTGAAAGTTGAGGTAGTTTTCTAGGCCAATAGACTGGTCGGTTGGGCCGTCTTTTAACAAGCCGACCCAGGGCTGGGGGCGCATCAATGCGTCCGGTTCTATTTCGTCAAGATAGGGGTGGAGTTGTGTAATGGCCTCTAATTCTGCCGCCAGGTCGCGGTGGGCTTCAAGTTGAATGTTATTCACGCGCTCTTTGATGACCTCGATATGAGGGTAATGCGGCAATAGATAGTCATCGTAAATAAAACTTAATTCAAAATAAGGCCAGGGAAGCGGTTCGCTCATCACCAGTAACGGAGTCGGTGCGCAGGTGATTTTTTTAATCGCAATGCCGACGGGTTTGGGCAGCTCGCTATAACGCTTGTTGGGTTTAGACTTGGCTTGGAGTTTGTAAAAGGTGTCAACCAGGTCGTTATATTGCGTTTGGCTAAGGGGTGGCAGTTGCATCAGCTTTGTTAGCGCAGGTGAGTCGAGCGGGGCGGTGACAGGTTGTGCGGTATGCTGGCGTGTGTCAATAAGGATCGGTGGATCACACAGCACTAAAAATTGTTGCGCTGTTAGCGGCACGCTAAGCTGGTGGAGGCCTTGCGTTTCATTGTGTTCAAATGTGAGACTATAGGATTGACTTTGCCAGCTTAGGGGTGTTTCTTGCATTTGAAAGTAACACCGACCGGTTTCAACCAGCGCTTTAAGCAGCGCATGGCCGTTTGGATTCATAAACTTAATATGTTGAATGTGCCAATTGGTATCAGAGACGGATCGTAAAAGCCGACTGATCGCAAGATCCTCTTTGGAGCCGCTAAATGAAAACTTATCCGTGTAGGTGTATATGGCCATGGCTTTGGGTTTAGCCAGGTTACCGCGTGCGGTGTAATGATGACGCGTTATTTTTAAGTCGCTAGTGGGTAGGCGTTCGTCTGACCAGGCCTGGTCGTAATCGTTAAAGAGATGAAAGTGGACCCATTCATCTGGGTCGTCGTCCATCTCAACTTTTTGTTCTAGTTCTTTAATCAGCCGTCTAAATTCAAGGTCTCGCATACTTGCGGGGCTGGAGGCCGTCGTGCTGTTTTTTGTGACTAAGGGCTGTTCGGGTGTTTGCATCAGTTGCAAACACACCGCAGCGGCATGTTTGCAATTATCGCCGACGGGACAGTCGCAATTGCCAATAATAATCAGTGGGTGACCCTGTCTATCTGACTCAATGATCGTGACGCGGGTATCGTAGCGTTCGCCTTTTGACCCCACGACTGTCGCTTCATACTGAAAAAGCCGAGATTTTTTATCGAAATTAGGCGTAGGGGATTGTTTGACGTTTAATACCTTGCCTTGTTTGTAAACCCCTTGTGCACGTTTTAGGGTGGCGGGGTCAAAGGTCTGGGCGAGTTGGTCTTCGTCTAGCGAGGGTTGTTTCATTGAAGGATTCCAGGTAACCAGGTGGTAAGGTTGGGCCAAGCCGCCAGTAGCGCTAATAGCCCAAGTTGAATTAATATAAATGGCCACACGCCTTTATAGATATCACTGGTTTTCAGCGCATCGCTGGCGACACCGCGCAAATAAAACAGCGCAAAACCAAAGGGGGGTGTTAAAAACGCCGTCTGTAGGTTAATCGCAATCATAATCGCCAGCCAAATTGGGTCAGCGCCCAGCAGCAAAAGAATCGGCGCAATAATCGGCACCACCACATAGGTGATTTCAATAAAGTCTAAAAAGAAACCGAGGATAAACAAAAACAGCATCGTCAGCAACATCAGCGTAAACAATCCACCCGGCAAGGCGCTCAATAGGTCATGCACTAACATATCCCCGCCTAAACCGCGAAACACCAGGGAGAAAAAGGCCGCACCAATAAAAATTAAAAAAATCATGCTAGTGAGCTTGAGCGTGTTACCCATCACATAGCGCAGGGTGTCGAGGTTGAGCTGGCGCTTAGTTAAAGCCAGCAATAATGCGCCTAGTGCACCCAGCGCACCGGCTTCAGTGGGGGTGGCGACGCCGAGAATAATCGAACCCAATACCAATAAAATGAGCGCGACCGGTGGCAAGAGGCTTTTGATGACTTTTACAACCAGGCCTGGTTGTAAATCAGTGGCATTTTGCGGGTTTGGCGTGTTTGGCGTGTCTTGTGGGCTAAATTTTGGCACTCGATGCGGCTGAAAAAACGCTACTCCAACCATATAAGCCAAATACAGCCCCACCAACACCAGGCCTGGTATTAGTGCACCGGCAAATAAATCACCCACCGACACGGTTTCGGGGGCAAAAATCCCTTGTTGCAGTTGGGCTTGTTGATACGCGTTGGAGATCACATCCGCGAGTAAAATCAACACAATCGAGGGGGGGATAATTTGCCCCAGTGTGCCGCTGGCGCAAATCGTACCGCTGGCCAGTTTAGGGCAATAACCCTGTTGCATCATGGTGGGTAGAGCCAACAGACCGAGCATCACCACTGTCGCGCCCACCAAGCCGGTGCTAGCGGCGAGCAATGCGCCCACCAAAATCACCGCTATTCCCAGCCCACCACGCACGCCTTTAAAGACTTCTGCCAGCGTGAGCAGCAGCTGATCGGCGATTTTGGATTTCTCCAACATCAATCCCATAAAAATAAACAAGGGCACCGCGAGCAGGGTCGAGTTGGTCATAATCGAGTAGATGCGGCTGGGAATAGCGTTGATAAACGCCATGTCAAACACACCCAAAAGCAAAGCACCCATGGCAAATAATAAAGATACCCCTGCCAAGCTAAACGCTACCGGAAACCCAATCATTAAGGCCAGCAATACCAACGCAAATAAGACCAAAGACAGCCATTCCATGTTATGCGCCCTCCGCTAAGGGGTCAGGGGCAAAGAGCTCGAGTAGGTATTGGGCGATAAAGCTGAGGGCTTGCAGCAGCACCAGGCCTGGCATAATCAAAATCAAGGTTTTTAGTAAATAAACATACGCCAGCCCGCTGGCATCAATCGATTTTTCTTGAATCGCCCAGCTGGCGCCAACATAACTTAGGCCGCTCCAGATAATAAACCCCATCACCGGCAACACAAACAACAGCGCACCGAGTAAGTTGACCCAGGCCTGGTGACGTGGGGATAGGCGTTGGTAGAACACATCGACCCGCACATGTTGGTTTTGTTGGTAGGTATAGGCGATACCCAGCATAAACAAGCTGGCGTGGATATAGACCAGGGTTTCATCGAGTTTGCTGGAACTAAAATCAAAACCATAACGTAGAAAAACGGCGGCACTGGTCGCCAGCACCAACAACAGCGCCAACCAAGCCACACCCTGACCGATTGAGCGTTGTAGGCGATTTTGCCAAAGGATGAAAAGATTGAGCGATTTAAAAATTGTCATGGCGAATGCGTTTAAAATAATCCTCTATTTTAAAGCCTTTTGTTGAAGCTGGCTAGGGCGTAACACGACATAGCAAGGGCAAATAATGTAATGTTGAGATTTTTTACCCATACTAAAAGCGTTAAAACCGCTGAAACGGGATTGCCAACGCCCACTAAACATGACCTTTGGTGTCTGCCTTTGGGCGGGGTGGGGGAGATTGGGCAGAACATGATGATCTATGGGCATGCGGGTCACTATTTGATGGTGGATTGCGGTATGGGGTTTGAGCCAGTAAAAGGTTCGAGCACCCAGTTTGAGCGGGTGGTGGCCGACCCGTCTTCGCTTGCGCCGCAGCTTTCACGCCTTCAAGCGATTGTGATTACTCATGGTCACGAAGACCATATCGGCGGGCTGTTAACCCTTTGGCCTACATTGCAGGTGCCGATTTATGCCAGCTCGTTTGCAATGGCGCAAATTCAGCGTAAATTTGCCGAATCCGAGCAAAACTTAAACCCGACGTTTATCACGATTGAGCCGTTGCAAACCATCGCCATTGGTGCATTTGGTGTGAAGTGGATTCCCATCACCCACTCGATTCCACAATCCCACAGCCTGTTGATTAGTACCGAGTTAGGCGCTATTTTACACACCGCCGACTGGAAAATAGACCCGCAGCCCTTAGTCGATAAAGCCTTTAGCTTTGCGCCTTTTAGCCAGTTAAAAAACCTATTGGCGGTGGTGGGTGACTCGACCAATGCCCTCAAACCAGGTAAAACGCCATCCGAAAGCGCCTGCTATGCGGGTCTGTTACACTGTGTGCAACAACAGCCCAACCGTGTGGTGGTGAGTTGTTTTAGCTCAAATATTGCGCGTTTAATTACCTTGGCGCGAGTCGCTAAAGCCAGTGGGCGTTATTTTGCGTTTGCTGGGCGTGCGTTGGAGCGAATGGTATCGATTGCCAAACAGTTAAACTACTGGCCAGCCGAACTTAAGCCAATTAGCCTAAACGAAATCGGCTATTTACCGCGCCATGAGGTGATGCTGATTACCACCGGTTCGCAAGGCGAACCGCGTTCGGGTTTATGGCGTTTAGCGCGCGGCCAGCACCCAAGCTGCGAATTAGATGCCGAGGATACGGTGATTTTTAGCGCGATTAAAATCCCTGACAATATCGCACGTATCGACCAGCTCATTGGCGCTTTGCAGCGTTATCAGCTAACGATCATTCATGCCCAAGATCATCCAGCGTTGAGCTTGCATGTGTCAGGCCACCCTTCACAGGAGGATTTAATCGCACTCTATCAACAGCTAAAACCGCCCTTGTTGATTCCGGTACACGGTGAACCCGAGCACCTACAAGCCCACGCTGATTTAGTGATGCGTCATCGTTTAGCCAAAGAAGTGTTGTTGGGCGAGAATGGCGACTTATTTCGCATCAAGCCGTTTGTTAAGCTTGAGCGCCAAAAAGTGAAAACCGGACATTTATATATTGAGGACTAAGGATGTATGACTCATGACTAAAATCAAAAACCTGTTAACCATCGCAGGCTCCGACCCTTCGGGCGGCGCGGGAATTCAAGCGGATATAAAAACCTTCAGCGCGACAGGCAGTTATGGCATGAGCGTTATCACAGGCTTAACCGCACAAAACACCCAAGGGGTGCAAGCGATTCATCCTGTGCCTGCCGAGTTTGTCAAAGCACAACTTGATAGCTTGTTTGCCGATATTCAGATTGACGGCATTAAAATCGGCATGCTTGGCGATGCGTCGATTATGCAGGCGATTGTGCCTACCTTGCGGGATTTTAATGGGCCGATTGTGCTGGATCCGGTGATGGTCGCCAAGGGGGGCGCATCGCTGATGTCGCACACAGCGGCGCAGACCTTAATTGAAGTCTTATTGCCGCTAGCAGGCCTGGTTACGCCAAACTTACCTGAAATGGCGGTGCTCGTGGGTCAAGCCGAAGCGCAAAGCCAACAACAAATGCAGCAGCAAGCCGAACAGTTAATCAAGCTGGGTGCGAAAGCGGTGTTGGCAAAAGGTGGGCATCTGGTTGTGGGTGAAGGTGTGAGAGAGAGTAGTGATTTATTGATAATGCAGGATGGATTTCACTGGTTTAGTGCGCCGCGCATCGAAACCGCCAACACCCATGGCACAGGCTGCACTCTTGGTTCGGCCATTTGTAGCTATTGGGCGCAAACCGCTGACTTACCCAGCGCCGTGGCACAAGCCAAAACCTACATCCAAGGCGCTATTGAACACGCCAACCAGCTCAAGGTAGGTCAAGGCCACGGCCCAACGCATCATTTTTACAGGGTTTTTTAACAAAAGATGTCGTATAGCTTTTGTATTAATATTTATTTGGTTGTATAGTTAATATCTAGAGCAGCAAATAAGGGGCGTGCTATGAAAGGATTAATGTTGGCTATGTTAAGTTTTATCTTGAGCCTGGGTCAAGCTTATGCGCTTAATCCTGGAGATAACGCGCCTGACTTCAGCTTAATGGATCAACACCAAGCGATTCAAACGCTGAGTGATTATCGTGGGCAGTGGGTGGTGGTGTATTTTTATCCTAAAAATGACACCCCAGGCTGTACCACTGAGGCGTGCAGTTTTCGTGACAATATTAACGGCATTATTGCCAAGCAAGCCACGGTTTTTGGGGTAAGCGTTGATTCCGTTGAGAGTCACAAGAATTTTGCTAAGACGCATCGTTTGCCTTTTAGCCTGCTGTCTGATAGCGACGGCAAGGTAGCCGCGAGCTATAATTCATTGTTTAATTTAGGTATCATGAAATTTGCACGCCGCAACAGTTTTATTATCGATCCCAATGGTCAGATAGCCAAGGTTTATAAAGGTGTTGATCCACAAACCCATGTTGCTGAAGTGTTGCGTGATTTACAGGTGTTGCAAGAAGCTAATAAAACCGTGTTTTAATTTAAATGTGTAGTGATTAAATGAGTACCGCTGCCTTTGTAAAAAAAAATGCCAAGTTATGGTGGGTGCGTTGGATGCATTTGATTTTGACCAGGCGGACGTAGCATTCAACAAAATGATAACGGAGTTAAAAAATCGTGAGCGGCCTTCATTTAACCTATCCTTATAAAGCAGAATGTCATGCGATTTAGCTATTTGGTCATTCTTGCTATCCTGCCAAGTTGGCTTTTGGCGGGCGAAAGGCCGAGTTTTAAACCTAAAGTTGAAATAGAACATCGGTTTTTGAATTCAACGGGGTTGGTGGATACAGGCGGTCAGTTTGCGTTTAATGCTAATAAAATTAGCATCTCAAATCTGTTTGCCAGTTTTGAATATGAACGCTGGGAACTGGATTGGAATGAAGTTGATAAGTTGCCCTTTGGCGATGGTAAAAATCAACCTGTTGACCAGATGCATTCCGTGCGTTTGGCAGGACGCTATATGCATCGCCATAACTCGAATCTCTTGTGGCTCAATACCCTAGGGGTGAGTGCGACCTATGAAAAAGACCAAAACGATTCGCTGAGTTATAGTTTGTTTAGTATGTGGATTTCTCAGTTGGACGAGGATTGGGCGCTTAGCTATGGCTTGTCGGTGAACTATCACCCCGTTCGTACCCGTGTTTTGCCTGTTGCTGGGTTTAGCTATCGTATTCACGCCCCGTTGGGTTGGAGCGGAACGTTGGGCTATCCGCGCAGTTACCTTGCTTATGGGTTTTCGCCAACCTGGCAGGTTAATGCGGGTGTGGTGAATAATTCAGTGGTCGCTAAATTGGCCAAGGATAGTCGTTTGTCTGAAAATGGCTATGCAGAAATTAATGCTTGGCAGGCTAACCTAGCTCTCAAATATCAACCGAGTGCCCAGTGGAGTATTGAAACCGGTTTACGTTATTCACCTAAATATGAGTTTTCGGTGTTTGATGCCCAAGGTCGCCGAGACGCTACCTATCAGATGAACCGCACCGCGGGCGCGGCGCTTACATTTAGTTACCAGTTTTAAACCATTACCAGGATTCGCCTAATTGGGTTTGTGCGTCAAACGGATTAAGCGTTTTGCAGAGTGATTTTCGTTGAAATTCGGTCAGTTTATTCTTGATCCTTATTTAAAAAATAACACATTACTGCGCGCAATAACCACCATCAACCTGATAGGTGTTGCCATTGATCCCTGATGCGGCATCGGACATTAAGAACAATGCCATTGCCGCGCACTCTTCATTCGTGACATAACGGCCAAGTGGAACTTTTGCAGCAAAAGCCGCTTGGACATCCTTGCCATGGCCGGGGCTAGCTTGTTCTTCGATTGAGCGCATCATCCGATTATCTACAGGGCCTGGGTTAAGGGTGTTAACACGAATGCCTTCGGGGCCTAATTCTGCGGCTAAGCAGCGCATCATGCCGACGACAGCGTGCTTGCTGCTCACATAAGGCGATAAACCAGCCGCACCCCTTAAGCCCACTACGCTGGAGGTGATAACAATGCTACCCGAACCTGATTGACGTAAAGCAGGCAGCGCGGCTTCAACACCGAATCGTACGCCATCAACATTTACAGCAAATACCTTTTTCCAAGCATCATCGGTTCGACTCTCAAAAGGCCCGACCTCACCTTCAATGCCGGCATTAAGAAACACACCATCCAGCCGACCGAATTGAGACATAGCGACCTTAATCATCGTTAGGTTGTCTTCGCGCTGGGTGACATCGACGGCTAAACCCAACGCCCGATCGCCTAAAGTTTGCGCAATAGACTCTACTGCGCTAGCCTCGCGATCTGTAATAACAACGCTGGCACCTTTCGAGTAAGCCATGCGCGCCGTTGCTTCGCCAATACCCCCCGCACCGCCCGTAATCACGATAACTTTACCTTGTAAGTCACTCATTGGTCTTCTCCTATTGATTGCTAAAATCTGAAAGATCTATATGCCAATGTACCTAACTCTTCTAAAAGGTCAAGGATAAACACACGCGAAGATACTGCGTCGTTTGGTTTTGATGATGTAGGTTTACCAATCCCCGCTTAAAATCCCGTCGTTCACGCCAGGGATATAAGCGCACAGGCAAAGCCTGTTCAGTGCGGTCTTTGCTGTTGCTTAATATATTGCTTAATAATGGCTAGTGGCGCTCCACCACAACTACCCGCAAACTAGCTCGGACTCCAAAGCCTATTGCCGCAAAGCTTTTAAATTCTGACTGAATCCCAATTCTGACCAGGTGCAGAAGATGGTTGAATTTGCCGGTGTTAACCGGTTTGTGTGGAACAAGGCATTAGCGATGAACTTGTTTCGGCTTGAAAGTAAACAACCGATACTGTGTTATCATGAAATGGCGATATAACCAGGCCTGTCCTTGCTGTAGCCATCTAGCCAAAGAAAACCGTTTAACACAAGCAAGGTTTGAATGTGTTGAGCGTGTTAGCCCGAGGGCATCGGGTGTTAGCCTGTGGAGTTGAATCAATAGATTTGACGATGAAGCAGGAACCAGTGGGAAGACGCGAGTCACGCCCACTCTTAACGGCTTAGCACCCAAAAGGGTATAGATGCTGTTGGGAATCCCCGTCGTTTAGAGCGGGGAGGATGTCAATTGGTATAACTTTCTGTGAGCTATTCAACTAGATAATAAGGTGTTCGTTATGGGTAAGAAGTTTACAAGTTGGGTGATGTTGGTGATGTTTATGGGTATGACCACATTGCCTGTTCAAGCCGCGATGGTTTCGACAGGGCAGGTGGTTGAACTTCAACAATCTGTACTGGAGCGTGAGCAGTTGTCAATGATGCTAGAGCGTGCAGATGTTCAAGCGCAGTTAGTAGCTATGGGCGTTTCTGCCGAAGATGTCCAGCTGCGTGTTGCAGCGATGACCGATCTTGAGGTTGCGCAACTGAATGAGCGCATGGCCGATTTGCCTGCGGGGGGCGGAGTGATTGGTTTATTGGCGTTAATTTTTGTAGTGTTTGTGATTACGGATGTGATTGGCGCAACAGATATTTTTCCTTTTATTCGACCCGCTAGATAATGACGTTTAGGTAATGATGTTATTAGGTTTTAGAGCAAGCGCCCAGTTATACCTGGGTGTTTTTTTGTCTGTAATGTTGGTGGGTTGTAGTCATATTAGGGTTGACCCTACTTCATTAGAGCTGGAGAAACCCGCTGTGGAATGGGTTAATGTGCCTTTTTTTCCTCAAACTGAATACCAATGCGGCCCGGCCGCATTAGCAACCTTGTTCCAGTATCGTGGTCAAGATAGTGTGCCAGAAGACTTGGTAGGGCGTGTGTATACGCCAGAAAAGCAGGGCAGTTTGCAAGTTGATATGGTGGCGACTGTTCGCCAGCAAGGCTTAATCCCTTATCCATTAGCGCCGAACATGCAGGCTTTATTAGATGAAGTGTCGGCGGGAAACCCCGTGTTGGTGATGCAGAACTTAAGTTTTAATTGGGCTCCGATTTGGCATTATGCTGTGGTGATTGGCTATAACTTAGAGCGCAACGAGCTAGTGTTGCGTTCGGGTGAAACCGAGCGCTGGTTGACCCGGCTGAGCACATTCGAGAGAACATGGCGACGTGCAGATTATTGGGCTTTAGTTATTGTTGAACCTCAGCAGATTCCAAAAACGGCTAATCCACAGGATTGGCTAAAAGTCGCGTTTGATTTAGAGCAAACTGGGCGGGCAGATAAAGCATGGGTTGCCTATGAAAACGGCTTTAGCGCTTGGCCTAATTCGATTGGATTAGGCATGGCCTTGGGAAATCTGCTCTATGCACAAGCTGATTACCAACAAAGCGCCAGCACGTTTGAAAAACTCAGTAAACGCCATCCTTTTGCAGCAGAGGTTTGGAATAATTGGGCCTACGCGTTAAAAGCACAAGCCTGCGATTTAGCCGCTTTGAAAGCCGCACAATGTGCGCAACGTTTAGCCCCCACTGACCAAAACTATCAGTCAACACTCAAGGATATGCAGACAAGGTTAAACCAAGATAGCGCGCATTGTCCTCGCGTTGTCTGCGGTATCCAAACCGAAAGATAGCGTCAGGCCGTTATGCTGAAAAGAGGTACAGCTGTTTAATCAGCTGGCCATGGTTTGTTTGACGCGGTCGATAAAATCCACCATGAAGGGCGGGGGGTGTTCAGTGTTTTGGGTGGCGGCATAGAGGGTGGACCAAAGGCCGTTTTGGCCGAGGCGTTTACGTGGGAGGTGGTGAAAGTCGGTTTGGGTGTCGAGTAGCCATTTCGGCAGGGCGCAGATACCGCGTCCGCTTTCGACGCGATGCAACATCATTAGAGTCATATCGGTATGTTCAGTGGCTTTTGGTCGTAAATTGTACGGCGTTAAAAACTGGCGGAAAATATCGAGTTTGTCTTCAGATACCGGATAACAAATCAAGGTTTCATTGGCTAAGTCTTGGGGCTGCCACCAGGCCTGGTGGTTGAGCGGATGGTTGGGCGGCAATAGCAATTGAATTTCATAGCTAAACAAGGGGTGGAAGGCTAAATCCGTTTGTTCTATCGGGTCAGAGGTAATCACCAAATCCAGCTGACCTTGGTGTAGAGCGGCGAGCGCATCGACACTGAGTCGGCTGGCGATATCGACATCAATATTTGGCCATTGGGTTTGAAAAGGCCGCAATAACGGCAATAACCACTCAAAGCAAGTATGACATTCGACGCCGATTTTAAGCCGACCTTGTTCGCCGCAAGCGAGACGTTTTAGAGTGGTTTGGGTTTGTTGCATCAGCGGTAAAACCTGTTGTGCCAGTTGCAAGAGGGTTTTGCCAGCGGGGGTGAATTGCAACGGCTGGCTTTTGCGCTCAAACAGCTTGAGTTCAATGGAATCTTCCAGCTGTTTAATCTGATGCGAGAGCGCCGATTGGGTCATAAACAAGGCATCCGCGGTTTTAACCAAATTGCCTTGCTTAGCCAACGCATCCAGGGTTTTGAGGTGTTTGATTTCAAGCATAAGTTAACCCGTAACTAAATCATTAAGACCCTAGGAGCCTGTTAGACTAAAGCCAATCGGCTGTAAAAAAGCTGGACGACTTGGTCGTTATGAGCATCAATATCATCGGGAATCATCAGGTGCTTCGCCACGCCAATTCTCAGCGCGGTGTCGACGTGGTATCAAGCGGTACCCGTTTAGCACCCGAATGACCGTGACGCGCAATAATAATCTCTTTTTCTTTATGGCTTTCAATCGCCTCAATCAGCCTGGAAAGCTGAGATTTGGCTTCAAACATATTGAGCGCGTGCACAGCATTATCCTTAGCTAAGTTTGGTTTAGTTTGATTATACGGCAAGCGGCCAAGCGTATCTAGTTGTGGTTTTTTGTAAATCTCTAGCAATCATTTAAATTAAGGTCTAAAATTAGGTCTGATTTTAATACTTATATGGTGAAGTTATGAGACAGGTATTAGCGAATTGCTCTGCCAGTATTTCAGAGTTAAAGAAAAATCCAACGGCTCTTTTGAACGAGGCTGATGGTTCAGCGATTGTGATCCTTAACCACAACAAACCCGCAGCTTACCTTGTGCCATCTGAAACTTACGAGTATCTGATGGATATGCTTGATGATTATGAGCTTTCCCAAATAGTAGATAGTCGTCGTGGTTATTTGTCGCAAGCTGTGGAAATCGATATTGATGACTTATAAGTTAAAGTTTTTGCCTGCAGCCCAAAAGGAGTGGAGTAAGCTAGCGCCAACTATTCAGAGTCAATTTAAAAAGAAACTCAAAGAAAGGCTAGAAAATCCCCATGTCCCATCATCAAAATTACGGGGTTATGATTCGGTTTACAAAATCAAACTTCGTACAGCAGGTTACCGTTTGGCTTATGAAGTCATCGACAATGAGGTAGTTGTTTATGTACTTGCTGTTGGTAAACGAGATAAAGATATTGTTTATAAGAAGCTTGCCTCACGCTTCAGCTAGCGGCATAACAAACGCTTCAAGAGGGACTTCCAACGCGTAGCATTTTTATTATGCGTTGATTTTGGTTGTTTCGGCAGAATGCTCTGGCTGCTGCCGCAATATCGGGTTTTGTTCAGGAAGGGTTCCATTCTGAAACGGTTTGGTGGAAAGATGGCCGAGGGCTTGCGGCTTTTGTGGTGTTGTTTGCGGCAGGCTTTCGTTTTTTTCCTTTATTTTTCTGTTAACCTATCAATAACAAGGCGCATTGCAGTTTGCCGCCGCTGTCGGCCGGAAGCCGTTGCGCTCTGCTCAATGGCTCCGCTGTGCTTGGCGTTAGCTTGCTAAAGCACCGCAATAAACTAGGCTAAACTTGCCCCAATATCTGAAATGGTTATAAATAATTTATGTTCTGCGTCTTGAAACGCTTTAAATCCATAGCGTTCGTAAAAATGCTTGGCACCCTCTTTGGCGTCAACGATAACAACTGGAAACGCCACACTATCACTAGCCTCTAGTAATTTTCGTAGTGCATCAATAAGTAACCATTCGCCAAAACCTTTACCTTTGTAGCGTTCATCGATGGCTAAGCGCGCAATGAGTCCGCCAGATGTTGATGATTGATGCTTTTTCTGTAACGTGTCCGGTAGGGCTTTCAAGTCAATCGGTGTCATGGTCAATGTGTAAAATCCGATGATATGTGAGGTGTTGCTTTCATCTTCTAACACAAACGTTCGGGTATTATCTTTTTTAGCTTGCTGATTTGCTATAATTTTCAAATAGTTATTAAGCGCGTCAATCCCGCAGTTGAATCGGTTTCTGTCGTGTTTATCTTTATCGAGTAATACTGTATTCATCATTGAGTTTTGCGCTCATAACCTTCTGCAACCATTTTAAGTTTTGTATTGAGGGCTGCGGGTTTATCCAGTGCTTCCATAAGTAATATGGCATCGGCTTGGCTTAATTTTAGGGTTTGCTCATGCTCAATAATCTGTTTTGCTTTTTCGATTGCCGCATTCAATACAAATGAGTTAATACTAGACATACCCGCCAGAGCGGCGGCTTTCGTTAATAAGTTTTGTGTGTCGATATCTACTCTAGCGGTGATGCGAGGTAAAGTGGTGGCCATAATCTATTCTCCTTAGTGTCAGGCTGTCACATTTTATTATGATGGGTAAGGATTCAAAAAGCAATTGATGTGTCATTTTGGCACGCATATCTATGCGCAATATGATCGGCTTTGTTGTTGGAATGGATGGCTTGAGTTTATTGGTATTAATTAATTTCAAGTTAACCTGAATTTAATTCGTTTGTGTTCATGTTGCTGATATTCTATCATTGTCATGAATCTTATTTAACGCCGCATTGCGGTATCTGTTAGCGAAAGGAAAATAGCATGACAATTCATAATTTAGGTTATCCGCGCATTGGCGACAAACGCGAGTTGAAATTTGCGCTTGAAGCCTATTGGAAGGGCGACAAAACGCAAGCCGAACTAGATGCCGTGGCGGCGGAAATTCGCTATCAAAATATTCAAACCCAGATTGGCGCCGGCATTGAGTTGGTTGCGCTGAATGACTTTGCCTATTACGATCAAGTGCTGAATATGAGCACCTTATTGGGCGTGATCCCGAAGCGATTTCGTCAGCAGAATTTCGATGTCGAGGTGGCGTTTCGGATGGCGCGAGGACGTGCGCCGTCTGACGACCAGGCCTGCTTGGATGGGCATGATCATGCGCCAGATAAATCAAAAGCCGGCTACGCCGGGGCGATGAAAAAATGGTTCGACACCAACTATCACTATATTGTGCCGGAACTCTATGACGACACCGAGTTTAAAGTCACCGACACGCGCCTGTTTGACGAAGTGGCAGAAGCGTTGGTATTGAAAAGCGATGGTACTAATGTCGATTTTAAGCCGGTATTAGTGGGACCAGTGACTTATTTGTACCTGGCGGAAAACGTATCGAATGCGATTCCAAAACTCAGCCGCTTGCCTGCGTTGTTAAAGGTCTATCAACAGGTTTTACAAAAATTGGCCGAGCAGGGCATTAACTGGGTGCAAATCGACGAGCCGATTTTGGGCTTGGAATTAAGCGCTGAGTGGCAGAATGCGTTTAATCAGGCCTATGCGGAACTGGCGCAAGCACCGGTTAAATTATTATTAGCGAGCTATTTCGAAACTCTGGGCGACAACTTAGCGCTTGCTTGTAACTTGCCGGTAGCCGGCCTGCATTACGATGGCTTACGTGGCGAAAAGCAGTTAAACGAGTTGATTGCGCAGTATCCAGCTGAAAAGGTCTTGTCGCTCGGCGTGGTTGATGGGCGTAATATTTGGAAAACCGATTTAAATGCCGCGATTGCGTCGCTCAAAGCGGCAAAAACTAAATTTGGTGAGCAACTTTGGATCGCGCCAAGTTGTTCGTTATTGCATGTGCCAGTGAATTTGGAGGTGGAAGAAAAACTCAATCCTGAGCTGAAAAGCTATCTGGCGTTTGCCAAGCAAAAATTGAGCGAGCTGAAGCTCATTGCGGATGCGCTGAATGGTTGTGCGGATCAAGCTGCTTTGCAAGCGAATGCACAAGCCATTGCCGCCAAGCAGTCCTCTGCGCTGATTCACAACCCAGCAGTACAGGCGCGGCTGGCGCAGTTGGATCAGATTGCATTAGATCGGCCAGTGCCCTATAGCGAACGTGCCAAGGGACAAAAGGGCAAATTCAATTTACCCCTGTTCCCGACCACCACGATAGGTTCTTTCCCACAAACGGCTGAAATCCGCCAAGCGCGCCGTCAATTTAAAAACGGCGAGCTGACTGAGGCGCAATATGTCGAAGCGATGCAAGCCGAAATCCGTGATGTGTGTGAACGCCAAGAGCGCATGGGGATTGATGTGTTGGTGCACGGTGAGCCGGAGCGCAACGACATGGTGGAGTACTTTGGCGAGCAGTTAGATGGTTATGCCTTTACCCAGTTTGGTTGGGTGCAGTCCTATGGTTCGCGTTGCGTTAAGCCACCGATTATTTTTGGTGATGTCTCGCGCCCCAAGCCCATGACCGTGAGCTGGTCGCAATATGCGCAAAGCCAAACCGACAAGATTATGAAAGGTATGTTGACCGGTGCGGTGACTATGTTGCAATGGTCGTTTGTGCGCAATGACCAGCCGCGTGAAGTCACCTGTAACCAGATTGCACTGGCGTTGCGTGACGAAGTGCTGGATTTGGAGCAGGCTGGCATCCACATGATTCAGATTGATGAAGCGGCGTTGCGTGAAGGGCTGCCGATTAAAAAATCCGACTGGGCCGACTATTTACGTTGGGCGGTGAACAGTTTTCGCATGACCACATCGGGCGTGCAGAACACGACCCAGATTCATACCCACATGTGTTATTCCGAGTTCAATGACATTATTGAGGCGGTCGCACAAATGGATGCGGATGTGATTACGATCGAAACCTCCAAGTCGAATATGAAACTGCTGGATGCTTTTGTTGATTTTGAATACCCGAACGAAATCGGCCCGGGGGTCTACGATATTCACTCGCCCAATATTCCGACCCTGGAGCAGATGGTGCGCCTGATTGAAAAAGCCGCGCAATTGATTCCAGCGGAGCGGCTGTGGGTGAACCCGGACTGTGGCCTCAAAACCCGTGGTTGGGCAGAAACCGAACCCGCACTCACCCATATGGTAAAAGCGGCGATGGTATTAAGAGAGCAGTTTGCCCAGAAAAAGCAAAGCGCATAACGCCTTACACCGCTCGTTAAAATAAAATCCCACCGGTCTGATACCAGGCCTGGTGGGTTTTTTATATGTGCTAGCTCACATTATTCTCTAGCAAGTATTTGTTGCTGCTCTTTGGTTAGGATTGCATTTAGGTTGGCTGTGAACCGCTCTCTTTTAGCTTCACGCTCACTGTGTCTTTGCGCAAGCAGGGTTTTTAATTCAGCCTGTTGGTTTTCGGTTAGGGTTAGTTTTTGGGTTAGGCGGCTGTGCATGCGTTCATCTCTGGCTAATTGTTTACCATGCTCACTATGTTCACTATGTTCACTATGTTTACCACGTTCACTATGTTTACCACGTTCGCTATGTTCACCACGTGATGCACGATTGCCTTGTGACTCACCGCACTCATATTTGGCATGGATGCCATCTGAATTTTTAGCGCATGGCCCTTTAGCCTGTAGCCCTTGAGCGGCGAAAAGACTCAGCGTTAAGCCGGTAGCGATGAAAATACTTTTAGTTGTTAAATGTTGCATGTTAACTCTCCTGGGTAATGTTTAAAAGTTTGACGTTATCGAAGACTCAGCATTAGTATTGAGTTGAAAAGTGCAAAGAAAACGACTCAAATGGACAAGATTTTGTAATGAAGTTTGTTTTAGTTTTCAGGTGGTTCAAATTTATACCCTGCGCCATAAACTGAGTAAATTAATTCCACTTCACCAAAAACGGCTGACATTTTATGGCGAAGTTTTTTAATATGACTATCAATGGTTCGGTCAGACACCACGCGGTTATCGGTGTAGATGGCATTCATTAGTTGGTTGCGAGAAAAAATGCGACCGGGAGACTGGCTTAGCAGTCGCAAAATGGCACACTCAATGGCAGATAAGTCCACAGACTTATTTTGATAAAAGACTTTAAATTTATTCACGTCAAGCAACCAGGCCTGGTTATTATGGAGGGGGCCTGACTGCGGTTGAGCACGACGGACTAGGGCTTTTACCCTTGATAATACCTCACGTAAACTAAAGGGTTTACAAATATAATCATCGGCTCCCATTTCCCAGCCTAGAATACGATCTACTTCTTCAACCTTGGCGGTGATCAAGGCAATGGGTACTTGGCTAGTTTGGCGGATTTTCTGACAGAGTTCTAAGCCATCAGTGCCGGGCAGCATAACATCCAGGAGAATGACATCTACGGGGTGTTTGGACAGCCAATCTAGCAGGTTTTTACCATGGTTTAAATGGCTTACACGATAACCATGTCCCTGCAGGTATTCTTGTAGCACTTCAGCAATTTTGTATTCATCTTCAACCAGTAAAATATGAGCGGGTGTCATGTGATGCCTCCTTTAAATGGAAACGTCAATCTTACCCTCAGCCCACCCAGCTCGGATGCTGAGAAGGTAAGGTGAGCCTGGTGAGATTGGGCTATTTTTTGGCAAATAGTTAAACCTAACCCAGATCCGCCCGATTGACGATTACGTGAGCTTGCTGCCCGATACAGATAGTCAGTTAAGTGGCTTAGCTCTTCTTCGCTAACCGCAGGGGGGGAGTCGCTGATTTCGAAAAATACATTATGATTATCGGCAGTCAGCTTAATTAGAATTTGACCCGCTTGCCCATTCTGCTGTGTGGCATCAGTGTAAGCGATAGCGTTCAGGACTAGGTTGTTGAATAATTGTATCAGGCGCTTCTTATCCCCAAAAATAGGTGGGATATTGGAGGCTAGTTTGAGCCTGAGCACTAAGCCCTTATTGTCAATTTTAGGCTGATGTGTTTGTGCAACCTGATTAACAAGGGTGCCTAAATCAAGATAATCCATTTGATAGTTCAAGCTACCGACGTCATGCAGCGATAATTGGTACAGATCGTCAATTAGCCTATTAAGGAGTATTACTTCATCATGGAGTCGGGTGAGGTTTTGTTCATTGACAGGACGCACTCCTTCTAGCATGGACTCAATTGAAGAGCGTAAAACTGTGACTGGGGTTCGCAACTCATGTGAGGTGCTGGCAACCCATTGGCTTCTCGATTTTTTAGCTTGCTCAAGTGTTAGGGCTAGATGATTAAAATGCTGGCTAAGTTGGCCCCATTCATCGCTGGTTTTCACATTCAAGCGGTGTTTGTATTTGCCTGACGCAAGGCTTGTTAAGCCTGTTGCTAAGGTTTTAATCGGCATAATGAGCAGATAATTAACCGGCCATAACAAAATAAGACCAATCAAGGCGATGACAAGAGTACTGATTAACACGGCTTTTTTTTGCATCTCGGCCAGCTCAAGGTCTGCCTGAGCGTTGACGATGGTTGAACTCATGTATCCAAGTTGAGCGACAATTTGATGGTCGATTTTAACCGGTAAAATCAAGTCGTACTTTTTTTGAATGGTACCCTGTTTAAGGTTGCCCTGATTATCGAGCAGGCTAACTCTATTTTCGAAACTAAAGGCTTGGTTTGGATTGTTGGAGTTCGATCGGCCTTTATTACGTATCAAGTGCTCCTCGATAGGGCGTTCAAATTGAGATAAATCAGTACGTCTTGAGGTTTGGATTAACGGACGCCAATAAAAAGGATCAAAATCATTAATGGAGGTTAGCCCTTGTTGTTGAAGTAGAAACTCCAAATTACCCACTAAGCGCTCTAAACGCTGGATATCGCGCTGATCAGCATAGTATAACATCGTGCTTTTAAGCAAATACTGATGACTAGCGATAAACACGGCCAACATGACAAAACCAAAAACCAGCCACAAGCTAATCCACTTTAAGCGAACAGACATGGCATCACTTTTAATAGAAATTGTTTCATTTCTGACACTCCTTGTTTGAAGTACCTATTAAACAACAAAAAAGGTGCCGGTGCGATGAGGAATGCTTTTAACCCCCGTAATAGCGACACCGGTGAAATGCAAAAAACGCGTTTACCTCATCTGTTCAAACTGATCAACAGCGTGCCCTGTAAAGCTGAGTTTGGTGTCTTGCTTTGATGGTCAGTTATCTGACCCCTGGCATTTTAGGCGCCTAAATGCAGGTCCTAAAACCCTTAACAAGGTTTTGCGGGTGGTTCGAAATAAGTCGTGAAATTGTTCAAGTTTATGCCGACGGGTACCCAGTTAAAGCCCCGGTGTTAGTCAGGCATCTCACTGAGCGTGACTAAAACCAAGGTGGCGTGTTTAGCTTTGCATTGGATAAGACATTTTGAACCTTCTGTTATTACTTGAAACTGCGTTGTTAATCAGCTATGCTAAAGAATAAAACTTAAATTAAGTTTGCTTTTGGTATTGGAATTGTTATGTAAAAGTTCACTAAATACTGCTTAATAGACCTAACTGTTCAAGCCAAACCTACAACTAACCGAAATTAAGCCATGATAAAACGTTTCCTGCCCTATCTGCTAGCAATTGGCCTAGCACTAACTGGTGTAACTACCTTTGCACAGCCCGTAGCCGTATCAGCTAACACAACCAAACAGGTGTATCAATTAGCGGTGTTTGCTTGCAAGGGGGAGGTAATTACTAATCAAGAATTTGCCACAATTATCGCGGCCATCAACCAAACCTTGGTGCATGAGAAACTTGAGTTGCAAGTGCTTAATCGGGAGCAGATTTATCAAGGCCTTCAGCAGCGAACACTTGATTTTGTTGCCACCAATCCAACCCACTTTTTAATAGCGCGTCATCAGTTTGATGTCACGGGTGCACTGGTCACCTTGGCCAGAAATAATCAAGGGCAAGCGCTTAATTTATTGGGCGGCACAATCATAGCGCGTGCCGACAATCAACAAGTGAACAATTTAGTAGATCTTGCTTCTCGCCGCATAGCAGCACCGGGGGAAGACTTCACGGGCGGTTATCGTGTGCAGCTGTATGAGCTGCTGCTTGCCGGAGTTCAGCCTAAAAAGCACAACATTCAATTTGTCGGTTCGCACCAAGCCACGGTGAATGCGGTGTTGAACGGTGATGCCGATGTCGGATTTATTCGCGCTGGCATCCTTGAAGAGATGGTGGCAAGCGAAAAGTTGGATATTAGTCAACTTAAAGTGCTGAATGCGCAATATCGCCCGGACTTCCCGCATCTGCTATCAACTCGTTTGTATCCCGAGTGGCCGGTGTTTGCGATGCCGCATGTATCAGAACAAGCTAAGCGCCATATTACAGCGGCCTTGTTGAGATTTGAATTAGACGATTTACAACACAGTGACAGCGCTATTTATGGTTTCAGTGTACCAGTCGACTATCTAAGTGTTGAGCAGCTATCACGTGCATTGCGGTTGCCACCGTTTGATCAACAGCCGACCATTAGTTGGCAAGATTTGACGGCTCAGTATGGTAAGGCACTGATTTGGGTATTGCTATTGTTGATGGCTTTATTGACCAGTTTGGTGGTATTAATTTTTTGGGTCAAAAAAGCCCAAGCCGCCAATACCTACAGCCAAGAGCTCTTAGCCTCACAAGACGAAATTGTTTTGGTAAACAACGGCCAAGAGCTAGTCGATGTTAGTGGCGGGTTTTTGAAGTTTTTTAAGGGTTATTATGCCTCTTTGGCGGCGTTTAAACGTGATTACCGTTGTATTTGCGGCCTTTTCGTGCACCAAGAAGGTTACTTATACAATCACCACGCGATGGAGTGGATAGAGGTGATCTTGTCGGAGCCCAAGCGTGAGCATAAAGCCATTGTGGGCTTTCAAGGGCAGCGAACCGTGTTTAAATGCAGCGGTGTCTATAGTGAAAAACTTGGGCTTTACTTGATTACGCTGGTGGATATTACCCAGCTGGAGCACTTCAATCAGCAATTAATTGAACAAACCCGCATTGCCGGGCAGGCGAACCAAGCCAAGTCAAGTTTTTTGGCGAATATGAGCCATGAAATTCGCACACCGATGAATAGTATTATTGGCCTAAGTGAGCTGGCACTGAAGGAGCATAACCTTGATCAGGTGCATCTGCGTTTGCAAAAAATTCACTATTCCGCCAGTTTGTTATTGGGCATTATCAATGACATTTTAGATATTTCTAAAATTGAAGCCGGCCACTTTACGCTGGATGTGCGTTGTTTTGATTTACATCGGTTGTTGGTTGAATTGGTTGAACTCTACCGTCCGCAAGCGCTTAAAAAAGGATTGAATGTAACGCTTGAACTTGATCCTAAGTTGGCCAATCATTTTGTTGCGGATGAACTGCGTTTGCGTCAGGTTTTAATTAATCTACTTAGCAATGCCATAAAGTTCACCGACTTGGGGGCAATCACTTTGCGCGTGTCGCCTGTGATTCGTCTGGATGAGATGGCAGCTGAAGCCATTCATTTTGAAGTGCAAGATACCGGCAAAGGCATCTCGCTTGAGCAACAGCAGCGGTTATTTAAGCCTTTCTCTCAAGCGGATGACTCGATTACCCGCCAATATGGCGGCACCGGCTTAGGTTTAGTGATTAGTGATAAATTAGTGCAGCTTATGGGAGGCGAATCCATTAAAATCCAATCCGATCTGGGACAAGGCAGTGTTTTTTCATTTAGGTTGCCGCTGGTTGCCGCTTCGCCGCAGGAGGTTGCACAGCTTGAGCGTAGCGCGCAGCAAACCTCTCAGCAGGCCTGGTTGGTTAAACAGCAGCAGGGTTTGAGCGGGCGGGTGTTGTTGGTTGAAGACAATGAGATTAATCAGCAGGTCTCTGGCGCGTTACTCAACCAATTAGGGCTTGACTATGAAGTGGCCGCTAATGGTGAGCAAGCTTTGAATAAGCTGAAGTTAGCTCACTATGATTTGATTCTGATGGATGTTCAAATGCCGATTATGGATGGCTATCAAGCCACCCGCGCGATTCGCCGTTTTAATACCCAGGTGCCAATTATTGCATTAACCGCAGCGGCGATGGCAGAGGATAGGGAGAAGGCGTTGGCTGCGGGCATGAATGAACATTTAGCCAAGCCGATTGAACGCGCGAGCTTATTGGCTTGTCTCACGCGCTGGTTGAATCATTCCAAAGCGTTCAAACACGCCAGAATATTGCTAGCGCACCCTGACAACCAGCGACTGAAGGCCGTTCTACCCAATTATCCACAACAAGCAGCGATAAGTGTTGCCAATTCGCTTGAAAAAATGACACAGTTGTTGCAAGAGCAAGCCGATATTAGCCAGCTTGTGGTTGCCGATGAATGGCGAGCGCAAGCAGAACAGCATATTGCCGCGTTAGAACGAAAGGTTAAAGTCGATGCTTTTGCAGATGAATATAAATAAAAGTTTGTTTTTGGTTATAGCATTGTGGCTATTTAGTTTTGTGTTTGGCAGCCCTGCGCTCAAGGCAGAGCCTGGTACTGAGCAAGCGAGTGCCCAGCCCACCTTCTATACGGTGGGTATTTTGGCGTTTCGGGATAAAGCCCTAACGACACAGCGTTGGCAACCGTTAATTGATTACTTAAACCAGCAATTGCCGGGCTATCGGTTTGAGGCCGCTATTTATTATATGGATGAGTTGGAGCGGGCGGTTAAGCTGCGTCAGGTTGATTTTATTTTAACTCAGCCGGCGCATTATGTCTTGATCACCTATCGTAACAGTTTAACTTCGCCCTTGGCGTCGATGCTCAACTTTGAAGGTGAGTTTATCACCGACCGCTTTGGTGGAGTTATTTTTACCGCCAGTCATCGTGATGATATCGCTACCTTGCGTGATGTCAAAGGCAAAACCATTGCTGCGGGAAGTAGGTCATCCTTGGGAGGCTATCAAATGCAGGCGTTTGAGTTATTGCAGCATGGCATACGCCTACCAAAAGGTGCGACCTTAATTGAAACCGGGCAGCGCCAGGATAATGCAGTCATCGCGGTATTATCCGGTGAGGCGGATGTGGGTTTTGTGCGCACCGGCGTGTTAGAAAACCTGGTAGCCAATAATCTACTCGATATGCGCCAAATTAAACTACTCAATGCGCAGCGTTTTGCGGACTTTCCGTTTGTCACCAGTACCGCTTTATACCCTGAATGGCCTTTTGCGGCCTTATATCATGTCGATAAAGATGTAGCCCGTCAAGTTGCAGCGAGCATCCTCGCAATTCCACTAGCGGGTGAGCTGGCGCATTCGATGCAGATTGGCGGTTTTACCATTCCAGGTGATTACCGGTCTATCGACCTTTTAATGCGCGAATTGCGTTTGGAACCTTTTGACAGTTTGCAACTAACGCCTACCGATCTAATTGATCAGTGGCTTACTGAACTGATAGCCATTTTTTTGATTGTTGTGCTGCTCATCAGTGTGATTATGTTGCGACTTATTCAACGCCAAAGACAGCTTAAACAAGAGCAACAACGCTTAGTTGACGCTTTAGACCAGGTGCGGTTGTTAAGCCAAGCGGTCGAGCAAAGCCCCGATTCGGTTGCGATCACTGATAAGCAGGGTCGGCTGATTTATATGAACCCAAGCTTTGAACGGGTAACAGGTTACCAAATTGCCGAGTTAAAAGGGCATAACCCCCGATTGTTGCAGTCCGGTCAAACCGCTAAAGCGGTATACCAGGATATGTGGCAGACCCTAAGCGCCGGCAAGGTCTGGCGCGGCGAATTGTCTAACCGCCGCAAAAATGGTGAAATATATCCCAGTCGGGCGATTATGTCGCCGGTTGCAAATGAACAGCATGAGGTTACCCATTTTCTGGCGATTCAACACGACATCACCGCCATCAAAGAGCGTGAACAACGGATTGCCGAGCTGCTGTATCAAGACAGTGTTACCCAGATGGCAAATCGCAATAAACTTTTAGAAATAATGGATCAAGTGCTTCACCAGCCGCAGATTGTGCCGGTGGCGGGTTGTTTGGTGCTGTTGAATATAGCGCGGTTTAAATTTATTAATCAACAGCATGGTATCAATGTTGGCGACGAGGTTTTGCGTTTGGTTGCCAAGCGCTTAGAGCGAAGTTTTGCTGACAGTGGCGTCGTGGCACGCTTGGCCGCTGATCAGTTTGCGGTATTTTGCGAAAACAAAGCGCGCTTTAATGAGGTGGACGAATGGCTAAAAATGATGGGTCAGCGAGTGTTGATCAGTTTGCAGCCACCCATGGAGGTTAAGGGTGAAACCTATGATTTTGAAGTGGGTGTTGGAGTCGCGCCTTTGTTATTCAATGCCCAACATCAGACCAGTGGTGATGCCATTAACCAGGTGTTTAATCAAGCCGGGATGGCTATCCAAGAAGCGCGTCAGCAACCTGGCCAGGGTTTAAGGATATTTAACGAACAGTTGCTTGCCCAATCTATCGAGCGTCATCAGTTGCAACAAAGCCTGGCGCAAGCGATTAGAGAGAGCCAATTACGTTTGTTTGTGCAACCCCAATTTAAGCAAAATGATAGCTTGGTTGGTTTGGAATGCTTAGTGCGCTGGCAACACCCCGACAAGGGATTACTAGCGCCTAATTTTTTTATTGCGATGGCTGAGGAGTCGAATTTAATTATCGACTTAGGCAATTGGGTAATGGAGCATGCCTGTCAATTATTGGCGCAGTTACAACAACATAACGCCAGTATTCGAGTTGCGGTTAATATTAGTCCACGCCATTTTAGGCAAAACGATTTTGTTGCCAGTTGTCAGGCGCATCTTGCCGCTGCTGGCGCGCTTGCGCACGGCTTGATGCTGGAGATTACTGAAAGCCTGTTTTTGGATGATTTGGATGAAATTGTGACCAAAATGCACCAGTTAAAAGCAATGGGAGTTATGTTTTCTATTGACGACTTTGGCACCGGTTATTCATCGTTAAGCTATCTACAGCACCTACCGGTGGACGAGCTTAAAATTGATCGTAGCTTTATTTTAGGGCTGGAAAAATATGGCGTTGAGCGAAGCTTGGTGCCCGCTATTTATGCGATGGCGCAACAGATGCATCTTTTAGTTGTTGCCGAGGGTATTGAAACACCAGAACAGCGACAACTACTGGCACAATTTAGCCAGCTTGAGCTGCAGGGCTTCTTGTTGGGTAAACCGCAAGACGTCCAGGCCTGGTGGCAAGATTTTATGGCAACAGACCAATTCGCTCAAGCCTAAGCTAGAACACCGCACCCTGTATATAACTAGCTAAGACTATGGGCGGGTTTGCCGTTTGGCGCTTTAAACGTCTCAGCCATTGTAAAATTAAATCCGAGTAGAAGATTCAATAAAAGGAAGCAGATAGCGATGAAAAAAACCTTGATTAAAAATGCCATGATGGTCAATGAAGGCCGTGTTGAACAAGCTGATGTGTTGATTGAAGGTCAGTTCATTAGCGCGATTGGACAGCTTGTCGCCGCCGCCGCTGATGATGTTGTCGTGGTTGATGCCAGCGGTTTATTTTTGTTACCTGGTGTGATTGATGGCCAAGTGCATTTTCGTGAACCTGGCCTGACTCACAAAGGTGATATAGCGACCGAAAGCCGTGCGGCAGTAGCCGGTGGCGTTACCTCCTATATTGATATGCCCAATACCCGTCCGAATGTGTTGTCGATGCCGCTGTTAGAGGAAAAATATGCCCTAGCCGCGCAAAAGTCACTCGCCAACTTCGGCTTTTTTCTTGGCGTGAATGACGACAATCTTGACGAAGTGCTGAAAACTGATACTGCAAGTTTGTTAGCGGTATCGGATGATGGCTTGTACTTTACCAAGAAGGGCAATTTGCTGGCCGATAACCCGCACACCCTCGAAAAATTGTTTGCTGGCTGTCCGGCGATTATTGCCATTCATTCGGAAAAAGAACAGCTGGTCGAAGCCAATGAAGAGCTGTTCCGCGCGCAATATGGTGAGGATGTGCCGATTGAATGTCATCCGATCATTCGCAGTGAGCAGGCTTGTTTTGAAGCGACCGAGCGTGCGATTGCCTTGGCAAATAAGCATCATGCACGCTTGCATATTTTGCACCTAACCACCGCTGCTGAAACCGCCTTGTTCCGCAACGATATTCCCTTAAGCGAAAAACGAATTACTACCGAAGTATCGGTGCATCATCTTTGGTTTAATGACCAAGATTACGCACGCTTAGGCACGCGGATTAAATGGAATCCGGCGATTAAAACCGAACAGGATCGTCAAGGACTGATGCAAGCGTTGTTGGATGATCGCATTGATTTTATTACCACCGATCACGCCCCCCATACCGAAGCCGAAAAAGATCAGCCGTATTTTCAATCCATGTCGGGCGCGCCGATGGTGCAACACTCGTTACATATTATGTTGGAGTTTTATCGTCAAGGGGTGATTTCATTAGCCAAAATTGTCGAGAAAATGTGCCATAATCCAGCCAGTTTTTATCGGATGTCGAAACGCGGTTTTATTCGCGAAGGTTACTATGCCGATTTGGTGCTGGTCGATTTAAATGCCAGCTGGACAGTCAGTAAAGATAATATTTTATACAAGTGTGGTTGGTCGCCCCTGGAAGGCACTCAGTTGCATTCGCGTATCTGCTCAACCTGGGTTAATGGTCATTTGGCCTATCATCACGGCGAGTTTGATGCGAGTCAGTTAGGCTTGGCGTTAGTTGTGGAGCAGAAGGCACCTTGACCGATTTGTTTAGGGGGCGTCGGCTAGTTATTGCCACCCAGCACCAAAAAGAACAGGTGCTAGCGCCGGTCTTAAGTCAGGGGCTAGGGGTTGATTGCTTGGTAATCAATGACCTTGATACCGATCAGTTGGGGACTTTTTCCGGTGAAGTAGCCCGTGCAGATGATCCGCTAACCACCCTGCGTAAAAAGTGTGATTTGGCATTAGCGGCAGCCGGCGTGGATTTAGTGGTGGCCAGCGAGGGTTCGTTTGGCCCGCATCCAACCATGTACTTTGTGCCAGCGGATGACGAACTGGTGATGTTTAAAGACACCCGATATAATATAGAACTTATTGGCCGCTGTTTATCATTAGACACCAACTTTGCTGGCCAGGAAATTGAGTCCTGGTCGGCGATGCTGGCGTTTGCAACGCAGGTTCGTTTTCCGTCGCATGGGCTGATTTTGCGACCTAGCGCATCGCAATACCAGCCTATTTTTAAGGGTATTAGCTGCGAACAGGCGCTGCGAGCGGCATTTGAAAGTTTGCAAGCCCAGTCACCAGGCCTGGTTTACGCTGAAACCGACATGCGTGCTATGTATAATCCCACGCGGATGCAGGTGATTGCACAGGCGGCACAGCAATTAGTAACGAAAGCACAGAGCTGTTGTCCGCAATGTGCCATGCCCGGTTTTGATGTGATTCGCGTCAATAAAGGCTTGCCTTGCGAAGCTTGTGCTATGCCAACCGAGTCGGTGCGAAGCTATACCTATGGTTGCCAGCACTGTCATTATCAGCAAGAACAGTTGTTTCCCCATGGCAAGGAGTTCGAAGACCCGCGTTATTGTCAATACTGCAATCCCTAGGTTTGAAAGGGCGCGATATTCGCCAATAAAAATTCGTAAAACGCCTTAGCAATAATAGAAAGCTGTTTATCCTTATGTTGCACCCAATACCAACTACCTTGCACCGGAAAGCCTTGCACATCTAAAATAGCCAATTCATTATCTTTGGTTTCATGTACCAGCGTGCTGCTCGATAAAATAGATAACCCCAAACCACCTGCGACCGCTTGTTTGATCGCTTCATTGCTACCTATGGCTAAGCGAATGTTAAGTTTGAGTTGATGTGTCGCAAAGAGTTTTTCAATTTGCAGCCGTGTGCCCGAACCAGGTTCGCGACAAATAAAAGGTTCGTTTGCTATTTCACTGAGCGCAATCGCCTTTTTTTGACAAAGCGGATGGTCAAGCGGGGCAATCATTAATAGGCTGTTGGCTAAAAAAGGCACCACTTGAATCGCTGAGTTTTCGGGTGGTACGCCCATAATATAGATATCATCTTCGTTGCGTTCCAGGCGCTCCATGACCCTTTCACGATTGAGAATCTCCAAGTGCACATCGACACCAGGATAGGCTTGGCAAAATCGGGCAATCAGCTTGGGCATGAAGTATTTGGTTGTGGTAACCGTAGCAATTCGCAAGCGTCCGCTGGTCATCCCTTTTATATTGGCAATAGCTTGCTCAAAAGCATCCCAGCTTTTTAACCATTGATGGCAGGTATGATGGAGTTTTTCGCCCGCCTCGGTTAGAAAAATTTTCTTCCCGACTTGCTCCAGCAAGGGTAAACCAATTTCGTCTTGTAAGGCCTTGATTTGTTTTGACACAGTCGGCTGACTAACGTGCATTTCTTGCGCCGCCAGCGAAAAGCTGGCATTACGAACGACGGTTTCAAAAGCTTGAAGTTGTTTTAGAGTTACGCGCATCTACTTATCTTCATAGCCTAGAGGCTATGGTTGTTTATTGAATTATTCATTTTTATATTTTACCACTTCTCTATAAGATGAGTTAGTCAGTTTTTTTAATCCCTATTTAGGAGTCGTGATAATGGATTTATCATTAGTAAACAACCTGATTGACCCGGCCATCTTGTTTTTCTTTTTTGGGTTATTTGCCGCTGCGGTGCGGTCAAATCTAGAAATTCCACCGGCCATTGCCAAGTTCTTTTCACTTTATTTATTAGTTGCTATCGGTTTTAAAGGTGGCGTAGCCTTATCTGCGAGCGGCTTTACCTCCACCGCCATGATTGCGATTGCGGCGGCTTTGTTTATGGCTTTTTTAGTGCCGGCCTATACGTTTTTAATTTTGCGCAAGCGCACCAGTGCCTTTAATGCTGCGGCAATTGCGGCAACCTATGGTTCAGTTAGCGCGGTTACTTTTATTGCCGCACAACAATACTTAACCAATGTTGGTGTAGAGTTTGGTGGTCATATGACGGTTGCTATGGTGTTAATGGAATCACCGGCCATTATCATGGCCGTGTTGCTGGCAGCAATTGTGCGCAAACAACAGGCACAAGCGGAGACGAGTAGTGGTGTGCCCGTGGTGACCAATTACCAAAAAAAGCCGATTGCTGTTAAATCCGTGTTGCATGAAGCCTTTACCGATGGCGCCCATTTATTATTGATTGGTAGTTTGGTGATTGGCTATATTACTGGCGATGCGGGTAACGTCATGATGGCACCTTTTACCGATGCTATTTTCAAAGGTGTCTTGGCGTTCTTTTTGTTAGAAATGGGCTTGTTGGTTGCGCGTCAATTGCGTCAAACGAAGGAACTGGATGCGTTTTTAATCAGTTTTGCGGCTCTATTGCCGATGTTTAATGCTAGTTTGGCTATTGGACTGGCTTACATGGTTGGGATGGGTCAAGGCGATGCGTTGCTATTGGCTGTATTGGTAGCCAGTGGTTCCTATATTGTGGTGCCGGCTATTTGTCGTTATGCCATACCCGAAGCGAAGCCTGGGGTATACTTTAGTATGTCGTTAGGGATTACTTTTCCGTTTAATATCGTGATTGGTATCCCCTTGTATTTTGCTGTAATTAGTTTTCTGTGGAGTTAATTATGAAAGCCGTAAAACGTGTTGAGTTTATTGTGGATGCACATGAAGTAGACAATCTACTCGCATCTTTAGCAAAAATAAACATTACCAGCTATACCGTGATCAAGGAAGCGTACGGTAATGGGGATAGAGGGTTAAGAGGGGGTGATATTTTTAGCAACACCTTCGACAATAGTTATGTGCTGATTGCTTGTTCCGAGGAGGAAGCCGTGGCGATTGTTGAAACGATTCGTCCGGTGTTGCGATCCTTGGGGGGGATGTGTTTGGTGTCTGATGCGATGTGGGTCATTCACTAATTTTTAACCCGTGTGAGTCGGTAGGCAGGTGTTAACCGCTTAGCGACAAATAATTTATACAAGGAATAGCACCGCGATGGGTTTGAGTGCCAAGATGTAGCTAACTACATGCGCTACTACAACTTAATTAGGCGTTATACATCGAGCGATGAATTATCGTCTATGAATATTAAAACTGTAAACACCAAGTGTCCAAAAAAGCTTGACCAGAACATAACGCCTTAAACCGCTCGCTAAAATAAAAAACCCATCGGTCTGATACCAGGCCTGGTGGGTTTTTTTTGGTCTTATTGCTGTGTTTAGACATGTATAATTATTCCAATAAGTTTTAGTTTTAATAGGAGCGGGGCGGTGATTAGAAAAAGTGCAGCGGTTGCGGTAATAGGGTTAAGCAGTTTGTCAATGAGTGCGCAAGCTAATTGGTGGTCGAAAGCAAAAGAGGCGGTTTCTGAGGTGGTTCAAACTCAAGATGTCAGTCAGGCAACTGGCACGTTGCGAGGCTTTTCGAATGACGAGTTGGCGCAGGCTTTTCGTCAAGCTTTAACGATGGGTTCAGAGAAGGTTGTGGCGCAATTGGGCGCTGTGGGGGGCTATGCCAATGATAATTTGATTCGTATTTCTTTGCCGGATCAAATGAAGCGAGTTGAAGCTGTGCTTTCGCGCATGGGGATGGGGCGTTATACCGAAGAGCTAGAGTTGAAGTTGAATGAAGCAGCTGAGCTGGCCGCACCGAAAGCCAAAGCGCTATTTGTTCAAGCTATTTCGAGTATGGATTTTGATGATTTGCAAGCCATGTATCATGGGCCAAATGATTCGGCGACTCAGTTTTTACGTGAAAAAACCAGTGATGACCTTAAGCAGCAAATGCGGCCGATTATCGAGCAATCTTTAAATGAGGTCGGTGCAGTCAGGGTGTAGGACCAAACGATGGCGCAGTACAAAAAATCACCGTTCGTACCGGATATCAAAGCGGATTTGATTGGCCATACAACCGATAAAGGCATGGATGGCTTATTTTATTATTTAGCCAAAAAAGAGGCCGAGATTCGTGAAAACCCCCTTGAGCAAACTACTGACTTATTGAGAAAAGTCTTTGGTGTTCAGTAGTGTTTTATAATGATCAATTTCACCGGGACTCAGTGCGCGGTTTTTTGGTAAGCTTTGTTGTTATTTCGTCCTGCGCCAATGTCTATTTCGTGTTGATCAACTCGCTAGCGTGGGGTCAGCATATCAATAATATGTTGAGCAACTTTTCCAGCCGATAAAACGATCACGATCAATAAACAACAAAGCCAGTTTTAACCATTGTATTTTGCTTTTCTAAGCTCGATATTGAGTTGTTGATAAAGCAAGGCACGGTTAGGAAGTTGAGTTAAACTGTCGCGAAAAACCTGGGTTTATAAGTACCTGAACTGATATACAAAAAACGCCCGCACCTCAAGGAGTTGGTGGAGGGTTGGGTTAGGCCTTAACAGATCTTGAATTCGCATAACAAGTGCAATTAACTTGTAAGAAAAAAGGCCAACTGAAATAGAATGCTAATTTTCTTACCACAGGAAATTGCAATGAACTATAAACAGTTGACCATTGATGAACGATACCAAATACAAGCCTATTTGAAAATAGGCTTGTCACAAAAAGAAATTGCTTCGCACTTAGAACGTCACCCCTCAACCATTGGGCGCGAAATAAAGCGCAATACAGGGATGCGAGGATACCGGCCTAAGCAGGCCAATCAATTTAGTGTAGAACGAAGAGGTGCTGCCCTAAAAGCCATTAAGCTCACAGAGGCCATTAAGGACAAGGTGAAGATATTAATTCAACAGGAGCTTAGTCCAGATCAGGTCTGTTTCTACCTTGAAAAAAACGACATTGTAAGGTTGCATCATGAAACAATCTATCGCATGGTTCTGGCCGATAAAAAGCAACAAGGCACACTGTATCAACACCTTAGGCATTTACACAAAACGCATAGAAAGCGCTATGGAAGTTATGATCGACGTGGAAGAATCAAGAATGCGGTTAGCATTGACGAGCGCCCAGAGATTGTCGATGAAAAAAGCCGAATTGGCGACTGGGAAGGTGACACCATTATCGGCAAAGACCGAAAAAGCGCGATTTATACATTGGTTGAAAGAAAAACGCTCTATACAATTATCGTCAAGCTTATGGGCAAGAATGCCAGTGACCTTGCAGATAGAGCCATAAAAGTTCTCAAGCCTATGGCCGAGCAGATTCATACCATAACCTATGACAATGGTTTAGAATTTGCCGACCACGAACGTATGGCAAAAGAATTAAACGCAAAGATCTACTTTGCACACCCTTACTCATCTTGGGAAAGAGGCATAAATGAAAACACCAACGGCCTCATCCGCCAGTATTTCCCAAAGGGAACCGACTTTAATGAAGTTACCCAAGAGCAAATAGATTTTGTTATGTACCGGCTCAACACTCGCCCCCGAAAAACACGAGAAGGAAAGCAACCTGTTGAGCTGTTTTTAGGAAAAGCGGTTGATTTATTAGCGGCTTAAATGAGATTGCACTTAATATGCGAATTCAAGGATTCTTTAGAAGCAGGTTTGTGCCTTTTAATAAAGCTAATGACAGCCTACTTGTTTGCAGTAAATTTTTCAAAAAAAGAGCAGCGATGATTATTCAGGTAGCCTTACCAGGCCCGTTTTTAATAGCACTTGACTATGGCGTTGAGCCAAGCATGAACACGTCCGATATAAAGCCAGGCGTACGGGTGCGGGTGCCTTTTCGTCGCCAAACCAAAATTGGTTTAGTGGTTGGGCTGAAAGCGGATTCGGACTGTGACCCGAAAAAGCTCAAAAACCTGCTTGAGCTCGTAGATGATCAGCCGCTGTTTAGTGAGAACGAATTGCAGTTTTTGCGCTGGGCAGCTCAGTATTATCATGAACCTATCGGTGAGGTTGTGATGGCAGCACTACCTAAACGCTTACGTGCAGGCGAGCCTAGTAAGTTACCAGGCCTGGTTCAATGGCGGCGTTCAATTAAGGGGCGAAATATTGAGCTTGAACAACTGGCTAAAAACGCGCATAAACAACGAGCGCTTTGGCAAGCCTTTAGTAACGACCAGGCCTGGTCGTCAAGCCAGCTTAACCAGCAATTTGAACATTGGCGTCCGTTGGTTAAACGCTGGATAGAACAAGGCTGGATTGATGAGTTAGAGGGCTCTTGCTTAGCGACTACTGTCTTTGGCACTAAACCGAGCCACCTGCTTAATCCTGAGCAGCAAACCGCCGTCGATGAGGTGGTTGCTAAACAGGATCAGTTCGCCGCGTTTTTATTGCAAGGTGTAACCGGCAGCGGTAAAACAGAAGTCTATTTGGCGATGATTGAATCGGTATTGGCCCAAGGCAAGCAAGCGCTGGTATTAGTGCCTGAAATTGGCCTAACACCTCAAACGGCGCAACGCTTTGAGGCTTATTTACAGCAACCCGTGGCCGCGCTCCATTCAGGCTTAAACGACCAAGAGCGTCATTGTGCTTGGCAATTGATTCGTAATGGTGAGGTTAAGGTATTGCTGGGTACGCGCTCCGCCTTGTTTACGCCCTTTGCTAATTTGGGACTGTGTATTATTGATGAAGAGCATGATCTGTCGTTTAAACAGCAAGAAGGTTTTCGCTATTCAGCGCGCGACTTATTGGTGCGCCGCGCCCAGCTATCTGGCGTGCCGGTGGTATTGGGTTCCGCAACGCCGAGTTTGGAATCGCTCTATAACGTCGAGCAAGGACGCTACCAACGGCTGAGCTTAAAGCAACGCGCAGGTAGTGCTCAAATGCCCTCAATACGTTTGCTGGATATTCGCGGTGAACGTCTGATGGAAGGGGTTTCGGCGTTATTAAAAGCGGCAATGGAAACCCATTTAGCTGCCGGTAATCAGGTGTTATTATTTTTAAATCGACGTGGTTATGCACCAGTGTTAATGTGTCATGATTGTGGCTGGCAAGCGAGTTGCCCAAGTTGTGATGCGAATTTAACCTATCACCAGGCTAGGCATGAATTACGTTGTCATCATTGCGGTTTTAGCCAAAAAGCACCGACTCATTGCCCTGATTGTCAGGGTAAAGAATTTGTTAATATTGGACAGGGTACGGAGCGGTTGGAGGGGGTTATTAAAAGCTGGTTTGCGGATAAATCTGTTTTGCGAATTGATCGCGATACCACTCGGCGAAAAGGCAGCTTGGCTGATAAGGTAGAGCAAGCCCGTTCTGGAGAAGCAGATATTCTGATTGGCACGCAAATGCTTGCAAAAGGTCATCATTTCCCCAAGGTGACCTTGGTGGGTTTGATTGATCTAGATCAAGGCTTGTTCAGCGTTGACTTTCGAGCCAGTGAACGAATGGCGCAGCTGATTATCCAGGTTGCGGGGCGAGCGGGGCGTGCGGAGCGTAAAGGTGAGGTGTTGATTCAAACTCACCATCCTGAACACCCGTTATTGCGTACACTGGTCGCACAGGGGTATCAGGCGTTTGCACGCCAAGCGCTAGCAGAACGTAAAGCGACGCAGCTTCCACCCTATGGTTTTCAAATACTGATTCGAGCTGAATCGTTTGATCCGCAGCATGCGCTGGACTTTTTAGCACAAATTAAGAGCTTGTTATTGGCGATCGCGGTGGCAACGCCCTGTGAGGTATGGGGACCGGTGTCGGCTCCTATGGAGCGAAGACAGGGGCGTTACCGTTATCATTTATTGCTTCAATCTGACCAGCGGCGCAGCCTGCAGGCTTGGTTGTCAGCGGTTGAGGCGGATATTTACGCATTACCCAGCGCGTCGAAAGTGCGTTGGCATCTAGACATTGATCCACAGATGTTGAATTGACACTTAATCTGGTGGTGCGATAAGCATATTAAATTGATTTTGTATGGATTTATCTTAGAATGGTTTTATTAATCATGTTGTTTGAATAGGGTATAAAGCAGATGGGTACGTTGATACAACTTTTTAAAGCGCTAAATGCGAACCAATATCCAGGACAAATTGCCATGTCGCTGACGCTGGGAATGCTCTTGGGCTTAACGCCTTTTTTTTCACCGCACACCATTCTAACGTTATTGCTCATTTTTATATTGCGAGTTAACTTGGCCGGCGTATTGGTTTCTTGGGCGATTTTTACCGGTTTTGCTTATGCCTTTGACCCTTTGTTCCACCAGTTCGGACTTTGGGTATTGTCGCATCCGAGTTTGCTTGAACTTTGGACTCAGTGGTACAACGATGCCTTTTGGCGCTTTCTTAATTTTAATAACACGATTGTGATGGGCAGCGTGGTGTTTGCCTATTGCTTTGCACCGTTATTCTTTGTGTTTAGTTGGGTGATGATTCGGATTTATCGTCAACGTTTTTTGGTTTGGGTGAATAAATTCAAAATTGTTCAAGTGCTTAAAGCATCGGATAAAGCCGCATTTGCATCGAGGTTTATTAAGTGAGTGACGTAGTGCAACCTAATACACACCAGGCTAATGCCTCAAAGCAGGCTGAAGAGCCGACTGTAAACAAAACTAAAAAAACGCCGAAAAGCCCCAAAAGCCCTAAGGGCTGGATTCGTTGGTCGGGTATCGTGTTATTGATTGTTATTCTGGGCGGCCTGTTTGCACTGGGGTATTTACTATCGAGCCTGATGTTGAAAAATAAAGTTGAAAACCTAGCCTCGCAAGCCTGGGGCGCAAAAGTAGAAATTCAACAGCTAGGTTTTAGTTTTAACCCATTAGGCATTCGGATTGAAAAACTAGCGGTCACCGATCCTGAGCAGCCGATGCAAAATCTCTTTGTGATTGATGATATTACTCTTACAGTCAACCTTTATCACCTAGTAGTCAAACGGTTTGTGGTTGAAGACTTACGTCTACAAGGTTTAGCGTTGGATGTTCCGCGAAAAACCAGTGGAGCGCTACCCCTTAAACCGATTAAGCCAGTGCTTGAAGAGGGTCGAGAGGGGGGTGTGTTTAATTTGCCAAGTGTGAACTTACCTGGTATAGATGAAATATTGGCGCGTGAACGTCTTGAAACCTTAGCGTTGGCAAGCGCTCTCAAAGACCAGTCTGAGCAAGCGGCTGAACAGTGGAAGGCTATTGAACAGCGTTTGCCGCGCGAAGAACAGCTCAAACAGTATAAAATTGATATTGATCGACTATTTGATGGTTCAGTGCGTGATTTGGAGGATTTAAAACAGCGACAAGAGGCATTAAAAACACTGCAACAACGCTGGGTACAAGACAAGCTAGCGATTCGTGATGCGCAAAACTTTGTGCGAAATCAGACTCGCGATCTGCGCCAAGGTATGGGTGATCTGGTGGATATGCCCAGACAAGACGTTAATCGCATAATGGCGACCTACTCATTTGATGAAGAGGGCCTGTCCAATATCACTTACTTGCTGTTTGGTGAAACAGTTCAAGAAAAGCTAGACCTTGCGCTGGATTGGTATAGAAAAGCCCAGCCGCTGATTGCTTGGGTTGAACAATATCGTGCTGACCAAGCCAAGGCACAGCCACCTAAATCAACTAAACCACCGCGCTCACAAGGTGAGACTATTGCGTTTGTTGAATTTGATCCGCAGCCCAAGTTTATGATTAAGCGGATTGATTTTGATGGTAAGCTCAATTGGGGCGATTTAGTTGCGCACGTTCGAGATGTTAATTTTGACCATGCGTTTAGCCAAAAACCGGTTCGATTTAATGTTTCAGCGCGTCCGCAGACACAAGCTAACCCGCTAATTCTTGAAGGTCAATCGACTAACCTTGGTTCACAAAGGGTAATAACGCAGGTTAAGGCTAACTGGGCTGATTATCAAATTAAGGATTGGCGTTTGAGTGACTCAAGCCGTTTGCCGATTAAGATCACCGAAGCGCAAAACCAATTCAGTGCCGAAGCCAGCTTTGAAGGTGTTCGACGGATGGATGTCGCCTTGATATTTGACTACCAAAACACACGGTTTGACTTATCTGAGGCAACCTCTCGCGATGTCCAACGTTATATGGCCCCTGCGTTTGAAAGCATTAATGCCTTTAAGGTAGAAGCGGGGCTGAGTGGGCGAATTTATGCCCCTCGGTTTTCGGCTTCATCCGATTTAGACCGCCATTTAACATCCGGCTTTAAGCAGGTTTTTCAGCAAGAATTAGCGCAGTTAAAGCAGGATTTGGAGCAAAAGTTAAGAGCGGAATTGGCGGTGTACCAAGCCTCACTTGAACAGCGTGTTATCGCGCTGGGTGTGGATGAGGAAAAGGTTCGAGAAGTGGCTGCACATATCAATGATATTGAAGCCTATGCCCAAGCCCAAGCGAAAGAAGCCGAGCAGGCATTGCGTCAGCGTGCCAGAGACGAGCTCGATAAAGTGGAAGCGGCAGCGCGTGAAAAATTAGATCAAGAGCGAGCAAAACTTGAAGCTGAAAAGAAACAGGCTGAAGAAGAAGCGAAGAAAAAGCTGGAGCAAGAGCTAAGACAACGCCTGCGTTTTTAACGCGCTAAATTAAAAAGTTTAGAGAATAACGGGAATAAAATGAAACAAAACCTTCCGGTCACATCGAATGAACGCCTTATCGCTGATGGGATGTCATTGGTTTCAGAGACTGACTTACAGGGCAATATTACCTCAGCGAATGCTGCGTTTGTTGAAGTGAGCGGCTATAGTTTAGAGGAGTTGATTGGGCAGCCGCATAATATTATTCGTCATCCTGATGTGCCAGAGCGTTGGTTTGAAGACTTGTGGAGTCAGCTTAAGCAGGGCGAAGCTTGGCATCAATATCTAAAAAACCGTTGCAAAAATGGCGATTATTATTGGGTTGAAGCCAATATAGCTCCGGTTTTTAAAAAAGGCGATTGTGTGGGTTATAAATCCGTGCGCACGCCCGTTGCACGTGAGCTGATTCCCAAAATTGAACAGTCCTATCAACAAGTAAAAGCAGGTAAAGTGATTTTACGCCAAGGTGTAATTACCACGCCCTGGCGAGAAAAAATTGCCAAATGGAGTCCGCTTCCAAAGAAAAGCATCCTAAAGCAAATTATGATTCCTTTGGTGATTATGGCGGTGACGTGGAGTGTCTTGCTGCAATTTTACCTACAAAGTGTTGCGGATGATTTATTTCAAAGTGCAGTGGTTGAGCGTTATGAGGTGTTGCAGAATAACCTCGCTTCAGAGATTCAAGGCGTGGGTACGATTGCCTTGACGAATGCGGTTGGTATTGCCAGTAACTCAGCCGTCATTTATGGGTTATCAGATAAGCAACAGGTTGTGCTTTGGCAAATCATTCAGGTTAACTATCAACATTATGTTGAAACGGCCGGTCTGTCAGGCATGGGTTTGGCGATCTATGATGAACAGTTAATACAGCAGACTCAGGCGGGTGCGCCGATAAGTTTGCAACGTTTGCCCACTAAGCCATTAATGGAAATTGTGTTTGAGCAGGGCCAAGGTTATGTAAGAGCCGTGGTACCTGTGCCATTTGGTGAGCGTATTTTAGGAGCGGTGGTGATGTCAATGCCACTTAGCCATGTCGCCACCATGGAAAACGCAGGGGACCGACTTTATGCCAGCTTATTAGCCCAAACGAACAACCTTTCGTTGATACCTAATAACGACACAAGCCTGGACCAGCAAATAGCCCAGCTTATGCAAGGCTTAAATCTAAATCAAATTCTTGATATAGGTTATCTGATTCATGATGATCATTTAATTATACTTGAAAAAATAACCGACCAAAACGGCCAAATTATCGGTGCACATATGATTGCCGAACCCATGACTATTTTGAACCGTGTGTTAAGTGACAGTTATTTTATGATTTATGTTGCGCAAGCAGCCATGTCCGGTGGCTTTATTTTGTTGTTGATTCAAGTGTTCGGACGTCTAAAGTTTTCGATTTTAAGACCCTTAAAACAAATGACCGATAAAATGGATTTTGCGGCTGAAAATGGCAGTCTTTCCATTCGCACCGAGTCGTTAAGCCAAGATGAGATAGGTCGAGTAGGACGAAGTTTTAATCATTATTTGACCAGTGTTCAGCACTTAATGGTATCAGTATCCGATATGATGCAGGCTATCTCACAAGGTCAGCTTACGCAACGCATTGAAGCCGACTCTAAAGGCGACCTTGAAACCTTGAAAAATCAAGTCAATGACTCGGCTGATCAAATTGCCAAGGTGTTAGGTGAAATTCAAGGAGCGATTGAATCGTTGCAGTTAAGTAATTATAACTATCAGGTTGTGGGCGAATATCAGGGTGATTATGCCAAGATGAACACGGGCTTACAAATGGCGATGTCCGATACTCGATTAGCGGTAGAGGCAATAAACCGGGTAATGGAGTCAATCGCTAGCGGTGAGTTTTCTGATCGCTTAACGGTAGCATTAAGCGGTGACTTAGAGAATTTAAAAACCAATATTAACCATTCACTGGACCAGCTAGAAACAGGTATTAGTGAAACGGTTGATGTGGTAGTGTCTCAAAGTGAAGGGGATTTAACCCAGCGTATAACAGGGCAGTATGAGGGTAAGTTGCAGGTTATGGCTGAGGCGGTGAATACCTCTATGAATAATATGGCCAATGTGGTTAATGAGCTGCAAATTGCGGCCTGTACCGTCTCTGATGCGTCTAATCAAATAGCAGCGGGCAGCACTGACTTATCTGACCGAATTCAAACCCAAGCCGCTACGCTGCGGCAAACGGTCGGTAGCATGGATGCGATTACCGTTGTGGTAAAAAACAATGCGGATAGAACCCATCAGGCTGCGTTGTTAGCAAAGGATGCGAAACATAAGGCACAGGATGGTTCGGAGGTAATGCGCCAAGCCTTATCAGCGATGACTGAGATGGCAGATTCAAGCCAGAAAATTGCAGACATTATAGGCTTAATTGACAGCATAGCCTTTCAAACCAATCTGCTGGCACTGAATGCAGCCGTTGAGGCAGCCCGAGCCGGTGAGCAGGGGCGAGGCTTTGCGGTTGTGGCCGGTGAAGTTAGAGCGCTTGCGCAGAAATCGGCGGCAGCTTCATCCGAGATTCGCGGATTAATTGAGCTGAGTGTTAAGCAGGTAGCGTCCAGCCAAGGACTGGTTGGCAAGACCAGCAAAGCGTTTTCGGCTATTGTGGATCAGATTTTACAAATGCATAGTTTAATCGGTGAAATATCCAGTGCGAATGTTGCTCAGACAGACAGTATTGAGCAGCTTAACAAAGCGATTGATGGTTTGGATACAGTTACTCAGCAAAATGCTGCGCTGCTCAAAGAAACCGCATCGGTTGCGGATACCCTGCGCGGTGAGGCCAGTGATATGCAGCAGCAGGTTGGGTTTTTCAGGATTGAGACAGACAAGGCTTTACCAAAAAAGCTGACCTGAGTAAACTAACCTGGTAAAGCTTGAGCGCTGTAACCAGGCCTGCTTGTTGTTAATATAAGCAGTTAATCAAAGGTGAGTTTAAAGCCTGCTGCTTCAAGGCGTTTGGCTTCAATTTCTAAATCCATTTGTGACAAGGGGTGAGTCTTGAGCCAATCATCTTCAAAGCGTAGATGCAGGTTAGTGTCATTTTCGATAACAAGCAAAACCACAGGTGATTCTGCATCACGTCCTCGATGAATACGTACAGCCAGACGAACAAGAACGGTTAGAAATATTAATTTAGTATTGTGCGGTTCTATCAAATTATCAAACGCTTCTTGAATAAATTTGCCTCGATGGTTAAGCATCATCACGGCTAACATTTGTTTCTCTTGGTTGGTGAACCCCGCCATGTCTGCTTGTTCAATTAGATAGGCTGAGTGGTGACGATAGCGCTTGTAACTGATGGCAATGCCGCATTCATGTAATTCAGAGGCCCAGCTGAGTAGTTTTGGATAGTCATATTCTGTATCACGTAACTGCCAGGTATTGTGGGCTTGGTTGAAAAGGGAGCGGGCAGTTTTAGCTACCATTGAGGCTTGCTGCTGATCAACGCGCATCCATTGTTGCATCGCACGAACACTTAGTTCACGGGAGTCTTCGGCAAACAAACGTCCCAAGGTGTCAAATACCAAGCCTTCTCTCAATGCATTGCTGCTGACTTGCATTTGTTGGATTTCTAGCTCCTCAAACGTCGCAATCAGTATCGCTAAGCCGCCAGCTAGAATGGGACGACGGTCGTCTTTTAAACCTAAAACCTGACAAGCTTGTGCGCTGCCCGCTTTAATGAGCTCGCCGCGAAGTTGTTGTAGACCTTCATGGGTTATAGCCCCCTCTGACCAGTTATTTTCCTGTAATAATTGACCAACTGATTTTATCGTACCTGACGCACCATAAGCCGTATCCCAGCCCAGCTGAGTCAAGGTTTTACGATGGGGGCGTAATATTTGTCGGCAACTTGCTACAGCACGATTCATTCGTTCAGCGGTGATGGTATCGTTTTCAAAAAAACATTGGGTCATACTGACACAGCCCATTTCAGTGCTGGTGAGATGATCATTGCTAAAGCCGCGACCGATAATGTATTCAGTGCTTCCGCCGCCTATATCCATTACCAAGCGTTGTTCTTCACTCTTAGCTAAGCCATGGGCTACACCGAGATAGATCAAGCGTGCTTCTTCTTGCCCTGAGATAATTTCAATATGATGGCCAAGCGCTCTGCGGGCGGCAATTAAAAATTGGCGGCTGTTTTGTGCATTGCGTAGGGTGTTGGTGCCAACGACACGAACATTAGCAGGCGGGATGTTTTTGATAAGCTGACCAAAGCGGGTTAAGCACTCTAGCGCAGTTTGAAAGGCTTGCTCAGATAGACGGCCCTGTTCATCAAGGCCAGAGCGTAATCGCACCATTTCTTTGTGTTTATCGATTACTTGAAGTTGTCCGTGTACTTCGCGTGCAACAATCATGTGGAAGCTATTAGAGCCTAAATCAATCGCGGCATACAGATCATTTTCTTGCAAGTCAGTCATAAGAATTCAATACATTATTTACAAATTTCGGCTAGTCTAATCGTTTTCAGTCGATAAACCAAGCCGAAATTTTTGATGGGTTAACTCTCGGTTGGGGGGTTATATTTTTCAATAAGCGCAAGTTGCGCATTAAAAATTGGTTCGTCTTCTTGCGGTTCGTGCAGTTTGTAATAGCCGTCAGACTGAAGTTCCCAGGCAGAGGTGGTGTCATCTAAATAGATTGCAAGCCCTTCAGTAAAAACTTGCTGAAAGCATTCGGGATCTAAAATCGGGAAACCCGTTTCAACTCGCGCTAATAAGTTGCGACGCATCCAATCGGCACTCGAACAATAAAGTTCAGGCGCTTGACCATGGTTTTCAAAGTAATAGACACGATGGTGCTCTAAAAAACGACCAATAATCGAGCGTACATGAATGTTTTCTGAGAGGCCTTCTACCCCCGGGACAAGGCTGCAAATACCACGGACGATTAGGTCAATCTTTACACCGGCTTGTGAGGCTTGATAAAGTGCATCGATAATCCCTTTTTCTTGCAGTCCGTTCATTTTAGCTACAATTCTCGCCGGTAAACCTTGGCGTGCGTTGTCAGCTTCGCGTGCAATTTTAGCTATCATGCCTGAGTGCAGGGTAAAAGGGGATTGCAAAACAACTTCAAGATCGTTGGTATTGCCCAGGCTAGTGAGCTGTTGGAAGATTTTGGTAACATCACGTCCAATCGCAGGGCGACAGGTAAAGAGGCCAAAGTCAGTATAAAAACGAGTGGTTATGTGGTGGTAATTACCTGTCCCAAGATGGACATAGTGGCGAAGTTTATTGTCTTCACGTTTGACCACTAAAATCATTTTTGCATGGGTTTTGTAACCGACTACGCCATAGACCACATGCACGCCCGCATCCTGTAAGCGTGTTGCTTGTTGGATATTGTTGTCTTCATCAAAGCGCGCTCGAAGTTCAACCACCGCAGTGACTTCTTTGCCATTATTGGCCGCACGTACTAAAGCATCAATAATCGCAGATTTTTCACCCGTACGGTAAAGGGTCATGCGAATCGCTAACACATCTGGGTCTTTGGATGCTTGATTCAAAAAGTCAATCACCGGCGCAAACGAGTCGTAAGGATGGTGCAATAGAATATCTTTGCGGCTGATTTGCTCAAACATATTGGTTTGTTGTTTTTTGCGGGTAAACAAACGGAACGGGTTTTTCCCAGACCTTACGGGCACCAGCGCACGTGGAAGGTAGGGAGGGAACAACAAATCTGGGCGATTGACCATGCTAGGAACGGCATCTAAGCGGTGAAGGTTCACCGGGCCATTAACCTGATAAAGCGCTGTTTCATCGAGTTTAAAGCGATCAAGCAAGTAGTCCATCATTGCAGGAGGGCAATTGTCAGCGACTTCGAGTCGAATCGCATTACCATAATGGCGACCATAAAGTTCGCCTTGCAATGCGCTCATAATGTCATCGATTTCTTCTTCGTCGATAAATAAGTTGGTATTACGTGTCACGCGGAATTGGTAGCAGCCCGTCACCGTCATGCCCGGGAAAAGGTTCGCGACATTTGAATGTAAAATCGACGACAAAAATACGAAATCATCGACTCCGTCGGTTGCTTCCACGGGAAGTTTAACGATGCGTGGCAGAGAGCGCGGAACTTGCACAATAGCCAAACCATTTGAGCGACCAAAAGCATCCTTGCCTTCAAGTGAAACAATAAAGTTTAAACTTTTGTTTAAAATTTTAGGAAAGGGGTGCGAAGGATCCAACCCCATCGGGCTGAGAACCGGTTTAAGCGAATCCAAAAAGAAATTGCGAATCCATTCTTTTTGTTTGTCGTTCCAATGGTTACGACGAATAAAACGAATGTTTTCTTTCTCGAGTGCCGGGATCAAAATGTGATTGAGCGTATGGTATTGATCCTTAACCACTTCATGCGCAACCTCGGTTAACATGGCAACCGCATCGTCAGGCCGCATATTATCAGGTTGAGTACGTGCCGCGGAATCTTTAGTAAGTTCAATCACGCTAGCAAGACGAACTTCAAAAAACTCATCCATATTGCTAGAGGAGATGCATAAAAACTTTAGACGTTCCAATAAAGGAACATCGGGGTTTTTGGCTTGGGCCAACACACGGCGGTTGAACTCCAACAGGCTTCGTTCACGGTTAAAGTAAACAGGTTCAATGGGGTTAAGCATTGGCTCAGTGGATTCGCTCATGGTAGGGCCTCGTTTATTAGATTATTTTTTCTATTCTAGCCCAAAGCCAAGGGATTATCATGACGGTTTGATGAAATCAGTTGGGTTTTTTAATGATTTTGAGTTTTAGTTTGAGTAAAAAGTCATTCGTCGTTTGGATAAGACGAATTAAACCTTGTCGATAAAGTCGTTTTAGATTTTATAGGGTTTAAATAGCTTGAATAAATCAACACGTGCACTGAGTTGTGCCGCAAGCAGATAAAAACCAGCCAGTTTGCGATGAAAAAACAAGGCATCAGCGGGTGGGCTGTGCCAGTAGTTTTGTTCAAAACTAAGCGCCATGCCCTTTTCTTTGATGCGTTTAATTAGATCACTGTTTGCAAAGTCAAAGGGGCCTGTGTGGGTTATGGGTTCGCAGGCTTGGTGGAAAAGTTGCATGACGCTTGCTTTTTGTTCAGGGAGGATTGCCTGCTGAAAAAAGCCGATATCTGCTGCAGCTTGTTCCATTCCAGCGGTATTTTGTTCTATTGCAGCTGAGATGAGTTGGCGATAACCAAGTGCGATATTTGGGTCGTATTGACGTGTTGCACCAAAATCTAAAAGTACAATCCGCTGGCTATCGGCTTGATATAAAAAATTTGCAAAGTTAGGGTCGGTTTGTACCCGTTGCCAGTCAAACAGCTCTAAAAATAGAAGTTCAAACAAATGGCTGATGGCTTGATTGCGCTCGGCTTGGGGTTGGTTTTTTAAGCTTTCAATCGGTTCGCCTTGCATAAAGGACATGCTGAGAATTTGATTATTGCTGAGTTTGGGTACAAGCTTGGGTAGCGCAAAGTGATCAGTTAAGCGACATTGATTAATTTTTTCCCCGATGAATTGTAATGCATCTGCCTCATGATGGTAATCCGCTTCCAGCAATAATTGCCGTTTAGCTTCCTCAATAATCGGCTTTAAATTGACATCGCTAGGGATGAGTCGCGACCACTTTAAAAGAGTAGCGAGGTTGTCAACATCACTTGAAATACTTTGCGCAATACCTGGATATTGGATTTTTATCGCCAATAGATTGCCCGCTTGGTCAACCGCGCGATGAACCTGGCCGATCGAGGCCGCGGCAATGGGGTAAAAGCTAAACTGTTGAAACTGATCAGCCCAGTTAGCTCCCCAGTGTTGACTGAGTTGTTTTTGAAGTTGCGGCAGTGGCATAGAGGGCGCTTGGTTGCGTAAATTCGCTAGGATATGAGCCAGTTCAGGAGGCAGTAGGTCACCTGCATCCATTGAAAGTAATTGACCTACTTTCATCGCTGCACCACGTAACTTGGCGAGTTCTTGGCTAAATCGTTGCAGGTTTTGTGGGCTTAACAGTAGCGCTTGTTTAGTTGGATTTTCACCTTTAAGCCACTGCTTACCCCCTTGGTAAAGCATCGAGCCTGCAACACTGCTGGCAAGTTTACCTAAACGTGCCATTCGGTTAATGCGGTGGCTGGGGAGGTTTGCGCTATCCTTATTCATTATTGGTATTAATTGTTCCATTTCAGTTGTGGTATTGTATAGCTATTAACTAACTGTTGTCCAATTTGTTTTGCAGGGAGAGTTTTATGGCGGAAAAAATCTTCGCGCTGGTTGGCGCGAACGGCGCCATTGGTTCGGCGCTGGTTGAGCAAGCCATTGCCCAAGGGGGTTACACCGAATGCGTTCGGTTTAGTCATCGCCCTTTAGCGTTACCCAGTTTGCCGATCAAGTCGATTGACCTTATGTTGGATTACACCGTAAAAACAACGATTGAAAAACAGTGGGAAAGTGCCTACCAGGCCTGGTTGCAGCAATCAACGAATACCAGTCCGATGAAATCAGTGGCGCAGCTATGGATTGCAACGGGTTTTTTGCATAATAAACCATTTCAGCCAGAACGGCGGCATGAACAAATGAGTGCCGAAGCCTTGCATTTCTCCTACCAGATGAATGCGGTTGCTCCTATGTTGTTTTTATCTCAGTGGTTGCGACATTGGCCAAGGCGTTCGCCACTTAAAATCGGCGTTTTGTCTGCGCGAGTGGGCAGTATTAGCGATAATCGGTTGGGGGGGTGGCATGCTTATCGAGCCAGTAAAGCCGCATTGAATATGCTGATTAAGAACTTGGCGATTGAATTGCAACGCAGTCATCCGTTAGTTACACTGGTTGGGTTTCAGCCGGGTACGACACAAAGCGCATTATCATCGCCGTTTACATCACGTGTGCTTGCTGATCAACTGCAAACTCCCGAGTTCACTGCTACGTGTTTGCTTGAGGTTATGGCCGAGCGCTCTCCCGCTGACTCGGGGTTATTATTTGATTTTTTAGGCCAACCTTTTGAGCCTTAGGAGACGTTATGCATTATCGTTTATATCCGGTTGATCCGCTCGCCGCTGAAAGCGGTCAAGCCTGGGATTATGTGGGCGATCAGGTTATGGGCGGTTGTTCAAATGGACGGATTGTTCAGCAGCAAGAGAACGGGGCTTGGATGTGTTGTTTACAGGGTTATAAAGCGCTAGCTGTGGTCGAGGGGGTTATTGATTTCATCAGCCAAAACTTTGGTTTTGGTGAGTAGTTAACAGACGGTAAACCTGGTTTGTTTTATGTAAATAAACACAACCAGGCCTGGTTGCGAACTGGGGTCTTAATGGTATTCGCCAGGTAATCCATTTTTTATCATGGTGGCCTGGCCGACCTTTTTACCCGACATGCGTAATAACTCATCGCCTGAGAACTCATAGCCGAGTTTATAGGCGATACGCGCCACATCATCAGCGGTGGACGCTGCTACCACTTCACTTTTCAGTGCAGGGTCAGCCTGCATTTTCATTATGAAGGCTTCCATTTGATCTAAGGCCATTTTTTCTCCACACTTAGCATTAATTTTAGTAAGCCGTTAAAGGCTTAAGTTGAACCGTTTAATGAGTATGTCTTTATGATACCTAAAACCCAAGATTGTCGATTAACTATTTTAGCTTTATCATCACGCGAATTTATAAAATATCCGGGTTAATAACCATGCGGATTAAAGCGCTTGAATAATGGGTAGCACAAAGGCAAAAAACGCGCCGATGCACCAAACCACCACCGCACCCCAGTAAAAACGAAGATTCCATTTATTAGCCGATTGGCAGGCTTGGGCGAGGGTTGGGTCAGTCGGGCAACTGCGTCCAGGGCGATAAAGTAGCCAAGCTGCAAAGGCGAGAATGACAGCCGTTAGGCCAAAAGTGATGTGTTCGTTCATGCCAAACCATTGCAAAAACGGCAGATGGTCGCTGTATAAACTCACCACCGCTGAACCCATTCCTAAGCTGACCAACACCACTGGCAGCGCACAACATAACAGCGTAGGCACGGAGGCAAACAAAATCCAAATCCCCCATTTTTTCGGTTTTACGACTTGGGTGGTATTAGCATCCATTAGAGCAGCTCCCTTGTTGTTGAATCGGTGGGCAAGGCACATCGGCATACGAACAATACACGCAACAATCACCCGGCAAGGGCTTTAATAGTGCGCCACAAAAAATACATTCATAAAAATATTGGCAAGCATCGGTTGGCATCTGTTGGGTTTTGCTTTTGCCACACTCGGGGCAGCTAATCGTTGAGTGGAGTTCAATCATGCGCATCCTTCCTTAATAGTCATGCTTTTAAATGCAAAACCCCGTTGGCGAAAAATGCCGTTGAGTTGATCCTCGGTAAATGAAATAGAGCCATTGGTGCAAATGCGGACTTCGCCTTTGCGTACATCGGTTTTAATCGACTTTACGCCGTCCATATTTTTAAACTCGGCCTCTGCGCGCGGTACACAGCTTACACAGGTGACGCCGCCGATTTGAATTTCATAGGTTTGCTCGGCGGCTTGCAGCGAAAAGCTACCCAGGCTCAAAACAACACCTGCAATCCATACATTAAGTTTTGTTGTCATGCTCGTCTCCGTAAAAATGTTTGATTAAACTGCATTGTTCCACGCTTGCGCCCTGATGACATTGTGCATGCAGTTGCTCCAAGCCGCGCTTAATTTGGGCTAAATCTGCGATGCGTTGGTTGATCTTTTCAATTTTCAACGCCGCACGCTGTTGAATATCGCCACACTGCGCGCTCGGCTGTTGGTGCAACTCTAGCAACTCTTTGATTTCCTCTAAGCTAAAACCCAGCGTTTGCGCGCGACGAATAAACGCCAGTTGCTTGAGCGCGTTTTGGTTATACAGCCGGTACCCCGCGTTATTGCGCTGCGTAGGCAAAACTAATTCCAGCTGCTCGTAATAACGCAGGGTGTCGGTCTTAACGCCGGCCTGTTTTGCCAGCTTACCAATCGTTAACAAACTCATATCCACTACCCTCTATAAACCATCATAAACCTTGGAGTATAGTCCAAGGTCAAGCAGTATTTAAATGCAATGTTAAGCTGGAATATTCAACCAGGCCTGGTTGTAAGTTTAGTCATGAGTAAAAAGGATTTTTAGCTTTTACAAATATCCGTGATAAGATTCAAGTAGGTTTTTAAAAAGAGGCGAAACGATTATGAATAGTGCAACTCAATCCATGTCTAAAAGGTTTATCACGTTTTGGGTGGTTTTGTTTATGATGAGCTATTCGATTGTTCAGGCGGCATCAAACTTACACCCTGATGTGCAGCGAATAGTGGCACAAGACATTATGCCATCCGGTGTGGTGATTGAGGTTGAAAGTCTGTCTAAAGGGGCGATGACTGACAACGCGACGTTTATCCAAGCGCAAGTGGATGCATTAAAACAGCGTTTTGCTGATTTGGATGTGGTGATTGTGAGCCATGGTCGAGAATTAATTGAACTGGCGAAGCCAAAAGACAATCAGCCCGCCTCCAGTATCTTAAGCACCTTTGAAAATATGTCTAATCTACAAGGCGTAACCGTGCATGTGTGTGCCGTGGTTGCCGGTTGGGAAGGCAGGAGCGACCAGGATTTTGCGAGTTTTGTAGATGTTTCAGCCTCAGGTGAGGCGCAAATCAATGATTATCGTGCACTGGGTTATGAGGTGGTGATTATTGAGCGTTTATCGGATGAAGATCGCAAGTCATTGCAACCAGTGTCGCAGTAGGGTGAGCCGCTCAAGGTTTGACAGTTGAGGAAAGTAAAATCAAACGATCCGCCGCCCGTTTAGAACAGATACCGTGTTGACTTAAATGTTTATTAATGCGCATTACTTTATTTATTAAAAACCGTTTCTAAAACGGTTTTGGTAGAGGCGAGTGGCCTATTCCAATTCATGCAAGACTTTCCAAGTGGCCTCACATTCGGCTTTATCGGTGGATACATTCGCCGACTCGCCAGACAGGGATAACGACCAATCCATCGTGCGTGCTAAAAGGCCTGCTAGGGTCTGAATTTGTTTGTAATCAAAGGCCAATACACTCGCATTTAACCCGGTAAGTTTGCTTTGACGGCTTGTTTTTGAGAAGGAGCTGGTAGTGCCTTGAGTTCGTGATACATGGGTTCGTCAGGCATGTGTTCGGGCAGATGGATTTTTAAAATTCCATCTTCAGGGGTGATGGTGATACTGGGTTTGGGGGTTAAGTTGGAAACTATCTTATTAATTTCCCTCTGCGCGCGCTCAATTGTTTCACGCTGGGTTTCAGGTTTTACTTCTGGCGCTTTGGCCTTTTTACCAAACAGAAAACTAAACATCTGAGAAACTCCTTTAAATTCTTGTAGTATAAGGTGTTTTTTTATTAGAGTCCAGTCAAGTGGTTTTGTTTAATCCACACTAACTGATGTCTGCATGCACGCAAAGATGCGTCTTAAAGCCTCGTCATATTCAACCACCAAAGGAGCCGAAATCTGAAGCTTGAACGGGTTATGCGTTTAGGCCTAAACCCTTTAGTTCAGAGCACGATTGTTGCAAGGCACAACGTGAATGTTTTAAACAGGATATTAACCAAGCGAGATAGTTTTTGCGCCAAAGTTCGAGGGTTTGGCGTGATAGGGCCGATTTTTTGACCGAATGAGCTATAAAGGTCAGCTTTATCTGAGCTGAATGTCGCAGTTTTTTTGACTTGTGTTGATCGAATCTATGTGGTGCTGGCGCGCCAGACGATAGAGGTCCATGAATTCTTCCTCGGTCATTTCAAAATAGCCTTCAAGTTGTTTAGTTGCAAATACCAGATCCTCATGGTTAATCTCAGCCTGAATAGGCAGCGCTTGGGTTTCTTTGGTCGTGTTTTTGGGCATTAGCAAATAAGGATAACGTCGCCATTTAAAAAACCAATTGAATAAAATAGCTGTTAAGGTGAGGGCAATCAAGCTTGGAAGTAAGCTAAGCCATAAAATACTCCAGCTATAGGCTTGAACTTCTGGCGGGCCAAGGGCGATAAAGAGTGCGGTCGCGCCACCTGGTGCATGACGCGCGTTGCTAAGTTGCATAAAAAATAGCGTCGCAGTAACCGCAATCGCAACCGCGAGGCTTGGATCCTTGATCAGCGCCCAGCTGGTCAATCCACAAAGTGCGGCAATTGTTTGCCCTATAAACACCGCCCAGGGTTGTGCCATGGGCGCATGAGGTGTTGAGAAGATAATAATCGCGCTTGCGCCGATAGAGGCAATAATAAACCACGGATAATTATCGTGATGTGTTAGTCGGGTCGCCAAAATCACCATAACCAGCGCAATAAACACACCGGTAGTAGATACCAAAACTTCTTTAACTGTATTGCGCTCAAATGAGGTGTAGTTTTTAAAAAATGAAACCACTATTTATCTCCATTTAATTAGACTGAGGGTTTGAGATATTTCGGGGGTGACAAGGTCGCTTAAATAAAACTGCGCGAGATGGGCAAGATAGTGTTCTAGTGCTTGGTTTAAATAGGTTTTTAGCACACAGTCGGTGTTGATCAAACATGAGGGTTGGTGACAATTCACTGGGTTAAGTGTGGTTTCCATTAATTCCACTATCTCTCTTAGGTTGATCTGCGTGGCGGGTTTAGCGAGTCTTAAACCGCCGCCCTGCCCACGTAGCGATGCGATAAATCCATGGTTAGCTAATTTTTGTACCACTTTCATGACATGGCTGCGCGAAATCGCAAAGTCATCCGCTATCTTTTGTATCTGCGATAAATCTTCATCAGGCTTTGACGCCAAATAAATTAAGACACGAAACGCAAAATCAGTGTGTTTAGTTAGTTGCATGGTTTTCTCGTTTAGGGCGTAATTTAATTATTATAGTTAAGATATGAATTACAAAGATATAAATAACATGCATCTTTTTAAAGGTTCATTTAAAATGAATCTTTTGGGCTGGTGTGGATGTCTAGTCGTAAGTGCTTGGTCAGTAGGTAATAGTATGAAAAACGATTTTTTCTTTGAACGCGCCTTTCGGAGTTTTTTTGTTGGAGGTGTGGGTTTTGCGGTGGTGGCGATGGCGGTTTGGTGGTGGCAGTTTCCTCAAACGACCATGGGCTTGAGTGGCGTGTCTGGGGTAACTTGGCATGCACATGAAATGGTTTTCGGTTATGCGTTGGCTATTGTGGCTGGGTTCTTACTGACGGCGGTCATGAATTGGTCAGGGATGAACACGGCTTCGGGTTGGAGGCTTGGGCTGGTAGTTGGCTTTTGGCTGGCCGCACGCTTGGGTTATCTATTGGATCTGCCGATTAGTTGGGTGGCGTTGTTTGATTTGGCATTTAATCTTGGGTTGGTGTGGCATTTTGCTTGGCCAGTTTGGAAAAAACGCCTGCGTGCGCAAGCAGGCCTGGTGGTTTTGTTTATGGCTGTGTTTATGGCCAATGCTAGTTTTTACCTAAATGTTCACCAGGCCTGGCCATGGGTGAATGAAAGCTTAATACTGGGCTTATTTTTGGTGTTGACCATCAACTTAACGATGATTCGACGTTTAGTGCCGTTTTTTACCGAAAAGGCCTTGGGATTGGCGCCCTTTAAAAACTCAAATAGCTTGGATAAGGCGGTAATTATCGGGTTTTTAGGCTTGATGTTGGTGGTGGTTTTTTCGCCGATAACTTGGCTGATCAGCCTGCTAGCTTGGCCATTGGCGCTATTGTTTGTTATTCGCCAGGCCTGGTGGTATCACCCCAAAATCTGGTCACAATTATTGCTCTGGCCTTTGCACATCTCGCATGGTTTTATTTTACTTGGCTTAGTGTTGTATGGTTTTGTTGGTCTGGGTTGGCTACCATCCACTTTGGCTGTGCATGCTTTAGCGGCCGGTGGAATAGGCTTGTTGTGTTCAGCGATGATGGCGCGAATTAGCCTGGGCCATACTCAGCGCAATGTATTTGAGCCGCCTAAGGGGTTGATTTGGGTGTTTGTGTTGTTGATTCTTGCGGCGCTCTTTAGAGTCGTTTTGCCGATAGTTTGGCCGCAAACAAGCCTGCTGTGGATTGCACTTAGCCAGTGGAGCTGGATACTGGGTTTTAGCCTGTTGCTTGTTTTGTATTGGCGCATTTTAACCACACCCGTATCCAGTGCAAACGCATCTTAATTAAATAATAAATCAACAAGTTGCAACCAGCTCTCGCGCCGACGTTGCCCAGGTCATTCTGGCCTTCTCTCGTCATTCCGGCGAAGGCCGGAATCTCTTGCAGATTGTGCGGCTCTTGAGGTCATAGGTGTCTAAACGTAAAATAGCGCCTTATCCATTTATTGAAGGTTTAGGAGCTGGCCATGAATATTATCGACGTCGCGCAAACACGTTATTCCACTAAAAAATTTGATCCAGCGCGTTCCTTGTCTGCCGATCAGTTGGCCGATATCAAAGCCTTGTTGCGTTTGAGCCCATCAAGCGTCAATTCACAGCCTTGGCATTTTGTCATCTCTACGAATCAAGCAGGCAAAGCGCGAATAGCGAAAGCCGCTGGCGGTCAGTATGTCGCCAATGAATCCAAAATTAATGACGCATCCTGTGTCGTGGTGTTTTGTGTGAAAATCGATTTAACCGATGATTATTTGGAGGCGTTGCTTAATCAAGAGCAGCAAGACGGGCGTATTGATTCAGAAGAGATGAAAGGCAAGGTGCGCAAAGTACGCGGTTTTTATGCTGATTTGCATCGGGTTCAATGGCTGGATACCCAGTGTTGGATGGAGAAACAGGTCTATCTGAATATGGGTGCTTTTTTGCTTGGCGTGGGTGCGCTGGGCTTGGATGCGGTGCCGATTGAGGGCGTGGATACGACGATTTTAGATCAGGAGTTCGATTTGATCGCTAAGGGTTATAAAGCGCTAGCTGTGGTCGCAGTGGGTTATCAAGCCGACCATGATTTTAATGCGAATCTTCCTAAATCGCGTTGGCCAGAATCGAGCCTATTTAGCGAGGTTTAGGCTAAAATAATAAGACATAGTTTGTTCAACCTATCTATTTAAAAGGTTTTTTATGTCTTATCTTAAGCAACAACCCAGTCAAGACGGTTATTTTGGTGACTTTGGCGGCGCATTTTTGCCGCCAGAGCTGGTTCCTCATTTCGCTGAAATAAACCGCGCTTATATGACACTTGGCCGTTCGGCAGACTTTATCAATGAGCTTAAATACATTCGTAAACATTATCAGGGGCGACCCACACCCGTCTATTACGCGCATAATTTAAGCAAACATGTTGGCGCTCATCTTTATCTCAAACGCGAAGACCTCAATCATTCCGGCGCGCACAAACTTAATCATTGTATGGCGGAAGCCTTGCTGGCCAAGCATATGGGAAAAACCAAGTTGATTGCAGAAACGGGGGCGGGGCAGCACGGTGTTGCTTTAGCAACGGCTGCGGCTTACTTTGGTATGGAATGTGAAATTCATATGGGTGAAATTGATATAGCCAAAGAAGCGCCGAATGTCACACGGATGAAGTTGTTGGGTGCGCAGGTGGTGCCTGTTGGCTTTGGTGGGCGCAGCTTAAAGGAAGCGGTTGACTCGGCGTTTCAATCCTATTTAGGGCAAACTGAACATGCCATTTTTGCAATTGGTTCGGTGGTTGGCCCCCATCCTTTTCCGTTGATGGTGCGTAACTTTCAAGCCGTTGTGGGCATTGAAGCGCGTGAACAGTATTTAGAGATGGTCGGTGAGTTGCCTGATGAGGTCGGTGCTTGTGTCGGGGGCGGTTCTAATGCAATGGGGATGTTCGCCGGCTTTATTGATGATGCGGAGGTAGGGTTAAATGGCGTCGAACCCTTAGGCAAGGGCACTAAGCTGGGTGAGCATTCGGCCACCATGACCTATGGCAAACCAGGTATGATTCACGGGTTTAAGTGTATGCTCTTGTCCGATGAAGAGGGCAATCCTGCGCCAGTGCATTCGATTGCTTCAGGGTTGGATTATCCGGGTATTGGGCCTGAGCATAGCTTTTTAAATACCACCGGGCGCGTAAACTATCAGGGCGCAACCGATGCGGAAACCCTTGATGCTTTCTATAAGTTATCACGGATGGAAGGCATTATCTGTGCATTGGAAAGTGCGCATGCGGTGGCTTGGGCTATTAAGCATGGGCAGCAAAATCCGGGTAAAACGATCTTGATTAATCTTTCAGGTCGTGGGGATAAGGATATTGATTACATCACCCAAAACTTTGGTTTTGGCGAGTAGTTAACGGACGGTAAACCTGGTTTGTTTTATGTAAATAAACACAACCAGGCCTGGCTGCGAACTAGGGTCTTAATGGTATTCGCCAGGTAATCCGTTTTTTATCATGGTGGCCTGGCCGACCTTTTTACCCGACATACGTAATAACTCATCGCCAGAGAACTCATAGCCCAGTTTATACGCGATACGCGCCACATCATCAGCGGTGGACGCTGCTACCACTTCACTTTTCAGTGCAGGGTGTCAGCCTGCATTTTCATTATGAAGGCTTCCATTTGATTTAAGGCCATTTTTTTCTCCACACTTCGCATTGATTTTAGTAAGCCAATAAAGGCTTAAGTTGAACCGTTTAATGGGTATGGCTTTATGATACCTAAAACTCAAGTTTGTCGATTAACTAATTTTGCTCTAATTTGATCTAGTTGAAGGGACGGGGGTTAACTAACGGAGACTGCATTACAGCAAGTTTCTTGTTGTTGAATCGGTGGGCAGGGCACATCGGCATACGAACAATACACGCAACAATCGCCCGGCAAGGGCTTTAATAGTGCGCCACAAAAGGTGCATTCATAAAAATATTGGCAAGCATCGGTGGGCATCTGTTCGGTTTTGCTGTTGCCACACTCGGGGCAAGTGAGGGTTGAATTGATTTCTATCATGCGTGTCATCCTGTATTGGTTGCGTTGTCGATTTTAATCTAAACAGGTTTTTGATCTTCTACCTAAATCTGCCTGCTCGTCGGCGGAAAGTTCACGGTATTGATTGGCCTCTAAATAACCTAACTTTAAATGCATAATGCGGATGCGCTGGAGTTTTTGTACGCGATAACCCAGTGTTTGGCACATGCGCCGAATTTGAAGGTTGAGCCCTTGGGTGAGTACGATATTAAAAACGCGATCACTAAGTTGGGTAACCAAGCAAGGCAGGGTGGTGGTGTTTAAAATCGCTACCCCTGACGCCATCGTGCTTAAAAATTCCGGCGTTATAGAGTGATCTACGGTTACCACATACTCTTTTTCATGCTGATGTTCAGCGCGCAAAATGGGATTAAAAATGGCACCATCATTGGTGAGCAACAACAACCCCTCTGAATCCTTATCCAAGCGTCCAACGGCAAACACGCGCTGTGGATAATCGAGTGCATCCACTAGGTTGGCTTTTACGGTTCGGTCGTGGGTACATACCACGCCAACAGGCTTGTGATAAAGCAAGTAAATCGGTTTGGGCTTGGCATTAATGGGTTGACCCTTCACCCAGACTTCGTCTTGCGAATCCACCCTCTGCCCAACTTCAGCCGCTAATCCATTCACCGTAACCTGCCCGGCCAAAATCAAACGATCCGCCGCCCGTTTAGAGCAGACGCCGTGTTGACTTAAATATTTATTAATGCGCATTAAGCTTCATTCATTAACATGCGTTTCTAAAACGGTTTTTGTAGAGGCGAGTAGCTTACTCCACTTCCTGCAAGACTTTCCAAGTGACTTCACACTCGCCTTTATCGGTGGATACATACGCCGACTCGCCAGAGATGGATAACGACCAATCCATCGTGCGTGATACCAGGCCTGCTAGGGTTTGAATTTGTTTGTAATCAAAGGCCAATACACTCGCATTTAACCCGGCAAGTTTGCTTTGGCTTTGTGCCCACCAAACGTCCGACTTGCTGTTAAAGCTATACACCTTCACCGAACGGGCAAGGCGCGTCGCTTTTTTAATGCGATCCACCGAGGGCTCGCCAATATCGATCCATAACATCAATTGATCATCCAATGTGCGCGCCCAAATATCGGGTTCTTCGGTCGCGCTTAAGCCTTTGGTAAAGGATAAAAATTCTTGCGCATTTAAGCAATAAGCTAACACCCGAGCGATCATCCGTTCTTGGTTTTCAGAGGGATGCATCGCGACAGTTAGGTTGAGCGAGTCATACACATTCCGGTTCATGTCGGAGAGCGCAAGGTTAAACTTATAAATGGTGGGTTTAATGGCCACAAGGGTACGCCTTTTAGAGAGGGAGCCGTCGTTAGTGCTCTGGAATGCTGGGTCTAGGATGCCAAGTTGGAGTTGTTTTCGCTAGGTGTGTTTTCTTTAACGGCTTGTTTTTGAGACGGGGCCGGTAGCCCCTTGGGTTCGTCAGGCATGTGTTCGGGCAGATGGATTTTTAAGGTTCCATCTTCAGGGGTGATGGTGGTACTGGGTTTGGGGGTTAAATTGGAAAGTATCTTATTGATTTCCTCTTGCGCGCGCTCAATCGTCTCACGCTGGGTTTCAGGTTTTACTTCTGGCGCTTTGGGCTTTTTACCAAACAGAAAACTAAACATCGAGCAGCTCCTCCAAATTCCTAAAGTATAAGGTGTTTTTTTAATAGAGTCCAGTCGAGTCGTTTTGTTAGCAATAGCCAGGATGCGCACTATTCTTACCAGGCCTGGTGCTAGGTTTAAGTGTTGGACGGATTGTAGAAAGCTTAATCCACATCAATGAGCTTTGCACCCTCGATTTACTGGGTTTTTTAGATGGTGATCAAGTAGTGATTTTAAATCATGGCTTTCAGAAGAAAACGCAGAAAACCCCAAAAAAAGAACTTCTGATTGCAGAGGTACGGAAAGAAGATTATTTAAATAGGAAGCAGAGATCATGAGTGATTTAAAGCAATACGTTAGTCATCGTCAGGCACAAGACCCGGAGTTTAATGATGGCTATGACGAGGGCTATCAGACGTTTAAAATCGGCGCGATGTTACGCCAAGCACGCGAGGCCTCCGGCTTAACCCAGGATGACATTGCACAGCGCTTGAATACCCAAAAATCAGCGATTTCTCGCATTGAAAACCATGCAGAAGATATCAAACTTTCCACGCTGGAAAAGTTTGCAGCGGTACTAGGTCGAAAGCTTGAGGTTTCTATTACCTAGTTGTAAAAAAGAGGGGGCGCTTTGCAATCTGATTTTATGGCGTCCTCTTTTTCCCTAACTTTGAATTGCGAATTAGGTGAAAACGAGTAAACTAGTCATTAACCTAGTCAGAGTTGGAGGCAGTTATGCATACTTGGCCAGTTCAAGACGCGAAGGCGCGTTTTAGTGAATTTTTAGAAACCTGTTTACACGACGGCCCGCAGATTGTTTCTAAGCGAGGCCGTGAAACGGCGGTGCTTGTGCCGATTGAATTGTGGCATCAATTGCAATCTTCCGCTAAGCCCAGTTTAAAAAATTTACTTTTGAGCGATGATGCGCGCGGCGATTTGATTGTGCCTGAGCGCGGGCAAGCTCGCCGTCGTGAAGTCATGCCGTTTGAAGTTTAATTGGCAATTTATGTATCTTCTTGACACCAATATAATTTCCGAATTGCGCCGTATCAAACCCCATGGTGCCGTGGTTGAATGGATTAAGCAAATGGACGATAACCAATTGTTTATTTCAGCCGTTAGTTTGGGTGAGATTCAAGCGGGGATCGAGTTAACTCGGACTCAAGACCCTAAAAAAGCAAAAGAAATTGAGGGCTGGTTGAACTTGGTCGCAGAAAGCTACAACATTCTACCGCTAGAGGGCAAAGTGTTTAGGCTTTGGGCTAAATTGATGCATGGCACGTCCAATACGCTATACGAAGATGCCATGATCGCCGCCACAGCAAAAACCCATCATTTAACAATAGTAACACGCAACATCGCCGACTTTAAAACGCTGGATGTAGATTGGTTCAACCCCTTTGATGGAATGCGCTCATCCTAAACTAGGGAAAGGACGTATGAATATCTGAATAAAAGGGTTCCATTTTCTTTTTAAAGGATGGTTAACTCGCTCCCACGTTGAACGTGGGAGCGCCCTGGACTTGGGTTCGAGCGCTGTTTCATAGGTTAAACCGGTCTGCGTTCCCACGCACAGCGTGGGAACGAGGTTAAGATTTTTTAAGCTTTACTCCGCCAATGCCACCGATTTAATCAGTGCATAGACCACCAGGCCTGGTTGTAGGTTTAGGCGTTTGGCGGATTGTTGGGTTATTTCGGCGAATAGGTGCTGTTGGTCATCGAGACGTAAGCGCACTAATAAACGCTGGTCGGGTTGTTCGATCAGTTCGTCGATTTTGAGGGGCATGTGGTTGATGATGCTGAGGTCTTTGGGGTCGGAGAGGGCAAGGCTGACATCGCGGGCGAGTACGCGAATTCGCACGGGTTCATGGTTAGTGCGTTTGAGCGGTTTGACCCAGAGTGTGTGATCGCCGAGCTGAATCTGTTGCAGGCCATCGCAAAGCTTACCCGGTTGGCCAATTAACACCGAGACCGCGCCTTGTTCGTCAAATAGCGGGGAGTCGGGGCGCGATAGTGTTTGTTGTAAGCTTTCGAGTTGTTCAACTCGGCCTTGATTTAACAGCAACACCTGGTCGGCGAGGCGTTCGACTTCTTCGGGTGAATGGGTGATGAGCAGAATCGGCAGTTTGGAGGTTTTGGAGACGTCTTTGATCAGTGGAATCAATTCGTTTTTGGTGCGCCAATCGAGTGCGGACATGGGTTCGTCGAGCATCAGGATTTGCGGGTTGGAGAGCAGGGCGCGCGCGATGCCGACGCGTTGTTTCTGGCCGCCGGATAGGGTGAGCACCGATTGGTTGAGCAAGCTGGCGAGATTGAGCAGTTCAATCCAGCACTCTTGCTGGGCGCGGTGTTGTGATCGCTCGAAGCCGGAGCGTTTGAGTGCGTAATCCAAGTTGCCTTGCACGCTGAGATGCGGCAAGAGTGCGGCATCTTGAAATACCATGCCGATGCGGCGTTGGTGAACGGGTAAAAACAGCCTGTCGGATTGCCAGGCCTGCTGGTTGAGCTTGACCCAGCCTTGTGCTTTTTCTAAACCGGATAGGGTTTTAATGAGGGTGGTTTTACCACAGCCGGAAGGGCCAAAAACCGCCGTAATGCCATCGCTGGGAAGTTGAACATCACCGGTTTGCAAATCAAATCCTGGATAGCGATGTCGGAGGTTAAATTCAAGCATCGCGGTCTCCTAGAGTTTGAGCGGTGCCATAAAACGGCGGTTAAGGGCATAAAACACGGCTAGAATCATAAAGGATAAAATCAATAGAATCGCCGATAAACGATGCGCCGCGGCATAGTCCATGCCTTGGGTGTAGTCGTAAATCGCGATCGAGACTACTTTGGTCTCACCGGGAATCGAGCCGCCCATCATCGCAATCACGCCAAATTCGCCCAATGTATGCGCAAACGAAATCACAATCGCGGTAAAAAATCCACCACGGGCGAGCGGCAAAATCACGGTAAAAAACCGGTCAATCGGCCCGGCACCCAGTGTGGCAGCGGCCAGAATCGGGTTGCGTGGCATCGAGGCAAAGCCTTCGCGCATCGGTTGAATCGCAAAGGGCAGTGAGAAAATAATTGAGCCGATCAGAATGCCAGTAAAGCTAAAGGCGAGGTGCTCCATTCCCATCGCTTCCATTGTGCCACCGACCCAGCCATAAGGGCCCAGAATAATCAGCAGATAAAAACCGAGTACGGTGGGCGGCAGCACCAAGGGCAATGCGACTAAAGCGGAGACTACGGTTTCCCAGCGCGATTGAGTAAAGGCTAGCCACCAAGCGAGTGGTGCGCCAAAAACAATAAGGATCAGCGTGGTGTAAAACGCCAGTTTAAAGGTTAGCCACAGGGCTTGCAGTTCGGCGGGAGTAATGGCAAAAAAATCCATAAATTCCATGGTGGAGTGCTCTGGTAGTGCTATTGATAGTTTCTTTTGTGCTTCAGTTGTTATTTCACGACAAAGCCGTATTGTTCCATAATCCGTGTCGCTACCGGCTGCTCCATAAATTCGGCAAACCGAAAGGCAATCGGGTTGTCTTTGGCGCGCTGGGTAATGATGTAAGCCTGTTCGAGCGGTTGATGCATCTCTTCGGGGATTAGGCTGTAGCCACCGTGGCGCGAAAGTTGCGGGTTCAGTGCCAAGGCGAGCGCGATAATGCCGATATTGGCGGCACCGGATTCGATCAGCTGGGCGGCGTGGGCAATGTTTTCGCCAATCACGATTTTGGGTTGAATCTCATCCCAAATGCCCGCGGCTTGTAAGGCTTCCATCGCGCGCACGCCATAGGGGGCGTGATCCGGGCTGGCAATCGCTACGCGACGATAGCGACGTTCCATTAAATCGTTTAGCGTCATTTGGCTGGCATCATGGCGTCGACTCCAAATCACGATCCGACCGAGCGCATAAAGTTTCGGTTCAGTGGCGGCAAAGCCTTTTTGTTGTAGGTCTTTGGGGTAGTCCATTGAGGCGGAGAAAAATAAATCAAACGGCGCGCCGTTTTCAATTTGTTGTGAAAAACGACCGGATGAACCGTAGATGACTTCGACCTGATCATTAGGATAGGTTTTGAGATATTGTGCATGGATTTCATCCAGCGCGAACTTTAAATCTGACGCAGCGGCAATAATCATTTTTTGCGCTTGAGCCGTTACACTAAAGGTGCTGATAACCAGCGCGATTAAAAACCTTTTCATTCGTTGACTCCTATGAGTACATGCGAGGCTTTAATCAGTGCGCAAATCGGTGCGCCTTCAACGAGCTCCAGTTCTTCCAATGCGCTGTGGGTAATAATTGACGACAGGGTGTTGCCGCCCTGTAATGTGACGACGACTTCAGCATGCACAGCATCTTGGTTAATACGGCTGACCTGGCCGCATAAAAAGTTACGCGCACTAATCAAGCCTTTGGCTTGCTCTTTAGCCAACACTACCCAACTCGCTTTGACCAGTGCCCAAGCGGACGCACCGGGTTTTAAACCCATTCGCGTGGCGCTATCGCTGGTAACGGTGGCAATAATCCGGTCTTCGCCTTGTAGTTTCAGGGTGACTTGGGCATTGACGGCGCCTTTTTTTACTTCTTCAATCGTGCCGTAAAAGCTGTTGCGTGCGCTGGTTTGCATTTTAATTCTCCGCATCAAAGGTAAAATATCGGCATCCGCGTTATCGAGCGAAGCCATCCACATCGCCTGCATCGCTGATAAGCGTTCGTGCATGGTGACGATTTGCAGGCCGGTTGGGGTGAGGGTGGCGCCACCGCCGCCTTTGCCGCCGTGTTGACGATTGACCAATGGCTCGCCCGCCAAGTTATTCATAATTTCCACCGCATCCCAGGCCGCTTTGTAGGTCATGCCGACTTGTTTGGCGGCTTGCGCCACGCTGCCTGTGGCCTCAATCGCTTGCAATAAATGCAGCCGACGCGGGCTAATATTGCCCCCGCCTAAATGCACATGCCAAGGGGCGAAAAATTCGGCTTGGGTTGATGAATCTGGCATCAAGTTATACTCAGGTAGATATCGTTAAAGTGAAATATACTTGACACCATCTTGCTTGTCAAGCTAATTGGTTTGAGCTGGAGAAGCGGGTGAACAATCGTCTAAACAAAAGGCGCTAAAGCAACCAGGCCTGGTGTAAAATCGCTTCAATAAACATGAGAATACAAGGATGTAGTGGCCATGACAGAAAGCAAGGGGTTGATTTGGCTGGTGGGTTTGGCCAGCATTATTGTGATTGTTGCTGGTTTAAAAGCGGCGGAGGCGATTACGATACCGATTATGTTGGCGTTGTTTATTGCGATTATCAGTACACCATTTTTGCGCATGTTGACAACGCGTGGTGTGCCCTCAGGCTTGGCGGTGCTGATAGTTTTAATGGTGCTGATTGTATTTGGCGGTGGCTTGGCGATGGTGGTGAGTAATTCGATTGATAGCTTTATCCAGCAATTACCACAGTACCAATTGCGTTTACAAGCCACTCTGATTGAAGTGCAACCCATATTGGAGCGCATGGGCATTCCGCTGACCAGAGAAATGCTGATGCAGCATGTGAATCCATCGAATGTCATGGGTACGGTGGGTAAGGCGCTGGCGGCCGTAGGCTCTCTGCTTACCAATGTGTTTTTGGTGGTTTTTATTGTGATTTTTTTGATGATGGAAGAGGCGACGTTTCCGCGTAAAATGCGTGCGGCGTTACCTAATGCCAATTTTACGCTAGAGGCCGCCACGGGCTTTATGTCACGGGTAAATAAATATTTGATGATTAAAACGATTATCAGTTTTATCACAGGCGTTTTGGTGACCCTATGGCTTTGGTTTTTGGGTGTCGATTTTCCGGTACTTTGGGGCTTGGTGGCGATGTTGATGAATTACATCCCCAATGTCGGTTCTTTGATTGCCGCGGTGCCCCCGGTGTTATTGGCGCTGGTGCAATTGGGTTTTGGCGATGCAGCCTTGGTGGCGCTCGGTTTTGTGGTGATTAATGTGGTCATGGGCAGCCTGATTGAACCCAAATACATGGGGCGAGGTTTGGGGCTGTCACCGCTGGTGGTGTTTTTGTCGTTATTAATTTGGGGCTGGTTATTTGGCCCGGTTGGCATGTTCTTGTCGATTCCGCTGACCATGATTGTCAAAATCGCGCTTGAGCAATACGAAGGCACCAAGTGGATTGCGATTATGCTCAGCAACGACGCTCCGGAGCCAGCGGAACAAAAAGAAACGGCAGATCAAACACAATCAACAGAGCAAAAACCTAGCACTTAACGATACCACAACTTAAGGCTGTAAAGGCCTAGTTGTTGAGCTTAGCGGTTTTAGCAGCCTAGTTGGTTGCAGATGATTTGATCAAACTTTTTTGTTGCCGCTTGGGTCAGTTGGCCAATTCGTTTATTGATTAGGCTGGTGTGAAGTGTGACTAGTTTGTCGGGGCGAACAAAGCTTTGTTTGGGCAGTTGTCCAATTTCTAGATCAGCGTTTTCGAGCGTTTCGGCATTATCATGCCCCGCTTTTGAAGTAATCTGCATGGCAAGAAAATCGCCTTGTGCATTCGCGGATGTAAGCATTAAAACCGGGCGCAATTTATTCGAGGAAAGATCAGTAAACGGATAGGGGATAACGACGATGTCAGACTTCTGGTACATGGTTCCAAACCTCGTCTTCTTCGTTATTCCAGTCTTCTAAACTGCTAATTTGAGCCGCCTGTAGATCGCGCCAACTCTGAGTCTCGTCACGCTGATTTAAATAAAGCGCAAAGTCGAGCACCTCCTTCGCCATGTCGTCGGGGAAGGGTTTAATGACTTCATAAATCGTATCGGCTAGTGACATGAAGGTTTCCTAAAACTGAATATTCGTTATATTCTAGTATTAAACCACCACAACCAAAGAGTGTAAAGGCTTGGTGGTTTGCAAGTGAACTGGATTTGAAAACAAAAACACCCGCCGGGGCGGGTGTTTTGCTGTCAGCTCGATTTAAAAGCAATTAGGCCAAATCGAAACGATCTGCGTTCATCACTTTGGTCCAAGCCTTCACAAAGTCTTTAACAAACTTCTCTTTGTTGTCGTCTTGGGCATAAACCTCGGCATAGCTGCGTAAAATCGAGTTAGAGCCGAACACCAAATCCACGCGGCTGGCGGTGTACTTGGTTTCACCGCTAGTACGATCGACGATGTCATAATGGTCTTTGCTCGCCGGTTTCCAGCTATAGGCCATATCGGTGAGCGTGACAAAGAAATCATTGGTCAGCGCACCCACCTTATCGGTAAACACACCCTGCTTTGAGTCACCATAGTTGGCACCGATCACCCGTAACCCGCCGACCAAACAGGTCATTTCATGGGCGCTTAAGCCCATTAGCTGAGTGCGGTCAAGCAGCAACTCTTCCGGCTGCACGCTATAGTCCTTTTTCAGCCAGTTGCGATAACCATCGTGAATTGGCTCAAGCGGTTCAAATGATTCGGCATCGGTCATGTCTTGGATCGCATCCCCACGCCCTGGTGCAAACGGCACGTTTAGCGCAAAACCAGCGGCTTTGGCGGCTTGTTCAACCCCGAGATTACCGGCTAATACAATCGTATCGGCCATGCTGATACCAAATTCAGCGGCAATCGGTTCCAGCTTGGCGAGCACACGCGCTAAACGCTCAGGCTCGTTAGCTTGCCAATCTTTTTGCGGAGCAAGACGAATCCGCGCACCATTCGCGCCACCACGCAAATCTGAACCACGGAAGGTACGCGCCGAATCCCAAGCGCTCGCCACCATCTCGGCGCTCGATAAACCGCTGGCGGCGATCTTCGCTTTGACGACCTTAACATCATAATCCGCTTTGCCCGGCGGAACTGGGTCTTGCCAAATTAAATCTTCAGCTGGCACATCTGGGCCAAGATAACGCACTTTTGGTCCCATGTCGCGGTGGGTTAACTTAAACCAAGCGCGTGCAAACACGTCAGAGAAGTAATCTGGGTTTTCATAAAATTTCTGCGAAATTTCACGATAAATCGGGTCTTTAATCATCGCCATATCGGCATCGGTCATAATCGGGTTATAACGTTTGCTTGGGTCTTCGACATCAACCGGTTTATCTTCTTCCTTGATATTAATCGGTTCCCATTGCCACGCACCGGCGGGCGATTTTTTCAACTCCCAATCATAGGTAAACAGCAAATAGAAATAACCGTTATCCCATTGGGTCGGGTGAGTGGTCCATGCGCCTTCAATCCCTGACGACACGGTATCGCGCCCAACTCCACGGGATTTGTGATTCATCCACCCAAAGCCTTGCTCAGTTACATCGGCGGCTTCTGGGTCGGGCCCTAAGTTTTGCGCACGACCATTACCATGACATTTACCCACGGTATGCCCACCGGCGGTCAGCGCGACGGTTTCTTCATCGTTCATCGCCATACGGGCAAAGGTTTCGCGCACTTGGAGCGCGGTTTTGAGCGGATCGGGCTGGCCGTTAACGCCTTCGGGGTTGACATAAATCAAGCCCATTTGCACGGCGGCTAACGGGTTTTCCATCGTGGTTGGGTCGTCCAAGTTGTCATAACGTGAATCCGATGGTGCAAGCCATTCTTTTTCGGCACCCCAATAGGTGTCTTTTTCCGGTTGCCAAATATCGGCACGACCAAAACCAAAACCAAAGGTTTTCAACCCCATGTTTTCATAGGCAATCGTTCCCGCTAGTACCAATAAATCCGCCCAGCTGACTTTATTGCCATATTTCTTTTTAATCGGCCACAGCAAACGGCGGGCTTTGTCGAGGTTAACGTTGTCTGGCCAGGAGTTCAGCGGCGCAAAGCGTTGATTGCCCGTGCCTCCGCCGCCACGACCATCGGCAATGCGGTAGGTGCCAGCGGCATGCCAAGACATGCGAATCATCAGACCACCATAATGACCCCAATCCGCAGGCCACCAGGCCTGGCTGTCCGTCATTAAGGCGTGCATATCTTTTTTAAGCGCGTCAAAATCGAGGGTTTTCACCGCTTGGCGATAATCGAAGTCGGGTTCCATCGGATTTACCTTGCTATCATGTTGATGCAAGATATCTAAATTTAGTGCGTTAGGCCAAAAATCCATCGTTGATTTGTCAACCGAACTATTTGCGCCATGCATGACCGGGCATTTTCCACTAGACATAACATCCTCCTCGTATTATTTTAGGACTAGAGCTTCAGTTTGAAGTTCTAAGATTAATTCTACGCCTAAAATTGATAAGTGAAGTTTAATTAATTTATTGTTTTGATAGTTTATTTTTATGGGTTGTAGCGCACCAACCAGGCCTGGTTGGTGGCGGAAAATTTTCCTCATTTTGGGCGAGACGGGTTGCTGCTCAACGTAAGGGGACCTGTATTATTTAAAGTAAAACATTGTGTTATGTGAAGAACGAGACTAGTATCAAGTTAGCCTATTCTCGTTTAAAGCCTAAACATGACATCTTGTTTACAATTATCTGGAGTAGATCATGCTTAATTCACCGTTATGCACAATAAGGAAAGTGGAATGAAAATTATCGGACTTGTTTTAATCGTTATTGGAGTGGGTCTTGCATTATGGGGATTCCAGCTATCAAACTCTATAGCTTCAGAAGTAACCAAAGCGGTTACAGGGTCAGACACCAATAAGGTAGTAGCTTTATATATAGTAGGCGCCGCCGGATTTGTAATTGGCTCATACCTTTTTATTAAAAGTTAAATATGAGGCACTGTAAGGTATGGATATTATTAACTTAGTTGTCTTTTTAGCGGTGGGTGCGCTGGTCGGCTGGCTAGCAGGTTTTATAACGAAAGGAAGTGGTTTTGGCATTATTGGTAATATTGTCGTAGGTGTGGTCGGAGCTGTTATGGGTGGACTCGTGTTCGGCTTTTTCGGCATTACCACGGGTGGTTTGTTAGGTGGGATCATTATGGCCGTAATTGGTGCTGTAATATTACTGTCTATTATCAGTATCGTTAAAAAAGCCTAGCGCAATTTATTGATAAAGACTTTTCCTCGCGGTAGAGGTGATTAATAACGCTCCGTGAGAGGACTGCTTTAAAGGCAAAGTAGCGCTGTTCTGGCGAGTAATTAAAGAACAGCGCCTGTTTTAAACATTCAGGAGGTTAAGCAAGCGCTTCAAACTCTAGCGCATCTCTCTTAGATATAAAAAGGATATAAAAGCTTGAATGCTTAAATTATCACTTCAACCAGGTTTTCAAATAATACCCAGTATGCGAATCGGGGTTATTGGCGACCGCTTCAGGCGTGCCGGTGGCGATGATTTGGCCACCGCCATCGCCACCTTCTGGCCCTAAATCAACCAACCAGTCGGCGGTTTTAATCACATCCAGATTATGTTCGATAATCACAATCGTATTGCCGCGATCGCGTAATTCATAGACCACTTTCATCAGTTGTTCAATATCGTGAAAATGCAAGCCGGTGGTGGGTTCGTCCAAAATATACAGCGTATTGCCCGTATCGCGTTTCGACAGTTCTTTGGCTAATTTAACCCGTTGGGCTTCACCGCCTGATAAGGTGGTGGCGCTTTGGCCAAGTTTAATGTAGCCCAGGCCGACATCCATCAGGGTTTGAAGCTTGCGTGCCAGTGCGGGAATCGCATCAAAAAACGCCCGCGCATCTTCAACCGTTAGCTCCAAAATATCATGGATGGTTTTGGCTTTATATTGAATCTGTAAGGTTTCGCGGTTGTAACGCTTGCCATGGCAGACATCACAAGGCACATAAATATCCGGTAAAAAATGCATTTCTACTTTGATTACGCCATCGCCTTGACAGGCTTCACAACGTCCGCCTTTAACATTAAAGCTAAAGCGCCCTGGGTTGTAGCCCCGTGCGCGGGCTTCCGGTGTGGCGGAAAGTAGCTCGCGAATCGGGGTGAATAAACCGGTATAGGTGGCGGGGTTGGAGCGTGGGGTACGGCCGATTGGGCTTTGGTCAATATTGACTGCCTTATCAAAATGTTGGATGCCTTCTACCTTGTCATGGGCGGCGGGTTCATTCAGCGCACCATTCAAATCACGGGCGGCGATTTTGCTCAGGGTTTCGTTAATTAAAGTCGATTTACCCGAACCCGAAACGCCTGTAATGCAAGTAAGCAGGCCTGCTGGAATTTCCAGCGTGACGTTTTTAAGGTTGTTGCCTGTTGCGCCGATGATTTTGAGCCAGTTTTTACCGGGTTTAATGCGCGCTTTGGGGATTTCAATCTTGCGGCTACCCTTAAGGTACTGCCCTGTGAGCGATTGGGGGTTGTTGGTGACTTCAGCGGGGGTGCCTTGTGCCATAATGCGTCCGCCGTGAATCCCAGCACCCGGGCCGATATCAAGCACATAGTCAGCGGCACGAATCGCATCTTCGTCATGTTCGACCACAATCACGGTATTGCCCAAATCGCGCAAATGGGTCAGGGTTTTAAGCAAACGGTCATTGTCACGTTGATGCAAGCCAATCGAGGGTTCATCCAACACATACATCACGCCCACCAGGCCTGCGCCAATTTGGCTGGCGAGGCGAATACGCTGTGCTTCGCCGCCCGATAAAGTGTCGGCGCTGCGATCGAGCGTGAGGTAGTTTAGCCCCACATTCACCAAAAACGACAAACGCTCGCGCACTTCTTTTAAAATCGGCGCGGCGATTTGGCCTTTTGAACCGGTCAAACTCAGCTGGTCAAAAAAGTCATACAAATCTCCAACGGATTTGCGGGTTAGCTTGGGTAGCGTGATGTCGGCAAAAAACACATGACGCGCGGCTTCGTTTAAACGTTCACCGCCACAGGTTTTACAGGGTGAGGTGAGGCGGTATTTATCGAGTTCATCGCGCACGGTTTTGCTGTCGGTTTCGGTGTAACGGCGCTCCATATTGGGCAGTACCCCTTCAAAACGACGCACCTGCGCATAGCGACCATGCGGCAAGGCTAGCTTGTCACGCCCTGAGCCAAATAACACGACTTTCTGAAATTTCTCATCCAATTCGCCCCAAGGGGTTTCCATATCAAAGCCATAATGCGTCGCGACCGCTAGCAAAATATCATAATAATACTTGTGACGACGATCCCAGCCACGAATTGCACCACCCGCAAGACTCAACTCGGGGTGAGTAATCACCCGTGCAGGATCAAAGTTTTCTTTGATGCCCAAGCCGTCGCAGGTTGGGCAAGCGCCATGCGGATTGTTAAACGAGAACAAACGTGGTTCAAGTTCGGGCACGCTATAGCCACAATGCGGACAAGAAAACTTGTCGGAAAACAGCAGTTCAAAGTCATCCTCTTCATCCATCGGCACCACGCGCGCTAAGCCATCGGATAAACGCAATGCCGTTTCAAACGACTCCGCCAAGCGCTGTTTTAGGTCGTCGCGTACTTTGAAGCGATCAATCACCACTTCAATATCATGTTTTTTGTTTTTATCGAGCGTAATGCTGCCATCTAAATCCATCAGCCGCCCATTGACCCGCGCACGAATAAAGCCTTGGGCTTGCAGTTCGTCGAGCAGGTTGGCGTGTTCGCCTTTGCGACCGCGAATCACGGGTGAAACCAGCAGGCACTTGGTGCCTTCTGGCAGTTCTAGCGTGCGGTCGACCATTTGGCTAACGGTTTGCGCTTCTAAATCGACATGGTGGGTTGGGCAGCGTGGCGTGCCAGCGCGAGCAAAAAGCAGGCGCAAATAATCGTAAATTTCGGTTACCGTACCCACTGTTGAGCGCGGATTGTGTGAGGTGGATTTTTGCTCAATCGAAATCGCCGGCGATAAGCCTTCGATATGGTCTAAATCGGGTTTTTCCATCACCGACAAGAACTGACGGGCATAGGCCGACAAGGATTCAACATAACGGCGTTGACCTTCGGCATAAATGGTATCGAACGCCAAGGACGACTTCCCTGAACCCGATAAGCCGGTAATCACAATCAGCTTGTCGCGCGGTAAAGTGACATCAATATTCTTTAAATTGTGCGTTCGCGCGCCGCGAATAATAATGTTCTCAAGCATGGTCAACCCGTTAAATTAAGCAAAGGGATAATTATAGCATGATTCGTTTTTTCACCCGGTATGCAACCAGGCCTGGTTAATAGGAGCATACTTTATTTCTTAAATCGGGTGTAAGTTCTTAAATCGGGTGTAAGGCTCTTGCTTAAGTGGGGATTTGCGGGATAACCTTTTGGTGAATAAATTGCCTGAACGCCTCGGAAAGCAGAGGTTCTTGAGCGAGGTAGTTCCAAAAGCGCGTTGCGCAGTGTTTTACGCCATTAAGCGCTACTTTTTTGACGTTAACGGATTCCGGCCAATTAAATCCTAGCGGTGCCACCTCACCATTACTTGTGGGCGCGAACCCCATAGAACACATGTCATAAATCGGTAAAAGCGAGAAGCCTTCTCGATGGGCTGCAAAGCTGATATTACCTAGATGTGTATCCGTATTATGGATATATCGCGCAAAGGCCGACAAAAACTCAACCTTGATATAGTCCTGTTCACTGATTAAGTCTTGCTGTAAAAGTTGAAAACAACTGACCATCCAGCTTACGCCGGATCCCACGAATTCTGCGCCAATCACTTCCAGTGATAGCATGGAGCGCCGTCCGTGTTTAGCTGATCGGTCAAAACGCTTGGATTCAAGAAACAGGCGCTCGCCATCCTCGAAAATATGGGTTTTGGCGGCGCTCACAAAGCCGGTTTCATTTATGGCTTTGGCGGCATAATGTTCGGTAATAAGCACATCTTTCCAGCGGCGCGCGTTGGCATCGTCGCCCTTGGGTGAAAACTTAACAATGACATGCGTATCAATCTCAGTGCAGAAGGTGGCGAACTTTTGATGCTCACCACCCGCAGCGGAGAGCAGGACATCTTCATCCATAATAGGGTCGGCGAGCGAGGTGTATTCCTTGCGTGAATGCTGTGCGAAAGGAGCCTGCAACTGCAGGGCTGCATTATACCCAAGTTTTAAATTACCAATGTTGTTGTCAGTGTTAGCCAGTAAGTAACGTCCAATATGCTCGGTTTTCCAATCTTTTAAGTGCGCAGGAAAACTTTCATCGACGCGGGATAACTGCTCAGCAATTTTTTTGCCCAAAAAACCTTTTGGTGCCGTTTTTATTTCATCTGCTCAAGCAGGGCAGGGTTGAGTTGCGCGGGGGGGACAAAGGTAAACATAATGCTGGCATCTGCATCGCGTGCAGCCATCCAATAAGTATGGCTCGCTGACATTAAAATAACATCACCTGGATGATAGGCGGTTTCTTTGCTTAGATCGAGCGTTTCACCCACACCGTGATAAATCACGCCCGACACGACAACCCCGAGTCGAACGGCTTGAGTGCCTGTTTTGTGGGGCGGAGTTACATCCCCTTTTTTTAAAGAACGCAGCATGACTAAACCCTGCCCCTGTTGGTCGGTGGCGAGCTGGGTTACGCTGCCGGCTGATCTGGCTTGAGAGGGTATTTTGTGTAGATCAGCTTTCACCGTGTTGAGTGTGGCCGTTTCGGCATGCGTTGCAAAAGGCATCAGCATAGCCGTGGCGAGCGTTAAAACTTTCAGTGGACTAAGTGATTTCATTGTTGTCTCCTTTGGGTTTGAAACATGATGGGTTGGTGGTTCAAGTTGGCAGACCTTAATTCGCTCAGCTTGTTTGCAAGAGTTTTATCTGTGTCAGTTGCAGAAAGTTTAACCCGTAACAGATCTTAAAGTAAAGAAAAATAGAAATGGTTATTGATAATATATCTTCTACTGATAAAATGAAAGTCGTTATCAATTAGATTTGCCTATATTTTTGTTAATTCTAAATTTTAAGAGGTCCCTTATGCGTCTAAAGCCTTTAGTTGTTTTTTGTTGTACGTCACTCGTCACTTCAGCCGTTTTAGCGGAGAAGTTGGACGATGTTGAAAACTCAGTGACTAGCCTGCCTTCAGTAACCGTTGTTAAAGACTTGTCAAACTCTGAAATCATTGTTGAGCGAATTGAGCGAACACAAGCCAGAGAGTTAAAAGATCTTTTTAGCGGGGAGTCGTCTGTAACGGTTGGCGGGGGTGATCGTCAAGCTCGTCGTCTTCACGTACGTGGCATCGAATCCAGTAACTTGTCAGTCACAGTGGATGGTGCGCAGCAGGGTCAAAACTTACATAATCATCGTGGTGGTATAACAGGTGTTGATCCGGCAATCTTGAAAAAAGTGGAAGTCAGTGCCGGTGTAGTTGCGGCGGATGAGGGGCCGGGTGCCTTAGGTGGTTCAGTTAAATTTGAAACAATGGATGCGCAGGATTTATTGGCACCTGGTCAACCTGTAGGCGCTTTTGTTAAAGGCGGCTATGGCTCTGCGGCGGAGAGTAAAACCTTTAATACCGCTGTATTTTCAGAGTTTTCCGATAGGCTGGGTGCGCTGGTTTATTTTGGCGGCACCAATGCCGAAAATACCCGCATTGGTGGTGGCAATAAGATTCCGTATTCAGCTTATGAAGATCGTAATTTTCTCGTGAAGTTGAGTTTGTTGGACTGGCGGGATCAAACTTTACGAGTGGGTTATGAAAAAAATACCACTGAAGGTTTAAGTTATCAACAGCGTGGTGACTATCCTTATCACCCGGGTGTATGGGAGGGGCGAAATAGAATGCCACCGGTAGATCAAACGGTGGCAAGAGAAACTGTAACTTTAAATCACCGTTGAAACCCTCTTTCTGATGCTATTAATTTAGAAACCCAGTTTTATGTGAGTGATACTGAATGGAAGGTTGATGGTGGAAGTCGATTCACTAGTGAAATTCAAGGCGGTAAGCTTGCTAATACATGGGCGTTTAGTGCTCTGGGTTTTGATAATAAATTGACCGCTGGTGGAGATTACTATGATGAGGTGGGTGGTGCGTTTACTAATGCCACATCCGGTTGGCAGCGTTCAAATTCAAAGGTCATTCATTATCAAAACTTGGGTTTGTTTGCTCAAAACCGCATGAGTCATGACGCATGGTTATTGTCTTATGGCATTCGGGTTGATGATTATAGCTCTCGCTATATAGGTAAAACTTTGAAAGGCAGCGAAACCTCACTTAATGCCAGTGTCAGCTATGCCTGGACAAATGAAATAAAAACCTATGGTGGTTATGGCGAGTCGGCAAGAGGCTATGGCAATATTCCGATTCATTTTGCTCGTGCTGTTAAAGACGATGCGGACATAACCGCTAAGGCGGAAACCGCGCGTCATTATGAACTGGGCTTACGTTATGACCAACGTAATAGTCAATTTATGGGTGGGGCATGGCACGCCGATTTAACCCTCTTCCAAACAGAGATCGAAAACATGATTTTATATCGTCATGAAGCGGGTGAAGGAGGCATGGGGAGCCGTCAAGTTGATCAAATTTATAACTATGGTCAAACCTACGAGGTGCAAGGCTATACCTTAAAAGCAGGCTGGAAAGGCGGGCGCTTAGATTCGCGTGTATCTTACACGCATACCGATATCGATAACTTACCACCGCAAATGCATTTTGCCGCCAGAACCGGTGCGCCAACAGGCGATACCTTGGTTTGGGATAATCAATTTTACCTTAATCAGGGCTGGGCTTTAGGCTACACCTTAACTTCTGTTGAAGCACTGAACAACCCACCGAATAACCGTATGAAGCGTCCAGGTTATATCCTCCATGACGTTCAAGCCAAGTGGGATGCGACAAAAAACCTTTCGCTTGCGTTCGCTGTGAATAATTTACTTGATAGAAAATATATCAACCACACCACCTTGGAGCAAGACGGTTTTGCAACCGAGGAGCCGGGTCGGGACATTCGCTTGTCGGTTAGATACGACTTTTAGTAAGTCTTAGTCTTGGAGAATAAGTGCAGTTTTACTCACTATCGGTCTTGAACTTGGAGTGGCGCTACTCCTGTCTGGCGCGCCGGGGTGACTAACTTATGGCAAGCCTTTGAGCGTTATGTGGAAGGCTTGCGCACTTTATTCACGTTTAACCAGGCCTGATTAGTCTAAACTTTAACAAAATTTTAAACCATATTTTTATCCTTGCCTACTGCGAGTTCTCTATGCACTTAACCGCCCAAGATTTAGCGAAGCTTTCTAAAACTCAACAAATTCATCTGATCAATTCGATTACCGGTATCAAGCCCGCTAATTTGGTGGGAACGATTGATGATCTGGGGCGAACAAATTTAGCGTTATTTAGCTCGGTGTTTCATTTGGGTAGCGCGCCACCGCTGATTGGCATGGTATTGCGTTCTAAGGGAGATGTGCCACGCCACAGTTATGATAACCTGATTAACAAGGGTTGTTATACGTTAAACCATGTTCAACCTGATTGGGTTCATAAGGCGCATCAGACTTCGGCCAAATACTCACTTGAAACTTCCGAGTTCGAGGTCACGGGACTAACGCCTGTTTTTCTACCGGGTTTTTCAGCCCCTTTTGTTGCTGAATCGCCCGTAAGATATGGCTTGCGCTTTGTGGATGAAATACCGGTGAAACATAACAGCACTGTAATTATTGTTGGGGAAATTGAACAGGTATGGATTGAGCAGCCGCACTATACGCCCGATGGCGGGCTAGATTTAACGGCTTTAAATAGTGTCGGTATCAGTGGTTTAAATAATTATTATCGGCTAGAACACTTTGCATCCTTTGAGCAGGCTCACCCTTAGCGGTAGTTTTTAGTACAATGATTCTTTTGGTTGGGAAAAACGAGATAACTGATGACTGAATACGAACAGCTGTATAGCCTATTGCAAGCACAAGCCGATTCGGCGGGCTTAAGTGATGCCGGAACCCCGGTGCTGCGTTGCGAAATAAACCCGAATAAGACTTGTTCACTGATTTTTAGTGCTACCCGTGCCAAATTAACCTTTGTACTTGGGCGCATGGGTGAAGAATATAAAATTGGTTATGCTTATTATCCGGGTGGGATGCGTGAGCCAGAATGGATTGATGATGTGGATGCGGATAACTTTACCAAAAAATTTGCTCACCAATTAATATGGACAAACTTTCACTTACCCACTTAATGCGGGTTAAGGAGCGACGATGTATTGTGTAGTGACGACTGAAAAAACCTTAATTGAGTTCTTGTAAATTTTTGGGCTAGGTTGTGGATAAACCGGCTAATCAACACAAGCCCAGTGTACAACTCGTATGGTTTAAGCGTGATTTACGCGTTTTTGATCATGCGCCTCTTGCGCAAGCGGCTAAGCGCGCAGCTATTCTACCGGTTTACATTTTTGAGCCTGAACTATGGCAGCAACCAGATGCCAGCTTGCGCCAATGGCGGTTTATTGCGGACTGTTTAATCGAGCTGGATGTTGACTTGCGTAAGCTAGGCCAGGGCTTGTGGTTTGCTGTGGGTGACGTGCGAGAGGTGCTGCAACAGCTTGCGGTGCAGTTTGAAATCGAGGCGGTTTGGTCGCATCAAGAAACCGGCAATAACTGGACTTTTGAGCGGGATAGGGCGGTCGCTGCGTTTTTAAAAACCCGGTCTATTGTATGGCATGAGTATTCTCAGCAGCCGATTTATCGTGGGCGATTAGACCGGGATGACTGGCAGGGATGGGCGCAGCTGTTTTTTAATCAACCTTTAGTTTCGCCTCCTAAGTCTCTAGCAGGCCTGGTGAAAACGCCTGTTTTAACTAAGTCGTTGTTAGCCGATTACACCTCGGCCTATTTACCCGCACCGATTGAGCCGAATGAGCTTAGTCAGCCGGGTGGTCGCTCGCGAGGTGTGGTGCGCTTAGATGATTTTTTACAACGACATCTCGGTCGTTATCTTTATGACATTTCAAAACCCTTGGCCTCTCGCCAATCAAGTTCACGGCTTAGTCCGCATTTGGCTTGGGGCAGCCTGTCGATTCGGGAGGTGATGCAGGCGGCTTTTAAGGCGCGCGCCCAGGTCGCCGAGCGGAACAAGCGGGCATTGACGGCATTTATTTCGCGCTTGCATTGGCAAAGCCATTTTATGCAAAAGCTGGAAACTGAACCAGAACTAGAGTTTAAGTGTTTGCAGGCAGATACCGAGTTATTGCGAACCGAGTTAAATGTTGGTTTTTTGCAGGCCTGGTACACGGGGCAAACCGGTGTGCCCTTGGTAGATGCGTGTATGCGCTGTTTGCGTCATTCGGGTTGGTTGGCGTTTCGGATGCGCGCGATGGTGATGAGCTTTGCCAGTTATCAATTGTGGTTAGATTGGCGACAAACCGCGCCTTTATTGGCGCGATTATTTACCGACTATGAACCGGGGATTCATTATTCACAAGTGCAAATGCAATCCGGCACCACGGGGATTAATGCGATGCGCGTTTACAACCCAGTTAAGCAGTCGCAAGATCATGACCCCGATGGACAGTTTATTCGTCAGTGGTGCCCAGAATTAGCCGCTTTAGAACCCGCATTTATCCATGCGCCCTGGGAGGTGGCACCTGAGTGGTTGGCGCAAGCAGGCCTGGTGCTGGGGCAGAACTATCCTTGGCCTATTGTCGACTTAGATGTCTCGGCGCGTACGGCAAAGCAGAAACTGTCCGCCTTACGTAAACAGCCTAGTGCCAAGGATCAAGCGAAAAAAGTCTATATACAGCATGGCAGTCGTTTAAAGCGCGCCACCCGTCATAAAGTTAAACCGAGCGATGGTTCAGCAGATAGCCCACAATTGAGTTTGTTTTAAATGAAAATGCGCAAGAAATCGGAATTGCCAAGCAAAATTTGCCCAGTGTGTCAGCGTCCGTTTGTGTGGCGTAAAAAATGGGCAAAAGACTGGGGGCAGGTGATCTATTGCTCTGAACGTTGCCGTAGAACACGAAAAAAAACATGATTAGAAAACTGGTTGTAGTGCTGGGTGATCAACTGAATCAGGATTCAGGGATTTGGCAGGATTTTGATCCGCAGCAGGATGCGGTGTGGATGGCTGAAGTCATGGCGGAGTCAACGCATGTTAAATCACATCCACAACGGATTACCCTGTTTTTAAGTGCCATGCGCCATTTTGCCCAGACCTTGCGCCACCAGGCCTGGTCGTTGCATTATTTTCAGTTGGGTAGTCATGATTTTGCGAGTTTTGAGCAGGCTTTGGGTGATTTTTTATCTCGCCATCCAGTCGGCTCGGTTGAGTTGGTCGTACCGGGTGATTATCGGGTGCTGCAGCAAATAAAAACAGCCTGTCATCAGGCGGCTATTGCGCTGAGTATTCAGCCAGATAACCATTTTATTGCTGAACCCGGTGAGTTTAAAGCCTGGCTCACGGGGCGTAAAAAACCGACGATGGAATATTGGTATCGCACCTTGCGCCAACGCACGGGTATTTTAATGGATGGCAAAAAGCCGCTGGGTGGCAAGTGGAATTATGATGCCGACAACCGGCAGAGTTTTGGCAAGGCAGGCCCACAAGCTGTACCGCTTCCGTTGCGGTTCGCGCCCGATGCGATTACTGAGTCGGTAAGGCTACAGGTTAAAACGCTGTTTGCCGCGCATCCTGGACAGCTAGACAACTTTGCTTGGCCGGTGACCCGTGTGCAGGCGTTACAAGCCTTGGACGACTTTATTACTTATCGGTTAGCAAAGTTTGGCGACTATCAGGATGCGATGTGGCCGAACCAGGCCTGGTTGTATCATTCGTTATTAGCTGTGGCGCTTAATTTAAAGTTACTGAATCCGCGAGAAGTGATTGCCGCTGCCGAGCAGGCGTATCAACAAGGGCGTGCGCCTTTGAATGCGGTAGAGGGTTTTGTTCGGCAAATTTTAGGCTGGCGCGAATATGTGCGCGGCTTGTACTGGTCCTATATGCCGGATTGGTTAACTATGAATGCCTTGGATGCGCAGCAGGATTTACCGGCTTTTTATTGGACAGGTCAGACCGAGATGGCTTGTTTGAAAGATTCGATCGGCCAAGTGTTGGAGCATGGCTATGGCCATCATATTCAGCGTTTGATGGTGACTGGGTTGTTTGCTTTGTTATGGCAAGCGAAGCCTGAGCAGGTGCACGAGTGGTATTTAGCCATGTATGTCGATGCGGTGGAGTGGGTGGAATTGCCCAACGTGTTGGGCATGAGCCAATTTGCCGATGGCGGTTTGATGGCCAGCAAACCCTATATTGCCAGCGGGCAGTATATTGATAAAATGTCGGGCTATTGCCAAACCTGTCGTTATAAACCCAAAGAAGCAACCGGTCAGCAGGCCTGCCCCTTTACCACCCTCTATTGGGGGTTTATTGAACAGCATCAAGAACGGTTTCGAGGCCATCCGCGCTTAGGGATGCAGGTACGGCACCTAGACGCGATGAGTGACGAAAAACGCCAGCAGATTGAACAGCAGATTGTGCAGCTGCGACTTAGTTTGGCTTAATCTTCAAGGGCTAAAATACCGCTTATATTGACGCTGACAATATTTTCGCCAGCTTCGATTATGGGCGCACTTTCCATTGCTGAAGACGCTAAAGCCATACGGGGTTGGGCGTAATGTCGAGCCTGTCGCTGTGTTTGTATATGGGTTTCGAGTAGTGTGTATTCAGCTTGGTTGAAGCTTTTAGCAATGAGTTTGGCTTGGTGTTGATAGTTTTTTAAGGCTTGCTGAATGAGGGCTTGTTCGGCTTCAGTGCGTTTTTGATGGCTAATGTCTGCCTGCATCGACTGGTAGCTCAGATAGGGTTGGAGTCGAGAAAGAATTTCACTAATATCAAGCTCAACCGGAAGGGTCAGCGTGAGTTGTTGTTGTCCTTGCCAGTGCGTAATAACCCCTGAGCGATTGTGTTGTGGGCGTACGCTGTAGTTTCCGGTTTGAATAAATGAGCGTTCAACGGCACTGAGTTGGCTGATGGCTTGGCGCATCATTTGGTTGACTTTTTGGCTCACAGCCTGGGCGTCATCCGCTTGAAATTGGGCATTAAACTGCACGATGACACGATCATTTTCAACCATTGCCTGCTCGGTTATCGCAAAATGGATTTTGTGCTGCGCCATCACCAGGCCTGGTAGTAAGGCTAAACTCAAGGCTAGGCTTAGCATTGATAGGGTTGATCGCATTGTGTTGATTTTCATTTCGCGGTTCTCCGGTTTAATCTAGGTGGTATAATCTTTCAAAATATAATTCTACTCCCTGTTCGCAGGACGATAAACAAAAAGGTTAACTATGTCTGAAGTTTTATCGCGTCGAATGAACCCACTAGAACGTCGTGCAACTGCTGCAATCGCTGGTATTTTTTCTACGCGCATGCTCGGTTTGTTTATGATTTTTCCAGTATTTGCCCTGTTTGCCGAGCAGGAGTTTACTAATATAACGGGTTTACAAATTGGTTTAGCAATTGGTGCTTATGGTTTAACCCAGGCCTTATTGCAAATTCCTTATGGCATGCTATCGGACCGTTTTGGCCGTAAGCCGCTGATGCTGATTGGATTGTTTGTTTTTTTGATCGGGTCCATTGTCTGTGCGCTGGCCGATTCGATTGAAGTGATGATTTTGGGTCGAGCGATTCAAGGGGCGGGCGCTGTTGCAGCGGTGTTGACGGCGAGTGTGTCGGATCTGGTTCGTGAGTCTTATCGACTACGTGCTATGTCGATTGTGGGGATTACGATTGGCTTGTCATTTACCTTGTCACTGGTCGCCGGGCCGTTATTAGCCGAATTTATCGGTGTGCGAGGAATTTTCTGGGTGATTGCTGCCTTGTCTATTTTGGGTATGTTGTTGGTGGTATTTGCGGTTCCGGAAATTAAAAACCAGCAGTTTCAACGTGAAGCGCAAGCGGTACCTAGCCAGTTAGCCGAAGTGTTAAAGAATGGTCAGTTGGTTCGTTTGGATGTGGGCGTGTTTATTTTGCATGCTATTTTGACAGCCATGTTTATTGCGGTGCCGTTTATGTTGCGCGATGAAGCGGGCATGGACTCCTTAAGTCATTGGGAAATTTATTTGCCGGTCATGTTGCTTTCGTTTGTATTAATGGTGCCGCTGATCATCCAGGCTGAATCAAAAGGACGCATGAAGCAGATTTTTGCAGGCGCAATTCTGATGATTGCGCTTGCTCAGCTGGGTATGAGCCAGTTCCATTCGAGTTATGTCTGGTTGTTTTTTTGGTTGCTGTTGTTCTTTACGGCGTTTAATGTATTAGAGGCCTCTTTGCCATCCTTGGTGGTCAAACTATCGCCAGCGGATAAAAAGGGCACCGCATCGGGCGTCTATTCCAGTAGCCAGTTTATGGGTGCGGCGGTCGGAGGCGCGGTCGGAGGCTTGTGTTACCAGTATTATGGGTATGATGGCGTGTTTGCTTTTACGGTGATTATTGGGTTTATTTGGTTTGCACTAGCGGCAACCATGCAAAAACCCAATCCTTGGAGCATTGCATCAGTCACGATCGGCCCAGTCAACCCTGACGAAGTAGAGTACCTACAAAATAAATTATGTGAATATGAGGGCGTGTTTGAAGCGGTCGTGATTGCGGAAGAACAAAAGGCTTACTTTAAAATTGACCGAAAATTGGTTAGTGAAGGGGCCCTTATCGATTATTTTCAAAAAGCTAAAACGAGAGAGTAAGTTATGCGTGGAGTAAATAAAGTAATATTAGTAGGGACCCTTGGGCGTGATCCGGAAGTTCGCTATGCCGCAAATGGCAATGCGATTGCTAACCTAAGCATCGCTACCAGTGAGCAATGGAATGACCGCGCAACGGGCGAAAAACAAGAGCGCACCGAATGGCATCGCGTGGTAATTTTTGGCAAATTGGCTGAGATTGCCCAGCAATACTTAACCAAAGGTTCGCAAGTCTATTTAGAAGGAAAATTGCAAACCCGTAAATGGCAAGACCAGGCGACCGGGCAGGATAAATACACCACCGAAGTCGTGATTGATGTCAGTGGCACTATGCAAATGCTAGGTGGACGTAGTAGCAATCAGGGCGGACAAGCTGGACAAGGGAGTTATGGTCAAGGCGGCGATGTGGGTTTTGATCAAAGTTATGACGGTGGTTATGGTCAGGCCCAAGCGCCTCAAGCTAGACCTCAGCAGGCAGCCATGGGTGGTTATGCTCAAGCGCCTATGGCGGGTGGTGCTCAGCAAGCTCCTCAACGCCCTGCGCCGCAGCCTCAAAAACCTGCGCCACAACAGCGCCCAGCTTATCAACCGAATGATTTCGACGACGACGTGCCATTCTGAGGTTATTAAGGGTTTAGGATTTTATAAGGGTTTAGGATTTTATTTTTGAGCCGTTAACAACCTAGAGGTGATGTTTATGGCAAATAAAACAGATATTACACCTGCGTTAGCTTACTTCTTTAAATCATTAGAGCGACGGTCAGATTCGGTAAAAAATGCCAATCAGTTATCCCAGCAGCGATTTAAGGAGGTTGAGTTTGGCGAGGTTGAACAGTTTTTTCGCTCTTTGAAGACTCAAAATATCTTTATTCATACGGTGGGTGTAAACGGTAAGGCGGAGTCAACCATCCTATCCAAAGCGATTTACAGTATGGGTAGGGTAGTGCGTGTTTACTACAGTAGTAGCTTTGATGATAGTCAAAATGGTTTTATTCTAATTACGCCAGATGCTCAAATGCAAACTATTTATGTAGAACGAATGCACGGTCTTCGGCCTAAACCTGAAATGCTCTACCATTCGTTAGATCAAATGAAAGTAATAAAGTATATGACACGTTGGTTGTTGCGTCGAATAGATTGGGGGAAAACCAAATTAAATAACCTTGAGTTATATAAGTTATTTGTTGATGCACGTAAGAAAGAAGAAGAGGCGCGCCTACAAGCTCAGCTTGAGTTAATGTCAAGTGGTATAGATATTGAAAGACGTTAGTTTGATCGGTTTACGGCTAAATCAGCTAGCGAAATAAGCGCTGATTTATAGTCTGAATCAGCGAGTGGAGCCAGCGCACTTTTGGCAAGCTCCGCCTCGTGTTGCGCTCGCTGACGAGTAAAGTCGATGGCGCCTGTTTGTTGAATAATCTCAGACACTTCATTGAGCAATTGAATGCCTTCGGATTCTATTGCACGTTTAACCAACTCTTTTTGTTGCGCAGTGCCGTGTTGCATCGCATAAATTAACGGCAAAGTCGGCTTGCCCTCGGCTAGGTCATCGCCAATACTTTTGCCTAAATCATCCGCACTCGCTGTGTAGTCGAGTAGATCGTCTATCAATTGAAAAGCCGCACCTAGGTGACAGCCATAACTAGCGAGAGCGTGTTCCAGCTCAGGTTGTTGTGTCAGTACAGGCCCCATTTGGGCAGCCGCTTCAAATAATTTGGCTGTTTTACGGTGAATCACATCCATATAGCGCTTTTCATCGGTATTTGCATCATGGCAGTTGAGAAGTTGAAGTACTTCACCTTCTGCAATGATGTTGGTCGCTTCAGACATGACTTGCATAATACGCATCAAGCCTGGCTCAACCATCATTTCAAATGAACGAGAATAGAGAAAATCACCCACTAATACACTGGCCGCATTGCCCCATACTTCATTGGCGGTTTTTTTACCGCGCCGAGTATCAGACTCATCGACCACATCATCATGTAGCAAGGTCGAGGTGTGAATAAACTCAATAACCGCCGCCATAATTAGATGGTGTTGTCCTTGATAGCCACACGCCTTGGCGCTAAGCAATACCATAAGGGGTCTTAAGCGTTTACCGCCGTTATTGATAATGTATTGGCCAATTTGATTGATTAAAACAACATCCGAAGCAAGGCGGTCAAGGATAAGCTGATCGGTCGCTTGAATATCCGTTAAAATTAGTTGGCGAATTTCGTTCAGTGTCATAAATACAGTTTGATAAATAAATAACAGAGAAGTTTAGTATGATTCTTAGGTATTTAAAAGCTTTTTGCTAAATAAATATTCAGCAACTTTATAAAATATTTCTTATTTGCTTTGACCTACAAAATAAAAATCTATATAATCTCGCTTTTACTGTAGCGACGGCTCGAGCAGAATCGTCCAATTAACAGAATTTTCAATCCGGGAGTGTTACATATGTATGCGGTAATTAAAACCGGTGGCAAGCAATATCGAGTTCGTCAAGGTCAAACTTTGCGCATTGAGACTTTGGGTCTTAATGAAGGTGATAAAGTTGAATTTGATCAAGTCTTGATGGTCGGTGAAGGTGAGTCTATTAAGTTAGGCACGCCTGTTGTTGAAGGCGCTAAGGTTGCGGCTACTGTTGTAAGTAACGGTCGCGGTAAAAAAGTGACTATCATCAAGTTCCGTCGTCGTAAGAACAAGTCTCGTTCTAAGCAAGGCCATCGCCAAAACTATACTGAAGTTGAAATCACTGGTATTTCAGCTTAAGTTTTAACAAAATAACCAGGCCTGGTTGGATAATATATTATTAGGCTTGTTACAGAGAGGGTAAAACCATGGCACATAAGAAGGCCGCAGGTAGTACACGCAACGGTCGCGACTCTAATGCCAAGCGCTTAGGTGTTAAGCGTTTTGGTGGCGAAACCGTTTCAGCTGGAAGCATTATCGTGCGTCAACGTGGTACTAAGTTCCACGCTGGTGTAAACGTAGGTGTTGGTAAAGACTATACTTTATATGCTAAGGCAAATGGTCAAGTTGCGTTTGTTACTAAGGGCAAGCCAATGCGTACTTACGTAGAGATCTTAGAGCAGTCAGCCTAAGCAATCGAACGTTAGCGTGTTAAAATAAAAAACGCCTTGCACGATATTTAATGTGCAGGGCGTTTTTGTTTTGTAAATTAATATCATTGATGAGTTAGGTTTGTTTAACTCAAGAAAAGCCCTAAATTAGGTTGGAACACTATGCAGTTCGTAGATGAAGCACAAATACATGTTGAGGCTGGTCGCGGTGGAAATGGAATCATCAGTTTTCGACGTGAAAAATATATTCCGTTTGGCGGGCCAAACGGTGGCGATGGTGGCGATGGTGGGAGCGTTTATTTTGTTGCAGATTCGAACCTAAACACGCTGGTTGATTTTCGTTTTACCAAGCGTTATAAGGCACAAAACGGCCAGTCTGGAATGGGCAACCAAAAAACCGGCAGCGCAGGTCAGCACCTTGTTATCCCCGTGCCGATTGGTACGCAGGTATTAGACATTAATACTCGAGAAGTCATAGGTGACTTAACTGAAAATGGACAAAAACTATTGGTTGCCCAAGGGGGTCGTCATGGCTTGGGCAATGTGCATTTTAAAAGCTCAACCAACCGCACGCCGCATCAGCATACACTCGGTGAAGACGGCGAAGCACGCGAGCTATTGTTAGAAATGAAAGTCTTGGCGGATGTTGGCTTGTTGGGGTTGCCCAATGCCGGTAAGTCCAGCTTAATCAGTGCTGTATCCGCCGCTCGCCCTAAGGTAGCCGATTATCCCTTTACCACCCTTTACCCTAATCTTGGTGTGGTGCGCGTATCGGTTGAAAATAGTTTTGTTATTGCCGATATTCCGGGTCTAATTGAGGGTGCGGCGGAAGGCGCGGGCTTAGGGGTTCAGTTCTTAAAGCATCTATCGCGCACGGGGCTGCTGTTGCATGTTGTGGATATTGCACCGATAGATGAAACCGATCCGGTGGAGTCGGTACGCATAGTTGAGAAAGAATTAGAAAAGTTCAGTGAAGAACTGGCAGGTAAAGTGCGTTGGTTGGTCCTCAATAAAACCGACTTGTTGCTTGAAGAGGATGCCGATGCGGTTTGTAAAGATATTGTTGAGCGCTTAAACTGGCAGGGTGAAGTTCACCAGGTTTCGGCCGTCGAGCGTAAGGGTACTGAGGCATTAATGCAAAAAATTTCGTGGACACTTCAGGCTAATAAAGCCCAGGCCTTGCAAGAGGAAAATTAGGCAATGGAACGCGCGGCGCTAAAGAAAACAAAACGTTGGGTCATTAAACTCGGTAGTGCGTTGTTAACCAATGATGGCTCAGGGCTTAATCAGCAAGAGCTAGCTAAATGGGTGGCGCAAATGGTTATTGTGCGCCAACAAGGTGTTGAGTTGATTATTGTGTCGTCGGGAGCGGTGGCCGAGGGCATGAAACGCCTAGGTTGGACAACCCGCCCCACGGCATTAAACGAACTGCAAGCGGCGGCTGCCGTCGGGCAAATGGGCTTGGTGCAAGCCTATGAGTCGGAGTTTGCTAAAAGTGGCTTGCATACCGCACAAATTTTAATGACGCATGATGATTTATCTAATCGTGCGCGTTACCTCAATGCGCGCTCCACTATCCAAACACTGGTCGAACATGGCGTGATTCCGGTCATCAATGAAAATGACACGGTAGTAACCGATGAAATCCGGTTTGGTGATAACGATACCCTAGCGGCTCTGACCGCGAATCTGATTAGCGCAGATGTTTTAGTGATTTTGACCGACCAGCAGGGTCTGTATGACAGCAATCCACGCGAAAACCCCAATGCGCAGCTGATTAAACAAGCGCAGGTGAGCCGCAAAGATATCGAAGCCATGGCGAGTCCTGAAGGCGGTTCGCTAGGACGTGGCGGGATGTATACTAAAGTGATGGCGGCGAAACGGGCGGCGCGATCGGGTACGGCAACTTTAATTGCCTCTGGGCGTGAACCTAACATCCTGCCAAAATTATTTGCAGGTGATGATTACGGCACCTTGCTTATTCCAGACCTAGAGCCGATAAAAGCGCGCAAACAATGGTTAGCAGGCCATTTGCAAGCACGCGGTGTATTGATGCTGGATGATGGTGCGGTGCGGGTGCTGATGCAACAGGGGCGCAGTTTGTTACCGGTTGGGGTGATAGAAGCTCAAGGCCAATTCAAACGTGGCGAAATGGTGATTTGCCAAGACCCACTTGGCCGTGAAGTTGCGCGCGGTTTGGTGAACTATGATTGGGATGAAGCTCAAAAAATTCTGCGTCAACCAAGCCATAAAATTGTGGAAATTTTAGGCTATATGGACGATGTGTCTTTGATTCATCGAGATAATCTCGTATTGTCCTAACTCCCTTTTATTTTAGTTTTAACATAGCAAGGCTTTCGGCGCGAGTGCAAAGGAAGCCTTGCTTGCTTTAGGAGAGTGGATGTTTTTTAAAAGAACCTTATTGCCCATTTCATCGCTGTTTTTTTCGATTGCGTTATTAGCGACCGGCTATGGCTTGTTGATGACCTTTGTTGGTGTCTTCCTCAAGCAAGAAGGCTTGGCAGAAGGGATTATTGGTTTAATTAATGCCGCATTTTTTTTGGGCGCGATGTTAGCGGCGGTGTTTAGCCAAAAGCTGATTGTGACCGTTGGCCATGCCCGCAGTTTTTCCGCCTTTTCAGCCATTATGGTGATGGCGTTTCTGGGTCATGCTTTGTGGTTTGATCCTTGGTTTTGGGCGGGATTACGCTTGGTGTCAGGGTTTGCGTTTTATGCCATGTTAATTGTGTTAGAAAGCTGGTTAAATGAAAAAAGCTCACCCCAAGATCGTGGCAAAATTCTGGCCATTTACACCATCGTTTTCTTCTTGGCTTTAGCCTTGGGGCAGTTGCTGTTAATGTTTGAGATGCCGGCCACCACCCTTTTTATGTTAGGTTCTATTTTAGTGCTCTGCTCACTGGTGTTAGTAGCGATTACCCGTGTTACCCAGCCGATACTGAAGCCCTTTGAGCGCTATAGTATGCCTAAATTGTTATCGATTGCGCCTTTGGCCTTAGTCGGTAGTTTTATTGGCGGTGTGTTTGTTGGGGCGTTTTATACCATGTTACCTTTGTATGTGCTGAATGTGTTTGATCAAGCGAGTGTGGTGTCTTTGTTTATGGCGATTACCATTCTGGGTGGGTTAGTGGCGCAGCTACCGGTAGGGATTTTGTCTGACCGTCTAGGGCGGCGAAAAATGCTGGCTTGGGCTGGATTTTTTAGTGTGGCTATCTTTGCGTTAATGCTGGTTTTGCCTTGGATTTGGCGCGATAGTGTGGTCTTGTTGTATGCCGTTGGGTTTTTGCTCGGCATGAGCTTGTTTAGTATTTACCCATTGAGTGTGGCGCGTGCGAATGATGTGTTTGATGAAAACAAAGACCTAGTCGAAATTAGCCGCACCCTATTGTTTTCCTATGGATTAGGCTCGTTTACTGCGCCGTTGATGTTAGGTTTTATACTTGGTTTTTCAGCGGCGGCGTTTTTTATTGTGCTTGCTTTGTTTGCGTTGGCTTTGGGTGTGTATTCACTGCAAGCTGAGCGTATTGCGGTCGAAAACATGAACGTATATGTGGCAGTGCCCATGGCATCGGGTGAAGTCTTAGCTGAAATGGACCCGCGTCAGGATGAAGAATGGGTTAAGGAAAATCGACCCGATGTTGATCCGCCTGTTGATGGTTCAGAAGGCCGTCACGAGTCGTCATCAGCATAGCTTGTTTAAAAACGTAACGCAAACCAACGGCTTGTGCGCCGCCATTATTCTTGCTGGTGATCAACTCTAAGGTGAATAATCTTTTCGCCGTAGTTTTCAACCTCGGCTAGCATGATTTTATAGGTGTTGCTGCCAAGGGTGTAGTCAGCGTAAACATTGAAGCCATGGTGTTGTTCGCGCCATAACCGTCAGATTTAACATCGCTATTAAATGCTTCTGCTTCAGCACTAAATTTTCTTGTTCAGCTCATCCGCGACTTCTTTGAGCGCAGGGGTGATGGTTTTATCGATCAACGCTAGCAATTCTGCGTTTTATGAGTATAAATGGTGGCTGCAAGGTTAATTTGTAAATCCAGTTTGTGTAATAATAACTATAAATGTTATTTTGTAAATGTCCATGGACAAATGGAGGTATTTCATGACAACGCATTTTCCGGTGGAAGAAATATTATCAGGCTGTAAGCAGTGCCACAAACCGCTGGGTTTTGAGTTTACCTTTGCATTTCAACCGATTGTTGATATGAAAAATAAATGTTTGTTTGGGTATGAAGCCCTGGTTCGTGGTTGTCAGGGTGAGGGCGCTTATCAAGTGCTCAGCAAGGTAAACGATCAAAACCGTTACGCGTTTGACCAGGCCTGCCGGGTAAAAGCGATCCAACTCGCCAGCGAGCTTAAACTGAAACATATGTTAAGTATTAACTTTTTGCCTAATGCGGTTTATGAGCCACGGCATTGTATTAGCAGCACCCTTGAAGCCGCAAACAAATTCAACTTTCCTACTGAACGGCTGATGTTTGAAATCACAGAATCTGAACAGGTTGCTGATGTAAAGCACATGACGCGTATTTTTTCTGAGTACCAAGCGCAGGGCTTTACCACCGCATTGGATGACTTTGGTGCCGGTCATGCAGGTTTAAACATGTTGGCGAGTTTTGTACCCAATATTATTAAAATTGATATGGAGCTGGTGCGTGATATAGATCAGAATCCGATTAAGCAATCTATCGCACGAGGCTTGATGCAGATTTGTAATGATCTCAGTATTACGGTTTTAGCAGAAGGCTTGGAAACCAAAGAAGAAGTTGCGTTTTATGCCGATCTCGGCGTACGTTTGATGCAGGGTTATTATTTCGCCAAACCCGGTTTTGAGACCTTGCCAGCGGTTTCATTTTAAAAAAGGTAACTTTTTTAATTTTCCCCTCTTGAATCCTCGTTACCTAGCCCCATATTAGTCTTGTCTTTATAAATTCTGCCGATTTTCTGAGAGGCGAATCGGCCTTAAACCCCACGATTAAATTTAACAATGTTAGGAGAACTATCTATGAGCATTAAACCTTTGCATGACCGCGTTGTTGTTCGTCGCTTAGAAGAAGAGAAAGTATCAGCGGGCGGGATCGTACTTCCTGATTCAGCAAAAGAAAAACCTGCTGAAGGTGAAGTGGTTGCTGTAGGCCCGGGTAAGGCTTCAGACAGCGGTGCAGTCGTAGCGATGACGGTGAAAGTCGGCGACAAAGTATTGTTCGGCAAGTATTCAGGTCAAGAAGTAAAAGTAGATGGCGAAGAGCTATTAGTCATGCGTGAAGACGACATTATCGCGATTCGCGGTTAATTGTTGGTTTACGTAGCGTTACATTTAGACTTTCTTAACACATTAAATTGAGGAAATTACACAATGGCAAAACAAGTTAAATTTGGTATCGAAGCACGTGAGCGTATGGTTGAAGGAATTAATATCCTAGCAGACGCAGTTAAAGTAACCCTAGGTCCTAAAGGCCGTAACGTGGTGATTGAAAAATCATTTGGCGCGCCTTCTGTTACTAAAGATGGTGTATCGGTAGCGCGTGAAATTGAACTAGAAGATAAGTTCCAAAATATGGGCGCGCAGATGGTTAAAGAGGTCGCTTCTAAAACCAATGATGTTGCCGGTGACGGTACAACAACGGCAACCGTATTAGCGCAAGCGATTGTGCGTGAAGGTATGAAGTCGGTTGCAGCGGGCATGAATCCAATGGATTTAAACCGTGGTATTCACAAAGCGGTTGAAGCGGTGGTCGCAGAAATTCAAAAAATGTCTAAGCCTTGCGAAACCACCGATTCTATTGCACAAGTCGGTACGATTTCTGCCAACTCTGACAGCACGGTTGGCAAAATGATCGCCGAAGCGATGGAGCGTGTAGGTAAAGAAGGTGTCATTACCGTCGAGGAAGGTTCTTCATTGCATGACGAGCTTGATGTGGTTGAAGGGATGGAGTTTGACCGTGGTTACCTATCGCCTTATTTCTGCACAAACCAAGAGAAAATGGTCGCGGAAATGGAAAACCCTTATATCTTATTAACGGATAAGAAAATTTCTAATATCCGTGAACTATTACCCGCGCTAGAAGCGGTATCAAAAGCAGGCCGTCCATTGTTAATCGTAGCAGAAGACGTTGAAGGCGAGGCGTTGGCAACCCTGGTCATTAACAATATGCGCGGTATTGTAAAAGTAGTAGCGGTCAAAGCACCAGGTTTTGGTGAGCGTCGTAAAGCCATGCTACAAGATATCGCGGTATTGACTGGTGCAACAGTGGTTTCTGAAGAAGTGGGCATGACACTAGAAGGCATTACGCTAGAGGATTTAGGTCAAGCGAAAAACATTAATGTCTCCAAAGATGCAACCACTGTGATTGATGGTGTGGGTGCTAAAGCCGATATCGAAGCACGTTGTGCACAAATCCAATCTCAGTTGGCTAACACCACGTCTGATTATGACAAAGAGAAGCTTCAAGAGCGTTTGGCTAAATTAGCTGGCGGGGTTGCGGTGATCAAGTTGGGCGCAGCGACTGAAATGGAAATGAAAGAGAAAAAAGATCGTGTTGACGATGCGTTGCATGCAACCCGTGCCGCGGTTCAAGAAGGTATAGTGCCTGGTGGTGGTGTGGCATTAGTTCGTGCTAAAGCGAATGTCACCGTCAAAGGCGATAACCATGACCAAGACGTGGGTATTCAAATTGCGATGCGTGCAATGGAAGAGCCACTGCGTCAAATTGTACAAAACTGTGGCCTAGAAGGTTCAGTGGTGGTTAACAAGGTAAAAGAAGGCAAAGCTAACTTTGGCTTTAACGCAGCAACGGAAGAGTATGGTGATATGTTAGAAATGGGTATTATTGACCCGGCTAAGGTAACGCGTACTGCTCTACAAAATGCAGCGTCTATTGCGGGCCTAATCATCACCACTGAAGCGATGATTGCCGACCTACCGAAAAAAGACGGTGGTTCAGCAGGTGGCGATATGGGCGGAATGGGCGGCATGGGCGGCATGATGTAATCGAGCGATTACATTAAGCTAAACATTTAGCTGGATATTAAGCCTAAAAAAGCCCCGTCAGTGAATAACTGGCGGGGCTTTTTTTATTTGAGTTAAGTGGTCAAGACAACCAGGCCTGGTGCTCGTTGATTGGGACACTAACAAAAAGGCCAAATACAAAAACGTCTAGGCAGGTTTGGGCAGTTTTTAAGTTGTTGGTCATACATGCGGGATTGACGCTCTACCCGTTTAGCTACATCAAGCAACCAGGGTTTTTGATTATAGGTTTTGCGTCGGTAACCACCATGACCTTCATGGTATGCAAGATAGAGATTATAAGGGTCGTTGAGTGAAATCCCATTTCGTTGATTGGATACTGAGTTGTACCAACCTATAAAATCAAGCGCATCGTTAACATTGTTGCGCCGCGCATTGAATTTTCCCGTCGCTTTTTGATAGTCGTGCCATGCAGGATCTTGAGCTTGTGCAAAACCATACGCACTTGATTTTCGAGGTAAGGGAATAAAGCCTAGCGCATAGTCCCTGGGGGGACGTGCATTATGAACAAAGCGAGATTCCTGATGCACAAAAGCCTTGAGTGTGGCGACAGGAGTGCCCCATTTTTTTTCTGATTTTTTGGCCGCAATATACCAATTTCGATCATGCTCAATAATTTTACAAATATTGCTGTGGGTATTGGCAGGAGGGGGCTGGGTTGCGCAGCCAGCGAGCAAACCAAGCGAAGCCGTTAAAGCGAATGCTTTAAAAACTGATAATGTGGGTTTATATTTTAGTCCTTTAAACACTGTCAACTCCTATTCGGTTTTATCTGACTTGGCAAAAAGTGCGTCGGTAAACTCTTTGGCGTTAAATTCACGAAGATCATCAATTTTTTCGCCTACACCAATATAGCGCACAGGGATAGGCAATTGTTGTGCCAATGAGAAAATAACCCCGCCTTTTGCCGTGCCGTCGAGTTTAGAAAGTACCAGGCCTGTAAGTTGCATTGCGGCATTGAACTGTTTGGCTTGACTAATTGCATTCTGTCCGGTGCCAGCATCCAGCACCAGCATCACTTCATGTGGCGCACTGGCTTCGACCTTTTGAATTACGCGGCGGACTTTTTTGAGCTCCTCCATCAGGTTGCTTTGGGTATGCAAACGCCCCGCGGTATCGGCAATCAGTATGTCGATTTTTTTCGCCTTCGCCGATTGAATCGCATCAAAGATAACTGCGGCAGAATCGGCGCCCGTGCCCTGTGCGATCACGGGCACCTTATTGCGCTCGCCCCAGGTTTGAAGCTGCTCCACCGCCGCCGCACGGAAGGTGTCGCCCGCTGCGAGCATCACGGATTTACCTTCTAGCTGAAACTTTTTCGCCAGTTTACCAATGGTGGTAGTTTTGCCCACACCATTCACGCCAACCATTAAAATAACAAAGGGTTTTTGGCTGGTGTCGATCACTAGGGGTTGGTTGACAGGGGTGAGCAAATCGGAAAGCTGGTGTTTGAGCGCATCAATCAGTGCTTGAGGGTCTTTAAGTTCTTTACGTGACACTTGTCCGGTCAGGTTTTGAATGATTTGGTCTGTGGCATCCACCCCCACATCCGCAGTAAGCAATAGCATCTCTAGATCATCAAGCAAGTCTTGATCGATTTCTTTTTTGCCTAAAATTAGATTAGCTAAGCCATCGCTGAAGGCCTGGCGTGTTTTTGTGAGCTGGTTTTTTAAGCGCGCAAACAAGCCAGTTTTTGTAGGTTTTTCTTCAGTTTGAGGCGCTTGAATGACTTGAATGGGCTTTTCGTCGGCTGCTGATACGTTTTCAGCCAAGTCGCTGGTAGGGACTTGTAGGGGCGCTAAGTTTGCTTCTACTGGTTTGATTTCTTCTGCTATTGGCGCAGGAACAGGTTGCTCGATGTGTTCTTCGCGTTCGTCAATAACCTGCGTTTCTTGTTGACCGTTTAACTCTTGTTTTTTATCTTTTTTACGAAAAAACCCAAACATAATGCGTAAAACCTCTGTAGGCTGAGTGAACTGGGCAGTGCGTGCCGAAAAGTTCCATATTTGTAAACTTGTAAAATCTAGTGCAACCCATTATAAAGGAATTTGTAATTGAAAGAGACTTTTGCCCCTAATAGCGTGGGGCTAAATCACAAAAGGATAAATTCATGAGATTAAGGTTAATAGTGGTGGGGTTGGTAACCTTGTTGGCGACAAGCGGGCTTAAGGCGGCTGACCAACCACGTTTGTTTGAAGCCCAGTTAGATAACGGACTGCAAATTGTCGTCAAGCAAGATCAACGCGCGCCCGTGGTGGTGCATCAAATGTGGTATCGCGTTGGGGCTAATTATGAACCACAGGGCTTAACTGGGGTGTCGCATATGCTTGAACATATGATGTTTAAGGGTACCGAGACTATGGAGCCGGGTGCGTTTTCACGACGTGTCTCGCAAATGGGGGGGCGTGAAAATGCCTTCACCTCCTCAAACTTCACCGCCTATTTTCAAATCGTCGGTAAACAGCATCTTGCCGAAGTGATGCAGATGGAATCAGATCGTATGGCTAATTTAAAGTTGACCGAAGCACAATTTCAGCCTGAGCGCGATGTGGTGATTCAAGAGCGATTATGGGCGGTGGAAGATCGGCCTAGCTCTAAACTGTTTGAACAATTTAAAGCGACTGCTTATCTAAGTAGCCCTGAACGCAATCCAGTTATCGGCTGGATGGCGGATATCAAAAACTACCAATTGGCCGATTTACAGGATTGGTATGACCGTTGGTACGCACCTAATAATGCCACGTTGGTGGTGGTGGGCGATGTCGATCCGCACGAGGTTGTGGAGTTAGCGAAACAAACCTATGGTCAATATCCTGCGCGCGACATTATTCAACCGCGCCTACAGCCAGAAATTAAACAGCAGGGGATGCGCCGGATTGAATTAAAAGATGCGACACCGGTACCCAGTATTATTCTAGGGTTTCATGTGCCTTCGCTGGTGAGCGCAGACAGCGCGGATGAGGTCTATGCCTTGTCGGTTTTAGCGAGTGTGTTGGATGGCGACTCCGGACGCTTAACCCAAGAAATGGTGCGAGAGCAGCAGATCGCCAGCTCGATTGGCACCTTTTATCGTGCCAATGGTCGTTTAGGCTCCCAATTCTTTTTCAGCGCCCAGCCACAAGCTGGCGTTGACATCGAGCAATTGGAGGCGGAGTTAATCAAGCAAATCGAGCGGATTAAAACCGAGCCGATGAGCCAACAGGCGCTCAACCGCGTACTGGCGCAAGCCGAAGCGCAATATGTCTACAACCAGGATTCGGTGCAAGCGCAAGCCATGTCGATTGGCATGATGGTTAGTGTTGGCTTGCCTGCGGATACGATGGAGACCTGGGTGGATAACCTACGCCAAGTTACCCCGGCGCAACTGCAGGCGGTGGCCAAAAAATATTTACATACGGATAACATGACGGTTGGCATTTTACGACCCAGTGGCGAAACCAATCGTCGCCCTACAGCCAAACCTGATTTTGGCGGGAGATCACACTAATGAAAAAATCAATTTACGCTATAGCCTTCGTATTAGGACTCACCAGTTGGAATCTGCAGGCTTCAGTTGATATTCAAACCTGGACCACCAGCAAAGGCACCAAGGTACTGTTTGTTGAAGCCCCCGAATTGCCCATGATCGACATTGAACTTAAGTTTGATGCCGGCAGTGCGCGTGATAATCGACAACCAGGCCTGGCAAGCTTTAGCGCGAATATGATCGGTACCCAAACCGCCCAATTAACCGAGCAGGCGATTGCTGATGGCTTTAATGACCTAGGTGCGCAGTTTGGGGGTGATGTGAATCGTGATGCGGCTAGCTTTAGTCTGCGCAGTTTAACGCGAGCTGATTTGTTGAACCCCGCGTTAGATTTATTTGAGCAGGTGATTAATCAGGCCGCTTTTTCAGAAACCATTTTTCAGCGCGATCGTCAACGACTCATTCAACGCTTGCAGCAAGCCGAAGAGCAGCCCGCTCGCGTCGCGCAACGTGCGTTTTGGCAGGGTTTGTACGGTGATCATCCCTATGCCCATCCGGTATCAGGCACGGTCGAATCGGTTGAATCGCTGAATATCAAAGACCTTGAAGCCTTTAAGCAGCGCTACTATGTGGCACAAAACGCGCAAATCGCGATGGTCGGCGCGATTAGCCGTCAGCAAGCGGAAAAGCTGGCGGAACAATTAACCGCCGCAATGCCCAAGGGGGAAAAGCCTGCCGCGCTCGCGCAACCCAAGCCTTTAACGCAAGCTCAAAACGAGCCTAAAACCGAGGTGATTGATTTTCAATCTGCGCAAACGCAATATTTTACCGGTCAAATAGCTGTCGAGCGCGGGCATCCTGATTATTATGCGTTGTTTTTAGGCAATCATTTATTAGGCGGTAGCGGCTTTGCGTCTTTGTTAGTTGAAGAAGTGCGCGAGAAACGCGGATTGGTCTACAGCGTTTATAGTTACTTTGCCCCGATGCGTGTAGCCGGCCCTTGGATTGCAGGCTTATCCACCGCAAATAACCAAGCGATGCAAGCCGATGAAGTGGTCAAACAAACGCTACAGGGCTTTATGAAAGATTTTGATGAGCAAAAACTCGCTGACATCAAAAGCAACTTGATCGGCGGCTGGCCGTTGCGAATGGATAGCAACAGAAAAATCCTCGGTTATATCAGTATGATCGGATTTTATGATCTGCCATTAGATTATTTGGATGCTTTCCCGCGTCATATCGAGCAACTAAGTAAAGCGGAAGTACTCGCCGCCTGGCAGCGTCACATCAACCCAGACCAACTCTTTACCCTCATGGTAGGGCTGCCTGAGTAAACTCAAACCAAAGACCAGGCTATGACGACCAGGCCTGGTTACAAAATCCGAGCGCGGACGTTTTTGCCTTTTAGCTTTTCGCGGCTGAGGTGTTTCAGCGCGAGTTTGGCAATCGGGCGTTCCACCGCGACATAGCTGCGCATGTCGGTGATTTTTATTTTGCCGATCTGCTCGCCAGTAATCAGCGGATTGGCGGTCAGTGCGCCTAGAATGTCACCGGGGCGAAGTTTTATTTTTTTGCCGCCATCGAGTTGTAAGGTAACCATTTTGGCCTGCAGGGGGGGTTGTTGCAAAATACTTAAATCCGGTAGGGGTTCTGCTTTGATCTCTTGGTCAAGATACTCACCCAATACCGCCACCTTATAGCTTTCTTTGTCGCTGATTAAACTGGCCGCTAGCCCTTTGCTACCGGCGCGTCCGGTACGGCCAATGCGATGAACATGGACTTCAGGGTCGTGGGCTAGGTGAAAGTTAATCACCGCATCGAGCGCATCAATATCCAAACCCCGTGCCGCAACATCAGTGGCTACGAGCACCGCAATGCTTTTATTGGCAAATTGAATCAGGGTTTGATCACGTTCACGCTGTTCTAAATCACCGTGTAACGCGGCCACATCAAAGCCGACCTTATGCAAGGCATCCGCCACCATTTGGGCATCTTTTTTGGTGTTGCAAAACACCACACTGGATTCAGGACGATGCTTAAGTAGCAACAAGCGTAACGCAGTAAGGCGTTGTTCAGGGGTGTCAACCTGATAAAAATGCTGGGCGATGCTGGCATGATCATGTTGCGATTCAACTTGAATGCGCAGGGGTGTTTGCATAATCCGCTCGCTGATTTGTTCAATCTGGTTCGCAAAGGTGGCACTAAATAACAGGGTTTGGCGCGGGCTGGGTACCGCTTCCATAATCGCATCAATCGCTGGCTGAAAGCCCATATCGAGCATCCGATCCGCCTCGTCGAGTACCAACACCTTGAGTTCATCAAGCTTAAGCGTTTGTTTACGCAGGTGTTCTTCAATCCGTCCTGGTGTGCCGACTATCACATGCGCCCCTTGTTGCAATGAGCTGAGTTGTGCGCCCATGTTCATCCCGCCACATAGCGTCATGACTTTAATGTTCGGCAGGCGACGCGCAAGACGGCGAATTTCGTCGGCCACTTGATCCGCCAATTCGCGGGTAGGGCAGAGCACCATCGCTTGAATGTTGAAATTTTTACTATCCAACTGATTAAGTAAGCCTAAACCAAAGGCTGCGGTTTTTCCCGAGCCGGTTTTGCCCTGCGCAATGACATCTTGCCCCGCCAAAATCGGCGGCAAGCTTTGCGCCTGAATTTCAGTTTGCTGATGATAACCCAAGGTTTCTAGGTTGCTAATTAGATCGGGGTGTAAATTTAAACTAGAAAATGAAAGTTGAGCGTTCAAAGGATAGTCCTGTATGAGCTAAGGTAGTTTTGAAGCTATTGTAAAGCTTTTAACAGACAGCAAGCGTTTTTCGCTTCGATAGTTTATTGAATTAAACCTTAGTTTTGAGAGCTTGATAACGCATGTATTAAGTGATTTTCTGACAACCTTAACACTTAACCCGTTTTGTGGCCTGCCTATTGAGCGCGGATTAGGGTTAGGAAGGCTTCGCCGTAGCGTTCTAGTTTGGCTTGGCCTACGCCGCTCACTTCAAGGAAGTCGTCTTCGGTTTGCGGGCGTTTTTGTGCCATGTCGATGAGGCTGACGTCACCGAATACCACAAAGGCGGGCACGTTTTGTTGCTCGGCGATTTGGCGGCGAAGCGTGCGCAGTGTTTCGAATAAATCCTGATTTTCTTCGCTGAGGCTGCTGGCGCTTTTTTTCGCGCTTTTGTTGCTTCGGGCGGTTTCTTTTTTCGGCATCGCTAACGTTAAGGTTTCTTGACCTTTTAATAGCGCACCGGAGCGTTCGGTGAATTTTAAAACCGAGTAGTGTTGGTGGTCTTGAAACAAATAGCCGAGGTGAATCAGTTGGCGAATAATGCTGTTCCATTGATGGGCGCTGTATTCTTTGCCTATGCCGTAGGTGCTGAGTTGCTGGTGGTCAAATTGGCGAATTCGTTCGTTGTCCAGTCCACGTAAAACATCAATCACATGTTTAGCGCCAAACCCTTGGTTTAGGCGATATACACAGGAAAGCGCTTTTTGCGCCGCTTGGGTGGCGTCAAATAATTCGGGCGGGTTGAGGCAGATGTCGCAGTTGCCGCAGGGTTGTTGTTTGTTCTCGCCAAAGTAGTTGAGCAGCAGATTACGCCGACAGGTTTGCGCTTCGGCAAACCCTACCATGCTGTTGAGTTTGTGGGTTTCGAGTCGGCGTTGGTTTGGGTCTTGGACGTTTTCGACAAACTGGCGCGCGGTCACGACATCTTGCATGCCAAACAATAGCAAGGCTTGTGAGGGCAAGCCATCGCGCCCAGCACGTCCGGTTTCTTGGTAGTAGCCTTCGATATTTTTGGGCACATCGTAATGCACTACAAAACGCACATTCGGTTTGTCGATCCCCATGCCAAACGCCACTGTCGCGACCACGATATCGACTTGATCATGCAAAAAGTCATGGTGAACTTGATGGCGGGTTTGTGCGCTGAGCCCGGCGTGATAGGCTCCGACGCTATAGCCTTCAACTTGTAGTTTAGCGCTGATGTCGTCGACGCGTTTACGGCTAAGGGCATAGATAATGCCGGCCTCATTTTTTTGCTGTTTTAAAAAATCGAGAAGTTGTTTAAAGGGTTGCTGTTTTTCGACCACGGTATAGCGAATGTTGGGGCGATCAAAACTGCCGAGATGCACCTGTGGCTGCTGCAGATGCAGTTGTTGTAGAATATCGGCTTGCGTGGTGTGGTCGGCGGTCGCGGTGAGGGCGATAAAGGGCACATTGGGGAAGTGCTCACGTAATGCGCCGATTTGGCTGTATTCCGGGCGAAATTGATGCCCCCATTGCGAAACACAGTGCGCCTCGTCGATGGCAAATAATGCTATCGGTAAGGTTTGCAGTTGGGCTAGAAAACCGCTCATTAACAGGCGCTCTGGCGAGACATACAACAGGTCGAGTTCGCCAGCATGCAATAGATTGAGCACCTGCTCGCTGGTTTGTGCGTCTTGCGAGGAATTGAGCATTTGCGCTGCAACCCCGTTGGCTTGCAGCGCGGCCACTTGATCTTGCATCAGCGCGATCAAGGGCGAGACGACTATCGCGGTGCCAGGGCGTAAAAAGGCTGGAATTTGATAACACAGGGATTTACCACCGCCTGTCGGCATCAATACAAAACAATCCTGGCCTTCTACTAGATCACGAATAATTTCAAACTGTTGCGGGCGAAAAGCGGCATAACCAAAAACGCGTTTTAGCACTTCGAGTGCCTGGCTTTCTATCCAATCAGCCATGCGCGGCGCTTTTGGCGTGGACAAAAAATAAATGCCAGCCGTATTGCGATTCAGCGGGTTCGCTGACTTGATTGAGAGGGGCTTGCCAGAGTGCTTTTTCAAACTTTTGTGGCAATACCCCTGGCGCAAACCAGCCTAAATCACCCTGGTGTGCTTTCGATGGACAATCTGAATAGCGCTCAACCCCTTGCTCAAAACCAAGTTCACCGGCATCGAGTCGGGCTTTTAGGCGTTTTGCTTTTTTTTCTGAGGTTTGGAGAATATGAGAAGCATGAATCAGCATGGTGGGTTGGCCCTAAATAAAACGAACTCAATGGTAATCGAATGTGGAAACAATCGCAAACGCTCAAGATGGTTTTTGCTTGAATCTGAAAAACCAGATATGGCGGTGTGCCGAGTGCCAATATGATTAAGGCTTGGTTTAAGACAGATTAAACCTGTAAAATAACCCAAACTAACAGATCAAAAGAGAATCCTATGTGCGGAATTTGTGGTGAATTTTTATGGCAGGGTGGCGTGTCGAGCCAGCAAACCCTCAATACCATGCTCAAAGAGCTAGAAGGTCGTGGGCCGGATGATGGCGGTGTTTGGACACAAAACCAAGTCGGTTTTGGGCACCGACGTTTGGCGATTATTGACTTGTCGCCAGCCGGTCATCAGCCGATGATTGATCAAGAGTTAAGCCTGGTGTTTAACGGTTGTATTTATAACTATCAAGCCTTGCGTGATGAGTTGATCGGTTTGGGGCAGGTGTTCCGCTCGCATTCGGATACTGAGGTGATTTTAAAAGCCTATCGCCAGTGGGGGATGGAGTGTGTCACTCGGTTTGAAGGGATGTTTGGCTTTGCCATTTGGGATGATCATCATGAACAGTTGCTGATGGCGCGAGATCGTTTTGGCATTAAGCCTTTGTATTATGCGCAGGTCGATGGCGGTTTGCGCTTTGCCTCCAATACCCAGGCCTTGCTAGCTGCGGGCGGAGTCGATACCGACATTGACCCTGTGGGCTTGCATCATCAATTGACCTTGCACGCGGTGATTCCCGCACCCCATACGATTTTGAAGGGAATTCGCAAGCTTGAGCCCGGTCATTGGTTGGTGGTGAATCCGGATGGACAGATGTTTAAAAAACGTTATTGGTCATTGAATGCACAGCGCCCAGAACAGCCAAAAGACAACCAGGCCTGGTTAGATTTAACCCATGATTTATTAAAAAAATCAGTGATGAAACGCTTGGATGCGGCGGATGTGCCGGTGGGGGTGTTGTTATCCGGTGGTTTGGATTCGAGTTTAATTGTGGCACTGTTGGCCGAGGCGGGCGCGCAGGATATTCGTACCTTCTCGATTGGTTTTGAAGATGCGCCAGAGGAAAAAGGCTCGGAGTTCGAGTATTCTGATTTAGTGGTTGAGCGTTATCAAACCAAACACCATAAATATATTGTGCCCAATGCCGAGGTGTTGCCACGCTTGCCTGAGGCGATTGATGCGATGTCCGAGCCGATGGTCGGTCAGGATGCGGTGGCGTTTTATTTGTTATCCGAACTTGTATCAAAAGAAATCAAGGTAGTGATGTCCGGACAGGGCGCGGATGAAGTTTTTGGCGGCTATTTTTGGTATCCACAAATGGCGCAAGCTCAGGGCAGTGCGTTGGAGCGATTTGCGCCAGCTTATTTTGACCGCACACATCAAGAATGGTTGCAGACGGTCGATGCGCGTTTTCATATTGAGGATGTGAGTTCGGCGTTTATTGAAGAGCGTTTGACCGAGCCGGGTGCCGATAGCTTTTTAGACCAGGTGTTGCGACTAGATACCACCACACTGATTGTGGATGACCCACTTAAGCGCGTGGATAATATGACCATGGCTTGGGGCTTGGAAGCTAGAGTGCCGTTTTTGGATCATCTGTTGGTAGAGGCGGTGATGTGCGCGCCGCCAGAATTAAAATTGGACGATGGCGGCAAAACTCTGTTAAAACGCATTTCGCGTGGCATCCTACCGGATGAGGTGATTGATCGCCCCAAAGGCTATTTTCCGATGCCCGCGTTAAAATATGTGCGCGGTGAGTTTTATGAATTCATGAAATCGATTTTGACCTCTGAGGCGGCGAAGAAGCGCCGTTTATTTAACCCAGACTATATTGCGCGCCTATTAGCTAGCCCAGAAGCAGAAGAAAACTTCACCGCAATCAAAGGCTCAAAGCTATGGCACTGCGCACTGTTAGAGCTCTGGCTACAGCGTCACGTAGATCGCTATGTGAAATAATGATTTGAAAAACGGAGTAAGGCATGTGTTGAGGGTTGTTAAGCAACACCAAATGTTTTTCTCTATAACAGGCGCTTAGGAGCCAGCCGGACTAAAGGCCAATAGGCTCTTGTCGTATGGCTAAGCGTTGGCTCATTCCTTCATTCGTTACTCTATGTACTTTAACTTTTTTAAAGTCTGGGTGCGTTGTGTTGATCAGAATATTGTAATCATGGGCGCTTAATGTTGAAGGTACGCCTAATGCCAGGATTTCCATGCTGCTGAACCATGTTTCACCTAGGTCCACCGTAAATTCCGGGCGTATATCGGCATCCCAGGCCAGCGTACTTTCCATTGTTTTTTGAGCATTAACCAGCTCGTCAACGCTCATCATATATAGATTGTCATCTGGAATCTCGATGCAAATCAGCTTAAATTCTGCCAATGTGGCATATTCATTCACACCTGCCAAGATTTCTAACTTTGCAGTCGCGGCATTGGCGCTGGTATAAAGCATGGGCGTGCCTTCGGCATTCCAGCGCCCACCCACCTTGGTCGCGCCTTCGGCACTTAAGGGATTAGACAAGTATTTTTCTTTAATCAAACGATAAACCAACATTACGAATAGACCGAATGCTCAATTCTTAGGAGGAGTTTTCTGACTTCATCCGTTCCGGCTTCGGTTTCCAACAACTCAAGCGGCACAGCCCCGCCCAAAAATTTAGCCGGTGTTTTTAGCCAGCGAATACTACGTTCGTGTTCACCCAGCGTTGACTCCGCAAGCGAGATAATGGCGGCTATTCGGTAAACTCTTCCCGCTTCGTCAGGCTTTAACCCTTTGCCTTCTTTCTTGCGTCTTGAAATAGTCGAGCTCGAAATATTCACCAGTGAATAAACCTGTTGCTCATTCAAATCTAGCTCTTTGCTAAGTTTTGAAATCACCTCAAGCGGTATCTTGTTGGAGCGAATATTTTGGTCAATTTCCATGTTGTTTGCGGAGCTAAAACCGATCCTGATAAAAGGGTTTGAACGCGATTTTTTACGTTTAGCCGCTTGCGAGACTAAGAATGCAGAAAAAAGATTGTCCTGAATGATTGTTTCCATTGTCGTGCCATCCCTTCCAAATAGGTTATAGAGTGGGATCTTAGCATAAAAACTCAATCGGGAAAAATATTGTTGCAATTGATGTTGTATTATTAGCCCTTTGAACAGCAAAGCCTGCCGCGCAGTATCGAAGAGGCGTTGCTTAACCCGGATATTTAGCTTTGAGTGTGTTTTGGATTGATGTTGTGTATCTTTTAGATATACAATGGTGGCATGTATAACATAGGAGAAAGATATGTTAGCGAAAGCCCCGATTAATATGAGAGTGCTGCCGGCACAAAAAACGCTGATTTCACAAGCAGCTGAAATACTGAACATGGACAGAACAACGTTTATTTTGAATGCCGCCTGTCGAGAGGCCGAAAATGTGCTGCTTGATCAGCGTTTATTTCAACTCAATCCTGATGCGTTTGATGCGTTTGAAACGGCGTTGACTGCATCACCGAAACCTAACGCCCAGCTCAAAAAACTGTTTCTGGAATCTGCGCCTTGGACAGCCTAATTTCTGCGCCCGCAGTATTGAATGATCAACATCATTTAGACCTGTTTTGTTGTGGGCACGATGCGCTTGATCACTGGTTAAAGAAACAAGCTATTCGTAACCAAAAAAATCAGGGCAGCAAAACCTTTGTCATTGCTTGTGGTCACCAAGTCGTCGGTTATTACGCCTTGGCAGCCGGAAGCGTCGAGCGACAGGATGTCAGCAAAAACATCGCACGAAATATGCCGGATCCTATTCCCATGATTGTGCTGGGACGGCTGGCCGTGGATAAATCCATGCAAGGAAAATCTTTAGGTAAAGCGCTGTTAAAAGATGCGTTATTGCGAAGCTTAAATGTGGCGAATGACATCGCCCTCAAAGCCGTATTAGTACATGCCATTGATGATCAAGCTCGGATGTTTTATCAAAAGTTTGGTTTTGAAATGTTACCCGGCTCGGATCGAACACTTATGTTACCCATCAGTCATATACAAGCGGCACTATAAACACCATGAAATAGTGTCAACTGACTGAAGGTGAACGATACCAGATTCACGCCCTTTTGAAGGAGGGATTTACACAAAAAGCCATTGCCAGGAATTTAAACCGCTCGCCCTCAACGATAAACCGAGAGTTAAAGCGTAATCGAGGTATGCGAGGTTATCGGCCTAAACAGGCTAATAACATGGCGCTGGAGCGGCGTAAAACCGCCGAGAAAAAGATTAAGTTGAGCCATGAGTTTCAAATTGGATTCGTCAGTACTTCCCCAAGGGCATGGATCTGAGCGATATTAGGCAGGAGCAAGCTCAGCAGGTAATGGATAGGCTCAATAATCGACCACGTAAAACACGGGGTGGCAAAACGCCAAATGAACTATTTTGGGGCTGTAAATGGATTTACTTGTAGCGTAAATTAAAATTGCAGTTATTACTTGAAACCGCGTTAATTTTGCCTCTTTGTTTGTTAATTTTGCGTTATTCACTAGCCAGGCCTGGTGAATGACTATTTCGAATGTGCCCGGTATGTAGTGTATGTAGATCGGTATGTAAAATGGAATCCAAATGATGTATAATAACCTAGCATTTTAATCAGGAATTAAGGAACGTTACAAATGAGTGCAGAACAAGAAGCCTTGGCAAAAATTGATGAACAAGTAAAAAGTAATCCGGTTGTGTTGTATATGAAAGGCACGCCTCAGATGCCATCTTGTGGCTTTTCAAGCCGCACCGTCGCCGCATTAGTAGAAACGGGCGAAAAATTTGCGTTTGTGAATGTATTAGCTGACCCGGGTATTTATGAGTTTTTACCTAAGTATCAAGACTGGCCTACCTTCCCACAGTTGTATATTGATGGTGAATTGCAGGGTGGGTGCGATATTACATTGGAGTTGGCCGAGTCGGGTGAGTTAAAGTCGATGATGACAGCCGCAAATGCTAAAGTAGCGAGTTAGTTTTAGCTTGCTACTTTGTTAATAAAGCCTGCATTAGCAGGCTTTATAGTTTTGGCGGAGGCTTAAGTTCATTCTTGCGGTTTGACTAATGGCCATTGATTGACGATTTTGCAAAACAGCTGTGCGGTGCGTTCGGTGTCGTAAGCGGCATCATGCGCCTGTTTATTATCCCATTCGAGTCCTGCTGCTACAGCGGCTTTGCTTAACACGGTTTCACCATAGACCAGGCCTGCTAGTGATACGGTGTCCAAGGTGCTAAACAGATGGAATGGACATTTTACTTTGGTACGTTCGCTGGCCTGTTTGATGAAATTAAGATCAAACATGGCATTATGGCCAACTAAAATCGCTCGGGTGCAGCCTGTTTGTTTGATTTGGGTGCGAATCGGTGCGAATAATTGCTCTAAGGCGGTGCGCTCTGGTTTAGCGGCGCGAAATGGATGGTAGGGGTCGTCAATACCGTTAAACTTTAAGGCACTGGCATCGAGTTTTGAGCCTTCAAACGGTAGGATGTTTTCTTGATAGAGTTGGTCGGGGTGAAGTTGGCCTTGTTTATCCATTCGCAAGGTCATCACCGCGACTTGCAATAGAGCGTGGTGAGAGGCTTCAAAGCCAGCGGTTTCTACATCTACAACCACCGGTAAAAAGCCGCGAAAACGTTGTTGAATATCGGTGATAGGTTGGTTAAGTTGTGTTGGGTGTTCATTGTGTTCGACGTAATTCATGTAAGCTCTTTAATCAGCACTTTGGATTGGCGCTGATAGTTATACAGGCTTTGGCGGCTAGTGGGTAGCTGTTCCAGCGAGCTGGGCACAAATCCATGTTCAATAAACCAGTGATGGGTGTGGGTGGTCAGTAAAAACAGTCGATTAAGATGCTGTTTTTTGGCGCTGGACTCTAAATGAGCGAGCAGTTGTTCGCCTAAGCTTTGACCTTGGTATCGACGATCCACCGCTAAGCATGCGAGTTCTGCGACCTGGTCTTCATAAGGATAAAGCGCGGCGCAGCCAATGATATGTCCATCGCGCTCAATCACACTGAAATTGTTGATTTCAAGCTCTAGGCGTTCACGAGAACGTTTAACCAGCATGCCTTTTTGTTCTAGCGTGGTGATTAGATCGATAATGCCACTGACATCTTCAATCCGCGCTTGGCGAATTTGATGGTAGCGGTCAGTAAACACGAGGGTACCTATGCCATCGCGACTAAATAGTTCGATGATGAGGCTGGTGGGGTCGGATTCATTCATTAAATGAATGCGTTTAACTTGACGTGTTTGTTCACTGAGTAGGTCAATCAGTTGTGCTTGTTCTTGATTGTGGGGTTGGAAGGTTTTAAGGTCGGTTAAACTCAGCTGCCGTGGCAACCCTTGTATTTGTTGAGCCGTAGTGAATATCATCAGCTTGTCAGCCTGAAGCTTATTGGCGACGCTGCAGGCCTGCTCCAAGGTGTTGAGGTTAAATACTTCGCCTGTCAGTGAGTAGGCAAGGGGGGTGAGTAATACCACTTGTCCAGAGTCAAGAATCGCACGTATTGCCTCTTCGTTGACTTTGCGCGTCTGGCCCGTGTATTGAAAATCGATGCCATTGATTACGCCTTTGGGTTGGGCAATCACCCAGTTACCTGAGCACAGAGTGAGTGGATGACCACTTAGCGGTTGCTGGCGGCTAAACGCGGCTTCAAGTTGGCTGCGGACCTCGCCGAGCGTTCGTTGCAAAATGGGCAACATGGGCGCGGAGGTGATACGAAATTGCTGCTGCTGTTGCCAACTCACTCCCGCATTTTCTAACGCTTGGTTGATTTGTGGGGTTGCGCCCATTACCAGCACGATTTTTAAACCAAAAGCGTGAAGATGGCTAATATCTTCGGCGAATTCTTGTAATGCTAGATTATCAAGAAATAAATCGCCGGGCAAATAAATGACGCAGGTTTTGCCGCGATGTAAATGCACATAACCGGAGGCTTGGCGCAAACTATTAAGAAATTCAATGTCAGATTGTTTCATGCTTTAGGACAGTTGTGAGAAAATATCAAAAATTCATAATTTTAATAATTACAAGTATAACAAACCGCCGGTTTTATCGGCGAACTAATTGAGTTAAGGAGTTTAACTATGCCTGCATATCGTTCAAGAACCAGTACCCACGGAAGAAATATGGCTGGTGCACGTGCCTTATGGCGCGCCACGGGCATGAATACCGAAGACTTTGGCAAGCCAATTATAGCCATAGCCAATTCATTTACCCAATTTGTACCCGGACATGTGCATTTAAAAGACATGGGGCAGTTGGTGGCGCGCGTGGTTGAACAAGCCGGTGGCGTGGCGAAAGAATTTAACACTATTGCGGTCGATGACGGTATTGCGATGGGGCATGACGGCATGCTTTACTCCTTGCCTTCGCGTGAAGTGATTGCGGATTCGGTTGAATACATGGTAAATGCCCACTGTGCGGATGCCTTGGTATGTATTTCAAACTGTGACAAGATTACGCCTGGTATGTTAATGGCGGCGATGCGTTTAAATATACCAGCGATTTTCGTATCCGGTGGCCCGATGGAATCGGGTAAGTCGATCTTAGGTGGTGTGGAAATCAAACTCGACTTGGTTGATGCGATGGTGATGGCCGCAGATGATAATGTCAGCGATGCCGACGTTGAAGCCGTTGAAATTTCCGCTTGCCCTACCTGTGGTTCTTGCTCGGGGATGTTTACCGCCAACTCGATGAACTGTTTGGCCGAGGCATTAGGCATGGCCTTGCCGGGTAATGGCTCAATGTTGGCTACTCATGCGGATCGCAAGCATTTGTTTGAAGAAGCGGGGCGTCGGATTGTTGAAATTGCCAAAGATTATTATGAAAAAGATAACCACAATGTATTGCCGCGTTCGATTGCAACCTTTAGCGCCTTCCAAAACGCCGTGGCCTTAGATGTGGCGATGGGTGGTTCAACCAATACGGTATTGCATTTGTTAGCGATCGCGCATGAAGCCGATGTGAGTTTTACCATGGCGGATATTGATGCGGTGTCGCGTAAAGTACCTTGTTTGTCAAAAGTAGCCCCTAACTCCAAAATCTATCATATGGAAGATGTGCATCGTGCTGGGGGTATTATGCGTTTGCTGGGTGAGTTGGATCGAGGCGGTTTGATTGATACCAGTACCTATACCGTCCATGCCTCAACCCTAGGCGCAGCGATTGAATTGTGGGATATTTCACGCGAACCGTCTGAAGCGGTTAAAAAATTCTATAGTGCCGCGCCAGGTAATGTTCGTACAATTCAGGCCTTTAGCCAAGATAAGCGTTGGAAGAGCTTGGATGATGATGCGCAAAATGGATGTATTCGTTCGGTAGAGCACGCTTATACCCAAGATGGCGGCCTGGCCGTGCTGTTTGGCAATATTGCACAGGATGGCTGTATCGTTAAAACAGCCGGGGTTGATGAGAGTATGTTGGAAGTTAATCAGCTAGAATATACTACTAGTATTCCAACATCAACTATCCGTGTGTTCAGTGGTCCTGCGCGCATATTTGAAAGTCAAGATGCGGCTGTTGAGGGTATTTTAGGCGGAGATGTGAAAAAAGGAGACGTTGTTGTTATCCGTTACGAGGGGCCAAAAGGAGGTCCCGGCATGCAAGAAATGCTTTACCCGACCAGTTATATTAAGTCTAAAGGATTAGGGAAGTATTGTGCGCTACTAACAGATGGTCGTTTTTCAGGCGGCACCTCTGGTTTATCGATTGGGCACGCGTCACCCGAAGCCGCTGAAGGCGGTAATATTGGTTTGATTGAACCAGGGGATATTATTGAAATAGATATTCCTAATCGTTCGATTAATGTAAAGGTATCAGACTATGAGTTGGCGCAACGTCGTCAAAAAATGGAGCAGAAAGGTGAGCTGGCCTGGCAGCCAGCTGAAAAACGTCAACGTAAAGTGAGTGCTGCTTTACGGGCTTATGCGGCGATGACCACCAGTGCGGCATTTGGTGCGGTACGTGATGTGACACAAATCGAAAAACGCGGAAAATAAACTTTTAAGGGGACTATCCATGTTTGTAGAAAGATTAACACCCAAGCAGCGACAAGCTTTATTTGATTTGGCGGTGATGATGGCCGCTGCTGATAATGATGTGTGTGAAGAAGAGTTGGATTACCTAAGAGAGCTAAGCCAGAAGTATGCTATTGAGTTTGATTTAGATAAATCTCATTTAGTTGTGTCAGATTTATTAAAGGTTATGGATAGCAATGAATCTAAAATTATAACGCTTCAAGAGTTGATTCGTATCTCCTACAAGGATGGTCATTTTAGTCCTGATGAGCGTGATAAGATTTTTGCTATCGCGCAGAAAATGGGTGTAAATGATCCTAGTTTGATTCTTGCTGTTGAGAAATGGGTAAGACAAATGTTTGATTGGATGTATGAGGGTGAGCAGTTGCTTGAATATAAATTCTGATTTTTGCTAGCAAATAAAAAAACCCGGTTTTAACCGGGTTTTTTTATTTGTGAAACATTCATCAAAATTACTGACGATAGCTTGGTGCATTGATTTCCAAACCATTAGAAATATAAGCCTTGAAGAATTCCATGTTACGATATTCTTCGCCTTGAACTTTAAAAGCCACATGACGCATGTCTTGGTGGCAACCTTCATAACGACGATGCAGAGTACCTAAACCATCACCGTCAGCACGAGCCCATTTACCACGCCATACTGGGAAATGCGTTACGTGACCTAATACTGGTGAAAGGATATCTGAACGTGCACGAGCTGAAGCGTTATAAACGTGACAACTAGCACAAGCTAAACCTAATTGTCCGCGAGGTTCAACAAACTCACGTTCACCGTGAGCAAATGCTTTGGCGGCACCTTCAGAATTAATTTGTACGTTGATCTTTTCACCACGTGCTTCAAAACCTAGGTAGGCGCTGACATATGCAAGGTTACCGCGTTTCCAACCGTAAGGCTTTAAACCAGCTTCAGTACGGCAACGATTAATATCACCTTCTAATGTAACAACCATTTGGTTTGTTTCATTAAAATAAGGGTAGCTTGGTCTAATTTTATTGACGCCTTTGTCAGAGTTAACCAGACAACCCATGTAAGCATTTTTATCGGAGTTAAAAAGTTTTTCTCCGAGCTCAACGAACTCCAAATACTGCGGGAAATCTTCTTCGGCTTCCCATTGTGCTTTACGCCCAGCATCATAGCCATAGATACCATGGATATAATCGTCAAAAGGGCGGTTAGGGTGTTTTGCTTTAAAATAATCTACTAAATCTGTGCGACTTTTTTCTGCGTGTGCATTATGCTCAGCCGCGATGGCTGTTGTCCCAAAGCCAGTCGCGAGGGCTAGGGCGATTGCACTTGAAAGTGTCTTCTTCATTATAATCCTCCGTTGGAGAGCTTTATTGTTCTTATGGTTTTTATTTTTGGGCGCACGGTTTAATGGCACGCCCCAACAATATTATCTTAGATTGAAAGTTTCTGAACCTGTTTCACCTGTGTTATCAACTACGTTGATAGTTACTTCGTCGCCAGCATTAGCTGCAACGTTTACGTGCATGTAAGGGTTGGTAGAGATATTTGCTGACCACTGAGCGTCAACAACTTTGCTGCCATTTACAGAAACATCAACATTGGTGATTAGCTTCATTGGAAATGGTTTGCCAGTTGACTGGTCCATACGCGCACCAGATTCCATTGGGTGACGAATCAATGATTTAATTTCTGCAACGCCGCCTCTTACTTGACCACGAGTTCTGATATTGATAGACATATTTACTTCCTTTTCAAAATTGTTCTATTTTAAGTTTAGCTTGAGCTGAATAGGGCAGAAATTAACCGCCACAACCGCCAATAGTTACACGAACTTCTTGTTCAGCTTTATATAACGTGCCGCCTGCTTTCACAACACCCATAATGGTTTGTGTTTCACCCATGCGAATACGAGTTGATACAAAACCTTGCGCTGCGCCTTGGAATTTGTATTCACATACCAAAGGAGTAGGGTTTGAAGTAGCAACGATAGCGATAGATTCAACACCAGACATACCAGAAGCATCAACAGTTACAGGGGTAACAGCACCGTTTTCAGCGATAGCAGGTGCGGTTAACTTAACGTCTGAGGAGGTTTGTGCGTTAGCTGAACCAAAAATACCACTTAATGCATCATTTACGTTTTTAGCTTCGAATGCACTTTTGTTCCAGCTAGCTAGAACAGTTGAAGGCGTTAATAGGCCAGCACTTACTGCAACAGATGCTGCGCCAGTTGCTAGTGTAGCTTTAAGGAATGATCTACGTTTCATAAGATTTAAAACTCCTAAGTTAGGTTTTAATGATTTTTATTAGATTCAAAGGTAAAAAATGATTTACGGATTTAAACTCCATAGGTAATCAACGATTTTACCTATTTCATCATCTGACAGGATACCATAAGCACCGAAGTAAGGCATCATACTGTATTTAACACGAATTTGCTCACCCGCTCGTGGCGCATCTTTAAATGTTCCTTCGGGTGCCCAAAGTTTGTCATACAGATTTTGCTTAGTACCAAAACGAATAGCTGGCATGACCAAGGCTGGCCCAATAGTGCCTGGAGATGTTCCTTGCGGTTGCCCCGATGCATTCATGATGTTATGGCAAGCTAAACAATTGCCTTGACTACGGCTAAATGCTAGTTCTTTACCCTCAGCGATACGTTTATCCATAGCTTCTTTGGCTGCTGCATCAGTTGCAGCGTAAACCGGAGCTGAGGCAAGCGCTGCAGATACGGTTAAAGCCGCTAAGGCTGTATTGATTTTAGAATTTATCATTCTCTCCTCCTAAAGAGTCTCTTATTATTTTTCATTGATTTTAATTAAGTCTCAATTAAGACCATGAAATTTATCTTGAGCTTTTTGTTCTTGCTCTTGAGTATAAGCTTACGGAGTTAACGGTTAAAAGCAAGTTTTTTTGTTTAAGATTGCTATAGCATTTTTTAATTGCCCAATAAGGTAATTTCTATATCCCAGCCCTTTTAGTCTATTTTTTTAGGGGTCAAGCCTTTGTTCAAGGTGTTCGAGTCTTTTTAGGTAGGATAAGTTTATTGCTGGGTTTGCATTCCTACTTTGTTTACTTAAGTGTCGAGCGCGGTCTAGGTTGCCTAGGGTTAAATAAGCTTCGGCTTCAAATAAGTAGGCTTCTCCCCAGCGTTGTTGTTCAGCAAAACTCTGACTAAGTTCTTGGTAGAGTTCAAATTGATAGAGCTTGTTGGCGATGTTGTTTATAACTAATTCTTGGGCTTTGTTCTCTAGTCCAAGTTTGCGATAGCTTTGTGCCATAATTAAAAGAATTCCCTCATCCTGAGGATAAAGTTCAATAAGCTTTTTAAATTCGCTCATGGTTTTTTCTGGATCACGCTTTAGTTGTTGTTTTAAAACCTGTGTTTTGATGAGTCTATTGTTAGGGTTGTTTTGAATTAATTCATCTAGACAGGTCTGGTGGCTAAGGGTTTGTTGATTTTGGTCAATGTTTAATCGATAACATTCCAGCGTTGCTAAACTGGCCTGGTTGGAGTGAGGTTTTACTTGGTTGCTCAGCCTGATTTGGATTAGGGCTAGGTTAAGCGGGTCGTGACGGCTAAAGTGTGGGGTAAGTCTTGAGGCGCGGTGCGTTGCTTGGGCAAGGCGGGTTTCTGTTACTGGATGGGTCATTAAAATTTCGGGAGGACGAAACTCATAAATTTGCTGCTGTTTTGATAATTTACCAAAAAACCTAGCCATCGCATGAGGGTCGTAGCCTGCTTTATGGAGTAATTCAATGCCTATGTGATCAGCTTCATGTTCGTGAATTCTAGAGTAGCGTAGCTGTTCTTGAATGGATAGGCTGGTTGCGCCCATTAGGGCTGCGACGCCTGCACCGGGATTTTGGCTGCCTATTAAGATGGCAGCGAGTAAGGATGCAAAGCTGGTAATGTTCATTGAGGATTGCTGTTCGAATCGACGTGCTAGGTGTTGCTGAGTTACGTGAGCAATTTCATGAGCAATAACGGAGGCGAGCTCATCTTCGCTGTCGGCAGCAAGGATAAGCCCACTGTGAATGCCTATAATTCCATCGGGACCTGCAAAGGCATTGATGGAGGGGTTGTCAATAACATAAAATCGATAGTTTCTTCCATCATGTGCATGTTCAGCAAGTCTGTGGCCTATTCGCCTTACATAGCTAAGCACTTCAGGATCATTGATTAGGTCTACTTCATTGTGGAGAGCTTGGGTGAATGCGCGACCAAGCTTTATTTCAGTTTGCCGATCATAAATTACCAGGCCTGGTGATCCAAGGTCAGGAAGGTTGTGTGCAAGCGCTTTTACACCTAAGACTAAAAATGTTAGGCCAAGTGTTATTGAGAGTAGGTTTTTAAGCATTTTATGTCAGCCTGTTTCTAGTAGAATTACAATTATAGATGAGAAACTTAGAGGGAGTTTGTAGTGATTGAGGTAGATCTAACAAATTATCGCTGTCCCATGCCATTAATTAAATTAAAAAAGGTATTGACTGAACATTCAGCCGAACTTGAGTTTAAGTTGTTTCTTTCGGATCCAGCTGCTCTAAAGGATGTGCCCGCATTTTGTCATCAAATGAATTTGCAATGCGAAACTGACGATTCAGCTGAAATTTTGGTAATATGGGTGAGACGTTAAATTTAAAGTAAGGAAGTTTTTAGATGTATCGAGGTTTAACTAAGGCAATCATTCCAGTAGCGGGTCTTGGTACGCGTTTTTTACCTGCAACCAAAGCGATTCCTAAAGAAATGTTAACGGTAGTGGATAAGCCACTTATTCAGTATATTGTTCAAGAAGCGGCAGAGGCAGGTATCATCGACATTATTTTTGTTACCCATTCGAGCAAGAACGCGATAGAGAACCACTTTGATAGCCATTATGAACTTGAGAGTAAGCTAATTGGGTCAGCTAAGCATGATCGAATTGAGTCGCTTAAGTCAATTACCCCCAAGGGTGTAAATTTTATAAGTGTACGTCAACCCGAGGCTTTAGGTTTGGGGCATGCGATATTATGTGCTTCACATATTGTTGCACCTGATGAACCTTTTGCCGTGTTGCTGCCAGATGTTTTGATGCATCATCCCAAAAAGGGCTGTTTGGCACAAATGTCAAACTATTATCGTCAGGTTCATACTAGCGTTATAGCATTGGAGCAGGTGCCAGATGACCAGGTTCATAAGTATGGGATTGCCAGGGTGTTGGATGCTGATTTACGGATTACCGAGTTGGTTGAAAAACCGAAGCCGGAAGAAGCACCTTCAAATTTATCGGTAGTGGGGCGTTATATTTTTACACCTCGTTTGATGGCGTTATTAAAAAATACTAAGCCAGGTGTAGCGGGAGAGATTCAGCTTACTGATGCAATGGCGGCTTTGCTTAACGAAGAAGTGATGTTTGGTTACGAGTTTAGCGGCGGAAAAAGTTATGATTGTGGTGATAAACAAGGATTTTTGCGCGCAAATATTGAGTATGCATTACGTGATAAGGTGCTGGGCGCCGATTTTCGTCAGTATCTTGCCAGCTTGGACTTAAGTTAAATAGATAGGGTTTTTAGGAGGCGTTATGGGGGTTGATTCATCAGCGGCGTGGCTAGCTTTAAATGAGCTTGCTCAATCGGGAGCTGGTCAGGTGCACATGGAGCAGTTATTTGCAGAGGATCCGCACCGATCAGCGCGATACAGCCTTCATGTAGATGACTTGTTTTTGGACTATTCAAAAAACAGGATTCAACAATCGGTTATGGATGGCTTGTTTGCCCTGGCTGAACAGCAGAATCTTGAGCAATGGATTTTGCGTTTGGTAACAGGCGATAAAGTAAACGATACCGAAGATCGCCCTGCGCTGCATACTGCGTTACGTGTCCGCGGTGAAGCGGCCGTTTCAGGGGTTGCGGCGCAAGTGCAGCCTGACATTCAGGAACAGTTTGTGAAAATGACACAAATTGTCAATAAAATTCGTGCTGGTCATTGGCGCGGGTATAGCGGCAAACCGATTACTGATGTTGTGAATATCGGTGTAGGCGGATCAGATTTAGGGCCGTTGATGGTGACACATGCGCTTCAAGCCCTGACCTCTCCTTTAAACTTGCATTTTATTTCTTCGATTGATGGCACTCAAACTTCAAACCTATTGAAATGTCTTAATCAAGAAACGACCCTATTCGTTTTGGCTTCCAAATCCTTTACGACCATAGATACCCTATCCAATGCAGAAACAGCAAAAGATTGGTTAGAAGAGAGAATCAGTAATTCGGCCACAGTTATGGCACAACATTTTATAGGTGTATCGACTAAGCCAGATATGATGACTCAATGGGGTATTCCTCCTGAGAACCAGTTGTTATTTTGGGATTGGGTTGGTGGCCGTTATTCGATGTGGTCGGCGATTGGGTTTCCGGTTGCATTAAAGGTCGGCATGGATGGGTTTTATCAAATGCTTGAAGGCGCGGGGTTAATAGATCAGCATTTTGCTAACGCGCCTTTGGCTGAAAATATGCCTGTATTAATGGGGTTGATTGATGTGTGGAATATTAACTTTCTGAATATTAACGCGAAAGCAATCCTGCCTTACGATGCCCGTTTAAAATACCTGCCCTCTTATTTTGAACAGTTGGTGATGGAGAGTAATGGTAAATCAGTAAATCGTGAGGGTGAGGCGGTTAACTATAAAACCTGTCCTATTTTATGGGGGGAGGTTGGACCTAATGCGCAGCATGCCTTCTACCAGCTGCTCCATCAAGGTACTCAAGGCGTAATGTGTGATTTTATTGCACCGATTGAACGCGATGACTATGATGCAAAATCGCATTCACACAAAAATGAAAGTCTTCGCTGTCAGCACCGCTTAGCTTTGGCGAACTGTTTTGCTCAATCTCGTGTGCTGATGTTGGGTGATGCAGCGATACCGGATAGTTTGAAAGGGAGTTTTAATACCCCTTTCAAGCATTATGCAGGTAATCAGTCTTCTAACACCCTGTTGCTAAAAACCATTTCACCAAAAACACTAGGTATGGTTGTTGCCCTCTATGAGCATAAAACTTTTGTTGAGTCTGTGATATGGGAAATTAACCCCTTTGATCAATGGGGGGTTGAGTTAGGTAAGCTTATTGCCAAAGAGACCTATCAGGCAATGCAACAGCCTGAGTTGGTTGACGCATTTGATTGTTCAACCGCTGGGTTATTAAACAAGGTGAAAGGTCTATGAAAGTCTCAGTGTTTGGATGTGAGTTAACAGGTTTAGTTACTGCTGGCGCATTAGCCCATGCAGGTAATGATGTTTTAGCACTGCCGGTTGGACATGTTAAGGTTGAAGATTTAGCTGCTAACCGCTTACCACGAGAAGAGCCAGGTCTAAATAGTTTAATTGCTCAGCAAAAAGAAGAAGGGCGCTTAAAGTTTGAAGCGGATTGGGCTAAGGGTATTGCACACGGGGAGGTGCTTATTTTGAGTACACCCTCATGGCGAATGGATCGCGCAGAAGCGGTTATCAGTTTGATTGGTGAAACGGTAAAGTCTGATGTTTTGATAGTCAATCAGAGTACATTTCCTGTAGGTACAGCGGATCGATTTGAAGCCAAGCTAAAACTAGCCTTTGCAGAAAGAGGTGTCGTTGCCAAGGTTACGGTTGTGGCTATGCCGGATTTTTTAAGTGAAGGCTCAGCGATTGATAATTTTATTCGTCCAGATCGAATTGTATTGGGCGGCACGGATAAAGCGGCTCTGAAAGTGATCCGTGATTTAATGCGGCCCTTTAACCGGATTACTGATCAGATTAAGATTATGTCAACACGTGCGGCTGAATACACCAAGTATGCGGTAAATGCATTATTGGCTACCCGTATTAGTTTGATCAATGAGTTGGCTAATAATGCAGAGCACTTTAATATTGATTTTGAAGAAGTGCGTCAAGGTCTTGGTTCGGATAAGCGAATAGGGTTTAGTTATTTGTACCCTGGGTGTGGTTTTGGTGGCTCCAGCTTTGCTGCAGACGTCAAATCCTTGGTGGGAACCTTGCAAGGCAAGGGCTATGATGCGGACTTATTGCGTACGGTGCTATCGAATAACGAAACACAGAAAGAAGTGCTTTTTCGCAAAGCCTGGCGATTTTTTGATAATGATTTGCGTGGAATTAAGATTGGCGTGTGGGGCTTATCGTTCAAGCCAAATACCGCAACCGTTGAGAATGCACCAAGCTTAAAAGCACTTGAAGCCTTTGTTGCGCAAGGGGCGGAGGTTGTGGCTTATGACCCAGCCGCTTCGGCAGATTTTACTAAGTATTGGGGTAATAGACCCAGTGTTAAGCTGGTCGATGATATGTACCAGGCACTAGAGGGTGTGGATGCATTGGTTATCCTTACTGAGTGGAAAATGTTTTGGAGTCCAGATTTCAAACAAATGAAGCAGCGTATGCGTCAACCGATTATTTTCGATGGGCGTAATATTTTTGAGCCTGATATGCTTGAAGATAAAGGCTTTCGGTATTTTGCGGTTGGGCGTGGCGAAATTGTGTGATTTCACTTTGCAGTTAGTGTTTTGCAAACCTAGGCTACCAGGGTAGAATGTTAGGCTATTTAAAATTTAGAGGTGCTGTGTGAAACCCCCTTTTGAACGTGGTATTTATCTATTGCCCAACTTAATGACAACCCTTGCGTTGTTTGCAGGTTTTTATGCGGTTATTGCAGGTATGAACGGGGATTTTGTAGCGGGGGCGATCGCAATTTTTGTGGCGATGGTATTTGACGGTCTAGATGGCCGTATTGCCCGCATGACCAATTCAAGCAGTGCATTTGGTGCTGAATATGATAGCTTAGCCGATATGGTGTCATTTGGTTTGGCACCAGCCTTGTTGATGTATCAGTGGATACTGAGTGACTTTGGTAAACTGGGTTGGTTAATTGCCTTTGTATTTACCGCTGGTGCGGCGCTACGCCTTGCTCGTTTTAATACCCAGGTTGGTGTAGCGGATAAACGCTATTTTCAGGGCTTGCCGAGCCCCGCTGCGGCTGCGGTACTCGCTGGTTTGGTCTGGATGGTTGAGATTAATCAAATTGAAACTGGCTTCGAGGCAAGCTTTGCTTTGTTTGTTACCTTAGCAACCGGCTTGTTAATGGTCAGTAATGTTCGCTATAGTAGCTTTAAAGATTTTAACTTGAAAGATAAGGTGCCGTTTATCAAGCTTTTGGTTATTGTCCTTATTGTGGTGGTGATCACCTTAAAGCCTTCCGTTATTTTATTTGCTGCGGCTTTTATTTATGCGTTGTCGGGTGTCGTAATGACCGTGTATAGGCTTAGGCAAACCCAAGATCAGCGAAAAAAAGCGAAAGTTAAGGCAAGTTCAGTTCAAGACAAACACTCCGATAATTCTAATAGTTGATTTGAGATAGAAACATGAAAGATCATTTAGTTATTTTTGATACGACCCTGCGTGATGGTGAGCAAAGCCCAGGCGCCTCTATGACCAAAGAAGAAAAGGTTCGCATAGCCAAGCAGCTAGAAAAAATGCGCGTTGATGTTATTGAGGCCGGTTTTCCGGCGGCGAGTGAAGGGGACTTTGAGTCTGTTCGAGCGGTCGCTTCAGTTATTAAAGACTCAACCATTTGTGGGTTAGCCCGCGCAGTTGAAAATGATATTGTGCGTGCGGGTGAAGCGATAAAGCCAGCTAACTCTGGGCGTATCCATACTTTTATCGCTACCTCGCCGATTCATATGCAGATGAAGTTGCGCATGACTCCGGATGAGGTGGTTGAACGTGCGGTTTGGGCGGTGAAGCGTGCGCGCCAATATACCGATAATGTTGAGTTTTCACCTGAAGATGCAGGTCGTTCTGAGCTTGATTTTTTGTGCCGCGTCATTGAAGCCGTGATTGAGGCAGGGGCTACTACAATCAATATTCCAGATACGGTGGGTTATAACGTACCTAAGCAGTTTGGTAAGCTGTTTAAAAATATTATTGAGCGTGTGCCTAACTCAGATAAAGCCATTTTCTCTGCGCATTGTCATAACGATTTAGGTCTAGCGGTTGCAAACTCATTGGCGGCAGTCTCGAATGGCGCGCGTCAGGTTGAGTGCACGATTAACGGTTTAGGTGAGCGCGCGGGTAATACCGCCTTAGAAGAGGTGGTGATGGCGATTCGTACGCGACAGGATTATTTTGATGTCGACACCCGCATCCATACACCTGAAATTTTGGCGGCTTCAAGGTTAGTATCCAATATCACGGGTTTCAGTGTGCAGCCCAATAAGGCGATTGTCGGTGCAAACGCTTTTGCGCATGAGTCAGGGATTCATCAGGATGGTGTGCTCAAGCACCGCGAAACCTATGAAATTATGCGCGCTGAAGATGTGGGCTGGAGCACTAACAAGATGGTGCTAGGCAAGCACTCTGGACGTAATGCATTCCGTACGCGTTTGCAAGAACTAGGGATTGAGTTTGAAACCGAGCAACAACTTAACGAAGCATTTAAGTTATTTAAGGAATTGGCGGATCGCAAGCATGAAATATATGATGAAGACCTGCAGGCCTTAGTAACAGATGCGAATAATGAAAGGGTTGAAAACGAAACGATCCGATTAATGGCGCTTAAGGTTTCAACGGAAATGGGTGAGTTACCCCATGCGGCTGTCACATTATGGGTGAACGGTAAAGAACATTCAGCTCAAATCAAAGGCAGTGGTGCGGTCGATGCTACCTTTAAGGCTATCGAGCAGATTATTGGTTCAGGTACAACCCTAGAGTTGTATTCGGTGAGTAACGTGACGAATGGTACTGACTCATTGGGTGAAACCACTGTTCGCCTTGAAAAAGGCGGGCGCATTGTGAATGGACAGGGTTCAGATTCAGATATAGTAACAGCTTCCGCAAAAGCCTATATTAATGCGTTAAATAAGTTTGCTATTGATGATAACAAGGCGCACCCTCAGCGCCAAGATACGGTTTAGCACTTGAATCTTGGACTGCTTAGTGATTTAGGTGTGACGGTATGGCAGGCAAAGCCTGGCTTTCAGCGGCTCGGTTTAACCCATGAAATGGCCTCTGATTCTGAGGGTTGTGGGGCGCAGTCCGTAGCTTCGAAGATGCCTAACCTAGACCAAATTCCCGCAGCGCAGCCCTATTGGGTTTTACTTGGAGCAGGTCTTAAACCGCTTTGGCAGCAAGGTAACAACCAGGCCTGGTTGTTATGGCAGGCTATGATACACTTTCACCTCGAGAGTCCTCAGAAGATGATGTTTTTTGATACGGATCTGTTGCATGCTGAAGACCAGCAGTTTGATGTGCTGGAGCAGATTATTGAGACGGGTGTCGAGCGTATCTTTACGATGGATACAGAGCATCCGATCAATGAGATGTTGATGGAAGGTGCACAGCTTATTGCGATCCCGCGTTTTGAGCAGATGCTGGCGCAGCCCTCGTTAAAGTGCGAAGTATATAAAGCATTATCAGAAGCAGGCCTGGTCAGTAAATACTAGCGGACTCATTTCTGGTTTTAAGAGGGTTTTCGATGTTTGAGTGTTTGCGCTTGATGGACGAGAGTGACCTTGATGCCGTGGTTTTAATAGAGCAGCGCGTTCACCTTGTTCCTTGGTCAAAAAAAGGTTTTGATCAAGCATTGCTTGATGGCGTCAGTTTTATGATTTTGGGGGAGTCTGAAGCGGCATTAGGCTATATTGTTGCATTGCCCGTGTTGGATGAGTTGCATCTACTGAATATTGCAGTCGATGAACCTTTTCAAGGTCAAGGTATTGCGCAGGCAGCGATGCAGGCGTTTATTACGCGCTTCGTGGATACGGTCTACCAAACCCTATTGCTAGAAGTGCGTGAATCGAATCAGGTGGCGCGCCATCTTTATCAAAAGCTTGGGTTTCAACAAGATGGCATTCGCAAAAAATATTACTTAACACCAACTAGGCGTGAAGACGCCGTGTTGATGTCGCTGAAGCTTTAATCTATTTTCTTAACTCTGAGGGGATGGTTTTAACCAACGTCTGCGTCATTTCTTTCATAAGTTTTGGGTTGCAAGCTAAAACATTACCCGATTCCAGCTGGTTTTCGCCGCCTGCAAAATCAGTGCATAAGCCGCCCGCTTCTTTAACTAATAAAATGCCCGCAGCAATGTCCCAGGGTTTAAGGTTGAATTCCCAATAGCCATCGACGCGTCCAGCCGCAACATAAGCCAAATCTAACGCTGCTGAACCCGCACGACGTATGCCTGCTGTTGAAAGCATAAAAGCTTTGAAGCTAGCGAGATAGCTATCAATATAATCAAATTCATAATAAGGGAAGCCTGTAGCAAGCAAGGCGTTGTTAAGGGTTTTTTGTTCAGAAACACGAAGGCGACGATTATTCAGACGTGCACCCTGGCCACGACTGGCATAAAACATTTCATCACGCGCTGGGTCAAATACAACCGCGTGCATTATTTTGCCTTTTTCTATAACGGCAATTGAAATAGAAAACTGTGGAAACTGATGCAGGTAGTTGGTTGTGCCGTCGAGGGGGTCGATAATCCACTGAATGTCTGACTTACTTTTGTTTCGACCGCTTTCTTCAGCCAAAATAGCATGATCAGGATAGTATTTATGGATGGCGCGAATGATCGTTTGTTCAGCCGCCTTGTCTACTTCACTGACATAGTTATTTGTGTCTTTTTGTTCAATCGTCAGTTGATCAATCTTGTCGATACTGCGCATTATTAACTCACCCGCTTCGCGGGCAGCCATCATCGCTACATTGAGTATAGGGTGCATCTTGGTTTCCAATTTATTAAAGAGAGTGGAGCGCCAGACATGAAAAACAACCAGGCCTGGTGTAAACTAATCGTCTATTATAAATCAAAAGCGGATTGCAGACATGTCAGAAAGTGGTTCACCTCTCGATAATATTCGTATTGTGCTGGTAGAAACGTCTCACCCTGGTAATATTGGCGGGGTTGCACGTGCGATGAAAAATATGGGTTTAAGTCATTTATGTCTGGTTAATCCAAATGACTTCCCAAGTCATGGCGCCTCTTCCCGTGCATCCGGGGCGGGTGATCTATTGGCAAATGCACAGGTATTTGATTGTTTGCATGCCGCTATTGCAGATTGTGATGTGGTGGTTGGCGCAAGTGCTCGTTTACGCAAAGTGGCTTGGCCACAACTCGATGTTCGCCAGACAGCGGCTTTGGCTATAGAACGGGGTGGGCAGTCAAAGATTGCTTTGGTATTTGGGCGTGAAGACTCAGGGCTTAGTAATTCAGAATTAGACTTATGTCATTATCTTGCGCACATTCCCTCTAACCCTGATTACAGTTCATTAAACTTGGCGGCAGCAGTGCAGGTGTTTTGCTATGAATGTCGAGTGGCTTGGCTGGAAGGTCAAAGTGTTAAGCAAGATGAAATGGCTTCGGGTTACCGATTTGATCTTGCATCCAGCGAGCAAATGGAAGGGTTTTATCAACATCTTCAGCAGACGCTGATTGAGATTGAGTTTTTGGATGATCAAAAAAATGCACGCTTTATGCGCCGCATGCGTCGGTTGTATCACCGTGCAGAATTGGATGTGAAAGAAGTTGATATTCTTCGCGGTATTTTAACCGCTACACAGCGCCAAGTCAGCCATGGAGTGCATGAGGTTAAGGATGTTTAAGCGGATTAGGCAAGATGTTAAGAGTGTGTTTGAGCGTGATCCCGCCGCGCGGAATTTGTTGGATGTTTTAACCACCTATCCTGGTGTTCATGCAATTCTTTGGTATCGCCTAACCCATTTTTTGTGGCACAAGGGATTGAAGTGGCTAGCCCGCTTTATTGCTACAATAGCGCGTTGGTTTACTGGGATCGAAATTCATCCTGCAGCAAAAATCGGTGATCGGGTGTTTATTGATCATGGTATGGGTGTGGTGATTGGCGAAACGGCTGAAATAGGCGATGATTGTACGCTTTATCATGGTGTGACGCTCGGGGGCACGAGTTGGCAGGAAGGTAAACGTCACCCGACACTGGGAGCACGTGTGGTCGTAGGGGCAGGGGCGAAAATTTTAGGACCAATCACTATAGGTGATGATGCGCGCGTGGGTTCGAATGCCGTAGTGATAAAAGATGTACCCGCTGACAAAACCGTGGTAGGTATTCCGGGGCGCATTGTGACACGTAGCACAAACGAAAAGATGCAAAAGCGCAAGCAGATTGCTGAAAAAATAGGCTTTGATGCTTATGGTGTCACCCAGGGTACCGATGACCCGATAGAAAAAGCAATTTATAGTTTATTGGATCATGTGCAGGCTCAAGATGAACGTTTAGCGCAGTTAAGTAGAGAGGTTGAACGTTTAGGCGGGAAAAAAGTCGATATGCATTTACCTAATTTAGATGATGTTGTGCTTGAGCCTGATGACCCGGTGCAAGCTGCACATTTGCATAAAAGTTGAGTGTATTGCTAGGTTATTATACAATTGCTATAAATTTGGCAAGGATAGACTAGCAGGTTATGAAACTTACATCAAAAGGGCGTTACACAGTTACAGCCATGCTTGATATAGCTTTAAATCAAGACATGGGATCGATTACATTGGCGGAGATATCACAAAGGCAAGATATATCACTGTCCTATTTAGAACAGCTTTTTGCCAAGCTCAAGCGCGCAGACCTGGTTAGGAGTGCTCGTGGTCCAGGTGGCGGTTATCGTTTAAGTCGTGCTGCAAACGAGATTGCCGTTAGTCAAATTATTGCGGCCGTTGATGAAAAGCTTGATGCGCGCAAGTGCGAAGGCAAAGCTAACTGCCAAAGAGGTAAGCAATGTCTTTCTCATCGACTATGGGATGATTTAAGTGGCATGATAGAGGAATTTTTGGCAGAAATTACCTTGCAAACCCTGTTGGATAAACAGATTAAAAAGTAAAGGATTGAATCATGGCGGTGACCTTAACAGAATCAGCAGCCCAACGCGTACAAACCATGTTGGCTAAACGCGGACATGGTTTGGGTTTACGTGTTTCCACTAAGGTGAGTGGCTGTACAGGATTTGCATATGTGGTTGATTATGCAGACCAAGTAGAAGACCAAGATCAGGTGTTTGAGAGTTTTGATGTTAAAGTAGTGGTTGATGCAAAAAGCCTAAAAAGTATTGAGGGCATGGAAATTGACTATGTTAAAGAGAGTTTGTTAAACGAAGGTTTTGATTTTAAAAATCCTAATGTTAAGGATATGTGTGGTTGCGGTGAGTCATTTAGCGTTTAGTTATAGGCTTAGCTCAGTACTCTCGATAATATATTTACCCCTTTCGAGGGGTTTTTTGTTTTTAGTCAAGTATCATTTGTGCAAAGCACGGGTAGTCTTGTTAAAATAAAAGCCTTTTTCTAAACTGTAAGGAAAGCTTATGCCTGAACTAACACTTTCGATTATCAAACCAGATGCAGTAAAGATGAATCTCATCGGTGAAATCGTCAAGCGTTTTGAAGCAAAAGGCCTGCGCCCTGTAGCCATGAAAATGATACAAATGACCGAACAGCAAGCAGCGGGGTTTTATGCTGAGCATCAAGGGCGAAATTTTTATCAATCCTTAGTCGATTTTATGACGTCGGGTGCTTGTGTGGTTCAAGTATTGGCGGGTGAAGATGCCATTAAGTTAAACCGACAGATAATGGGTCTTACTGATCCGGCTAAAGCAGAGGCGGGAACTATTCGTGCAGACTTTGCTGAGTCAACACGGTTAAACTGCGTACATGGTTCTGACTCTCCTGAAAGCGCGAAGCGCGAAATTGCGTTTTTCTTTGATAAGCACGAAATTTTTACTCAACACAGTTAGACTTTAAAGGCGACCTGATGGCGGATAGCGCTGAAAAAATTGATTTATTGGGTATGGATTGTGCAGCGTTAGAGTTGTTTTTTGCCCAGTTAGGCGAAAAGCCCTTTCGTGCGGTTCAGGTGATGAAGTGGATTCATCAAATGGGTGTAAGCGATTTTGATGAAATGACTAATGTTAGTAAGGCCTTGCGTGAAAAGCTTAAACAGGTTGCACAGATTCGAACGCCACGAATCGTTGCTGAACAGCGCTCCACCGACGGGACAATTAAATGGGTGTTGGAAGTTGATAACCATAATTGTATTGAAACCGTATTTATTCCAGAGGATGATCGTGGGACTTTGTGCATTTCATCTCAAGTAGGTTGTGCGCTAGAATGTACATTTTGTTCTACCGCTCAGCAGGGTTTTAATCGAAACCTAGAAAACTGGGAAATTATTGCTCAGATGTGGGTAGCTAACAAGGCTTTGGGCGTAACGCCACGAGATGAACGGGTCATCAGCAATGTCGTGTTTATGGGGATGGGTGAGCCTTTACTCAATGTTACGCATGTTTTTCCTGCAGCGCGGATTTTAATGGAAGATAATGCTTATGGTTTATCCAAACGTCGCGTTACTATTAGCACGGCAGGGGTTGTTCCTGCGATTGATAAACTGAAAAACGAAGTGGATGTCAGTTTGGCCATTTCGTTGCATGCACCTAACAATGCGTTACGTGATCAATTAGTGCCGATTAATAAGAAATATCCGTTAGAGGTGCTGATGCCCGCGTTGTTTCGTTATGTCGAGGGTGGCAACTCAAAAAAACACATTACAGTGGAATATGTGATGTTGGATGGGGTTAATGACAAGCTGGAGCATGCAGATCAGTTAGTAGATTTAATTAAGGATTTGCCTTCAAAAATTAATTTAATCCCATTTAATCCTTTTCCAAATACGGATTATAAACGTTCGTCCAATAATGCGGTGCATCGCTTTCAAGCACGATTAAAGGAAGCGGGTTTAAATTGCACAATACGTAAAACACGGGGTGACGATATTGATGCCGCTTGCGGACAGTTGGCAGGTAAGGTTAAAGATCGCACAAAGCGAACATTGCACCAGGTTGAATTTAATCCTAAATCAATAAATTTGACTCGCGTGCTTTGATCCTTTTATAAAGGGAATATCCATGAAAGAAAATGAAAAGAATGATCCAAGTTTGTGCAGCACAGCGATGAGCTCAATGCTGCGAAAAAAACGTTTGGAGAAAGGTCTGAGTTTTGAGGCGTTATCTGACCTATTAAAGTTATCTGCTGAAAGAATCGCAGACCTTGAAAACAGGGCGGATGCGTTAGACTTATCTCCTTTTGAACGTGGACATTTGCGCAACTATGCGGCCATTCTTGAGGTTGAGTTAGACAGGTACAGCTCAAAGCAATTGGAGAAAACGTTTGCTGAACTCAAAACAATCCAGCAAAAAAACCTAAATCTACAAGCACCACGTAATACCCGTTGGTTAGTCACGCTGGTTGTGTTGTTTGCTTTGTTAGCGTTGCTGTATATTTTTATCGATCTTCTTGCCTGATTCGAGGGATGTTAGAAGTTTTTAAGGTTTTTAAGGTTTATGTCTAAACAAATATCAGCTATTCGCGGTATGAATGATATTCATGGGCTGCACTCAAATGCGTTTTCAACCATTTTGCTTGGTGCCGAGCAGGTTCTTATGCAATATGGCTACCAGCAGGTAAGGTTGCCTATTGTTGAGAAAACCGAGCTGTTTGCAAGGTCAATTGGTGAAGTAACCGATATAGTAGAAAAAGAAATGTATACTTTTGCGGATCGTAATGGCGACAGCTTGTCTTTGCGCCCTGAAGGTACTGCAGGTTGTGTTAGAGCAATGATAGAAAATGGTCTGCTACATAATCAGGTGCAAAAAGTATTTTATTCTGGCCCCATGTTTCGCCATGAACGTCCGCAAAAAGGTCGGTATCGCCAGTTCCACCAATTTGGGGTAGAAGTTTTTGGTTTAGCAGGACCGGATATCGATATTGAGTTGATTTTACTTAGTGCTCGTCTTTGGGACACGTTAGGTTTAGACAATCTTGAACTGCAAATTAACTCTTTAGGCAGTCAACAAGCACGCGTGCAATACCGTGAGCAATTGGTCAGTTATTTAAGCCAGTTTAAGGATCAGTTGGATGAGGATAGTCAGCGTCGACTTCACACTAATCCTTTGCGTGTTTTAGATACTAAAAACCCTGCAATGGCTGAGATAGTCGCGGGTGCACCCAAGTTAATTGATGCCCTTGATGCTGAGTCTAAGCAACATTTTGATCTTGTTTGTTCGGCACTCGATCGTTTAGGGATTGAGTATGTTATCAACCCAAATCTAGTTCGTGGCCTGGATTATTACAATCGCACGGTATTCGAATGGGTTACCACAGAGTTAGGCGCACAAGGCACAGTATGCGCGGGTGGTCGTTATGATGGATTGGTTGAGCAGATCGGTGGCAAGGCCACCCCTGCGGTAGGTTTTGCCATGGGGATCGAACGTTTAATGGCATTGCTAGTTGATCAACAAAAAATTACAGAAACACCGAACGCTGACCTATTTATAGTTTTAGCTGGAGAGTCCACACTACAACCAGGCCTGGTTATGGCTGAGATGCTTCGAGAAGCCTTGCCAGGCAAAGCCGTCGTCATGAATTGCGGCGGCGGCAGTTTTAAAAGTCAATTTAAAAAAGCAGATAAGTCAGGCGCAAGCTATGCCTTAATCTTAGGTGATGACGAAGTTCAGCAGCAGGTTGTCACGATAAAGTCGCTACGCCAAGAGGCTGAACAGCAAACGATTCCCTGGGATCAATTAATTGAATTTTTCAATAATCACTCAAAACACAATTAAAAAAGGGTTAGATAGGATATGAGCCGTCACGATACTGAGCAGGATCAGCTTGAAACGATAAAAGCATGGTGGGATAAATATGGCACAGGATTGTTAAGTGTTATTTTAGTGATTGTACTTTCTTTTTCGGGTTATCGTTATTGGCAGGGTTATACCTATAACAAAGCGGTAGAAGCGTCAAGTGTATTTGAGGTGCTAGACATGAGCCTTGCAACGGGTGTGTTTGGTGAAGTTTCGCGAGAAGCACGACGCTTAATGCAAGACCAGCCTAAAAGTCCTTATTCAGGCTCTGCGGCACTTATGTTAGCCGACTTTCATTGGCAGGCCGGTGAGATTGATGAAGCGATTGATGCATTAAGTTGGTTAGTAAACAGCAAGCAGTCAGCAGATTTAAAACAAATTGCCCAACTTCGTTTGGCACGAATTTATATTCAGCAAGCAGATTTTGTAGCAGCCCAGCAGCAGTTAGATCTATTACATAGTCAGCGCTTGGCCCCTGCGGTAACCGCTAACGTGGATTATGTTGCGGGTTTATTAGCCTTGGCGCAAAAGCAAACTGCCCAAGCATATGAAATGTTTAAACGTGTTGTTGAAAATGAGCAGGCTCAATCTGACTTGCGTAATTTAGCCAGCATTCAAATGGATGATTTAGCAATCGAATGAAAAATATATTCTTAATTGGCGCGCTGGCAGGCGTAATTCTAGTTCAAGGCTGTAGTTCAACCTCGCAAACTGTGCGTATTCCGACAGAGTTGCAACCCGTTGAGCAGCGCTATCAGTTCAACCTCGACTGGCAAGTGAATGTTAAGTTGCTTGCCGAAGCAGATGGGCGCAGTTTGCGGATGGCATCCGATGAGAATCATCTTTACGTTGCATCTAGCTCAGGCTTGTTAACCGCGTTGATCAAGCAAAGCCAATCTCGGCACACAGATCAAGTTTTGTGGCAAAAACGCATTGACGCGGTTCTGCTTGCTGGGCCAGTTGTGGTGGGCAATCAATTGATTGTTGGCAGTGCAAAAGGCGATGTTATTGCACTTGATGCACAAACAGGTCAGGTGTTATGGGTTCGTAACCTTGGGGCGGAGGTTGTAAGTCAACCTGTGGTGGCTAATCAGTTGATCTTGGTGAGAACCAATGACGGTCGTCTTGTTTCGCTTAACCGACAAACGGGCAGCGTGGTTTGGACGGCAGATCACCAAATGCCTAATTTGTTTTTACGGGGTGCCGCTCCGGTTTTGGTTGAGAAAGATAGGGTTTTTATTGGTCGTGAATCCGGTTTTTTAGAGGCGTTATCACTTCAGTCCGGCGAGAAGTTATGGGACGCGCGGATCGCGATTCCAACGGGTCGAACCGATTTAGAGCGCATGGTTGATATTCAGGCCAAGCCGGTTGTTGCCGACGGACGCTTATTTGTATTGAGTTATAACGGTCGAATGGCTGCGATTAATCCAAATAATGGTAATTTAATTTGGGCTAAAGACTTGTCGGGGTTTAGAGATTTTATTGTTCACAATCAAGTCATTTATCTGGTTGATGAAGATGATATTCTACGTGCATTAGATCCTGCTAGCGGTACTGAGTATTGGAACCAACAGGCGTTTAAATATCGCCGCTTAGTCGATGTGCGTTTAGATGGCGAGCGTGGAGAACAGCCGCAGCTAATGCTGGCCGATGGGCTGGGTTATGTGCATTGGGTTGATCCAAAAGATGGGAGCATCGTTGGACGTTTTAAACATGCTAACCACCTAGATGTTGGACAAGAAATTTTAGATATTTATCAACAGCAACAACGTTATTATGTATTAGATACCGACGGCAATGTCAGTGCGTATCGTTTTAATGGTGTTTTTACAACCAGGCCTGGTCGCGCCATTCAGTCGAGTAATGAGAAATAATGAGTAAACCGATTATTGCCCTAGTGGGTCGTCCTAATGTAGGAAAATCCACGTTATTTAACCGTTTAACCAAGACACGTGATGCGATAGTCGCCGATTTCCCTGGGTTAACGCGTGATCGCCAATATGGCACTGGCAAGGTAGGCGAGTACGACTATATTGTTGTTGATACGGGTGGTTTGAGCGGCGATATGGAAGGGGTTGATCCCTTGATGGCTGCTCAAGTGCAGCAAGCCTTGGCTGAAGCCCACGGCATCTTTTTTATTGTTGATGGGCGTGCGGGTTTGAATCCAGCCGATGAAGCGATTGCCAATTACATCCGCAGCCACGGCAAGCCTGTTCAGTTATTGGTGAATAAAACTGAAGGCTGTAATCTTGATGTCATTAATGCCGATTTTTATGCTATGGGCTTGGGTGAGCCGATAGGGATTTCATCAGCGCACGGTGATAACGTTGCTGAAGCGGTGGACTATTTAATTGAACGCCTGCCGATTAATCCGTTAGATGATGGGTTTGATTTGGACGAGCATCCTGGGATTCGCGTGGCGATTATTGGGCGGCCAAACGTGGGTAAGTCAACGCTAGTTAATCGGATGCTGGGCGAAGATCGTGTGGTGGCGTTTGACATGCCTGGAACGACGCGGGATAGTATTTATGTGCCGTTTGAACGGGATGGTCAAGCCTATACGTTAATTGATACGGCGGGGGTGCGTCGTCGTAAAAATGTGGCGGAGAAGGTTGAAAAATTTTCAGTTATTAAAGCGATTGAGGCGATGCAGGATGCCCATGTTGTTGTGATGCTGATGGATGGCTCGGAAGGTATTACCGATCAAGATTTAACTCTGTTGGGTTTAGCAATTGAGTCTGGGCGTGGCTTGGTGCTAGCGGTGAATAAGTGGGATGGTTTGGATGCCGATCAGCGCGCTAAAATTAAACATGAGCTTGATTTTAGGCTGCAGTTTATTGATTATGCCAAAACCCATTTGATTTCAGCTTTGCACGGTAGCGGTGTGGGTGAATTATTTAAAACGGTTAAAAAAGTCTATCGCGCCGCCACGCAGAAAATCTCGACCTCGGATTTAAACCGTGTATTAGAGCAGGCTGTATTAGACCATCAACCGCCGCTGGTGGGGGGGCGTCGTTTAAAAATGCGTTATGCGCATTTGGGTGGTTTGAACCCACCGCGTGTGATTATTCATGGTAATAAAGTTGATAAAACGCCCGCACCCTATAAGCGTTATTTGGAAAATACCTTCCGTAAAGCCTTTAAGTGGGAAGGCACCCCAGTGGTGGTTGAGTTCCGTGTCGGAGATAATCCGTTTGATCTAAACAAGGACGGTTTAACTGAACAGCAAAAGCAGCGAAAGCGTCGTGTCGATACCTTCCGAGAATCGAAGCGAACACGTGAAAGAAGTCGACAGCGATAATCTTTTAAGGCACCGGAAACGGTGCTTTTTTACCCTTAAACCTTAAGAACAATCTGGGGAGCCAAAACCTATGAACACAAACAAGCGTATTCGTGAGATTCCTTATAACTATACTTCGTTTTCAGATCGTGAGATCATGACGCGTTTTATAGGGGAATCGGGTTGGCAAACGGTAGAGCAATTGCGCGAAAGCCGAGGTACCGGTCGCTCAGCGCAAATGCTGTTTGAGGTGTTGGGGGATATGTGGGTCGTGACACGCAATCCATATATTCAAGATGATTTATTAGAAAATGCTAAGCGACGTGCGGCCTTGAGCGGGGCGTTGCATCATCGCTTGTCGCAGGTAGAATCGCGCTTAAACAACAATAAATTGGCCGAATCGCTGTTAAATGCGGTGCGTCAGGCGGTCAAGAAATTTGAAGACTGGTTTCCCGCGCAAATTAGCTTGCGTCAAAAAGTCAGCAAGCGACTGAAAAAAATTACCCGTTTAGATAATGTCGATTTTGGCGGCTTAGCGCGTGTTTCGCATGCCACTGATGCCACCGACTGGCGAGTAGAGTTGCCCTTGGTGGTGATTTGCCCTGATACCGAACAAGAAACCGCTGATATTGTGGCGGCCTGTATTGAGCTGGGGTTGGTCATTATTCCGCGAGGTGGCGGTACCGGTTACACCGGTGGCGCTATTCCATTGGATGCCAATACAGCGGTCATTAACACCGAAAAACTTGAGTTTTTAAGTCTGGTTGAAAAAGTGGAGTTGCCTGGCGTTGGTGTTAAGGTGCCTACGGTGCGCACTGGAGCGGGTGTGGTGACTAAACGTGTGACGGAATTGGCTGAGCGTAATGGTTTGGTGTTTGCCGTTGATCCGACCTCGCATGATGCCTCAACCATTGGGGGTAATATCTCGATGAATGCCGGTGGTAAAAAAGCCGTGCTTTGGGGGACGACACTCGATAACCTCGCCTCGTGGAAAATGGTGATGCCGGATGCTAGCTGGATGGAGGTGGTGCGTGTTAACCATAACCTGGGTAAGTTGCAAGACCAAGCTACGGTGAGTTTTGAGTTGCACCGGTATGAATCTGATGGCAAAACACCCAAGGGCGAGGTTGAGCGTTTGGATATTCCAGGCTCGGCGTTTCGCCAAGCAGGCCTGGGTAAAGACGTCACCGATAAGTTTTTAAGCGGTTTACCGGGTGTGCAAAAAGAAGGTTGTGATGGGTTGATTACCTCAGCACGTTTTGTATTGCATCGGATGCCAGAGCATATTCGAACCGTCTGTCTAGAGTTTTTTGGTACGGATTTAAGTTTGGCGGTACCGGCGATTGTCGAAATAATCGATTTTATCGAAAGCAAAAAAGCCGAGGGTGTTTTATTGGCAGGCCTGGAGCACTTGGACGAGCGTTATGTGCGGGCGATTAAATACAATACTAAAGCCAATCGACGTGAACTACCGAAGATGATTTTGATTGGTGATATCGCCGGTGATAACGGCTTTGAGGTGGCTAAAACCTGCCAAGAAATCGTTGAACTGGCGAAAAAACGCAATGCCGAAGGCTTTGTCGCGGTCACCGCTGAAGCCCGCAAGCGCTTTTGGTTGGATCGCTCACGCACAGCCGCAATTTCTGCGCATACCAATGCGTTTAAGATCAATGAAGATGTGGTGATTCCATTACCACGCTTGAATGAATATAACGAAGGCATTGAGCGCATTAATATCGAAATGTCGATGCAAAACAAAATCGAAATTATCGATGCGTTAGAAGACTATTTTAAAGCGCAAATCAAAGAATACACGCTGGTCGATGACTTTGAAGATTCGCAAGGGGATCCGGCGGCCTATTTCAAATCGAAGGTCGATACAACGCTGGCGCATTTAGCACAGGTCAAGCGTAAATGGCAGAACCTATACAAGGGGCTTGACCAGCCTGCCGAACAGTTTTTAGATTTAATGGATGAATCGGCGCGTACCTTAATTCGTGATAATGAATCCTTGGTTAAGCTGATTTTACGGCGTGACTTGGTAATCTCATATCGTAGAGAAGTGTTGGACTTTTTAAAGCAAACCTTCATGGGCCATGATTTTGAGCCGATGATCAAGCGCTTAAAAGAGCTGCATTTTGAAGTGCGTAATGCGCGGTTGTTTGTTGCGTTGCACATGCATGCTGGTGATGGCAATATTCATACCAATATTCCAGTTCACTCCAGTAACTATCGGATGATTCACCAAGCCGAAACCATTGTTGAGCGGGTGATGAAACTCGCCATTGATTTGGGTGGGGTGATATCGGGCGAACATGGTATCGGTTTGACCAAGATTGAATTCCTTTCATCAGAGAAAATTCAAGCGTTTGTTGAATACAAAAACAAGGTTGACCCTAATGGTCATTTTAACAAGGGCAAGTTAATGCCGGGTTCTGGCTTGCATAATGCCTATACCCCCTCCTTGTCGTTAGTTAAACAAGAAGCCTTGATTCTTGAAGCCAGTGAGTTGGATCAATTAAATAACGATATTAAAGATTGCTTACGTTGTGGCAAATGTAAGCCTGTTTGTCAGACGCATATTCCGCGCGCGAATTTACTCTATTCGCCGCGTAATAAAATACTGGCCACAGGTCAAATGATTGAAGCGTTCTTATACGAAGAGCAAACGCGTCGAGGAATTTCGATGCATCATTTTGATGCAATGAACGATGTTGCTGATCACTGTACTACTTGTCATAAATGTGAAGCGCCTTGCCCCGTTGATATTGATTTTGGTGATGTGTCGATTCGGATGCGCAAAATCTTGACCGATATGGGTAAGAAAAATGTTAGCCTTGGCACCAAGGCGGCGTTGTTTTATTTGAATACCGGACAACCAGGTCTGGTTAAACTATTACGTACCACCATGATTGGTTGGGGCGCGTTGGGTCAGCGTATGGGTCATAAGCTGGCGAAATGGACAGGGATACTTGGTTCAAAAGATCAGCTACCTGCTAAATCAACAGGCAATACGCCGGTGACCCAGCAGGTGATTCATTTTGTGCGCAAACCTTTGGATACCGGCCCGAATCAGCCGACCATGCGTTCGTTACTCAAACTCGAAGATCGCACGATTGTGCCGATTTTACGCGACCCGCATAAAACCACCGAAGAATCCGAAGCCGTGTTTTATTTCCCAGGCTGTGGTTCGGAGCGTTTGTTTAGCGACATTAGTTTAGCCACCTTGGCGATGCTGTATGAAACCGGTGCACAAACGATTTTGCCGCCGGGTTATCTGTGTTGTGGTTATCCACAAACAGCGGCAGGTCAAGCCGCCAAAGGCTCACAAATCACCACTGAAAACCGTGCGTTATTCCATCGGTTGGCCAATACCCTCAACTACATGGATATTAAAACCGTGTTGGTGTCTTGTGGTACCTGTATGGATCAGTTGCTTAAATATGAATTTGAGCAGATATTCCCAGGTTGTCGCTTGTTAGATATCCACGAATATCTAATGGAAAAGGGCGTAAAAATGGAAAGCACCGGTGGGGTTCAGTATATATATCATGAGCCGTGCCATGACCCAATGAAAAAATACGATTCAGCCCAAGTCGCCTCGACCTTGACTGGAATTAATGTGCCGCTGAATGATCGTTGTTGTAGTGAGGCCGGTACACTCGCCACCGCACGCCCAGACATTGCCAACCAGCTTCGATTTCGCAAGGAAGAAGAGTTGAAAAAGGGGATTAAAGATCTCACCGGCGAAGAAAAAGCGGTCAATGGGAATGTGAAGCTACTGACCTCTTGCCCCGCTTGTCAACAGGGTCTTAACCGCTATCAAGACGACACAGGGTTAAAAACCGATTATATTGTGGTCGAGTTAGCCAATAACCTGATTGGCAAAGAATGGAAAAACGAGTTTGTCGCCAAGGTGGAAAAAGAGGGGATTGAGCGTGTGTTGCTCTAAAGTGGCGTTATGGCTGTGTTGCGCACGTGATGAGTGACGTCTTAAACCAGGCCTGGTTGTTAATATGACAATCAGGCCTTATTTTTTACCAGTGCATTTAGCAGATGTTTTATCTGTAGTTTACAACAGCCCGTGCCGTCGGAAGCAAAGGTTTGTTGTCTTACTTTCTCCAGCTCGTCAGCGCCTTCTACAATCGCCTTGATTATTGTGATCTTTGGAATCGAATTGCAAACGCATAGGTTTTCATCTAAATCACGTTTTAGGATCTCGGGCAATTGTGCAATCGCTTGGTCTAGTTTTTTATCTGATGCTGTTCTATTCATCTGGGTTTCCTAAACAAAAAACCCAGCCGGAGCTGGGTTTGGTGATGGAGAAAAACTAAAAATTAGTTCTTGTCTTTATCAATGATTTTGTTTGCTTGAATCCAAGGCATCATTGAACGTAATTGCTCACCCACCACTTCAATGGGGTGCTCTGCGTTGATACGACGCTTAGCGGTCATCTCTGGGTAGTTAGTCATGCCTTCTAGGATAAAGCGTTTCGCATACTCACCGTTTTGGATGTTGTATAGCGCTTCACGCATTGCCATGCGGCTTTCTTCGTTGATAACCTGTGGGCCTGTGACATACTCACCATACTCGGCGTTGTTCGAGATAGAGTAGTTCATGTTGGCAATACCGCCTTCATACATCAAGTCAACAATCAACTTTAACTCGTGTAAACATTCGAAGTAAGCCATCTCTGGTGCATAACCGGCTTCAACCAAGGTTTCAAAGCCCATTTTAACCAATTCAACCGCGCCACCACAAAGCACCGCTTGCTCACCGAACAGGTCTGTTTCGCACTCTTCGCGGAAAGAGGTTTCGATAATACCGGTACGACCACCGCCCACGGCCGACGCATAAGACATTGCAATAGATTTAGCTTTGCCAGAAACGTCTTGGTGAACCGCGATGAGGTCAGGAATACCGCCACCTTTTACAAACTCAGAGCGTACCGTATGACCAGGTGCTTTAGGTGCAATCATAATAACGTCTAGGTCAGCACGTGGCACAACTTGGTTGTACAAAATCGCGAAACCGTGAGCGAAAGCTAGTACCGCGCCTTTTTTCAAGTTAGGCTCAATTTCGTCTTTATATAAAACGGATTGGAACTCATCTGGCGTTAGGATCATCACCAAGTCAGCACCCGCTACGGCAGTAGGCACATCAGCAGTTTTTAAGCCATAACCTTGTGCTTTTTTAATAGAAGATGAACCAGGGCGTAGGCCAACGGTTACATCAACGCCAGAATCTTGTAGGTTAGCAGCGTGCGCGTGACCTTGTGAACCAAAGCCGATGATCGCGACCTTCATGCCACGGATAATTGAAAGATCACAATCTTTATCATAATAAACTTGCATCGAGAGTCCTTTGAAGTTTGAAAGGGTTAAAAAATAAACATTTTAAAAGTTATAGAATTATAACCTAGGCCTGATCGTTTTTGGTTAATTTGCGAAGCAGGCCTGGTTAGCTACTCAGCATTTTATAATTGCAAACACTTTTCGCCACGCATAATTCCCATCGCACCTGAGCGAACGGTTTCAAGAATTAAGCCGGGATCAATTGCAGCAATAAAGGCATCCAGTTTTTGCGTTTCTCCAATCATTTGAACGGTATAGGTGGTCGCCGTGACATCAACAATTGTACCGCGGAAAATATCGGCCAAGCGCACAAACTCTTCACGATAGTCCCCCACAGCAGATAGCTTAATTAACATAAGTTCGCGCTCAATATGCGCGCCCTCGGTTAAGTCCACCACCTTAACGACATCAATAAGACGGTTAAGGTGCTTAACAATCTGCTCAATTTGATGGGCGTTGCCGAAAGTCACCAGTGTTAGACGTGAAAGCGATTCATCTTCAGTGGGTGCAACGGTTAAGGCCTGAATGTTATAGCCTCTTGCTGAAAACAATCCCGCCACGCGAGATAACGCCCCCGATTCATTTTCGATTAACATTGAAATTATATGTTTCATCTGGTTTTTGCGCGAGAGACACCGGGGTTTAGCCCGGTGAGGGATAGCGCCGGCCGTTAGGCCGCCTGTTTCTCGCGTTCTCCGTGAGTAAGTACTATCGTTGTTAAATTAAAGCCATAACCGCTACCACGTTGGATTAACGTGCAGTGTTTGTGACTAATACCCTGAACCAAACCGTTGGCGGCTTGGATGTTAAACCTTCCGCTGGCACGAATTGCCACACGACCTGAGTAAATGCCTTGCTTTTTCCCACTGGGAACCACCGCTTTAACCTGATCGCCAGTCTGAAAGCCATGCACCGCTTTTTGGCGCATTAAGTAACCGCGTGGAAAGCCATACTTGTTCAGTCGTGTACGCTGATAACTCCCACGTCCGGTGCATTTAATACCCAAAACCGGTTTAACCCAGTTTTTAACCGGTTTTAAATCTTCGCCAACACAGACCGCATCCAGCGCATGATGCTTGGGAATGCCTTGCTGTTTGCGATTAAACTTGGTCATCGCACCCGTTCCGGTATAGACCGATACGGTGGTTTTAGCCAACACCAGAAGTTCATGCAGCAAAGCGTTACGCGTAGTATTAACCGCCGCCGCGTCTTTGAGTCCTGTCCACTTGCCCTTAAGGGTTTTCTCAACCCCGATGGCACGGGCTTTATCCAGCTTGGATATGCCCAACAACCGTTTCCACTCTGAAAGCCGATGGTTGCCTTTCGCCTCATTACAGCTCCGACACGCGATGACCAAGTTTTTAACGCTGTGGCTGCCACCTTTTGAGCGAGGCTGGACGTGTTCCACCTCAAGCCTGTTGTCACCGCTTACTCCGTTGCAATACGCGCAGGTATGCTTGTGCTTGGTCAGCAGGTATTCCTTAACTTCAAACCCAAACAGTGTACCTTGTTGGTATTCGATACCGGAGATGTCGCCATTGAGCATCTTTTGCATATCAAACTTCACCCGCTCCATGCCAATGTCCGATACCGGTGCTAGCTTGGATAGCTTTTTAACCCAAGCTAGCGTGGTATCGACACGGTGTTGTAGTGAAGGCGCTAACCAACCACCAGGCCTGGTGCGGTTGTTAAACCGTGCAGGCCGATACCAAAGCTGATTACGGCGACGGCGGCGCATGGCGCGTCGTGCGGTAAGCTGTTCACTAATCTGATGACTGCGGTGGTGAATCACACTTAACCACAATACCTTTAAATCCAGCTTGGATTCCAGTACAACCGCCATCCCCGCTTGCTTTGAGCCGGGATCGATTTTGACATGCACGGACTGACACACACCCGCTACCCGGTCTTTTAACCGAATAGTAAACGGCGTCATCAAATGCACCACCGCACGACCCCGCGAAAGCAGTAGCCTTGCGCGTTTCTCTGAGCACGGCATTAACGGCTTCTTGTTTTTTGCTAATACAAATACCGACATACGGTATTCTCCAAATTATTCCCCCTACGGGGCTAGTAACGTGCCTTTCGGCATCTCCCTTCGAGATTGACGATAACCGGCTCCCACCGAGGTGGCGACATCAAGATTCGGCACTTACCCTATGCCCGCATTCTCAACACCTTTTAGAGCAGTGGGCTAAGGAAGCACCCACTGGTAAGTCTTAACGACCCGTTATCGTCTGCTGCTTAATCTAAGATTAAGCCCTCTGGTCAACTAGGCTTTTACAAGCCTCGCCTTTCAAGGCGGGGTTGTTGACGCTTACACCAATATCATTTCGTTTTGGCCGGCACCGGCCGGAATCATCGGATAGACGTTTTCTTGCTGATCAGTAATGATGTCGATAAACACAAACTTATCTTTGAGTGCAAACGCCTCTTCAAGCTGCTGCTTCATGGTCGCTGGGTTGTCAATACGCACGCCCACATGACCATAGGCCTCTGCCAGCTTAACAAAGTCAGGCAATGAATCCATGTACGACATCGAATAACGACGATCATAGAAGAACTCTTGCCATTGGCGAACCATTCCCAAAAAGCCATTGTTCAAGCACACCACCTTAACCGGCAAACCATATTGCAAACAGGTTGACAGTTCTTGGATATTCATTTGAACAGAACCTTCACCGGTAATGCATAGTACGGTGGCATCTGGGAACGCCATTTGCACACCCATAGCAGCCGGAAGGCCAAAGCCCATCGTACCTAAACCCCCTGAATTAATCCAACGACGCGGCTTGTCAAACGTATAGTACTGTGCGGCAAACATTTGGTGTTGGCCAACATCAGAGGTTACATAAGCATCCCCTTTGGTTACTTCCCATACCGCTTTTACTGCGGCTTGGGGTTTAATTTTGGTGCCACTGACATCAAATTTTAAGCAATCCATTGAACGCCAATCTTCGATTTGTGTCCACCAGGCCTGGATGGCTTGTGCTTGAGGTTTTTGATCAAGCTTCTCTAGGTGCGCATTCATTTCCTGCAACACTTGCTGAACCGGGCCAACAATAGGAATATCCACCAGTACGTTTTTTGAAATAGACGCGGGGTCAATGTCCACATGAATGATCTTGGCGGTAGGGCAGAATTTTTCAATATTGCCTGTTACCCGATCGTCGAAACGTGAGCCAATCGCAATCAGCACATCGCAATGGTGCATGGCAAGATTCGCTTCATAGGTTCCGTGCATCCCCAGCATGCCAATGCTTAAAGGGTCGCTTGCGGGAAAGGCCCCTAAGCCCATTAGAGTTTGGGTAATCGGGAAGCCTAGTGTTCTGACGAGTTTTGTCAGCTCTTCTGAGCCGTCACCCAAAACCACACCGCCGCCCGTGTAAAAAATAGGGCGTTCGGCGTTGAGCATCATCTCAACGGCTTTTTTGATTTGTCCGCTATGACCTTTAACAACAGGTAAGTAGGAGCGTAACGCAACTTCTTGTGGATATTCATAGTTGCTTGTGGCGTTTTGTACATCTTTGGGGATATCAATAACAACCGGGCCTGGTCGGCCGGTTGTGGCAATGTGAAAGGCTTTTTTGAGCGTGATTGCCAAATCGTTAACATCCTTGACCAAGAAATTGTGTTTGACTATTGGGCGTGTAATCCCCACGGTATCGACTTCCTGAAACGCATCCAAACCAATAAGGCTGGTTGGAACCTGTCCAGTAAGAACGATCATAGGAATGGAATCCATATAGGCGGTGGCAATACCTGTTACGGTATTGGTGGCACCTGGCCCAGATGTTACCAGTACGACCCCTGGCTTACCTGTAGAGCGTGCATAACCGTCTGCAGCATGCACAGCGGCTTGTTCATGACGCACAAGAATGTGTTTCAATTCTTTTGCATCGGTATCAAGGGCGTCATAGATGGGCAGCGCAGCGCCACCTGGATAACCCCATATATGCTCTACCCCCTCATCTTCCAAAAAATGGATTAAGATTTGGGCACCAGTTAGTTCCACAATAATGGTCCTCCAGTTATAAAACCTGACATTGCTATAGAGTAATGGCAAGTTTGTTAAAAAAATCGTGAAAAAGATTCTAATTATATAGAATTACAACGCTTTTGAGAATAACAAATTACGCCTGAATGATAAGGCGTTCAGTACCTGAGTAGTTTACTAGGTTTTTAGTTTTTAAACAAATGTGCGCGATAATGTTTGAGTTCGTCAATGGATTCTAAAATGTCATCCAGCGCCAAATGGGCGCCTTGTTTTTTGTGGGCGCTGTAAACATCCGGTGCCCAGCGTTTGGCGAGTTCTTTTACTGTGCTGACATCAAGATTTCGGTAGTGAAAAAAGGCTTCAAGTTCAGGCATTTCTTCAACCAAAAAACGACGGTCTTGGCAAATGCTATTGCCACACATAGGGGATACCCCAATAGATACGAATTGACTCAAGAATGCGATAGTTTGTTGTTCGGCTTCACGCAGGTTAATGGTGCTTTGGCGAACGCGCTCGGTCAACCCCGATTTTCCATGATGCTCGACACACCAGCTGTCCATTTTGCCCAGCTCAGTTTCATCGGCATGAATTGCCAAAACCGGTCCTTGGGCCAATACATTAAGTTGGGAATCCGTCACGACGGTGGCTATCTCGATAATGGTGTGGTGACGCGGTTTTAGACCGGTCATTTCAAGATCAATCCAAATCAAATTGTTGTCAGATTTCATTTTGTTGCTCTTTTAAACTAGAATAAGCGCCTATATTAATAGGTTTAGCCGCGTTTTAAAACGAAATCAGGATGTTTATTATGAATGTTATTAGTCTGTTATTTATCTTTAGCTTGATTGTCAGCTTGATGATAGAGCTTTGGTTGAATATCAAAAACCAGTTTCACATTTTACAAAACCGAGAGAAGGTACCTGCTGAGTTTGCAGAAGTGGTTAATCAAGAGGCGCATCAAAAGGCTGCTGACTACTCACGGGCGAAACTCCAGCTTGCACGATTTGTGTTGTTTTTTGATGCCGCGTTGATTTTAGTGATGACCTTGGGTGGCGGTTTTCAGGACATCTATAGTATTTGGTTAGGCTTAGAGATAAACCCTGTGTGGCGTGATGTTGGGTTTTTGTTATCCACGTTTATGTTTCTAGCCCTGTTGCACTTGCCGTTTAGCATTCTCAGCACCTTCCGAATTGAAGAGCGTTTTGGTTTTAACAAAACTACGCCCGCCAAGTTTATCAGCGATTTGCTAAAACAATGGCTGCTGATGTTGGTGATTGGGTTGCCACTGCTTTGGGCGATTGTTGCCATAATGAACAGTTTTATTGACCAGGCCTGGTGGCTCTATGCCTGGATTTTATGGATGAGCTTTAATCTATTATTGCTTTGGGCTTATCCCAAATGGATTGCCCCTTTGTTTAATAAATTTACCCCGATCGAAGAGGGCGAAATGAAACAACGAATTGAAGCCTTGCTAGAGCGTACGGGTTTTGAGTCGAATGGTATTTTTGTGATGGATGGCTCCTCGCGCTCGGGTCATGGTAACGCTTATTTTACGGGTATGGGCAAAAACAAGCGTATTGTGTTCTTTGACACCCTGCTAGAAAAACTATCGGTGGACGAAGTGGAAGCGGTATTAGCGCATGAATTAGGCCACTTTAAACACGGGCATATCAAAAAACGTCTGATCGAGGGCGCGGTGATGAGTTTGGCTGGTTTGGCTTTATTAGGTTGGTTGGCTACCTTGCCATCATTTTATAGCGGTCTAGGGATAGAAACCGCTACGCCGGCAGCTGCTTTGTTATTGTTTATGACCGCTGTACCCGTGATGTTCTTTTTCTTAGGGCCAGTTATGGCCTTTAAAAGCCGTAAACATGAATTTGAGGCCGATGCATTTGCTGCCCAGCATGTTGGTGCTGAGCATTTAATCAGCGCGTTGCTCAAGTTGTATCGGGATAATGCGGCTACCTTGACGCCTGATCCAAGTTATTCGGCTTATTATGATAGCCATCCGCCCGCGAAAATTCGCATAGACCATTTAAAAACCTTACAAGGAATCAGGCAATGAACCCATCAATGAACGAACTACCCAATTTATTAGAACAACGTTGCGAAGAGCTCGCCCCAGGCACAAAAGGGCTGGTGATTCCGACCATTGAGAGTTATTTAAATATGTTACCCGGCTGGGATGTGACGTTAGATTATGCCAGTATCCACAAAACCTTTGTATTCAAAAACTATCATCAAACCGTATCGTTTGTGAATGCGCTGAGCTGGGTTGCACACAAAGAAGATCACCACCCCGAGGTTTGTTTTGGCTACAACCAATGCAAAATTACCCTAAAAACCCACAGCATCAAAGGCCTGAGCCAAAACGACGTAATTATGGCAGCAAAAATCAACGCGTTGCTGGATTAGCCAGACATAACAGGGACGTGCCGACCGATGACCCCCACGATAATAGATAACCAAACAACAGAAAAATTAGCTCACTATCTAGCGGCTCAACTTCAGTCTAAATCGGCGCTATCCCTCATTTTGAAATCACTCAGTTTATCTGGGTTTGAGGCTTTGAAATCCCAGCTACAAAAAACTCAAACCCGCTTACTGCTCGCGACAAACGACCAACCTCTCGCCCAACGATTGGCTTGTGAACCCGGCGAACAAAAGCGGCTCAATCAGCTTCAACAAAAAGAATTGGCGGCTGAATGCTTAACTTGGATAACACATAGTGTAGAAGCCAAAGGCATAGACGAGCATCGTGTTTCACAAAATCTTTACCTGATTCAATCCCAACAACACTCTGCTTTTGTTCAAGGATCATCGCCGTTGACCGCATCCGGTTTAGGTTTGATTCAAACTCAACGGCTCGAACTGAACATGGCAACCGATGACGTTGTACAGGTTGAAGCAATCGGTCGCTGGTTTAACCAAACCTGGCAAGATCCTCATGCCGTTTCAGACATCAAACAAGACCTGTTACAAGCCGCACAATTTCTTGCCCAAGACCAAGCGCCCGAAACCATCTACTTTTTAACTCTTTACCGGCTATTTCAAGACCTGCTCGAAGAACTAGATGAAGAATCGATTGTCAAAACCAAAACCGGCTTTAAACAAACCGCCGTTTGGAACAAACTCTATCAATTCCAAAAAGATGGGGTACTGGGTGTCATAGATAAATTAGAGCGTTATAACGGTTGTATTTTGGCTGACTCAGTGGGGCTAGGAAAAACCTTTGAAGCGCTTGCAGTCATTAAATATTACGAGTTGCGCAACGACCGTGTATTAGTGCTTGCACCTAAAAAACTGCGCGATAACTGGACACTTTACACTAAGAATGATCGTCGCAATCTGCTGTCAGTTGACCGATTCAGTTACGATGTACTCAACCACACTGACCTCACTCGCACGAAAGGTCAGTCCGGCGATATTAACCTTGAAACCATCAACTGGGGCAACTACGATTTGGTGGTGATTGATGAATCGCACAACTTCCGTAACGCCAGCAGTGCCGACGACAAACACACGCGCTATTCAAAATTGATGGAAGACATTATCAGCTTAGGCGTTAAAACCAAAGTGCTGATGTTATCTGCCACACCAGTCAATAACCGGCTCAATGATCTTAAAAATCAAATCGCGTTTGTCACTGAGGGTGATGATTATGCGCTGGTTGATCATGGTATTAATAATATTTCGCAAACGCTTAAACGTGCGCAGGGCAAGTTCAATGATTGGTTGAAAAACCCAGATGATTTGCGCACCACCGATCAACTGCTCAACTCATTAAACTTTGACTATTTTAAAGTGCTCGACCTGCTCACTATTGCACGTTCACGTAAGCATATCGAAAAATACTACAACCTCGAAGAAATCGGCCAATTCCCAACCCGACTCAAACCGATTAACATCCAAGCAGATTTTGATACCAGAGCTGAATTTCCATCCCTGCGTGAAATCAATAAAACCATTAGTCGCCTTAATTTGAGTACCTTTGCACCACTTAAATACGTGGCACTGGAAAAACGCAAACTTTATGAGCAAAAATACGACACCAAACTCAAAGGTAGTCAGTCGGTTTTTTCCCAACTAGACCGCGAAAAAAGCCTGATTGGGTTAATCAAAATCAACATGCTCAAACGCCTTGAAAGCTCTGTGCATTCATTTCATTTGACAGCGCAACGCCTGTTAGCTGATGTCGAACGTACCATTAAAAAGCTTGAACACCATGCCCAAGGTGAAGTTGAGGAGATGGATATTTTAGAAACCGACATGGATTCCCCCGAACTGGAAAGCTTAATGGTTGGTAAAAAAGTCAAAGTGCTGATTCAAGACATGGACCAAGCAAAATGGCTATACGATCTCAAAGAAGACCAACGTTACCTAACCGAAATCGTCAATATGGCGGCCAGTGTGAATGCCGAGCGTGACCAAAAACTGGCATTACTCAAACGCCAAATTAAGCACAAATTGGCCAACCCACTGAACGCCGGCAATAAAAAAATCCTGATCTTTACCGCTTTTGCCGATACCGCGCAATACCTTTACAAACACCTATCCAGCTGGGCGATTGAAACCCAAGGCGTTCACAGCGCGTTGATTGTAGGCTCAGGTGCTAATAAAACCACGCAACCCAGATTACGCGCCGAACTCAACGAACTGCTGACGGCCTTTTCGCCGATTTCCAAAGAGCGCGATAAAACCGGTTTGCCTGCTGAAGTTGAACTCGATTTACTCATCGCCACTGACTGTATTTCCGAAGGGCAAAACCTACAAGATGGCGATTATTTAATCAATTACGACATCCACTGGAACCCGGTACGCATTATCCAACGCTTTGGCCGTATCGACCGACTTGGCTCCAAAAACAGCCAAGTTCAACTGGTCAACTTCTGGCCGAATATGGAACTTGACGAATACATTGACCTTGAAGCCCGGGTTACCGGACGCATGGTTCTGCTTGATGTGTCTGCTACCGGCGAAGAAAATCTAATCGACGCAACCAATGCCGGTCGAATGCGCGATTTGGAATACCGCAAAAAACAACTCAAAGAACTGCAAGACACCGTGCTCGATTTAGAAGATATTTCCGGCGGCCTGTCGATAACCGACCTTACGCTCAATGACTTTAAAATGGATTTGTCAAACTACATGAAAGCGCACCTCAACACTCTAGAACAAGCGCCGAACGGCTTGTATTCGGTGGTGAAACTGGACACGGCGTTAAAAAATGCAGGCCTGCAACCGGGTGTGATATTTTGTTTAAAAAGTCTTGCGCGCGAATTTAAACCTGAAAATGAACGCGCGCAAGAACCCTATGCCTTGTATCCGTATTTCTTGGTTTACGTTACCGAACAACAAACCATCCAGCTACCCTATACTCAAGCCAAAAAAACCTTAGACATCCTCAAAAAACACAGCTTAGGGCGCTCGCATCCCGATAGCGCATTATTCCAGCAACTCGGCAGTAGCACCCAATACCAAAGCCATTTAAAACAAGCAATTGCGCATATCCAAGGCAAAAAGGTAGAGGAGGGCATAAACAGCCTGTTTAGTCGAGGAGGCACACAATTAGACGCGTTTAACGCCAACAGCGATTTTGAAGTCATCAGCTACCTAATGTTAGTGGACGGATATTAATCATGTTACTTGAAGCGCTTCAATTACCGCCGGCACTGCACTTCAACCAAAAACTCACCAAAAAGAGTTTTTACGACAATGGACAGCTACCAGCGACTGCGCAACGATTGCTTCAAGAGCAAGTCGAAACCCTTATGATCCAAGCACATATTACGCCCGACAACAGCAATATACCCGCCTATCAAACCGCGCAACACGAATATCTGGAATTGTTTGTGATACAAGTCACGCTTAAAGACCAACCGCACCCAAATACGCATAAAGCCGGGTCAATCCTCAAGCCCGCGCAACTCAAAACCCTGCACGAATGGGTACACAAAGCCATCGCTTACCCGATACTGCTTGAAATCAAGGCAGGCCAACAAGTGCAATGGTCATTGGCTGAAAAGACAGTTCACCAAGCCGACAGCGAACACGACAAGCTGATTATGAACGAGTCGATTCAAACCGACTGGATAGACATCGGCGCAACCACCAGGCTTTATGCCCGTCATGGTGTTGGTGGCATGTGCTTAGAACAAGACTTCTACAATGCACTTCGATTCGACCGGCAAAACCAACAAAATCTCTATCGCCTATACCAAAGCCTAATCTACACATTTACGCGCTACCAAACCGCACGCTTAACTGGCGCAACCCAGCTTCCAACGAATCAAAACAGTGGGGCAGAACCCGACATCGCCGCACAACGTGCCAAGTTAAAACACATTCAACAACTCAAAAAAGACATAGACGAACTCGCTAACAAACTCAAAACCTGCGCCCACTTCAACGAAAAAGTAGCATTGAATATAAAATTACAAAACCACAAGCAGCAACTTGAGCAGATAAAGACAGGGGCGGTTGAATGAGATTAACACCGGAACTCAGAAAGAAAATGCGTAAAGCTATTGCGGTATCCATGCAGATTGAAGGCTATACAATCGACACCTCAGCCGAACGCAGGAAATACATCAAGCACTTAATAAAGCGTTACAATGTCAATGTCAATGTCAATCTTGATAAAACCTTTTTAAATCAAGCAAAGTGAAAAAAATCATGACAAGTATCCAAGGCTATATACCGCCAAGTTTGCCACTGCACCATGAACTAGAAACCAAAGCCGTGCTTAAAAAAGCGATTGCCGCCAATACCGCCTTGGCAAAACTGAATGGTGTAGCGGTACGGATTCCAAATCAAGCGGTATTAATTAACGCATTGGTGTTGCAAGAAGCCAAAGACTCCAGCGAAATCGAAAACATCATTACCACCCATGATGACCTCTATCGTTCGAGCATAGACGACACCCATTTAACCCAAGCCGTTAAAGAAGTGCGTCATTACGGCGAAGCACTCAGAAAAGGGTTTGAACTCGTTACCCATAACAAACTTCTGCTGGTTAAAGACATTATTCAAATCCAATCCATTTTAGAAAAAAACGATGCCGGAATTCGCAAACAAGGCGGCACGCAACTCAAAAATGACCAAACGGGTGAAGTGGTTTTTATCCCGCCGCAATACGAAAACGATATTCGCAATGCACTCGCTAACTTAGAACGATACATCAATGATGCGAAGCTGGACGACATCGACCCGCTCATAAAAATGGCGGTTATCCATCATCAGTTTGAAACCATTCACCCGTTTTACGATGGCAATGGTCGCACAGGGCGTATTCTCAATATCCTCTATCTCGTGTTATCCGAATTACTCGATCTGCCGATTCTCTATCTCAGCCGCTACATCACCACACACAAAGCCGATTATTACCGCTTATTGCAAAAGGTGAGAACCGACCAGGCCTGGGAAGAATGGGCACTATTTATGCTCGAAGGCATTGAACAAACCGCCAATCAAACGATTCAACTGATTTATCAAATTGATGAACTGATGCAAAAAACGGCTCTTGAGATACAAGCCTTCCCAGGCAAGCTTTACTCTAAAGACTTAGTGGAAGCACTGTTTGTGCATCCCTACACTAGAATTGAATTTATTGAACAGCGGCTCGCCGTTTCCAGGCAGACCGCCTCAAAGTATTTAAAACAACTCGAAGCCTTAGGGATTTTGCACAGCACCCAGCTCGGCAATGGCAAATACTTTATCAATCATCGCTTTTACGAACTTTTGAGCCGCCCGCAAAGCTAGGCCATGTTAAAAAAACGGTAGAAAATACACATAGCGTTAAGCTATGTTAAAAAAACTAAAAATATTTAACATAGCTTGGCCTGGATGTTAAAAAATAGCACAAAATTTAACTTTGGTAGGATTTCAATGACCCAACAAACCGACTTACAGCAAATCAATGGCGAAAGCCTCAACCTGACCCAGCACAATATCGAACAGCTTAAACAACTGTTCCCCAACGTGTTTCGTGAAGGCAAAATCGACTTTGACGCGCTCAAGGCCGAATTGGGCGAGCAGATCGAAACCGACCACGAACGCTACCAATTCACCTGGGCGGGCAAAGAGCAAGCCAAACGCATCGCCACCACACCCAGCCTCGGCACATTGCGCCCTGCACCGAACGAATCGGTCAACTGGGATACCACCGAAAACCTCTATATCGAAGGCGACAACCTCGAAGTCCTCAAGCTATTGCAAAAAAGCTACTTTGGCAAAGTAAAAATGATCTACATCGACCCGCCCTACAACACCGGCAAAGATTTTGTGTATAAAGATGACTTTAAAGACAACCTCGCCAACTACCAGCGTTTAACCGGGCAAAAAGACGACGAAGGCAACCCGCTTTTTACCAACTCCGACAGCTCAGGCCGTTACCACTCCAACTGGCTCAATATGATGTACCCACGCCTCAAGCTCGCCCGCAATTTACTGCGTGACGACGGTGTGATTTTTATCTCGATTGACGATAACGAAGTGCATAATCTAAGAAAAATCTGTGATGAGATTTTTGGAGAGGGGAATTTTATTTCTAATGTTATTTGGCAGCGAGCCTTTTCTCCAAAAAATGATGCCAAATTTTTATCGGATAGCCATGATCATATTTTGATTTACTCAAAAAACTCGAGTCTATTTCAAGCTGGAAGATTACCAAGAAGTGAAGAGGCTAATGCACGTTATAAAAACCCTGATAATGATCCAAGAGGTGTGTGGATTTCAGATAATCTGACCGTTAAGACTTATTCTGAAAAGTATGATTATCCGATAACAACACCGAGTGGTAGAGTTGTTTCTCCAGCTGAAGGTAGGTGTTGGGGAACATCGAATAAAAGAATGCTTGAGCTAATTGATGATAACCGAATTTGGTTTGGTGAGGATGGTGGAAATGTCCCCCGTTTGAAACGCTTTTTATCCGAAGTTCAAGATGGAATGGTGCCTGTAACCTTATGGCCATATAAAGAAGTAGGTCACAATCAAGAGGGAAGGCAAGAAGTTAAGGCGTTATTTGATGACCGAGGTTATTTTGATGGTCCAAAACCGCTTAGATTGTTAAGCCGTGTATTTAAAGTCGCAAATCTATCAGAAGGCGACATTATTTTAGACTTCTTCTCCGGCTCAGCCACCACCGCCCATGCGGTAATGCAACTCAATGCCGAAGACGGCGGTAATCGTAAATTTATTCTGGTGCAAATCCCCGAACCCACGCCGCAAACCTCCGAAGCCCGCAAAGCTGGCTACGCCACTATTGCCGAAATCGGCAAAGAGCGTATCCGCCGCGCCGGCCAGAAAATCCTCGCCGAACAAAGCACCGCACAGGCTTCTCGTTCCCACGCTGAGCGTGGGAATGCCCAGCTGGAACTAACCGAGCCAACCGAGCTAGGTTCCCACGCACAGCATGGGAACCAGACCGAGGGGGCACAAACCACCGCACAGGCTTCTCGTTCCCACGCTGAGCGTGGGAATGCCCAGCTGGAACTAACCGAGCCAACCGAGCTAGGTTCCCACGCACAGCATGGGAACCAGACCGAGGGGGCACAAAGCACCGCACAGGCTTCTCGTTCCCACGCCGAGCGTGGGAATGCCCAGCTGGAACTAACCGAGCCAACCGAGCTAGGTTCCCACGCACAGCATGGGAACCAGACCGAGGGGGCACAAAGCACCGCACAGGCTTCTCGTTCCCACGCTGAGCGTGGGAATGCCCAGCTGGAACTAACCGAGCCAACCGAGCTAGGTTCCCACGCACAGCATGGGAACCAGACCGAGGGGGCGCAAAGCACCGCACAGGCTTCTCGTTCCCACGCTGAGCGTGGGAATGCCCAGCTGGAACTAACCGAACCAACCGAGCTAGGTTCCCACGCACAGCATGGGAACCAGACCGAGGGGGCACAAACCACCGCACAGGCTTCTCGTTCCCACGCTGAGCGTGGGAATGCCCAGCTGGAACTAACCGAACCAACCGAGCTAGGTTCCCACGCACAGCATGGGAACCAGACCGAGGGGGCACAAAGCACCGCACAGGCTTCTCGTTCCCACGCTGAGCGTGGGAATGCCCAGCTGGAACTAACCGAGCCAACCGAGCTAGGTTCCCACGCACAGCATGGGAACCAGACCGAGGGGGCGCAAAGCACCGCACAGGCTTCTCGTTCCCACGCTGAGCGTGGGAATGCCAAGCAGGCGGTAGTTGAGCTTGCAGATGGAGGTTCCCACGCTCAGCATGGGAACCAGACAAAGATTTACTATCCTTCCCAAGCTGAGCGTGGGAATGCTAAGCAGGTGGTTGTTGATTTTGCTGGAGGGCGCTCCCACGCACAGCATGGGAGGCGAGGTTTGTGTTACTCTCGTTCCCACGCTGAGCGTGGGAACGCCAACAGTATTGAGGATTGAAAAATGGGCAGAAGTCGTTATCACATCGTTGATCCGAACCTTCCACACTTTGTGACCTGTACCGTTATAAACTGGTTGCCGGTATTTACACGCACTGAAACGGTGAATGTATTACTTGAGAGTATTCGGTTTCTCCAAAAAGAAGGGTTAAAGGTTTACGCTTGGGTGGTTTTGGAAAACCACTTGCATATGATTGTTCAGGCGGATAACTTACCAGAAATGATGCAGCGATTTAAGCGCCATACCGCCAAATCGTGTTTGGCGTATTTGAAGCAACACCAAGTGAATACTTTATTGTCGCAGTTGGCGCAATTTAAAAAGTTGCATAAGGTGGATCGTGAGTTTCAGTTTTGGCAGGAGGGTTATCACCCTGAATGGATTCAGAATGATGAGATGATGCGGCAAAAGATGGAATATATTCATCTGAACCCGGTCAAACGCGGTTATGTTGATTTGGCTGAACATTGGCGTTATTCAAGTGCGCGTGACTTTGTCGGTTTAACGGGTCTGCTTGAAATTGAACCTTTTGTTTAGTGCGTGCGTGTTGGCGCTCCCACGCACAGCATGGGAGCGAGGCCTGTATATACTCTTGTTCCCATGCTGTGCGTGGGAACACCGAGCAAGTGGTAGTTGGTCTTGCTGGTGGGGGTTCCTACGCACAGCATGGGAACCAGACCCAACTAGGTTCCCACGCACAGCATGGGAACCAGACCGAGGTAAACAGCATGGGGAAACAGAAAAACATTTGCGTTAAGGAGCCTTAAACATGAATAAAGTTATTTCAGTGATTCCGCTTGCGGATTATCGGTTGCAGTTGAAATTTTCCACCGGGGAGGAGACGGTGTTTGATATGACGTCTTATTTAGATAAAGGGGTGTTTACTCAGTTAAGAGATGTCACGGTTTTTAAACAGGCTTATATCGCTTGGGATACGGTTTGTTGGTCGAATGAGTTGGATATTTCACCGGATACCTTGTATTTGAAATCGCAGAAAATACCGGCCTCAGGCGTGGCTTAGTTGGTGTTCATCAGGTTAGTATTTAACTGTTACCCCGCAAGTTACCCCGCAAGTTGATAATCAAGTCGTGGCGGATATTTTGCACAAACAACCAGGCCTGGTGGATTATTGTCAAACGCCAAGAACACGAGCAGAATTGCAGGCGTTTTGCGGTTTGCATGACCGTGAACACTTTAGAAAAAGCCTGTTAAAGCCGTTATTGGATGCGGGTTGGTTGCAGAGGACGTTGCCGGATAAACCCAATAGCCCAAATCAGCGGTATTTTTTGAAAAAGGAGTATAACCCGTGACGGATAAAACGAACACGGCGATGATTCGATCTTCTGCCGCTGAGTATTTGACTTTTATTGCTGCAAATGGCGAGAGCGGTGTTGAAACGGTGTATTCAGATGAGGATATTTGGCTGACGCAGAAGATGATGGCGTCGCTGTATGACGTGGAAACCCAGACGATTAATTACCATCTGAAGAAGGTCTTTAGCGATAGTGAACTGGAGGAGGACTCAGTTATTCGAAATTTTCGAATAACTGCCGCAGATGGTAAAAACTACCATACCAAGCATTACAATCTTATGGCGATTATCGCGGACGCGGGAAAAGTATCGGCGGAAATCGCTAAGGCGCATGCCGAATCCGAATTTGAAAAATACCGCATTATTCAAGACCGTTTGTATGAATCGGATTTTGATAAATCCATAAAAACACGTATAGAAAAGTAATCGACTATGAAACTTCAGTTTAACCAAAACCTTGCGCATCAAAAAGCCGCTTGGGTAAAACATACGTTAAGCTTAAAACAGTCGTCTTTTTTTAGAAAGGGGAACGCAGATGTCTGATGCAAAATTTATGGCGATGGAGCCTTCGAATGCCAGTTTTGATGGGCTGATTGGTAATGGTGTGCGTTATCTGATTCCGCCGTTTCAGCGAGATTATTCGTGGGATATTGAGCAGTGGGAAGAACTTTGGGCGGATATAAAAGGCTTGCCGGAAGAAAAGTTTCATTACATGGGGTATGTGGTTTTACAGCGCAAGCAGGAAGACAATACTTTTGAAGTGATTGATGGACAACAACGGTTGATTACCTTGTCGTTGATTGTATTGGCGGCGTTAAGAAAAATAGCCGACTTGGTGCAGTCGGGTCAGGCTATAGAAGCCAATCAAGAGTACATTCGAGTCAATCGGGATAAATACATTGGTTTTAAACATCCGGTCACCTTGGCGGTAAAAAGTAAGTTGACGTTAAATCGCAATAATGTGGCTTATTTCAAAAACCTATGTGCGCAGTTGGAGCCGGCCAATCATCGGTTTATGTCAAAAACCAATAAATTATTGCGCGAAGCCTTTCGCTATTTTTTGGCTCAGGATATGGGCGAAACCGGCGAAGAGATTGCGCAAACGCTTTACGATATTGCGCGTGGCATGATGTTCACCAAAATCGTGGTGGAAGATGATGTCAATGCCTATAAAGTGTTTGAAACCCTTAATGCACGTGGCGTTCAATTATCAACACCGGATTTGCTAAAAAACTTTATTTTTTCGATGGTGGCGAAAAACGATTCTGTGTTGCCGGAGCAATTGGATGAGTTGGATGAGCGTTGGTCGGCGATTGTGACGAATTTGGGGGAGTCGAGTTTTACCGATTTTGTGCGTTATCACCATAACGTGCAATATCCTCTTTTAACGAAAAAGAAGTTGTTTAGCACGATTAAAAAGCAGATTCATACCTCCGAGAAGGCGATGGCTTATTTGAATTCGCTTTCCGATATGGCACCCGTGTATTCGGCCTTGTTAAAACCAATGGAGGAAAAAGCTTGGTGGGTGAATCAGGCATCGGATTACGTTCCGGCCTTGCGTTATTTAGAGGCGTTAGCCTTGTTTAATATTCGTCAGCCCTTGGTGGTGTTGCTGGCCGCATTCAAGCGATTTGAGGTGAATGAGTTTGTGAAGCTGGTTCAGTATCTTTATGTGCTTTCCATACGTTATAACGTGGTTTGTCATTTATCACCGAATGAGCAAGAAACGGTCTATAACCAAATGGCCATCAAACTGTTTAATGGTGAATATCTGCGAGCCAGTCATGTAAAAAATGATTCGGATGGGTTTAGGCGTTTATATCCGAAGGATGAGGTGTTTAAAACGGCATTTGAGTTTCACCGTATGCCGAGCCGCCAATCGCCAAAGAAAATTCGTTTTTTATTGGCCGAGCTTGAAAATCAATTGAGCAATGGGGTGACCGAAGACAAAATGGTGCTGGAGCATGTCTGTCCGTATCATCCAGAGCAGGGTTGGCATGATTATTTTGGCGAGGGCGCTACCGATGTCTATGATCGCTTAGGCAATATGGTGCTGTTGGAAAAAGATGATTTGAAACGTGCGGATTTTACGACCAAAAAACAGGCTTATCGCGACTCCGGCTTGGCTTTAGCGGCTAAGGTTGCTGAATTTGAGGAGTGGAATGCCGCCAGTGTAAACCATTACCAGGCCTGGTTGGCAGAGCAAGCGGCGAATACATGGAGAGTGGATTGATGAAACTTCAGTTTAACCAAAACCTTGCGCATCAAAAAGCCGCTTGGGAGGCGGTAGTGAGTTTGTTTGAGGGGCAGGAGAGTTGTTCTGTACCCTTTAGTATGCCGCAAATCAATAGCACCAGGCCTGGTGATCAGCAGTTTGGGTTTGATTACGGTTCGCAAGCGCAGTTAGGCAGGGCAAACCGCTTGGTGTTGAGTGAAGAGGAGTTGTTGGATAACTTAAAGCGGGTGCAGTTAAAACAGGGTTTAAAACCGGCTAAAACGCTGGATAAGTCGAACTTAAATTACACGGTGGAAATGGAAACCGGCACGGGTAAAACCTATGTGTATTTGCGCTCAATCTATGAATTGAACCAAGCTTATGGCATGACCAAGTTTATTATCGTGGTGCCAACGCTTGCGATCAAAGAGGGGGTGAAAAAGTCGCTGGAGATTACGAAAGCCCATTTAAGCCAAATCTATAAAGGCATGAACGCCGAAGACTTTGTGTATGACTCTAGCAACCTAGAGCAGGTCAGAAATTTTGCCGAGTCGAGCCATATTCAGATTATGGTGATTAATATCGATGCATTTAGGCGCAGCTTTACAGATCCGGATAAGGATACGAAGGCCAATATTATCCACCGAACGAATGATCGTTTAGAAGGAATGCGCCCGATTGAGCTGATTGCCCAAACGCATCCGGTGGTGATTATTGATGAACCCCAAACGGTTGATACTACGCCCAAGTCTGCCGAGGCAATTAAGTCGCTTAATCCTTTATTTACCCTGCGTTACTCTGCAACCCATCGTGATAAACATTTACCGATTTATAAACTGGATGCGGTGGATGCGTATAACCAAAAACTGGTGAAGCAAATTGCGGTATTACCTGTGTTGCCGGAGGACGACAACAATAACGCTTACATTAAGCTGTTGAATGTTCAGAACAAAAAAGGCTATTGCGAAGCGCAGGTCGAATACGATGCCTTGACCAAAAACGGTGGCATAAAGCGCGAAAAGAAATGGTTAAAACAAGGCGCGGATTTGTTTGAGTTGACGCAACGGGATTTGTACGAAGGCTACATCATCAAGGATATTTCGGTCGATCCGGGCAATGAATGGATCGATTTTACTTCGAAAGAAGAGATCTTGCGCCCTGGAAAAAGCATTGGCGGCGTGGATGATTTGGCGTTGAAGCGGCTGCAAATTAGCAAAACGATAGAAAAACACTTGGAACGCGAACTGGTATTGAACCCAAAAGGCATTAAGGTATTAAGCCTGTTTTTTATTGATAAGGTGGCCAATTATCGTGCTTATGATGAGGATGGACAACCAGGCCTGGGGGTGTATGGTCAGATTTTTGAGCAAGAATTTACCCGGTTAGCCAAGCACCCGAAATATCAGTCGTTGTTTGCTGAAATTGATTTAGAGGTTGAAGTTCAAAAGGTGCATGACGGTTATTTTGCCGCCGATAAAAAAGGCAAGTTGAAAGACACGACCGGTAAAACGCAGGATGATGAATCCGCCTATCAGTTGATTATGAAAGACAAAGAACGCCTGTTGGACATGAAAACGCCTTTGCGTTTTATTTTCTCGCATTCGGCACTGCGAGAAGGCTGGGATAACCCGAATGTGTTTCAGATTTGTACTTTACGAGAAATGGGTTCTGAAACAGATAGGCGTCAAACCATTGGGCGTGGTTTGCGCTTGGCGGTGGATTCAACGGGTAATCGAGTCGAGGATAGCGGCTTTTCGGTGAATACGTTAACAGTTATTGCTAACGAATCTTATGCCGATTTTGCGGCTGCGTTGCAAAGTGAAATTGAAGAAGAAGACGGCATTAAGTTTGGTGTGGTCGAGGATCATGCGTTTGCCAATATTGTGGTGCAACAAGACGGTAACGATGTGACTTTTTTGGGTGCAGACGATTCAGAAAAACTTTGGCAGTATTTGAAATCGCAGGATTTGATTGATAAAAATGGCAAAGTGCAAGATAGCCTTAAAGTCGCATTAAAAACCGATACTTTAGTCTTGCCCGAAGCCTATCAATCGATTCAGGCCGATATTCAGTATTTGCTAAAGAAAATTACCGGTGGTTTGGATGTGAAGGATGCCAGCAAAACTTTTAGCGCTACGCCGAAAAAAGAGGTGATTTTAGGCGCGGATTTTCAGGCGTTATGGCAACGGATTAAATACAAAACCGTGTACCAGGTTAATTTTAACCTGGATAAGTTGATTGCCGATTGTGTGAGGCAGTTGAAAACCAATCTGTTGATTTCCAAGCCGAAATTTAAAACCGGTTTGGCGAATGTCACGATTGATCGCAGTGGGGTTGGTGTGGCGGATGTGAAAGAATCTACCTTGGTTTATGATGCTCAGTATGCGCATTTACCAGATGTGCTGACCTATTTGCAAAACAAAACTCAACTAACCCGTAAAACCTTGGCGCTTATATTGATTGAAAGCGGGCGGTTAAATGATTTAAAAAATAATCCGCAAAAGTTTGTTGAATTGACCTTAGAGATGATTCAACGCCAAAAAATGCACGCTTTGGTGGATGGTATTAAGTATGAAAAAATCGGTGACCAGGCCTGCTATGCGCAAGAATTGTTTTTAGAACAAGAACTAAAAGGGTACCTTGAGCAGAATATGATGGAAGTAAATAAGAGTGTTTACAGTCATATTGTGTACGATTCCACTATTGAATCGGCGTTTGCCAAAGGCTTAGAAGCTAACGAGGCGGTGAAGCTTTATACCAAATTGCCCAGCTGGTTTAAAATTGAAACCCCGTTGGGTAATTACAACCCAGATTGGGCGGTGCTGATTGAACAAGACGGTGCGGAGCGTTTGTATTTTGTGGTGGAAACCAAAGGCAGTTTGTTTGCTGAGGATTTACGTCAAACCGAAAGAGACAAGATTCAATGCGGCATCGCGCATTTTGCAGCATTGGGTAATGAGGTTAAGTTTATGACCACCCATAGTATTGATGGATTAATTGATAGGTTGGCATGAGTCTTTGTTGGTCTGCACAATATATTCTTAGACTTGCTTTGGTATCTCGTTTAACCTGTACAATATAATCTTTTTAAAGATACAAAGATACAAAGATACTAAAGGTTCTTAATCATGTTTAAACATCTCTTACGGGTTTGGCTGCTTGCCAGCTTATCATTCTTTGCTTATGCCAACTCTAATGTCCCGCAAGTCATTGTCGGCACAGTTAGCGGTGAAACGATTGTTGAAACAATAAATGCGCTCGGTACGCTTTCAGCACGCGAGTCGGTGGCGTTGAGCGTGAGTGTAACTGAGCGTGTCGAGTCTATTCATTTTCAAGATGGCCAGCAGGTTAACAAAGGGCAGGTTTTGGTGCGCTTGGTTAGCCAAGAAGAGCGAGCCAGTCTTGATGAACTTAATATTGTGACGCAGGATGCGAAGCGTCAATATGAACGTTTTGTTCCGTTGTTTCAGCGTGGCGATATTTCGCAGTCTATTTTAGACGAGCGTAAACGTGATTGGGATTTGGCGCGTGCACGTGAAGCGGTTTTACAAGCAAGACTTGAAAAATTGACGTTGGTCGCTCCTTTTTCTGGTCAAGTGGGCTTGCGTCAGGTCAGTGAAGGATCCTTGTTAACCCCGGGCACGGTGGTGGCTGAGTTGAAAGACTTATCACAAATGAAGCTGGATTTTACGGTGCCGAGTCGTTTTTTAACCGAATTAGCGCCGGGGTTAACCCTCAGCACTGAAACCGATGCTTATTCAAATCAGCGATTCAGCGGTCAAATTGAAACCATTCTGCCGCAAGTTGATCCGGTGACGCGCAGTGTCCAAGTGCGCGCTAATATTGATAACACAGAGGGCTTGTTAATGCCTGGCATGCTGATGAAGGTCACCTTGCAGCAGCAGCCGCGTTCTGTTTTATTTATTCCTGAAACAGCGATTGTGCCGATTGCCGATAAGCAGTTTGTTTATGTGCTTAATCCCGATGAAGATGGGTTATTTAAATTACAACGTAAACAGGTTCAGCTTGGAATGCGACAACCAGGCCTGGTTGAGGTTGTCTCGGGTTTAAAGCTCGGTGATAAGGTGGTGAGTGAAGGCGCATTACGTGTGCGCCCCGCTCAACTGGTCAGGGCGTTAGATAAATTAGAGCGCAAATCCGATATGGCTGATCAGGAAGATAAGTTATGATTTTATCCGACACCTCGGTTAAGCGCCCGGTTTTAGCGGCGGTACTGTCGTTGATTCTAGTGGCCTTTGGTTTAGTGGCCTTTGATCGTTTAGCGCTGCGCGAATATCCTAATATTGACCCGCCCGTGGTGTCGATTACGACAGGTTACCCTGGCGCTTCGGCGGCGGTGATTGAGTCGCGGATTACTAAAGTTATCGAAGACCGCATTGCCGGTGTTGAAGGCATTAAGTTTATCCAGTCGGTATCGATGGATGGGCGTTCTCGGATTACGATTGAATTTGATGTGAATAGTGACATTGATGCCGCGGCCAATGATGTGCGTGATCGTGTGGCGCGGGTATCGCGTCAATTGCCAGATGGCGCCGATATGCCCGAAGTTAAAAAAGTGGACGGCGATGAAGACGTTATTATTTGGTTTAATTTGACGGCTGATGGTATGACTGTGCCACAGTTAACGGATTATGCTAAACGTTATTTAATCGATCGCTTTTCGGTGCTTGATGGTGTGGCGCGTGTGCGGATTAGTGGCGGGCAGGAATATGCCATGCGTTTATGGCTGGATGCCGATGCGATGGCCGCACGCGGTATTGCGGTGTCGGATATTGAAAATGCCTTGCAAACCTCGAATGTGGAATTACCTGCTGGTACCTTAACCCTGAGAGAAATGTCGTTCAGTGTTCGCGTAGATCGCCAACTCTTAACGCCTCAAGACTTTGAACGACTGGTGATTAAACGTGGCGCTGGGGACAACTTGGTGCGGTTGGCGGACATCGCGCGGGTTGAAAAAGGCTCGATTGAGAACCGCACCTTTTTCCGTGGTAATGGCTTGCCAATGGTTGGCTTGGGGGTAATTAAACAGTCCACCGCGAATACCTTAAGCGTGGCACGCTTGGTCAAAGACGAAGTAGAGCGCATCAACGCGATCTTGCCTGAAGGCATGGCGATTAAGCCAAGTTATGATAGTTCGGTGTTTATAGAAAGTGCAATTGGTGAGGTTTACAAAACGCTAGGCATTGCGATTGTATTGGTTATGCTGGTTATTTTGGCTTTTTTACGCTCTGTAAGGCTGGCGATTATTCCCTTGGTTACGGTTCCTGTGTCACTGATTGCCACCTTTTGGGTATTGTGGATGCTAGGGTTTTCCGTCAATATTTTAACGCTGTTGGCCCTAGTCTTAGCGATAGGCTTGGTGGTTGATGATGCGATTGTCGTGTTGGAAAACGTACAGCGGCATATTGAAAAGGGTTATTCACCGCTAGCTGCCGCTTTTTTAGGTACACGTCAAGTTGGGTTTGCGGTGGTTGCGACGACCTTAGTTTTAGTCGCGGTATTTGTGCCGATTAGCTTTTTAGAAGGGACATTGGGTCGATTGTTTAGTGAGTTTGCTATTACCTTGGCCGTTGCTGTATTGTTTTCAAGTCTGGTCGCACTCACCCTTTCCCCAGCCCTAGCCTCTAAACTTCTTAAAGCTAAAAAAACGCCGCTACCCAGTTTAACAGAGCAGGATGTGACTGAAGATAGGGTGGGCGATAAACCGACTATTTGGATAGGCGTTTATCGACCCGTATTGGCTTTGGCATTACGCTTTCCTTGGGTTATTGCGTTGGTTTTTGCGGGTACGATTTATGGTTCTTATCAGTTAATTCAACAGTTACCTGAAGAGTACGCACCGCGTGAAGATCGAGGCGCTTTTTTTGTAATGGTTAGCGGGCCTGAAGGCGCAACACATGAGTATATGAAAACCTATCTTGAAGAGGTTGAAGCGCGTTTAATGCCGCTGGTTGAGGCGGGCGAAGTCAATCGTTTGCTGGTGCGTTCGCCCCGCTCGTTTGGTAATACGGACATTTTCAATACCGGGATTGCTATTTTGGTTTTAAGCGATTGGGCAGAGCGTCGCCCTGCGAGTGAAATCATGCAAGATGTCCAACAACGTTTAGCGGACCTGCCTGGCATACGCGCTAACCCGGTAATGCGCCAAGGCATAGGGGGGCGGGTGCAAAAACCCGTGCAGTTTGTAATTGGCGGTGGCACTTATCAAGAGTTAGCGCAATGGCGCGATATTTTGTTGGAGCAATTACAGCAAAACAACCCTGGTTTTGAAGGAATTGATTCCGATTACCGAGAAACCAAACCGCAATTACGTGTCAATATCGATTATGAGCAGGCAGCAGATTTGGGCGTCACCACGCTGGAAATCGGCCGAACGCTCCAAACATTGTTGGGTTCGCGTACCATCACCACCTTTGTCGAGCAGGGCGAAGAATACGATATTATTCTTGAGGCTAGTCGTGAGATTTATCGAACACCGCAAAGCATGAATAGCATTTATGTTCGCTCGGCAACAACCGGTGCTCTTGTGCCCTTGTCAAGTTTTGTCACCATTGAAGAATTCGCTGACTCCGCAACGCTAAACCGTTATAACCGGATGCGTGCCATTACGATTGTGGCAAACTTGGCTGAAGGGTATACCCTTGGTGAAGGTCTGGCGCATTTGGAGCAGTTGGCGCGTGCTCATTTGCCCGCTGATGTGATGATTGATTATAAAGGTCAGTCACGGGACTTCCAAACGTCGGGCAATGCGATTTATTTTGTCTTGATGCTCGGTTTGGTGGTAGTTTTTTTGGTGTTGGCTGCGCAGTTTGAGAGCTTTGTTAGTCCGTTTATTATTATGTTCACCGTACCATTGGCAGTGGCGGGCGGCTTGTTGGGTTTATGGTTACATGGCTTAACTCTCAACTTGTACACCCAAATCGGCTTGGTGATGCTGGTGGGTTTGGCGACGAAAAACGGCATTCTAATTGTAGAGTTTGCTAACCAGTTGCGTGATCAGGGTCAAGCCTTTCGCGAGGCACTGGTTGAAGCCTCATGTTTACGTTTGCGCCCAATTTTAATGACCGCGATTACTACGGTTGTCGGCGCCATTCCGTTAGTGATGTCTTCAGGCGCGGGTGCCGAAACCCGTTATGTGATTGGTATAGTAATGATTTGGGGGGTTTCTATCGCTACCTTCTTCACCCTGTTTGTTATTCCTGTGGTTTATCAATGGTTAGGGCGATATAGTCAGCCGGCGGGTTATAACAAGCGCAAACTTGAAGAAGAGTTGGGGGATTTAAATCAACGCTAACTTTATGGCAATAAGTTCAACACAGTATTAGGGATTAGGCCGCGAAGTGTTATAATTGCGCCTATTCCTAAATTCAACTGTGGTTAAAGCTTGTCGTGCTTATTAAAACACTATTAACGTGGGTTCAAGGTCAAGTATGACCAGGTTAAGATTAAGTGCCATTGCTAGTCTATTGCTATTGGTTATTTGGCTGGCCAGTTTCCATTATTTTTATTCTAGATTCTCGCTTGAACAAACGCAATATAGCCAAAGGCAATTGGCTAGTTTGAACATCGCCTGGACAGCTGTGCAGCATTTGCAGCAAAAAGGTAAAGATGTTTATTTCAGTACCTACATTAATCAGCCAGAGATAATGGAGTTGATGCAGCAAGCTCAGTCCGCCCCATCACAAAACCAAATTCGTGATCAGCTTTTTCAGCAACTTGCGCCTGTTTATGAACAACTAAAACAAGATGGTATTTTTCAGTTTCATATCGTGTTACCTGATAACACCAGTTTCTTGAGGGTTCATGTACCTCAAAGATACGGAGATGATTTAACGGATCTGCGCCATTCCTTTCGTTTAGTAAACCAAACACTTGAGCCGATTTATGCGGCCTTTGAAGCCGGGCGAGTCATTCCAGGTTTCAGAACGGTTTACCCCTTAGTTCATCAGGGCCAGCATCTTGGTGCTATTGAGTTCAGCAATGCCTTTGAAACACTCAGGCGTGATATCGCTTTTCTTGACGCCAGTCGGGATTATGCCTTGATTATTCACCCTCGAATGAAAGAGGAGATTTTTGATAGTAATCAAGACCTCTATGGTGATAGTTTATTTGCACTAGGCTGGCTTGAGGAAGACCCCGAAAGAAACCTGCCTGATGCCTCACCGGCTTATAGCGATCATTTACTTAAGGCTGCTGGTGTTTTACGTCAGAAACCCGCTGTTTTGACTAAACTAAATCAAAACATGAGTTTTAGCTATCCTTTTTCTGTTGATGGAAAAATGCAACTTGCGAGCTTTATTGCGATTGTAGATTTGCAGGGCGCAACGGCTGCGTATCTTGTTGGGGTATCGCCCGCGCCTTTTTTAGATGGTATAAAACAGGGCTGTATTGTGAGCATCACCGCACTGACGTTAATTGTTTTGTTAATGGGCTGGGCCGTTTTTTATCTGCTTAAACACCGCGATGAATTAAGAATTGCGGCCAGTGCATTTGATGTTCAGGAAGGGATTATGATTACCGATAGCCAAACACGCATATTGAAGGTTAATAATACATTTACACGGCTTACCGGGTTTACTGAACAGGAGGTGTTAGGAAAAACGCCTGCGGTGTTAAGTTCAGGCCGACAGGACGCTCTTTTTTATCAAAAAATGTGGCAGGTATTGAAGTCGACAGGTCATTGGCAGGGCGAAATTTGGAACCGACGAAAAAAAGGTGAAATTTTTGCAGAATGGCTGACCATTACGGCCGTGTATGATGCAAAACAGCGCGTGACAAATTATGTGGGTGCGTTTTTAGATATCACACAACGCAAAGAAGATGAAGAGAAGATAAGAAAGCTTGCCTTCTATGATCCACTTACTAATTTACCTAATCGTCGTTTATTAATGGAGCGCCTAGAACATGCGATTAAGGTAACGGATAGAACGAAGAATTATGGTGCGGTATTGTTTATTGACATGGATAACTTTAAGGCATTAAACGATACCAAAGGACATGATGTTGGTGATCAAATGCTACTGGAGGTTGCGCATCGCCTTAAGCGACAGTTACGCGACTCAGACACCGTATCTCGCTTAGGAGGGGATGAATTTGTCGTCTTGCTGGAAGGCTTAGATTTAGATTTAGAACAGGCTTCGTTGGAGGCTGAGTTATTAGCCGAAAAACTGCGCGATAGTTTAAATCAGCCTTATGACTTTGGCCAGTTCCAGCATGTTTCTAGCCCAAGTATCGGTATAGCCCTTTTTTATGGTCATGATACGTTAATGGATGAGGTCTTGAAGAATGCGGATAGTGCGATGTATCAAGCTAAAAATGCAGGACGTAATACCGTCAGGCTATTTGACCCAAAAATGCAGGCTTGTTTAGAAAAAAGACTTTTACTTGAGAAAGACCTTTACCAAGCCCTTACACACAACCAGTTTGAGGTTTACTATCAACCGCAGGTTGATCAGGTCGGGCGAACTATGGGAGCTGAGCTGTTATTGCGATGGCATCATCCTGAGCGTGGTTTTGTTTCACCCGCAGAATTTATTCCGATTGCTGAAGCCAATGGCGTCATTACTCAAATTGGGCACTGGGTTATTCAGCAAGCCTGCATAACGCTTAGAGAGTGGGCGCAACAACCAGGCCTGGTTGATCTTACGCTTTCGGTTAATGTGAGTGCGCGTCAATTTCAACAAACTGATTTTGTTATGCAGGTACGGGCTTTATTAATTCGGTATCAGGTTCAACCGGAGCGTTTAAAGTTCGAAGTAACTGAAAGTGCCGTGGTGGCTGATATCGACGATGCGGTTCACAAAATGAATAGGCTGAGTCAGCTGGGTGTGGTTTTTTCTATTGATGACTTTGGCACCGGGCACTCTTCGTTATCCTTAGTTCATCGTTTGCCCCTTAGGCAGGTGAAAATTGATCAAAGTTTTGTCAGAAGTTTAAGCCAAGATCCATCGATAAAATCCTTAATAAAAAGTATTGTTGTGATGTCAAGAAGCATAGGTGCCGAAGTGTTGGCGGAAGGTGTTGAAACGAAACAGGATTGCGAGCAATTGATTGAACAAGGCTGTTATTTTTTTCAGGGTTACTATTTTGCTAAACCCATGCCTTATAAAGCCTTGCTAGATTTTATCAATGTGAATTCAGTTACATAAGTGGTTGACTTCAGGGCAATAGTCTGTAGCTAAACTTATTTCAGCATAAGTAGAATTGATAGGTAAATATTTGAGGCTGGTGCATAATGGAATCAGAATAAAAATAAAGAGTTACTAGTCGTATGAAGCAGGTTATAAGTCGTTATAAGCTTTGGATAGCACTTGTCCTGCTAGGTGTTCTAGTGTTTGCATTGTGGGGGACTTATTTTCACAAACAGCAAGCGACCAGTTTGCACGATTCTGTTTATCAGCATTATCAACAAGAAACAGCGAATCAAGTCAATTTCCTTATCCAGCAACAAAAAAATGCGTCTGTAGCCTTGGCATTGATGTTGGCTGAAAACCCAAATATCAAAACCCTGATGCAACTCCCTTGTTGTGATTATGAACCAGGCCTGGACAAGATGGCAGAACGTATAGAGCGTGAATCAAGCATTAGCAGTATTTGGCTGCATGCCGTCAATCGAGACGGAATCAGCCTTGCACGTAGTTGGGTTGATAAAAGGGGTGATTCGGTGTTAGATATTCGAAGTGATTTACGTAGACTATTAGCCCAACCAAGTCAGCTAGCTAACCAACAACCCAGCACAACCATCAGTACGGGATTATTTACAATGTCATTCAAAACAACAGTTCCCGTTATGGAATCGGGGGCGTTATTGGGGGTGGTGGAGGTTATTTCACAATTTCAACCGCTTGCTAATCAGATGGCAGACAAGGGCTATTCATCGTTAATTCTTGCAGACAAACGTTACCGTGCGCAATTAACCCAAGCGCGATCAGGGCTTTTTATTGATGATTATTATGTGGTAAATACGGATTCTGTTAGCGATTTAGTTGAGTTATTAGCCGGTGAAAATTTAGTCCATTTTTTAGCTGATGGGGGGTATCTGATAAAAGATAATTACATGATTAACCCCGTGCCCATCTTTAATGTTGAGGAGGAAGTTGAAGGGTATTGGTTACTATTTATTCCAAAGAATTGGATTAACTTCCATCAAATTGATGACCTGCAGTCTCGTTTTATGCTGGTATCAATTATCGTGTTGATTATGCTTTTGCTGCTGGGGCTATTGGTTTTGAGTCGTCAGCAAGTTGTGTTGCAAGGTCAGTACTATAAGGAAATTATTGATTCTTCATCAGACATTCTTTATGTTAGCGATTTAGACCACATTATTTATGCCAATCGGCATTTCTTTAAGTTTTTTGATGAGTTTGAAAATCTTCAAGCCTTCCATCAGCGCTATCAATGTGTTTGTGATCTTTTTGAGCCGGGTGAAGGTTTATTACAGCGAGAGGTGAATGGTGTTTATTGGATTCAATACATCCTTAACAACCCTGAAATGCTCCATAAGGCTAAAATTAGCGTTCAGGGTAAAGCCCACTTTTTTGCCATTAAAGTGCAGCCTTTAAATCAAACCGTATTCGGACGTTTTACGATCGCTATGCAAGATATTAGTGACCTAGAATTGGCACAAACTAAATTGCTTCAATTGTCACAAACGGATGAGCTTACGGGTATAGGTAATCGACTATTTTTTAATAAAAACCTGGCGCATGAGTTGGCAAGAGCGAAGCGTTATGCTGCGCCGCTCTGTATTATTATGTTTGATATAGACCATTTTAAATCGATTAATGATCAGTATGGGCATGATGTTGGCGATAGAGTCCTCAAAGCGCTTACCGCCTTGGTGGGTAATCATTTACGAGAGAATGATTTATTTTGTCGTTTTGGGGGTGAAGAATTTATCGTGCTGCTGCCTGATACGGATATGGATAATGCAAAGGTTTTAACCGAGCGATTATTAGAGATTGTGGCTAAACACTCTTTCGATGACTTGCCATCTCATCTCATAACCTGCAGTTTTGGTCTAACGGCTATTGAGCAAGGGGATAACCACAACACAGTGTTAAATCGGGTTGATAAAGCGCTCTATGCGGCCAAGCATGGAGGGCGAAATCAAATTCAAATTCGATAATTGTCCAGTCAAATTCTGTATTGCCTGATTTGTGCAATGGTATGATATCAAAAATTTTTATCATTCATCATTATGGAGGGCGTAATGAGCCAACTTCCTGAACACCTAAGATATGCTGTAACCCATGAATGGGCTTATCCAGACGAAGAGGGTTTAATCGTAGTAGGGATTACCGATTTTGCACAAGAAGCCTTGGGCGACATTATGAATGTGAATTTGCCTGATACAGGAATTGATGTCAGCGCGGGAGAGGGGGTGGCGATGATTGAATCGGTGAAATCCGCCACGGATATTCATGCACCGGTCAGTGGTGAAATTGTTGCAGTGAATCAATTTTTAGCCGATGAGCCTCAGCTGGTTAGTGATGAACCCTATGATGGTGGCTGGTTATTTCGCATTGCACCCCATGATATGTCAGAGTTTGATGATTTGATGATTGCTGAAGAATATCAGGCGGAAATCGATGGCTAGTTTGCAACGTTTACGCTTAAAAAAGAATGAAGACCGTCGTATTAAGCAGGGTCATATGTGGGTGTTTAGTAATGAGGTGGATACCCAAGCTACGCCGTTAAAAGATTTTGCACTCGGTGAGCAAGCGATTGTTGAGGCGAGCAATGGTAAAGAATTGGGGCTGGCGTATGTCAATCCTAATAATTTGATTTGCGCGCGCGTGTTTAGTCGTGATACCAAACATCAGCTTGGCATGACGTTTTTTAAAAAACGCTTTCAACAAGCCCAAGCACTGCGTGAGCTGAATTATGATCAACCCTATTACCGTTTAGTCTTTGGCGAAAGCGATGGGGTGCCTGGCTTGGTGATTGATCGTTTTAATGATGTGTTTGTAGTGCAAATTAGCACCGCGGGCATGGAAGCGTTTAAAGACGATATTCTACAGGTCTTAATTAATCTTTATCACCCACGCGCGGTGGTCTGGCGCAATGATACCGCGAGCCGTGAGCTGGAAGGTTTGGCGCGTTATCAATCCTTGGCTTATGGTGAATTGCCTGAGCAGATAGAGTTGATCGAAAACGGCGCGAAGTTTGTAGTGCCTGCGTTAGGTGGACAAAAAACCGGTTGGTTTTATGATCATCGCTCAGCCAGAGCGCGTTGTGCCCAATTGGTTGAAGGCAAGCGGGTGTTGGATGTATTTAGCTATCTGGGTGGCTGGGGTATTTTGGCGGCGCTAAAGGGTGCAACCGAAGTAGCTTGTGTCGATGCGTCTGAAGCCGCGCTGGATGGCGTACACCTCAATGCTGCGCTTAATGGTGTGGCGGATAAGCTGGTGTCTTATCAGGGGAATGCTTTTGAGGTCTTGAGCGCTCTGGCGCAGCAGGGTGAAAAGTTTGATGTGGTGATTGTTGATCCACCGGCATTTGTGAAGCGCAAAAAAGACTTTAAAGCAGGTTCAGAAGGCTATCGTCGTATCAATGAGTTGGCGATGCGCTTAGTGGTGCCCAACGGGGTATTGGTGTCGGCTTCTTGTTCGCATCACATGCCGCGCGCAACCCTGATTTCGCAAGTACAAGCCGCCGCCAGTCATATCGACCGCACGCTCACCTTGTTTGATCAAGCCAGCCAAGCCCCCGATCATCCAATCCACCCAGCGATTCCAGAAACCGAGTATCTCAAAACGCTGTTTTTCCGCGTATCACCCAAGTGGTAAGCGGTTAAACGTTTACTATCAAACCGACCATCAGGCCTGGTGGTCGGTTCTTTCATTAGCTATTATTTTATCCAAATCGATTTGACGTTGGTGAATTCGCGGATGCCGTGGTAGCTGAGTTCTCGGCCGTAGCCTGAGTTTTTTACGCCACCAAAGGGCAGGCGTGGGTCAGACTTGGTTATGCCGTTGACAAAGCAAGCCCCCGATTCTATGCGCAATGCCATGGTTTCGGCGCTAGTCAGATCACCTGACCAAACCGAGCCGCCCAAGCCAAATTGGGTGGCATTCGCAAGCCCGACAGCGTGGGCGGGTTCTGAGGCTTTAAAAATTAAAGCCACGGGGCCAAAAAACTCTTCATGGTAGGCGGGCATCGCGCTGGAGATATCCGCCAAAATGGTGGGTGCATAATAGCAACCCGCTCGTTCCAGTTGATAACCACCGCTCACCAAACGTGCACCATAATCAACACAGGTTTGTACTTGTTGATGCAGTTCGTCGAGTAAATCTTGACGCGCCATCGGGCACAGGGTGGTGGCAGTATCGAGAGGATCACCGGCCACAAATTTGGATTCAACGGCGGCTTTTAGCTTGCTGATAAAATCTTCATAAATAAATTGGTCGATGATAAAGCGTTTGGCCGCAATACAGCTTTGTCCCATATTCATGTAGCGACTGGCAACGGCCGCTTCAATCGCCGCGGGAATATCGGCATCATTCATTACAATAAACGCATCGGAACCACCGAGTTCAAGCACGGTTTTTTTCAGCTCTTCACCGGCAATCGCCGCGACCTTACGCCCAGCCTGCTCGCTACCGGTTAAGGTGACGGCGCGCACATAGCGGTTGCGAATCACACTTTCCACCTTGTCTGAACCGATCATCAGGTTGGTAAAGGCATGGCGCGGTATACCCGCTTGATGCAACACCCGTTCAATCGCTTGCGCACATTGCGGCACGTTTGAAGCATGTTTAAGCAAACCAATGTTGCCGGCAATTAAGGCGGGGGCGGCAAAGCGAAACACCTGCCAAAATGGGAAGTTCCAAGGCATTACCGCTAGTACGACGCCCATAGGTTGATAGCAGATGTAACTCTTGCTGGCATCCGTGTCGATCATTTCATCAGCCAAAAAATCCGGCCCGTGTTCGGCATAGAATTCACACACCCAAGCGGATTTTTCAATCTCGGCTTTGGCCTCATTAATCGATTTGCCCATTTCTAGGCTAATCAGTTCGGCCAGTTCATCTTGTTGTTCGCGTAAAACTTCAGCCGCGTTTTTTATTAACTGGCAGCGGGTTTCCGTTGGCGTGCGTTGTGACCATTCAAGAAACTCGCCAGCGGCGTTTTTAATCGCAAGGTCAAGGGTCGTTTGATCCCAAGCTTCAAACTCGGCGAGTTTTCCGCCCGTGGCGGGGTTGATTGATTCAAGTGCCATTTGTGTCTCCTTAGCGGTTAAATAATAAACGTTGACCTGGGGTGAGCTTGGCGAGTTGCATCGCGGTTGCCTTGGGTAATCCGCCCCTCTTCAATCAGCAAATTGGCGATCTGTTGCTGGTTTTCGTTAACGAGGTTAGCTTGTTTAATCAGGGCGCGTGACATAGGCTATTCCATGAAATGAGTGGGTCTAAATTCTTTTTGATATTCTAACAAGGAAGCAGGGATCGGGCGGAAGAATTTTGTGATAAGAAACAGATATTTTGGCCTGGGTTTCTAACCAGGCCTGGTTGTGGCTGGGTGGGTTTTAACCACTATATTCAATCACTTTTACGGGTGGACTCCCTGTTTTAAATCATTTCAAGGTGAAGCTTGAGCTTGAAAAAATGAATTTTGTTTGGGGTGGCTTGTGAAGTTAGTGGTACCAATCAAGTATATTATGGTTAAGAGCTTTAATTTCGTGGATACTTATCCAAGTTAGCATATCATCGAAATCATCGCTTGGAGAATCAAGTTGAAAGTAACGATTTCCGTTGCAGTTTTCTTGTTCTCTGGTGCTGGCTGATGAACAGTTTTGCCAAGTTGCTTGGCCGTTTTGTCCGAAACTTAAAATAACGACTGGAACTTGGTTGGCGGCAATTCTGCTCAATGCCGTGGTGTTGTTACAGCTGCTGGCCGTTGAATTGCAGACTCTTAATGCGCCATTTAGTGCGCTGCTCGCGCCCAAAGGCGGTGTGATACGACTATAGTATGGCGGTTCGCTTCGTTCACTATCGATAGTAATGCAGAGTCCGAAGCAATGGTGGTGACATTGAGTTTGGCTACAGTGAAAACGTTGGTCGTGGTTGCAGTAGCTTAACGAATTGGTGATGGTGCCCTGTTTAGCAAAAAGGCTGGCCGATCGACAGGTTAGGCGCAGGTTATTTGTGGCTGTATTGCTTGTGGCATGGGTGTTAATGGCATATAGAAAACGTTGGCCAAATCCATCTAGATAGCCGATACCTCCTAATTCTAAGTAGGGTAATGCTCCTTGATGCTGGGAACAGCTGCCATTCGAATGACGATTTTCGTAGCCATTTAAATTAGTGTCTGGGCAGGGTAGGTAGCCATTTAAATTGATATGACTTAGCAAAGCTTGCTTAATGTGTTCGAGTTGTAGTTCAGTCGCTTGGTATTTATTCAGTGTTCTGTATTGGCTAATGCCTGAGCTGGCTGTATTGATGAGCAACCCCATCAAAACCAGTAGGATCATGACTTCTAGTAAACTAAAGCCTTTTAGATTTGACATAACAAGGCACGCCAGTTCGCTCCGACAGGATTATCTGGTCGCCCATCATAAATAGCCGCGCACTCTTTAGTTGTTCCAGTTGGGGTTGCAAAATTATTGCATCGATTAAACCAGTGGGGTTGTTGTTCTGGCAGATTGCATAGCTTTGAAGCTTGGGCCTTGACACTTAGGCTAATCGCATTTTGCCACTCTTGATGTGTAATCGCTATAAACCGCTCAGGGCGCAAAAAATGAACGCTTGAGCCAGCCACCAAGAGTTGGTCTGGAGAAATGGTGTCTAGATATATAAAAGCAACAATGTGGGTTTGGTTGCCAACTTGAATCCTCGCTTCGCCTGGGTTAATAGGGTTTAATGGTGCAAAACGTTGTGTTGGAGGGTTGTTGTAGTCGGCGTTTTGGATGACATAGCGGCTATCAACTACGTAATGAAGGGCTTCAAGTTCAGATGGGTTAAAGCGGAAGTGCCTTGTTGCTATGCCTTTGGGGAGCCAACCATAAACTATTTCAGCACCTTGGCCACAGGGCGTATTCATGGCGCCATCCTGATTGGTGTCTGGGCAAGGCAGGTAGCCTGGAGAAGGTACGCGATTACTGTTGAAAAATACCCCGTTTGTATCTGTGGCATAAATTTCGGGGATGGATGCTGTATAAATCATCAGGTTGTTTTTTGCACTAAGAAGAAGATTTAGCTGTTTTTCGGCTTGATTTAATTTGAGTTGGCTTGCACGGGGTTGAAAATTGCTAAACAGCGTGGCAGAGCCGATGAGTCCAAGTATTAAAGCGAGCAAAATCAATGTAAACCCTTTTTGTTTAAAATGGGCGATCATTTTTGTGCCTATTTAGTGCGTTAAATTGACTAGAGTTAAATACTATATTAATTTTAATGGTAAGTAAATAGTGGTATTTTGTTTTCAACTTTTTGGTAGGTATCTCTAGTTTTTAGTTTTTTAGTTGAAGCGGCAAGAAAATAAACGGGGAACAGATACGGGTTATCTTTCTGATACTATAGGTGAAGATAAAACCTACTACTTGTTTTTTGATACAAGTCCTATACAATACATCTAAGTAACTAAAACAGAGAGGCGGTATGTTCTATCATAATAATACGCATTATAAGCATGGCGATGAAGCGGCAACGGGTATATTGATCACTAATTTAGGCACACCCGATGCTCCTACAAAGGAGGCATTAAAACCTTACCTCAAAGAGTTTTTATGGGATCCTCGCGTTGTTGAGCCACCGCCAGCGAGATGGTTGTGGTGGCTAATTCTCAACGGAATTATCCTTAACACACGCCCTGCAAAATCTGCTGAAGCCTATGAGGAAGTTTGGGGTAGTGAGGGTGAAGGATCGCCATTATTAGATATCAGCAAACGCCAACTAGAGGGAATTAAGCAACGGGTTAGTTCTCAGTTTAAAGGTAAGGTTGTTTTTGAGTTAGCGATGCGTTATGGCAATCCTTCGATTGAATCAGCATTGAAAAAGTTGGAAGAGCAGGGTGTGCAAAGATTAATTGTTGTTCCTTTGTACCCACAGTACGCAGGTGCTACGACGGCCTCTACATTTGATAAATTGTCAGAAGTCTTACAGAAGTGGCGTTGGCTGCCTGAGTTACGATTTGTAAACCATTATCATCGTCATCCGGGTTATATTAAAGCTTTGGCCAATTCAATTAAAGAGCACCAAAGCGAACATGGCCAACCGGACTTATTGGTCATGTCTTATCATGGCGTGCCTAAACGTTATTTAGATAACGGAGATCCTTATCATTGTGAATGTCATGTCACTTCACGATTGGTTGCCCAAGAGTTGGGCTTGTCAAAAGACCAATACCGAGTCACCTTTCAGTCATTGTTTGGTAAAGAAGAATGGCTTAAGCCCTACACCGATGCGACTATGAAGGCCTTGCCGTCTGAGGGTGTAAAGCATGTTCAAGTAATTTGTCCTGGATTTTCAGCAGATTGTTTAGAGACAATTGAAGAAATAGATGGTGAAAACCGCGAATATTTTGAAGAAGCAGGCGGTGAAAAGTTTAGTTATATTAAAGCACTGAATAGTCGAGAAGATCACTTGGATGCATTATCGGATTTGATTTTACAACATACTCAGGGTTGGTATGAGCGGGATGGATTTGATTCCGAGGCTGATAAGCTGGAGCGGGAACGTGTTCGAGATAACGCCCGTGCAATGGGTTGTCCGTTTTAGTTTAAATGAATGGAGTGAGTGTATAAGAGCCACTCCATTTAACTAAGATTTTTTCATTTTATCCAATAGCGCGTAAAACCCCATCCTTTAGGGCGGGGATATAAGCGGAACAGCAAAGCCTGTTTAGTGTGGGCGTTGCTGTTGTTCGATATATTGCTTAATAATTGACAAGGGTGCACCACCACAACTCCCTGCAAAGTAGCTAGGGCTCCAAAGCATATTCCCCCAAAGTTTTTTCTGAATTTCGGGATGGTTTTTTTTGCGAATAAGGCGACTTGATACGCCTTTCAAGCTATTCACCAGGTTAGAAATTGCTACTTTAGGCGGGTAATTAATCAAAAGATGTACGTGGTCATGCTCGCCATTAAACTCCACTAATTCCGCTTCAAAATCCAAGCAGACTTTTTTAAAGATTTCTTCCAAATCATTTAACACCCTGTCACTAAACACATCTCTGCGGTATTTTGTGACAAATACCAAATGAGCGTGAAGATTAAAAACGCAGCTCCTGCCTGTTCTTATCTCGTCATTAACTTGCATAGACCAAATCCTTTTTGTATAATTATAACCATGAAGAAAACGATACGCAAAGCCTTTAAGTTCCGACTTAACCCAAATTCTGACCAAGTACAGAAGATGGTTGAGTTTGCCGGTGCAAGCCGGTTTGTGTGGAATAAAGCGTTAGCGACGAATTTGTTTCGGCTTGAGCATAAGCAACCGATACTCTGGTATAGCGAGATGGCGTTTTGGCTAACACTCTGGAAGCAGTCTGACGAATACGGTTTTTTAAAAACCGCTCACTCCCAAACCCTACAGCAAACACTCAAAAATCTCGAACGTGCGTTTAAAGATGGTTTTGATAAAACCCAGCCCTTAAAGCGTATTCCTGTGTTCAAGAAAAAAGGCGCTTCTGACAGTTTTCGCTATCCGCAGGGATTTAAACTTGAGCAAGATACCAACCGTGTATTCTTGCCAAAAATTGGCTGGGTGAAATACCGCAATTCACGCCAAGTAATCGGTGAGCTTAAGAATGTGACGGTTTCCAGAAAAGGGAAGCATTGGTATGTGTCGATACAAACTGAATATGAAGCCGATATTCAGCGCCATCAATCAACATCCATCGTGGGTATTGATCTAGGCGTTAAACGCTTTGTCACCTTATCTGACGGCAACTGCATTGAACCGTTAAACAGTTTTAAACAGTGGGAAAAGAAGTTGGCTTTAGCACAGCGTAAGCTGGCACGAAAAGCTAAGTTCTCTGCCAACTGGAAAAAGCAGAAACAAAAAATAACTCGTGCGCATGAGCGCATTGCCAGTGCCCGATTAGACTTTTTACATAAATCTTCAACCGTGATTTGCAAAAACCACGCCATGGTCGTGGTTGAGGATTTAAAGGTAAAAAACATGTCGAAATCGGCCAAGGGCGATATAACCAGGCCTGGTCGAAACGTGAAAGCCAAGTCGGGCTTGAATAAGGCGATTTTAGACCAGGGCTGGGGAATGTTCGTGCAGATGCTTGAATACAAGCAGGCCTGGTTGGGTGGCGATGTGTTAAAGGTTAACCCCAAACACACCTCTCAAACCTGTCCGTGTTGTGCTCATGTAGCCAAAGAAAATCGTTTAACACAATCCAAGTTTGAGTGTGTTGAATGTGGCTACACTGAAAACGCCGATGTAGTCGGTGCTTTGAGCGTGTTAGCCCGAGGGCATCGGGGGTTAGCCTGTGGAGTTGAATCGTTGGATTTGATGATGAAGCAGGAACCAGCGGGAAGGCGCGAGTCACACCCGCTCTTAACGACCTAGCGCCGTTGGGAATCCCCGTCGTTCACGGGGGGAGGAAGTCAATAGAGGAGTTTTTAAACCATGTTAATGTTAATTTCGCCTGCTAAGTCCTTGGATGAAACGCCACGCAATTTTGATTGGCAGGTAACTGAATGCGAATTTCTTGCCCAGGCGCAAAGCTTGATGTCGCAACTGGTTGAGCTAACGCCCGTTGATTTAAGTGCCTTAATGCACATTAGCGATGATTTAGCGCAACGTAATTTTGAGCGTAACCAGGCCTGGTTGAAGCCGAGTGAAAAGGATGGGGTGTCTAAACAAGCCTTGATGATGTTTAAAGGTGATGTGTATCAAGGGTTAGAGGCAAGTACACTGGGCGAGGCTGGCTTAAACTATGCGCAAACCCATTTGCGGATTTTGTCTGGTTTATATGGTTTGTTGCGCCCAATGGATTTAATGCGCCCTTACCGTTTAGAAATGGGCACTAAATTCCCCAACCCGCAGGGCAAGGATTTGTATGCCTTTTGGGGGGAGCAGATTACTGAAAACCTAAATCATACGCTAGCACAAACCGGTAAACCGCTAGTGAATTTGGCGTCGAATGAGTATTTCAAAGTGGTTAAGCCCAAAAAACTCAACAGCCCAGTGATTACACCGATTTTTAAAGATCTTAAATCCGGTCAATATAAGATTGTTAGTTTCTATGCTAAAAAAGCACGTGGTTTAATGGTGCGTTATGCGATAGACAAACAAGTCGAGCAGGTCGAAGATTTAAAGTATTTTGATTATGCCGGTTATCAATTTTCTCCCGAACTATCGAGTGAAAAAGACTGGGTCTTTACCCGCGACCAGGCTGTTTGATTTAATGGGTTTTAGTATCCGAGTTTACAGTTTTACCCTTGGACTAAACATCGCGACATTGGTACGACCATTGTTTTTGGCTTGATACATCACCAGATCCGCATGCTTGAGTTGTGCGTTGTTATTGGGTTTTGAATAGTTTATCTAGGTCTTCGCTGTTAAAGCGCTCGTGATAGTTACACATTTCATTAAACACTACAATTTCGCCTTGCTCTTTTAATAGAGTGCGCGCTTCTTCTTCGCCAAGTGATTTGAGCATGGTGGCAACACGTTCACGGTCTTGAGTGCATTCATACTGAATCGGTTTGGCTTCATATAGCTCTACCACTTCTTCATGAAACAGCCGAGTCAACAGGGTTTCATTGTCTAACTCGAGCAACTCTTCATCCTTAACAGTTGATGCGAGGTGTTGAATGCGATCCCATGCATCGGCATCGCTGGTTTTGATGGCGGGCATTTTTTGTAAATACAACGCACCAATCGCCTGTTCGCTAACGCTAATCCATAGTCGGGTATCGAGTTGTTCCGATTGGGATAAAAAATGCTCTAGGGAGTCAACAAGCTGAGCGCCTTCTCGGCTGACATAAGATTGATAGATATGGTCTGTGAGACTGTTTTCTAGCGATAATAGAATTTGTCCTTCACCTAATAGTTGATCGGCATTTGTTTGAGCAGTAATGAGTTGGTTGGTTTTAGCCATTCCCTTGAGTTTAAGTTCGTGAGTCATCTCAACCACCAACAAGTTGACCGGTCCGGTGCCTTGAACTTGGAGTGTGATTTTGCCTTTATGCTTAATGCCGTTGGCAAGTAAAGCGCTAAAGCCTGTCAACTCACCGAGTAGTTGACGCAGGCTAACAGGATAATGCCGATCTTTTAACATGGATAACCAGGCCTGGTTAAGCAATAAACGTTGTCCGCGAATTGCGTGGTCTTTGAACAAAAAACGTTGTATGTAATCCTGTAGGGGCATGGGCTAATCCTCTTAACTAAGTTTTTGTGTTGCGATATTATATCGGGGTTTGCAGGTTTATAATAACTTACAAAGATACAGCGAGCTCAAAAGGCTTTTTAACTTACCCAAGAGAGTAGATAAATGATATCCGAACAAGAAATTGATCAAGTCGTCGCGCAGAGTGTTAGCCAGGAGCGTGCTAAGCCTTTACCTAAAGATTTGGTGTTGATCGATCCAGCACAGTCTGAAGATCGCAAGCAGGCGGTGCGCGAATTATTAACCGCACAGGGCTTGGATGTTGAGTTCTTTAGTTGTGCCGATGGCATGGATATTGAAAACTGTTTGCCTGAAGCACGCCGCTATTGGCTCGATTTGTCGGATGAACAGGTGGTGGAATTATTTAAATACTTGCCTAAAATGGGACGTAGCGTACCGCTTGCGTTGTTGCCAAATGATAACAATAAAAATGCGCAAAGCTTTTTTGGTATAACCCGCAAGTTAAAAGAGGCGGTGGCCGATGGCATGGATAAAACCAAGGTGGTTGAGGCCGATTTGCTGCTGTGTAATGATCAAATAGTGTTGGCAAGTGTGGTGTTGGGTGAGAGCTTAGGCGCTCGTGCTATGGATGAAAAGCTGGAAGCACCGTTTTGGAGGCAGGCCTGGTTAGACTGGAAAGAAACCTATCAAGCGGTAAAAAACTCAACACCGCAGTTGTTTAAGATAAAAACAGGAAAAAAACAATCGATTAATACCGCGGCTCTGAGCATTTGGGTAGAGCTCCATTCGAGTTCAGCAGCAATTACACGTGGACTAGAGACGAATTTTAACTTTAATGATGGTCGAATGAACACGGTGATTTTTGCACCTAATTCGTTAATGGGCTATGGCTGGCATTGGTTTAAATCCTATGTATTAGGTCAGCGCCAATTGACGCTTCTGGCGGATACCTTTGGTTTGGTGCAGTCAAACAGTTTGCGCATTAAAGCGCAGCGTGAGGTTGAGTTTTTTATCGATAGTCATCTCCATCAGGCGCAAGACATTAAATTGGAAGTGCGTGAACAGGCGATTTATCTGATACCTGGGCGTTTGCTGGCCGATGACGACACCACGCGTAAAACCCATAAGGAGGTGTTTAAAGTACAAGGTCTACCACGTGATGCCGATGCGATTGAAAAGGTGGGTAAGCCTTTGCCTTTGTTTGACCAAGCCCATGAAGAAGATTATAAACATGTTTTTGTCGAGCTGCGCCAAAGCGCATTGACCACCTCACCCTATATGGTATTGATGGTTTTATCCACCTTGTTAGCGACGTTTGGTTTGATGGCGAATTCGACTTCGGTGGTGATTGGTGCGATGATTTTGGCCCCCTTGATGGCACCGATTGTATCTTTGGCCATGGGGATGGCGCGGGGTGAAGGGGGCTTAACGGTTTCATCGATCAAAACCTTGCTGATTGGTTTGTTTTTAGCTTTGATGAGTGCGATGGTCGCGACCTGGGTCGTGGATATTCAATATGTCACGAATGAGATTGCGGGACGGCTTAATCCAACCCTGTTGGATCTGGGCGTGGCGGTAGTGTCTGGGATTGCGGGCGCCTATGCCTATGCCAAATCGGAAGTGGCTAAAACCCTAGCGGGTGTGGCGATTGCGGTGGCGCTGGTGCCGCCATTAGCGGTGACGGGTATCGGGTTGGGCTGGATGGACTGGTCGGTGATTTATGGTTCGTTTTTATTATTCATTACCAACTTATTTGGTATTGCAGCGGGTGCGGCGATGACCTTTTGGGTGATGGGCTATACCAGTTTTGCGCGTGCCAGGAAGGGCTTTGGTGCCTCGACATTGATTGTGGGGTTGCTTGCGATTCCATTGGCGTTTGCGTTTTGGCAAATGGATCAAAAAAGCAGTTTAACCAATAGCTTAGAAGGCATGGAGTTGGTTATTAATGATACAGCCATTCGCTTGGAAAGCGTTGATGTGCAGTGGGCAAGTACGCCGAGCGTCAAGTTAAATGTCGTTAGTAATCAAACTCTGTCGGATGAGGTGTTTGATGAGCTAGCCAAAGCCCTAAGCATCAAAACCGGTGTTAAAGCCCAATACCGCTTTACACCTCAGTTGATGCGTTAAATTCGCCTTTGGCTTGGAGGTCGGCGTGGTAGGAGCTTCTGACCATTGGGCCACAGGCGACATGACTAAAGCCGAGTTGGTAGGCTTGGGTTTCGAGTTGTTTGAATTGCTCCGGTGTCCAATAGCGCTCGACACCAAGGTGATGCAAACTGGGCTGGAGGTATTGGCCAACGGTCAACATATCCACCTGATGAGCGCGTAAATCTTTTAATACTTGTACCATTTCGTCAAAGGTTTCGCCTAAACCGACCATTAACCCTGATTTTGTTTTGACCTTGGGTTGCAATTGCTTGAAGCGCGCTAGTAAATCGAGCGAGGCTTGGTAGTGTGCACCAGGCCTGGCTTGTTCGTAGAGTCTTGGTACAGTTTCAAGGTTGTGGTTGAGTACATCAGGCGGACAGTGTGCCAGTGTATCAAGTGCCACTGTTAAACGGCCGCGAAAGTCGGGTACTAGGATTTCGATTTGGGTATGGGGCGAGGTTTGGCGCACCGCTTCCACGCAGTGTAAAAAATGCTTGGCCCCGCCATCACGCAAATCATCACGATCCACCGAGGTTATCACGACATAGTTAAGGCGCATCGCTTTGATGGTGTTGGCCATGTGTTGGGGTTCGTGGTTGTCGAGTGGTTTGGGGCGGCCGTGGGTGACATCACAAAACGGACATTTGCGGGTGCAGATATCGCCCATAATCATAAAGGTGGCAGTGCCCTGACCAAAGCATTCACCCAGATTGGGGCAGGAGGCTTCTTCGCAGACAGTATGCAATCCGTTTTCCCGCAGAATGCCTTTGAGTTCACTGATGCGGTGGATGTCTTTGGCTTTGGGTAATTTGGCGCGTATCCAGCTGGGTTTATTGAGGCGTGTGCGTTCTGGGTCGGGTTTGTGTTTGAGCGATTTGGTTTTGTATTCGCCCTTGCTCATCATTTGGTTACGGGCTTTTAGTCCGCCAATTTGTTCGAGTGTGATTTCTTGGTAGTTTTGCATGACGCCGCTCGCTGAGTGTTTGTTAACCGATCATTTTTGTTGGTTGTTTTTAGTTAAACATTATAGGCGAATTTTCGAGTTGTTGTCGAAAGCTTCTAACCAGGTCGGGTTTTATGTTGGCGACAGTGGCATCAGGCAAATAGTCGGCAAGCTGTGTCATTTGCATGGCTTGCAGGCCGCAGGGGGTGATCCATTCAAAGGGGGTGAGGTCCATATTGATATTCAGCGCTAGACCGTGGTAGCTAGTTTGGCGTTTTATTTTTAGGCCGAGCGAGGCAATTTTTTTGCCTTCAAGGTAAATGCCGGGAGCATCGACCCGCGCTTGGGCGCTTAGTTGATAGTCAGCGAGCAAGTTAATCACCGATTGTTCAAGTAGGCTAATCAGTTGACGCACCCCCAGCTTGCGACGCCTAAGATCAATCAGCACGTAAACTACCAGTTGCCCTGGGCCGTGATAGGTAATTTGTCCGCCTCGGTCGGTATGCACCAGTGGAATATCACGCAAGCTTTGTTGAATATGCTCAGCTTGACCGTTAAGGCCTTGGGTGAATACGGGGGGGTGTTCGACCAGCCAGACTTCATCAGCGGTGTCGGGCTGGCGTTGTGCGCTAAAGGCCTGCATCGCTTGGTAGGTGTGCAGGTAGTCTTGTAGGCCGAGGTGTTTAAGCGTTATGACTGACATGCCATCAGCTCGCGTTGTTTAGAGTGTCCAAAGTACATCAGGGTGGTCGTTGAGCTCGCCATAAATGCCGTGAATCTGTTCGATCTGGGTGGCGTAGAATTTGATTTTGACTGACACGTATTTGCCGTTTTTCGATGGGTTGAGGCGAATCGCTTCGCGCTCAACCTCAGGCACATGCTTTTGAGTGACGCTGTACACCAATTCTATAAAGGTTTCGCAATGGCTGCCCATGGCTTTGAGTTCATAGTGGCAGGGAAACTCAATCAGCGTGTCGGGTTGTTCAGGGGTTGGGTTTTGGTTCATTGCGTTTTGGTTCATTGCGTTTTGGTTCATTGTTTTAGGTATTGGTTATGTGTTGTTTGTAGTCTTGGTAATGGGCGCGCAGTTTTTGCCAAACGGGTCCTGGTTTGCCGTTGCCAACAGGTTGACCGTTGAGTTGGCAAATCGGCAGGACTTCTTTAGTCGAGCTGGCAAGCCACAATTCATCGGCGGTTTCGAGTTCAGCTTGATTAATTTCGCGCTCGATAAAATGGATATGGTGCTGATGTGCCAGTTTTTCAAGAACCTGACGGGTAATGCCAGGCAAAATATGTTGGCTAAGAGGTGGGGTGATGATAATCCCATCCTTAACCATCAGCATATTGCTTGCTGAGCCTTCGGTGACATTTCCCTGCTGGTTGATCAAAATGACGTCATCCACACCCGCTGCCTGGGCTTGTAATTTGGCCATTACATTGGGGAGCAGTGCAATCGCTTTGATGTCACAGCGTTGCCAGCGAATATCTTCAAGTGTAACGACCTTAATGCCGTTTTCTAAAATAGACGATGCCAGCGGTTTTAGCGGGTTGGTATAGGCAAATACCGTTGGAGTGAGGTCTTTTTGCGCTAAATGATCACGCGGAATTTGCACGCCACGGCTGATTTGTAAGTAAATAAATTGATCTTGCCAAGGATGAAGGCTAATTAATTGATTAAGTACGGACAACCAGGCCTGCTTGTCCATCGGATTAGCCATGGATACTGCTTTTAAGCTATTTTCAAGTCGATGGTAATGAGCTTCCCACTCAAATAATCGACCGTTATAAACCGGTATTACTTCATACACCCCGTCAGCAAAAAGAAATCCCCGATCCATCGGCGAAATGCGAGCTTGCTCCATAGGCATCAGCTCGCCATTTAGATAGACAGTCTGCGCGTTCATCTGGTTTTTGCGCGAGAGACACCGGGGTTTAGCCCGGTGAGGGATAGCGCCGGCCGTTAGGCCGCCTGTTTCTCGCGTTCTCCGTGAGTAAGTACTATCGCTGTTAAATTAAAGCCATAACCGCTACCACGTTGGATTAACGTGCAGTGTTTGTGACTAATACCCTGAACCAAACCGTTGGCGGCTTGGATGTTAAACCTTCCGCTGGCACGAATTGCCACACGGCCTGAGTAAATGCCTTGCTTTTTCCCACTGGGAACCACCGCTTTAACCTGATCGCCAGTCTGAAAGCCATGCACCGCTTTTTGGCGCATTAAGTAACCGCGTGGAAAGCCATACTTGTTCAGTCGTGTACGCTGATAACTCCCACGTCCGGTGCATTTAATACCCAAAACCGGTTTAACCCAGTTTTTAACCGGTTTTAAATCTTCGCCAACACAGACCGCATCCAGCGCATGATGCTTGGGAATGCCTTGCTGTTTGCGATTAAACTTGGTCATCGCACCCGTTCCGGTATAGACCGATACGGTGGTTTTAGCCAACACCAGAAGTTCATGCAGCAAAGCGTTACGCGTAGTATTAACCGCCGCCGCGTCTTTGAGTCCTGTCCACTTGCCCTTAAGGGTTTTCTCAATCCCGATGGCACGGGCTTTATCCAGCTTGGATATGCCCAACAACCGTTTCCACTCTGAAAGCCGATGGCTGCCTTTCGCCTCATTACAGCTCCGACACGCGATGACCAAGTTTTTAACGCTGTGGCTGCCACCTTTTGAGCGAGGCTGGACGTGTTCCACCTCAAGCCTGTTGTCACCGCTTACTCCGTTGCAATACGCGCAGGTATGTTTGTGCTTGGTCAGCAGGTATTCCTTAACTTCAAACCCAAACAGTGTACCTTGTTGGTATTCAACGCCTGCAATATCACCTTTCACCATTTTTTGCATATCAAACTCCACCCGCTCCATGCCAATGTCCGATACCGGTGCTAGCTTGGATAGTTTTTTAATCCAAGCTAGCGTGGTATCGATACGATGTTGTAGTGAGGGCGCTAACCAACCACCAGGTCGGGTGCGGTTGTTAAACCTTGCAGGACGATACCAAAGCTGATTACGGCGACGGCGGCGCATGGCGTGTCGTGCGGTAAGCTGTTCACTAATCTGATGACCGCGGTGGTGAATCACACTTAACCACAATACCTTTAAATCCAGCTTGGATTCCAGGACAACCGCCATCCCCGTTTGCTTTGAGCCGGGATCGATTTTGACATGCACGGACTGACACACACCCGCTACCCGGTCTTTTAACCGAATAGTAAACGGCGTCATCAAATGCACCACCGCACGACCCCGCGAAAGCAGTAGCCTTGCGCGTTTCTCTGAGCACGGCATTAACGGCTTCTTGTTTTTTGTTAATACAAATACCGACATACGGTATCCTCCAAATTATTCCCCTTACGGGGCTAGTAACGTGCCTTTCGGCATCTCCCTTCGAGATTGACGATAACCGGCTCCCACCGAGGTGGCGACATCAAGATTTGGCACTTACCCTATGCCCGCATTCTCAACACCTTTTAGAGCAGTGGGCTAAGGAAGCACCCACTGGTAAGTCTTAACGACCCGTTATCGTCTGCTGCTTAACCCAAGATTTAGCCCTCTGGTCAACTAGGCTTTTACAAGCCTCGCCTTTCAAGGCGGGGTTGTTGACTCGTTGTTTAGTCGTCTTTGCTAAATAAACCGCGGAACAGCAACTTAATACGATCTATAAGGCGTTTGAAAAAAGAGGCTTGTTCAATGTCAGACAATGCAATTAGCGGTTTTTCAACTAATACTTCATCATGAAGACTAATAACGAGTTGACCAATTTTATCACCTAACACAATAGGCGCTTCGATTTGTTTAGGCGTTAGGGTTTCAATTTTAAGGTTTTGATATTGGCCTCGTGGAACCGTTACATAGACTTCATCAGCAATACCTAGACCCAGGGTATCACGGACTCCAAGCCACACGCGTGCATCAATCAGGCGTTGATCTTTTTCATAAAGTTTGTGGGTTTCATAAAAGCGGAATGCATAATTCAATAGTTTTTGGCTTTCGCTGATTCGCTGCGTTGCACTTTGTGTTCCTGCAACCACTACAATCACTCGCATGTCATTACGGTTAGCTGAAGAGACTAAACAGTAACCCGCTGATGAAGTATGACCAGTTTTTAATCCATCTACCGTAGGGTCTTGCCATAACAGGCGGTTACGGTTGTATTGAGTGATACCGTTAAACGTGAAACGTTTTTCAGAATACCAGTTGTAATAATCAGGAAAATCTCGGATTAAGGCGCGCGTTAGAATGGATAGGTCTCGCACTGTGGTGAGATGTTCAGGGTCAGGTAAACCTGTTGAGTTTAAAAAATTAGTATTTTGCATGCCAAGCTCTAAGGCATATTGGTTCATCAGTTGAGCAAAACGTTCTTCTGTGCCTGCAATATGTTCGGCTAGAGCGACACTGGCGTCATTGCCAGACTGAATTACCATACCTTTTATTAGGTCTAGAACGGAGACTTGGCGACCCACTTCAATAAACATGCGTGAACCAGGCATTCTCCAGGCTTTTTCGCTAATTGTAACCATGTCATCAAGTTTAATCCGCTCATGTTTAATTTCATTAAACACTACATAACCGGTCATGATTTTGGTTAAGCTGGCGGGTTCTATTAACAGGTCGGGATTGCCTTGGGCAATAATAGCATTACTGTCGTAGTCAATCACGATATGTGCCGTTCCTGAAAAAGAGGGTGCAGCAGGCGAAACAAAGGGTTGGTTAGCTCTTAGATTGTGGCTAAATAAAAGCGTTATAGCGATGAAAGCGAGTGTCGTTGAGCGATAAAATAAATTTTTCATAGGTCTTTAAATTTTTAATTAATAATAATTTGCATAATTTAACATAAGTATGGTTTTTTCTAAACCTTGAATGATGAATCAATTCGATAACAATTTTTTGTGGGTGTGAATTGACATCAGAATGCCAAAACTAATCATCAAGGTCACCATAGAGCTACCTCCGTAACTGATCAAGGGCAAGGGCAGCCCAACTACGGGCAAAAGCCCACTTACCATGCCAATATTTACACTAATATAAACAAAGAGTGTCATGGTTAAGCTAGCTGCGACCAATCGGTTGAAGGGTTCTTTTGCACGATAAGCAATGTAGAGGCCTCTTAATAACACTAGGCTGTAGAGTGTGAGTAGCAGAATGACACCGATTAAACCAAATTCTTCAGCAAATACAGAGAAAATAAAATCAGTCGTGCTTTCAGGAAGAAAGTCGAGGTGTGCTTGGGTGCTTCCCATAAAGCCTTTACCCTCTAAGCCGCCTGATCCAATCGCAATTTTAGATTGTATTATATGATAACCTGCTCCAAGTGGATCCGATTCAGGATCAAGGAAGGTCAGTACGCGTTGTTTTTGGTAGCCGTGAAGAAAGTTCCAAACAATAGGTATCGCAATGGCTAGGCTGACTAACGCACCAATAATCATTTTCCAGGGCAATCCAGCAAAAAATAGTACAAATAACCCGCTCATTGCGATAAGGATTGAGGTTCCAAGATCAGGTTGAATGACAATTAAGCCAGCGGTTAAGCCAACAATAAATAATCCAACGATATAGCGAGCGGGATGGGCGGGGTAGCGACTATAAGCAAATAACCAAGCTAGCATCATAGGTAGTGCGAGTTTCATAATTTCGGAAGGTTGAAAGCGAATAAAGCCTAAGTCAAGCCAACGTTGCGCGCCTTTTCCCATATCACCAAAAACGATAACGGCGATGAGCATTAAGATGCCCAGGAGAAACACCCAGGGAGTGATTAAGGCTAATTTTCTTGGAGGAATTTGTGCAAAAGCGACCATTAATCCTAGCGCTATTAAAATCCTAATAGCATGATGTTTGGTTACATTTAAATCGCCGCCCGAAGCACTGTATATTGTGATTAACCCCGTTGTTAAAAGTAATAACAAACCCAAGAATAAAAAGCCATCAATATGAATAGAGGCCAGCCAGCTTCTTGGTTTAACGTAAGTTTGATCTTTTTGCGTTAGCCAACTATTTATCATGGTTTGTCTAGTTCTTTTAGATAGTAATCAATGGTTTCAATCGCTATAGGAGCGGCTACACGCCCTCCACTGCCAGCATTTTCAGCTATAACGGCGATCGCAATTTTTGGGTTCGAGGCGGGCGCGAACGCAATAAAAAGTGAATGAGAGTGTAAACGCGGATCCAATTCATCGGCATTAAAATCGGTGTCATGTAGGCTGAAAACCTGTGCGGTTCCTGTCTTACCTGCAATTTGGTAGTCATTGATATGACGCCCTGCGTTCCATGCAGTACCTCTTGGGGTATGGACGCTATCAATCATGCCTTGAATAACATATTCCCAGTGATTGCGGCTTCGAATCGGTATTTGGTCTGATCTGTCTAATTCACTGGTTGGATCGATAAAGTTTTGTATATCAGAATTTTCTGATTTTAGCAGGTGTGGTTGAATAATTCGCCCCCGGTTAGCTAGAATGGCTGTGGCCTGAGCCAGTTGGATTGGCGTAACTAAATTATATCCCTGACCAATTGACGCAATAATGGTTTCTCCACGATACCAGGGTTCGCCATGGGTTGCTCTCTTCCATTCTTGTGAGGGTAGAATTCCTGAAGCTTCGCCTGGAATATCAATGCCGGTTCGTTCACCAAAACCAAAAGGCGACAGCATGCTGTTGAGTCCATCTATGCCAATATCTAGACTCATTTTGTAGTAAAAAGTGTCAACCGATTCAACAATTGAACGCTTTAAATCGGTCCAGCCATGACCTTGGCGGCGCCAGTTACGATAACGGTGGCCTTGGAACTCAAAATAACCTGGATCAAATATTCGTTCCGTCATTGTGATGGCACCTTGTTCAAGCGCACCCAGTGCAACAAAGGGCTTAGTCGTGGAACCAGGTGGATATTGGCCACGAATTGCGCGATTAATCAGTGGCTTGTTTGGATTGTTGATAAGTGCGTTGTAGTTGGTGTGGTTAATGCCATCAACGAAAAGATTGGGGTCGTAGGTAGGCGTACTAACTAGCGCCAGTATCTCGCCATTTAGTGGGGAGATGGCAACGACTGCGGCTCGACGATCACCTAGTTTTTCTTCGATAAAACGCTGTAATCGGCTATCAATGGTCAGTGTGATGTTTTCGCCCTGTTTAGGCGCAATAGTGTCGAGAATTCGGACTACTCGACCCTGTGCATTAGATTCTACTGTTTGTAATCCTGGGTAACCGTGAAGGCGATCTTCATAGGCGCGCTCGATACCAATTTTCCCTGTGACCTCGGTACCACGGTAACGTCGTGCGTCAAGACGTTGTAAGTCATTTTGACTAATGCGTCCAACATAGCCTAAAAAATGAACGCCAGAGCTTTCAAGCGGGTAGGTACGTTTAAGTTGGGCTTGGAGCGTGACACCAGGAAATCTAAAACGTTGAGCAGCAAATATCGCCGCTTGTTTTTCGGTCAGAGAATAAGGTAGTGCTAGGTCTCGATGCCGTGGCGTTCTTCTTAGAGTTTGTGAAAACTCATCAAGTAATGATGATTCTATTTCGGGAAATAAAGTTTTAAGCTGTTCAAAAGTTGAATCAAATTGAATGATATTTTCTCTTCTAAAGCTGAGTTTGTAGTTTGAAACACTACCTGCTAAGAGGACTTGGTTTCGATCAAAAATATGGCCTCTTTGTGGCGGTAAGGTTTGAACGCTAATTCTATTACCATCGGCTCGACTTAGGTATTTTTCATGGTTAAACCATTGGAGGTAGGTCATCCGAGCAATAAGCGTCATAAAAACCATAAAAATAACCAGGATCACAAACAATATCCTGAATTTAAAAGACTGGGTTTGCTTCAAACTGGTTTGAGTATCATCAAACGATAAAGGAGTCATGCGCTTTCTGATGGTTTAGAAAGGCTAATAAGGCTAAGGGCCAGTATTGGCCAGACTATTGTGGATACCAGGGGCATAGACCAATAAAGTAGAACCTCGTCATTGGACAGTGATGGCTGGTATAAAATAAAGTAGCAAAATTGGAATAGTAGCATGTAGAAGCCAATCATGATGGATTGTTGCCAAAGTGGGGTACTCCTAAAACGCAAGCGCATTCGTATCATCATAAATGTAACTAAGATAAAGAGTAGGCTATGGCTTCCTAAGAGTGTTTGATGCAATCCATCCATTAACAGTCCAAGTATTAATGCACTAAAAAGGTGAGTTTGATTTAAAATTTGGATAACCCAAAATAATAGTACTAGCAGCGTAAACGGGGGGAGAATTAGTAACCAGTCTACTCTAAGCGCATAAACGCTCAATATTAACGAAGCCACATAGCTTGTAATAACTAGGTATTTTACAGACTGAAAAGAAAGGTTATGGTAAGCGTAGTTCATTCGGGCTTCTTGTTGTAAACAAAATTAAAACTTCATGAGTATTGTCCAGATCGGCAATCGGTTTAGCTTTGATATTTAAGTAACTTAATCCCTCGGTTTTGATAATCTCTGTAATAGTAGCAACAGGATAACCTGCAGGAAAAATCCCACCCAATCCCGACGTAACCAGCGTGTCACCAGGCTGAATGTTAGCAGTAATAGGGATGAAGTCTAAACTAAGCTGACTATGCCCTAGCCCGGTAGCGATGCCTCTTTGTCCGGTGCGTAAAACCCGAACAGGGGTTTGATGGTTTGGATCGGTAATCTTCATTATTCGGCTTGAAGTAGGTGTTAGGCTCGTTATTTGCCCAATCAAACCATTAGCATCAATGACGGGTTGATTGATTTTTATATTGTCTAAGCTACCTTTGTTAATCGTGAGATATTGAGTCAAGGGTGTTGAGCTGTAAAACAATACACTAGCAACTCTAACTGATCTAGCATCCATTCTGCCGGTTGTGCCTAAAAGGCGACGGTGGCGATCTAACTCCTGCTCAAGACTTTTCATTTGCAAAAGCCGCGCTTTTAACATAATGTTTTCAGTGTTGAGCTGTAAAATTTGGTTTTCAAGTATGGCGGTATCTTGCAGCTTATGGTTGTACCATTTTTGCACCTGAGAGGGAATGGCGGCAGCACGTTCCAAGGGTTCCAGTGTAGTCGTTAATAGATTACGCATAGTCCCCATGTATTGACCATAATAATCTGATGCCATAAGAATCACGCAAATAACAAATACGATGACAAAATCTAAACCATCTTTTTGTGGTGAAGTCGCATGAAGACTAATGGTAATGACTCCTTGGGTGTAAAAAGTAAGCGTTAATTAGTCGTGCGAAAACACGTCCATACCTTTTTCATCCATCATTTCTAACGCACGGCCACCACCTCGTGCCACGCAAGTTAATGGGTCATCGGCAACAATCACAGGTACGCCCGTTTCTTCGCTTAAGCGTGTGCTAAGATTGCGAAGCATTGCACCGCCCCCGGTTAGAACGATGCCATGCTCAGCAACATCCGCACCGAGTTCGGGGGGCGTTCGCTCAAGTGCCGTTCGAACGGCACCAACAATTGAAGAGAGAGGGTCTTGTAGAGCTTCTAAGATTTCATTGCTATTTAAAATAAAACTTCTTGGAACGCCTTCAGCTAGGTTACGTCCACGCACCTCAATGGTTTTTGGTTCAGCCTCGCTGTAAGCCGTACCGATTTCATGTTTGATTCTTTCGGCACTGGCCTCACCAATTAACATACCGTAGTTACGGCGGACGAATTTGATAATCGCATCATCAAATCGATCTCCCCCCACCTTAACAGAATCTGAATACACAATACCGTTAAGCGATAAGGTAGCGACTTCGGTTGTGCCGCCACCAATATCAACCACCATTGAACCACTGGCTTCGCTTACAGGCATGCCTGCACCGATTGCAGCCGCCATGGGTTCTTCAATCAAAAACACTTGGCGTGCACCTGCGCCCGCAGCGGATTCACGAATAGCTCGACGCTCAACTTGGGTGGAACCACAAGGAACACAAACTAAAACACGAGGACTTGGCTGGAAGAACTTGGCTTCATGAACTTTACGGATAAAGGCTTGTAGCATTTTTTCTGTGACATGAAAGTCGGCAATGACGCCATCTTTCAGTGGGCGAATAGCTTGAATATTACCTGGCGTGCGCCCGAGCATTTTTTTGGCTTCATTGCCTACCGCAACAATACTGCGGTTACCCCGGCCATTATCACGGATGGCAACAACAGAGGGTTCGTTAAGCACAACGCCTTGACCACGAACATAGATAAGCGTGTTTGCTGTTCCCAAATCAATTGAAATATCGTTTGAAAACAAGCCTATAATTTTACGGAACATATTTGACTTCCTAGCAGAGTGTGAGGAAAAACTAAATCGTTACATTTTAAACTATATTAGACAGGCTTATTCAAAAAACTTATCAAATGATGTTTAAACTTGGCTTATTTTTGAACAACGTAACACAATGTGGTAATTTAGGCGCAATTTTGTTGTTGTGTATCAGCTCTTTCAGATAATTATTGTTGTTTATTGAGCGTTTCAGGAGATTTTATTATGTCATTAGAATTGGCAGAGGTTAAAAAAATCGCGCATTTAGCGGCGATTGCAGTAGAGCCCGAAGAGTTGGAAGCACTGGGCGCTAAATTGTCCAATATTCTGGATTTATTTGCCCAATTATCCCAAGCGGATACCCAAGGGGTTGAGCCGATGGCGCATCCGCTGGATCAAACCCAGCGTTTGCGTGAAGATTTAGTCGCTGAGGTGGATCAGCGTGATAAATTTCAAGCGATTGCGCCCGCTACCGAAAACGGGCTGTATTTAGTGCCCAAGGTAATAGAGTGATAGAGTGAGAGAGCTAACCATGTATCAATATTCAATAAAACAGCTGAGTGACGCGCTCCAGACCAAGCAAGTGAGTTCGGTTGAGCTGACGCAGTATTTCTTAACCCGGATGAAAAACCTAGATCTCCAGGTGAATAGCTTTATTACCCAAACGCCTGAATTGGCGTTACAGATGGCAGCGCAGGCGGATGAGGCATTGGCGGCAGGCAGTGCGCATCCGTTAACGGGTATCCCGATGGCGCATAAAGATATTTTTTGTACCGATGGGGTGCGTACCAGTTGTGGCTCTAAAATGCTGGATAATTTTGTCGCGCCTTATGATGCGCATGTAGTTACGCAATTTAAAAACTGCCATATGCCTATTTTAGGCAAAACCAATATGGATGAATTTGCGATGGGTTCATCGAGTGAGTCCAGCTATTATGGCCCGACCAAAAATCCATGGGACTTGAATGCAGTACCCGGTGGTTCGTCGGGCGGTTCAGCGGCGGCGGTGGCAGCAGGCCTGGTGCCGTTTACGACGGGTACGGATACCGGGGGGTCGATTCGTCAGCCAGCAGCATTTTGTGGTATTTCAGGGATTAAACCAACTTATGGTGCGGTATCGCGCTTTGGGATGATTTCGTATGCGTCCAGTTTTGATCAGGGCGGCCCAATGGCGATGTCAGCACAAGATTGTGCTTGGTTATTGAATGCCATGGTGGGCTTTGATCAGCGTGATTCGACCAGTATGCAGCTTGCCCCAACGGATTACACAGCGCAACTAGATAAGTCACTAAAGGGTTTGAAAGTCGGGGTGCCAGCCGAGTATTTTGGTGAAGGCTTAGACCCGCAGGTGGCCGCTAGTGTAAAGCAGGCGATTGCAGAAATCGAAAAACTCGGTGCCGAAGTGGTTGAGGTGAGTTTGCCCAATCAAAAGCTCGCGGTGGTCGCCTATTATGTGCTGGCGCCAGCGGAAGCCTCGTCAAATTTGTCGCGTTATGATGGCGTGCGTTTTGGTTATCGTTGTGATGCGCCAAACAATTTGAATGATTTGTACACCCGCTCCAGAGCAGAAGGTTTTGGTGGCGAAGTGAAGCGTCGGATTATGGTGGGCGCTTATGCGTTATCAGCGGGTTATTACGATGCCTATTATCTTAAGGCACAAAAAGTACGCCGTTTGGTGCGTGATGACTTTAGCCGTGCGTTTGAGTCTTGTGATGTGATTTTGGGCCCTGTTGCGCCAACGGTGGCGTTTAATATCGGCGAAAAAACCGATGATCCGGTGAGTATGTACCTCGCTGATTTATACACCATTCCTGTCAACCTCGCGGGTTTACCGGCGATGTCGATTCCGGCTGGATTTGTCAATCAGCGTCCGGTTGGCCTGCATTTAATTGGGCCTTATTTTAGTGAGGCCAAATTGTTAAATGTTGCGCACCAGTATCAGCAAGTCACGAATTGGCATCAACAGCGACCAGAATGGGTAGGAGATAAATAATGCAGTGGGAAACCGTTATTGGGTTAGAAATTCATGCCCAGCTTGCCACCAAGTCAAAGATTTTTTCAGCCGCCTCCACTGCCTATGGTGCGCAGCCAAACAGCCAGGCCTGCTTGGTGGATTTGGCGATGCCGGGGGTGTTGCCGGTATTAAATAAGCGTGCATTAGAAATGGGTATTGCGTTTGGTTTAGCGATTAATGCCGAAGTACCTAATAAATCGGTGTTTGCGCGTAAAAACTATTTTTATCCTGATTCGCCTAAGGGCTATCAGATTTCGCAGTTTGATTTGCCGGTGGTGGGTAAAGGACAAATTGAGATTGAGATCAATGGTGAGAAAAAAATCATTGGCGTCACCCGCGCGCATCTAGAAGAAGATGCGGGTAAATCTTTACATGAAGATTTTCATGGTATGACCGGGATTGATCTCAATCGTTCTGGCACACCTTTGCTCGAAATCGTGTCTGAGCCAGATATGCGTTCGGCGGCGGAGGCGATTGCCTATGCCAAAGCGATTCATGAGCTAGTGCAGTTTATCGGCATTTGTGATGGTAACCTGCAAGAAGGCTCGTTCCGCATGGATGTAAACGTGTCGATTCGGCGTCCCGGTGAGCCTTATGGCACGCGAACAGAATTGAAAAACATTAACTCGTTTAAGTTTGTGGAGAAAGCCATTGCCTATGAAGTAGATCGCCATATCGACGTGATTGAATCGGGTGGAACCATCGTACAAGAAACGCGTTTGTATGATGCCGATAAAGATGAAACCCGCAGTATGCGCGCTAAGGAAGAAGCCAATGACTATCGCTATTTTCCTGATCCGGATTTGTTGGCGGTGATTATTAGCGATGAAGATATAGCAGCGGTGCGTCAGAGTTTACCCGAGTTACCAGCGGTATTGCGCGCACGATTTGTCGCGGATTATGGCTTATCGAACTATGATGCTAATTTATTAACCTCTTCCAAAGCGATGGCGCAGTATTTTGAAACCATGTTGCAAACCGCAGGCGATGCGCAGGCCAAGTTGTGTGCCAACTGGATGTCGGGCGAACTGGCTAAGTCGCTGAATCGTGATGAATTAGCGATTGAAGCCTCGCCGATTTCAGCCACCGATTTAGCAGGCCTGGTTGTGCGAATTGTTGATAATACGATTTCTGGCAAAATCGCTAAGCAGGTGTTCGAGTCCATGTGGCAAGGCGAAGGCAGCGCGGATCAGGTGATTGAAGCTAAAGGCTTGAAACAGATTACCGACTCGGGTGCGATTGAGCAAATCGTTGATGAGGTGTTGGCCCTCAATAGCCAACAGGTCGAGGCCTATAAGGGCGGTCAAGAGAAAATGTTTGGCTTTTTTGTTGGTCAGGTAATGAAACTGTCTAAAGGTCAGGCAAATCCGGCGCAGGTGAATGAGCTGTTGAAACAGAAACTAGGTCAATAATAGATTGAGGATTTTTGGCAAATTAGTTGATTGGCTCTTGAATCCTCATAAAAAATCTTTATATTAGTCTTTGTAGAATTTTAATCACGTTTTAATGAGGAGGAGTGGTTCCATGAAACGTATTGGTCTGTTTTTATTGACAAACATCGCAGTTATTGCGGTAGCGTCAATTGTGTTAAGTTTGTTTGGTGTGGGTTCCACACTGCAAGCTAACGGTGTTGATCTTGATTTAGGCAACCTGCTGGTATTTGCAGCGGTATTTGGTTTTGCGGGTTCTTTTGTGTCTTTAGCTTTGTCAAAATTCATGGCGAAAAAAATGACCGGCGCACAAGTGATTGAAAATCCACGTAATGCGGATGAGCAGTGGCTGGTTGACACTGTTCGTCGTCAAGCCGAAAAAGCTGGCATAGGTATGCCAGAAGTCGCGATTTATGATGCGCCAGATCCTAATGCCTTTGCAACCGGTATGAGCAAAAATAATGCGCTTGTAGCCGTTTCAACGGGTTTGTTACGCCATATGACACGTAACGAAGTTGAAGCTGTTTTAGGCCACGAAGTCGCTCACGTTGCCAATGGCGATATGATTACTATGGCATTGGTGCAGGGTGTGGTTAACACCTTCGTTATCTTCTTTGCCCGTATTGCTGGTCACTTTGTTGATCGTATTATTCTTAAAAACGAATCAGGACATGGTATTGGTTACTATGTCGCCTCGTTTATTTTTGAAATCATCTTTGGTATCCTTGCAAGCATTATCACCATGTGGTTCTCGCGTCGTCGCGAATTCCATGCGGACAATGGCGGAGCCTACTTAGCCGGTAAAGAAAACATGATTGCTGCTTTGCGTCGTCTTCAAACAATGCAGCCTGGTGAACTGCCTGATCAAATGGCCGCGTTTGGTATCTCAAACCGTCCAAGCAAGCTAGGTATGTTGTTTATGTCGCATCCGCCACTTGAAGACCGTATTGCCGCATTAGAAGCAACACGTCAGGAAGAGTTAACCATTGCTTAAATTATAAGTGATTTAGTCTAATGACTGGATGATTGAGTGAAGTAAACTAAATGCCCGATTTTTCGGGCTTTTTTTTGGTTAAATTTGAGCCTGAGCTGCTGATTGGATGCGTTTTATCATGTGATAGAGGCCCGTTGAGCGATTAGGCGAGAGGTGTTGTAGTAGGCCCGTTTCAGCTAAAAAATCAAGAGGGGTGTTTAAGATTTCGTGTGGACTCAGGTTGTTATAGACCTTAAGCAGTATAGCAATCAGTCCGGCAACAATCGCAGCATCACTGGTGGCTTGCATTTTCATCAAACCGTCTTGCGTTTGAATATTAATCCAAACTTGAGATTGGCAGCCATGAATACGATTTTCTTCTGTTTTAAGCGCTTCTGGAAACGCAGGTAGTTGCTTCCCTAAATCAATAATGTATCGATATTTGTCTTTCCAGTTTTCAAAATAGTTCAGACGTTTAACCAATTCCTGTTGTTGTGTATTCATTCTATTTCAAGCCGTTTTTCTGTTTATGGACATCCAATTTTAACGGAAAATGTCTATGTCACTTAAGTTTTCTGCATCCAAATCCACTAAAACCAAACTTTTCAATCAAGTCTTGCTAAAATGACATTTTTATTTAGTCTATAAGTGCAACGATGCCAGGTATTTTGCAGAAAATTACACGATTTTTTAGTTCGAGTGCGAGTCAATCACCTACACAAGAGCACCATCAGAAACTCAGGCTGTCTCGTGATCAGCATGGTATTTCACGTAAAGCGATTGATAAATCCGCGCTTGATGTTCTCTATGAGTTAAAACGTGCCGGCTATCAAGCCTATTTGGTGGGCGGTGGTGTGCGTGATCTTTTGCTAGGTTTAGAACCAAAAGATTTTGACATAGTAACAGATGCAAAGCCTGATGAAGTGAAAGCGGTATTTAGACATCGTTGTCAATTAATAGGGCGTCGTTTTCGTTTAGCCCATATTCGATTTGGTTATCAAGTTGTTGAGGTCGCTACGTTTCGAGGAGAAGATGAAGGCAAAGAGCGTCAGCAGGATAAAACTGGCCGCCTGATTCGTGATAATGTTTATGGCTCGCTCGAGGAGGATGTCTGGCGGCGTGATTTTACGGTTAATGCGCTTTATTATGATATCCGCGACTTTAGCCTGGTTGATCATGTGAATGGTCTGGGTGATATTAAGGCAGGTCAGTTAAGACTGATTGGTGATCCTGTAACGCGCTATCATGAAGATCCTGTAAGAATGATTCGTGCGGTACGTTTTGCGGCCAAACTTGGTTTTAATATTGAATCGCAATCTGAAAAACCCTTGTTTGAGTTGGGTCACTTGTTGCTGGATGTATCAAATGCGCGCATGTTTGATGAAGTGATCAAGTTATTTCATAGTGGTGTAGGTTTAGCTGTATTTGAAAAGTTGCGCCACTATGATCTATTTAAGTGTCTATTCCCGCAAACTGATCAATTGCTAGCGAGTGAGCTGGCGAATTTTCCAAGACAGCTGGTTATTGAGGCGCTAAAAAGTACAGACAGACGTATCCAGGAGGACAAGCCGGTTAACCCTGCTTTTTTGTTCGCGGCTTTTTTATGGGAGTCTATGATTGAACGTCGTCAAATTCACATGGAGGCAGGCTTAACCGCCCAAGATGCATTTCATGCAGCGACCAATGATGTCATTGAGCAACAAGTTAAGCGTACGGCTATTCCTAAACGATTTAGTTCGCAGGTGCGAGACATTTGGAATCTACAATTCCGTTTATCAAAACGCTTTGGTGCGCGTGCAGCGCAACTTAGGGCGCATCCACGTTTCAGAGCAGCCTATGATTTTGTGGGTATACGTCTGGCCGCGGGTGAACTTGAGTTGGCTGAGTTGTTTAATTGGTGGACAGAGTATCAAGAAAAAGATGCCATTGAACAAATTGCTTTCGCTAATGAGGTTCAGCAGGTGCGTGAACGCAAACCAAAAAAATCCAAACCTGCGAGCCGTAATGTGTATCGTAGAAAAAATAGAGATACTGATGGCGCAGTGGGTTAAAGTAGCCGTTGGATTAGGAAGTAATTTGTCTAATCCCGAATTTCAACTTGCCCTGGCTTGTCAAACGCTTAGTGCACATTCGCAGATTCGATATTTTGACTGTTCATCTTTTCATCACTCAAAACCCTTGGGGCCGCAAGATCAGCCAGATTTTGTTAATGCGGTGTGTGTATTTGAGACAGAGTTAACGGCGGAATCGTTGTTGTCTTTGTTACAGAAAATTGAACAGGATCAAGGACGGGTTAAAGAGCGTCATTGGGGCGAGCGATTAATTGATTTGGATATTTTGTTATATGGTATGCACCAGGTTTGTTTACCCAACCTAACCATTCCTCATAGTTATATAACAGAGCGTGATTTTGTATTGTTTCCCTTGTTAGAAATTTGGCCCGAAGCCGAGATTCCAGGCAAGGGAGCCGTGCTGTCTTGTATTGAAAATTTAGCAAACCAATATTTGTTACCGAAAACTTCAATTAAAGGGGTGTCATGAAGCGAACCTTAACCTATTTACAACAATTAAAGTTAACTCAGAAACCGATTGTGTGCTTGACGGCTTATGATGCGGCTTTTTCATTTTGGTCTAACCAAGCTGACATTGACGTGCTTTTAGTTGGTGATTCTGTGGGTATGGTTGTGCAAGGGCATGCCAATACGCTGCCTGTCACGCTTGAACAAATGGTTTATCATTGCCAAGCGGTTCAGCGTACTAATAACCAGGCCTGGTGCATAGCTGATTTACCTTTTATGACGGATATGACGTTAGAAAAAACCTTAGCTAGCTGTGCGCGTTTACTTAAAGAAGGGGGCGCAGACATGGTGAAGTTAGAGGGAGGGAAGCGGGTATTGCCTGCCGTTAAAGCATTGAGTGAGCTCGGTGTGCCAGTATGTGGTCATTTAGGTTTATTACCTCAATCGGTTCTTAAAAAAGGTTATAAGGTTCAAGGGCGAGATAAACAGGCTGCAGACCAATTAGTAGCTGATGCGCAAGCGCTTGAACAAGCTGGGGTGGATTTATTGGTTTTAGAGTGTGTTCCTTCTGCTTTAGCAGAGAAAGTGAGCAAAATCTTGACGATTCCAGTGATCGGGATTGGTGCAGGTTGCCAAACAGATGGTCAGGTGTTAGTAGTTTATGATTTGCTTGGTTTAACACCGGGTAAACCGCCACGCTTCAGCAAAAACTTTTTAATAGACGCAGACTCTATTCCTCAAGCAATGATAAATTATGCTCAAGAGGTTAGGGCGCGACAATTTCCTGCTAAAGAACATGAGATGGCGGAGTAGCAGGATTTATGGAATTAGCCAATACCGTTGTTTCTTTACGCCAACAGATAACGCGATGGAAATGCAGTGGCATGAAAATTGCGTTTGTACCTACCATGGGAAATTTACACCCAGGGCATTTGGGGCTGGTTGATATTGCCAAACAAAATGCGGATAAGGTGGTGGCAAGTATATTTGTTAACCCTTTACAGTTTGGCGAAGGCGAAGATTTTTCAACCTATCCACGCAGCTTAGAGCAAGATCAAACCCATCTTCGAGATCACGGTTGTGATTTAGTGTTTTGTCCGACTGTTGAAGAGCTTTATCCAAAAGGGGCGTTAGCGACGCGTGTTATGGCCGACCCTTCGTTGGCAAGTCTTTGGGAGGGAGCCTTGCGGCCTGGACACTTTGATGGTGTATGTACTGTGGTGGCTAAGTTATTTAATCTCGTGCAGCCGGATGTGGCTGTTTTCGGACAAAAAGATTTTCAACAGTGGACAATCATCAAGCAGATGGTCGCTGAATTGAGCTGGCCAGTTAGTTTGATTAAAGCGCCTATTGCGAGAGCTGTCGATGGTTTGGCATTGAGTTCACGCAATCGATATTTGAATTCAATGCAACGTCAAATTGCACCAAAATTATTTGTAGCTTTGCAGGATGTGTCCGCTGCCTGTTTATCTGGAAATACCCAGTTACAAGCGTTATGTTCTGCAGCGCAAACCCAGCTTGTTCAGCAAGGTTTTGATCAGGTAGATTATTTAGTAATTGCCGATCCGCAAACATTACAACCCTTGGTTAAACCTCAGCCCAAAATGGTATTGATGGCTGTAGCTCGTTTGGGGACGACACGCTTGTTGGATAATATTGAACTCAGTCTAACCCTTTAAAAAAGGCATAACTTTAATGCACGTTAGAAAAAGTAACACTCAACAATGAGTATCTCTACACTGGTTGGTTTAGTTTTTGGGGTTGTTGTTATTTTATCAGCGATGATGATGGGTTCGTCGATTGCTTTGTTTGTCAATGTGCCGGGTATGATGGTTGTAATAGGCGGCACTATGGCCGCGACAATGATTCGTTATTCAATGGAAGATACCTTATCTGCGTTTGGAGACTCTTTTTCTGCCATAAAAGTGACCAAAGAAATTCGTGATCTGGGTGAGCTGATTGATGTAACAGAAGATCTAATTCGAATTACCCGCAAAGACGGGTTGTTGGCTTTGGAGAATTATGAGGTTGATAATCGTTTTTATAAAGATGGCGTCCGAATGTTGATAGATGGCTATGAAGCGGGCATGGTCCAAGATACGCTACGAGAAAAAAATGATTTGTTTATTGATAAAACAGAAACCAGTGCAGGTGTTTTTCGTGCAATTGGTGAAGCGGCTCCTGCATTTGGCATGATAGGTACGCTTGTAGGCCTAATACAAATGTTGGCCAATTTAAGTGACCCGTCTTCAATCGGCCCCGCTATGGCGGTAGCCTTGTTAACAACGCTTTATGGCGCGTTAATTGCCAGTTTGTTTGCTTTGCCTATCGCAGGTAAAATTGAATCCTGGGCCAATGGCGAAGCACATAGGCAAAAACTAATTATTGATGCCATTGACTGTGTATCTAAAGGGGTTAACCCAGCTGTGATGAGGGATATATTAAAGCCCTATTTAGATTCTGCCAGACCGAAGCAAAAGGATGAGGCTTAATGGCTCGGCGAGTTAAAAAGTGTCGCCAAAAAATGCCATGGTTAATGACATTTGCAGATATGGTTACACTTTTACTCGCATTTTTTATTCTAATGTTCACCGTTGCAGAAATCGATCAAACAAAATATGAGCAGGCATTGCGTTCGTTAACTGAAGCGTTAACCAAGTCCCCTGAGTTATCAGTCATTCAGGAAAGTTATCTTGAACCACTTAATCCAACTGAAATTGAAATCATTCATGAAGCTGCGCCTCCGGAAAGTTTAATCAAACTCTATGAGTCTATTCAAACAGACTTTTCAAGGGAGCTTGAACAGCAGCAGGTGGTGGCTTTCTTCGATCCAGAAAAAGAGCAGATTAAGATTATTTTTCCGGAAACCATATCGTTTAATTCAGGGCAATCAGATTTACATCCTCGCTTTATAGCGATGCTCCGCCGTTTTAGCGGTATTATTACTGAAGATGTTAATGTTAAGGTAGTGGGGCACAGTGATCCTGTTCCCATTCGGGGTGGGCGTTACCGCTCAAACTGGGAGTTATCAAGTGCCCGTGCGGCAGCGGTGATCCTTCAGTTTTTGGCTGATGGCGTTATTGAACCGCATCAAGCGATGGCGGTTGGGCTAGCGGATACGCATCCATTTATGGAGGGCGATACAGCGCAAGCGTATGCGGCAAATCGGCGGATTGAGATTATAATTGAACCCAAGAAAAAATCGTTACGAGCACAAATAGTAGAGCAAATTGATACCAGAGATTAAATACAAATAACTAAAACTACTTCGATTTGCTATAAACTAGAAGTAGTTTTTATTCGTAAATATTAAACGCAGGTTAGCCTGCGGCTTTGAGTTGTTTAGGAATAGCATTACGCGTGTGACTAATAGCATTATGCTCATCGGCATAAATCAGTACAGGTTTAAAGTTATCTGCCTGTTTCTCATCTAGTACACAATAGGTTGCAATAATTAATAAATCACCGGGATCAGCCTTGTGTGCGGCCGCCCCATTCACGGAAATAATCCCTGAGTGTTCTTCCGCACGAATAGCATAGGTAGTAAAGCGCTCGCCATTACGCACGTTGTAGATTTGGATTTGTTCATACTCACGGATACCAGCGGAATCAAGTAAATGACCGTCAATAGCACATGAGCCTTCGTAGTCCAATTCAGAGTGGGTTGTGGTCACTCGGTGTATTTTGGATTTTAAGAGGGTAATTTGCATGCTAAATTCTCGTTATCCGTTTTGAGGCACCTCTTTGGGGGTGCGAGGAGCAAAAAATAAGTAGATAATTATAACCGAAAGTTTTCAGAATAAAAATAACTTGGGCGATGCAAAAAATACATCACTCAAATTAATTTGTATTCTTAGCCAGTATTGCGCATGCCTGCGGCTATTGCATTAATGCTATTCAATAAAGGGTTTAACCAGGTTTCGCGTTCCGAATCAGTCGCATCCGTTGCTTTATAGCGTTTTAACAATACAATTTGGATATGGTTCAGAGGATCCAAATAAGGGTTTCTGCGTCTTAGTGATAGCGCGTTGGTTGGGGTTTCAGCCATAAGGTATGGGTTCTCACTGGCTAAAAGACTATAGCTCACCGTGCGTTGGTGCTCGTCAGCAATCATGTTATAAATTAAGGCTGCTTGCGATTGATCCTGTGCAAGTTCGCTATACTCTTTTCCTGTTTTTAATTCAGTTTTGAATAATGCCATTTGGATATTGCTGAGCAGTGCTCTAAAAAACGGCCATTGCTGATACATTTGTTTGAGTTTATCCTCACCATGTTCCATAGCCCATTTTTCAAGTGCATACCCAGTTCCAAACCAGGCCGGAAAGGTAAGGCGTGCTTGTGCCCAACCGAATACCCATGGGATCGCTCTGATCGATGCTTTGCTTAGGTTATTCTTTTTGCGATGTGAAGGACGCGAGCCAATATTTAATAAGCCAATTTCGTTCACAGGTGTTGCTTCATAGAAAAATTTAAAAAAGCCTTCCGTATGATCGGTGAGTTCACGATAAGACTGCTCGCCATCACGTGCAAGTTGGTGCATGATGGCAAGGTGTTCAGCTTGATCTTGCTCAATAGGCTTAACTAGGCAAGTACTTGCTTTCATGAGCCCTGTTACACCTAGCGACAGTTCATAGGATGCGGTTTCAGCGTTACTGTATTTATAGGACAGGACTTCACCTTGTTCTGTAAATTTAATCGCGCCTCTAACGGTGCCTGTGGGTTGCGATAGGATCGCAATGTGGGTTGGGCCACCCCCACGTCCAATAGTTCCGCCACGACCATGAAATAAACGGCAGTCTATACCGGATTCATCCGCGAGTTGCATGATCTGTTGCTGGGCTTGGTAAAGACTCCAGGCTGACGAAAGGTTGCCGCCATCTTTTGCCGAGTCTGAGTAGCCAAGCATAATTTCTTGTTGATTGCCTGATGACTTTAATAGCGCATTATAGGTTGTGTTATTTAGTAAAGCTGAGGTGACGGGAACAATATGCCCAAGATCTTCTATGGTTTCAAATAATGGGGTAATATGAATGTCGCAATAGGGTTGGCCTGCATTGTAGCCTGCCAGGCCTGCTTGATGCGCTAGGAACAATACTTCCATGACATGACTTGCTTCATGGGTCATTGAGATCACATAATTGTTAAAGGCTTTGTGACTAATTTCTTTTCGCATTTCACGTATAACATTAAACACTTCAAGCACTTCGCGTGTCATGTCATTGAGCGTTAGGTGTTGTGTATCAATAATGGTCGCTGAACCAACATGCTGGGCTAAAAGTTCTAGTCGTTGGCTTTCAGATAGGCTGGGGTAGTCAATGCCTAGATGGGATAATAAGTCAGTCACCGCTTCGGTGTGAACGGTTGATTCCTGACGAATATCTAAACGCATTAAATAAAACCCAAACGTTTGCACCAAACGAATCAAATCTTTTAGGTCAGCGTCAGCAATGCTGTGGTCACCATGACCGCAAAGAGAGTGGTAGATTAATTCCAAATCAGCTAAAAATTCGTTTTCATTTGGATAGGCAAACTTGTTTTTTTGCGCCAGACGGTCATCATTTAAGCGTGCTTCTAGATAGTTTAAGTTTTGCTGTAGTCGGCCATGCATTAAGTAAAGTAAACGGCGGTAGGGTTCATCTTTGAACCGTTCGCAGCGTTTATGGAAAACCAGTTCTAATAAATCGGCATCAACAATGGTCGCGCGATTTAGCACTTCTTGGTCGATATTTGCAATATAGCGAGAGTGGGTTAAAACCGCACTCAGTTCAAATAGACGACGCTTGTATTCGTAGAGCACAGCTCGCGATTGAAGAAAAAGTGCATGCTCCGTAGTTTGATGAGTGACAAATGGATTACCATCTCTATCTCCGCCAATCCATGAACCAAAGGTCAAGAAATTAGGCGCATTGATATTTTCACCCGGGTAGTTACGCTCTAGTGCGCGCTCCATATAACGATAAACCTGAGGCACGGATTTAAACAGTGACTGACGGAAGTAATAAATACCGTTTCTGATTTCATCACTTACCGTGGGCTTACTGTGACGAACTTCGTCTGTTTTCCAGAGGACTTGAATTTGTGATTTAAGTTTTTTAATCACTTCGTCGCGAGCATAAGGGTTTTGAAAGTTGTCTGCTTCGTTAAGCCCTTCCAGTGTGACGAAAATACGACGTAAGTTTTCCATTACGGCACGACGCTTTGATTCTGTCGGGTGAGCCGTGAAAACAGGGATGTAGTCAAGTTTGCTTAACAGGCTGGTAAGCTGTTCAGCAGTCATGCCGTCATTTTTAAACTGGGTAATTGTTTCAAGCATTGAACCCATCCAAAGCGGGCCATCTGATTTTAACTGGCTTTGGCGAGCATGATATTGATGTTCTTCTTCAGCTAGGTTAGCTAGACTAAAGTAGAGGTTGAAGGCACGAATAATGATTATCAGGGCTTTGGGTGTTTGTTGTTCAATAAAGGCTTGTAGCTCAGCTCTTAAAACAGGGTCTTCTTGTTTGCGCAATTGGATATAGCCCTTGCGTAACTTTTCGACGGCTTGCAACATTTCAGAGCCGTTCTGGCTTTCAATTACTTCGCCTAGCAGCTTGCCTAGTAATTTTACACGGGCACGTAAAAGTTTATCTTGTGGATCATGAGTCGTCATTGTAGCCATAGCAATCTCGATTTCTGTGAAAAGTTTGCAAGATTATAGCAGAAATAGACTAATTCGTATAAAGAAGAGAAGGGGATTAATCTCCCCACTTGTAAAATTAGGCCAAGCAGGGGAGGGGAAGGTGTGGTTAAAAGGCGTTAAGCCTGATAACGGTTGGCGCCGTCAAGAATTTCTTTTTTTGCAGATTCGACATCTTCCCAGCCATCGATTTTGACCCATTTTCCAGGTTCAAGATCTTTGTAATGTTTGAAAAAGTGCTCGATCTGCTCTTTAAGTAGTGGAATTTGCTCAACGGCTGTAATGTCTTTGTAAATGGGTGTTAATTTATTTGCTGGCACCGCAATAACCTTGGCGTCTTCTCCACCGTCATCCGTCATTTTTAAAACCCCAATCGGGCGACAGCGAATGACTGAACCCACCATTAATGGGTGTGGCGTAACAACCAATACGTCAACCGGGTCACCATCATTGGCCAGGGTTTGGTTGATGTAGCCATAATTGGCGGGGTAGGCCATGGTGGCACCCTGTAAACGATCAACCCAAACCAGGTCGGTATCCTTGTCTACTTCGTATTTAATTGGTGAGGCAAAAGCGGAGATTTCGATAATAACATTAATGTCATTTGGCAGGTCTTGTCCTGCGGTAACGGCTGCATAACCCATGGTTATTTCCTTGTTTAAAAAAGTTAACTTAACGAGTGTAAAACAAAACCACCCGCATAAGCGGGTGGTTTAATCTCAGCGACAAAGGGATTAATCTTTAAGGTAACCCATTGCTTTTTCTACTTCATTTTTCGAGCCAAGCATTACAGGGCAGCGCTGGTGAATGTCTTTAGGCTCAACATCCATAATGTGCTCACGGCCCGTTGTAGATAAACCACCTGCTTGTTCAATAATCATGCTCATCGGGTTGCCTTCATACATTAGGCGAAGTTTACCTGGTTTATTGGGTTCGCGGCTGTCCCATGGGTACATAAAGATTCCACCACGTACTAGGATGCGGTGAACTTCAGCAACCATCGAGGCTACCCAACGCATGTTGTAACGCTTGCCTAAAACGCCCGTCTCGCCAGCTAGGCAATCGTTGATGTAATTTTTCATGCCGTCTTCCCAGAAGCGCTGGTTAGATGTGTTGATTGCAAACTCATTCGTATCAGCAGGAATCGTAACCTGTTCACGCGTTAATATAAACTCACCAATGTGACGGTCTAGTGTAAAGAAATTAACCCCTTTACCGGTGGTGAGTACAAGTAGGCTTGATGGACCATAAAGCACATAACCCGATGCAACTTGCTTGCGACCGTTCTGTAGATAGATGTCTTGGTCATCACCTAGGCGTTCGTCAGCAGGTGCCTCTAAAATAGAGAAAATGGTACCTACAGAAAGGTTTACATCAATGTTAGACGAGCCGTCTAATGGGTCGAAAAGCACCAGGTAGCGGCCTGAGGTTGTGGCTGCAACAGTGTAGTCTTCTTCTTCTGAAGCGATACCTTTAACGCAGGGATCTTCAGTTAGGATGCTTTTCAAAAGATCGTTTGAAATGACGTCAAGTAGTTTTTGGGTTTCACCCTGTACGTTCTCGTTTATGCTTGAACCCAGGATACCAGCCAAATCACCTTGGCCTAATTTGTGAGAAATTTCTTTACAAGCAATCATAATATGGCTGATAACTTGCTTTAACTCACTGTTTATTTCATCGCGTTTTAGAACTTCATGTAGACGAATCATGTTTTGCTCTCTCTTTTGTGTAAAAATCGCGTTAGCTTAACGTTAAGCAGGTAAAATTACAAGTTTTCTAAGAATTTGCTCAGTGGGCTATAGGCTGCTAATTAAAGTATATTGTTGAGCGCGTTGTAGGGCGTGTATTAATAGAGCAAGGTCAAGCCATTAGGGTGGATTTAAAAAGTCCTGATGTAAAAGTAGAATTTGATATTTATAACAATATGTTAAATATTATCGAAGCACGCTTGCCCGCTATGGGGGCTAGCCTATTGGTAGTCAAGGTGAAGCGCTGTCCTTGATGTCAGGTGGCTTTGATTCAGCGGTGGCGATTCATTTGTGGAATCGGTTTGTGTCATCACAGCTGAGATATTTCGTTCGGTACTCGAGAGTTATAGGGGGGTTGTGCTGAAACTGAGCAGCAAACCCATACGTTGCCCAGTGCTGTTGCTGTGCCTTTTTATCAGTTAAGTCATGCGGCTAAAAAGTGGTCTGCGGATAAGCGATATCTGTTATATTGCAAAAAAGGAGTGCTAAGCCAACTTGATGCTCAGTATTTGCACGATGTGGGTCACAGCAATGTTTTTGTTTATCGTTATACTAAGCGAGGTGGTCGCTGATGAGAAAAGTACGTTTTGCCATTATTGGTGCGGGTACGGTAGGGCTTACAGCGCTGGGTCTAATCAAAAAGCATACTGATGATTATGTGTTGATACAGGCAGGTGTGTTTGGCACCACGTGCGCGCGCGTAGGGTGTATGCCCTCCAAAGCATTGATTCATGCAGCCAATCATTTTTTTCATGCTAAACTATCAAAGTCAGTGGGTGTTTCCGGTACGGATCATCTTGAAGTGGATCAGGGTTTTGTAATGAAACGCGTGCGTCGATTTCGTGACCGTTTTACCTCGGGTATTAAAGCGGCGACAACGGATGATTTGCCCGCTGAGAATCTACTGTTAGGTGCGGCACGTTTTGTTGCGCCTAACCAGCTTGAGGTAAATGGGCAGATTATTGAGGCAGAACGTATTATTATTGGTACGGGTTCAAGCCCAATTGTTCCTGATGCATGGCGTGATAAGCTGGGTGATTGTTTGCTTACAAGTGATAATCTATTCGAATTAAAGGTTTTGCCAAAGCGTATTGCGGTGATTGGCTTGGGCGTGATTGGTTTGGAGTTGGGGCAGGCGCTTTCGCGGTTAGGTGTTGAGGTCATAGGTTTTGAAGCCAGTGATAACGTGTGTGGCGTGCATCATCCTCAGGTATCTGTTAAGTTAGCTCAATTGCTTGCAAATGAATTTCAGGTTTATACCGGCAAAGCCGTTGATATAGATGTTGATTCGAATGGCATAAGGCTGGTGCGTGATGATCAATCCTTTGAGGTTGATGCCGTATTGGTCACTATTGGGCGCAAACCTAATGTCGATCAGCTTGGTTTGAAGCATTTAGGCGTAAAACTCGATCAGTATGGGCTTGCGCCTTTTAATCCGCAAACAATGCAAATTGCTGATTTGCCGATTTTTATAGCAGGTGACGCGAGTGGATATCGACCTATTTTGCATGAAGCGGGCGATGAGGGTAAGATAGCAACGTTAAATGCATTGGCTTTTCCCAATGTTCAGTCTACCAAACGCAAAACGTCCTTGGGAATAAGCTTTATTGAGCCCGGTGTAGCCTATTTTGGTTTAAGGTATAACGAATTGGCTCGCGCAAATTGCGTGACCGCTGAGTTCGATTTGCATTGTAATAACGGTCGAGCGATTGTTATGGACCAGGATCAGGGTTTGATTTGTTTGTTTGCGGATAAAAAATCCGGTTGTTTGTTGGGGGGCGAAATAGTGATGCATCAAGCAGAACATATTGCTCACCTACTCGCTTGGTGTGTACAGCAACAGATGACCGTAGCGCAAATCTTGCAGATGCCTTTTTATCATCCAGTGCTGGAAGAAGCGGTAGAATCGGCATTAAAATTATTAAGCGCTAAACTCCAATAAGCGAAAAATATGAAGTCTGCTATAATTCAGACGTAAAATAACAACCAGGCCTGGTTGTGCAAGCAGAAAGTAAAGAAAGTGTGTATTCAGCTAGGTCAATAAATTAAGATGGAATAGCGTGACTAAAGAACTAAATCAAGCGGCGGATCCTTATGCCGCGCGTGAAGCAGAAAAATATGAAAACCCCGTGCCGAGTAGAGAATTCATTCTCGGATTTATGGAAGAGGTTAACCAACCCTTGCGTCTTCACCAGCTTGCCGAGGGTTTAGCTGTTGATGAGGGTGACGAAGAACGGTTTGAAGCCTTATCGCGCCGATTAAAAGCGATGCTGCGCGATGGTCAGTTGATGAAAAATCGTCGCGGTGCCTTTTGTCTCATTCAAAAAATGGATCTAGTCAAAGGACGTGTAATTGGTCACCCAGATGGGTTTGGCTTTTTAAGTTGTGATGATGCGGATTCTGATCTGTTTATTTCAGCTCAAGAAATGCACAAAGTGTTGCACGGTGATGAGGTCATTGCTTCTATTGTTGGTGAAGATAGGCGAGGCCGAAAAGAGGCGGCGATTGTTGAGGTGACCAAGCGTAACTCAACCCAGTTGGTCGGACGTGTGCACCTAGAGGACGGTTTGGTTTGGGTGCACCCAAACAATAACCGTATTACGCAAGATGTATTTGTTCCTGCTGATGGCTTAATGGATGCCAAGGAAGGCCAAATAGTTAAGGTCGATATTATTACTCAGCCATCAAGGCGTCATGGCCCCATTGGGCGCATTGTTGAGGTGATGGGCGATTATATGGCTCCGGGCATGGAGATTGATACTGCGATTCATGCCTTTGGTATTCCTAATGAGTGGCCGGCTACCTTGCTGTCGGAATTAGATGCCATTCCTAATGAAGTGACTGAAGCGGATTTGGAAGGGCGTAAAGATTTACGTCATTTACCCTTGGTAACTATTGATGGTGAAGACTCACGGGATTTTGATGATGCGGTTTATGCAAAACGTCGTAAAACGGGATGGCGACTTGTGGTGGCTATTGCGGATGTCTCTCATTACGTTCAACCAGGTTCAGAATTGGATAAAGAAGCCTATAAGCGTGGAAATTCTGTTTACTTTCCGCAGCGCGTTATTCCTATGTTGCCAGAGAAGCTCTCTAATGACCTCTGTTCACTTAATTCACATGTTGACCGTTTGTGTATGGTTTGCGACATGTATATCGGAGAAGAAGGCCAGCTTGAGCGGACTCAATTCTATCAAGCGGTCATGAACTCTAAGGCGCGTCTAACCTATAATCAAGTCCATGACATTGTAAGTAATCCAGAAAGTGAATACCGCCAACCCTTTGCGCCGATGCTTGAGCATATTGATGCGTTAAATGAACTGTATTTAGTGCTAGCTAAGTCGCGTGCTGAACGCGGTGCGTTAGAGTTCGATACGGTTGAAACGAAAATGGTGTTTGATGATGAATGTAAGATAGACAAGATTGTGCCGGTTGTTCGCAACGAAGCGCATAAGTTGATCGAAGAGTGTATGTTGATGGCTAACGTAGCGACGGCACGCTACCTAAAACATCATAAGATTCCGATTCTTTACCGTGTACATGAGCAACCAAAAGAAGAAAAATTAAAAAAACTAAAAGGGTTTTTGGCTGATTTTAGTTTGCAGTTGGGCGGGGGTGAAGAGCCAACAGCTCAAGACTTTGATCAGGTGATGCAGAAGGTGAAAGGTCAACCCTATGAGCACTTGATCAATACGGTTATGTTACGAAGCATGAATCAAGCCGTCTATCAGCCAGAAAACAAAGGGCATTTCGGTTTAAGTTTTGAACATTATGCGCATTTCACGTCGCCGATACGCCGTTATCCTGATTTACTTATTCATCGAGCCATTCGCCATGCTTGGCGCAAGTTAGGAGCTGAGGGCTTTGCCTATGATACGCCTGCGATGGAAACCTTTGGTCGTCATTGTTCGGATACCGAGCGGCGTGCTGATGAGGCAACACGTGATGCGATCACCTTCTTAAAATGTGAGTTTTTATCTCATCGTTTGGGAGAGCAGTATAAAGCGGTGATTTCATCGGTCACCAATTTTGGTTTGTTTGTTGAGCTGGATGATCTTTATATTGAAGGCTTGATCCATATCACCGAGCTGGGTGAAGATTATTTCCATTTCGATGCGGTACGTCACTGTCTTAAAGGTGAAAGAACAGGTCAGGTATATCGTTTGGGTGATCGTGTTGAGGTTCAGGTTGCACAGGTAGTGTTAGATACGCGTAAAATTGATTTAAGGTTAGTACGCCAGTTAACGCAGTCTGTCCAGGGTGAAGAACCCGTGAAGTCTGAGCAAACTGAGGATCAGGCAGATAAACCAAAGAAAAAACGCCGTTCACGTAATTATGCCAATAAAAACCGCAGTCGTTCACGTGCTAAAAAGGCGAGTGAATGAGTGATCAAATCTATGGTATCCATGCGATCGAGCGACTGTTAAAACAGTCACCGCATTTAATTTATCACATTGGTGTGACTGAAGGTCGCCTCAACCCAAGGCTGCAAAGTTTGAAACAACAGGCTGAGCAATTAGGTGTTAAGGTTAATAGTTTACCTAAAGCGCAGTTTGCTAAGATAGACGGGGTTCATCAGGGCGTGATGGCTGAAGTCTCGCCTCAAGCACGCTTTGATGAATCCGACCTTATTGGTTTGGTTGAAACTAATCCGCAAGCCCTGATTCTTTTTTTAGATGAAGTGCAGGATCCGCATAATCTTGGCGCGATATTGCGTAGTGCGGATGCTACAGGTGTGGATGCGGTAGTAATCCCTAAAAATAATGCGGTCGGAGTGAATCCTACTGTGCGTAAAGTGGCCTGTGGTGCGGCTGATAGTGTGAGGTTGGTGGTGGTGACTAACTTGTCACGTACCATGCAACACCTTCAGCAAGCAGGTCTCTGGTTGGTGGGGCTGGCAGGTGAAACCGAACAAACGCTTTATCAAGCGGATTTTAAAGGCCCTGTCGGTTTGGTTATGGGCGCCGAGGGTTCGGGTTTGCGTCGTTTAACGCGTGAACATTGTGATCAACTGGTTGCTATTCCGATGAAGGGTCAGGTAGAAAGTTTAAATGTTTCCGTTGCCACAGGAGTGGCACTTTATGAGGTGCTTAGGCAGCGACTAGTCTAAGTTCTTTAACATTTCTCGGCTATAAAAATGCCACCTGTTTCTGAATCAATTTCAATGCCTACTGGCGTGAGTTCCTCGCGCCAGCAAGGCCCTTCAACGCAAACACCGTCTTCTATTCTAAAAAACGCATCATGGACTGAACATTTCATTGTCATTTCAAATGGGTTAATATCAATTTTATAGGCTTCATCAAGAGGAACGTCTTGGTGAGGGCAGTTGTTTTCATAGGCTTTAATTTCATTTTCATGCTTGATTAATACGACCTTGTGCGCCAGGCCTGGTGCCGGAACCACGGTAGCGCGTGCGCTGGTGATGTGTTTTATATTCGCAATCGGCTTGCGGGTAATGAGGGGGCTAAGTAAGTTGTCTAGCCCAATTTGTTGGCATTTGCGTGCGGCTAGTTGTGAGGCGTATTCAAGCGCTGAGGTTAAATTGGCGCCTTCAATAAGGTGATGGATCAGTGCTGCATTAAAGGTGTCGCCCGCCCCTAGTGTATCAACGGGTTTTTTTAGCTTAACAGCGCGCTGGTGATGCAGTTTTCCGTTTAGGTCAATACACCATGCACCCTCATCGCCCCAGGTACAGACCAGTTGCTTATTTGGGTGTTGGTTATGGATGTGTTTAAGTAGGGCTTGAGCGTCATTAAATCCCTTGGCTTTTGCATAGTGATGAGAAAAAATAAGCAAGTTGGCATGGGTAAATAAGGACTCAATGCCTTGGCGTGGTTTTTCTATTTCCAGTGAAATGGGTTGATGGCTTAAGAAGGTTTTAGCGATATTGAGCATGCCACTCAGTGCGTCGATATTGCGGCCCTCGAAGTGGAGCCAATCATAGTCTTCAATTTCAATTTTAGCAAAATGGTCAAAGTCAACTTCAGGTAAATCACGAAAGTGTGTAATGGTTCGAGAAGCGGTTTGTAGCGAAATGTTAACATAAGAAGTGGGGGTTGAACCTTTAATAAAGCGTTGAATGTGTTGGCTATCAATATGATAGCTTTCTAAGGTCTTTTTTAAGTGTTTGGCCTGTTCATCGGTTGCGAGCGTGGTGACGATAGCTGTTTGGTGACCCAGTTGATTCAATACGTAGAGGCTATTGGCCGTATTGCCCCCCATCCTAAATTGGCGCCGTGTTGCACGTACTTCTGCATCTTCGCTAGGATAGCGGTCGCAAAATAATAAGGTATCTAGTACTAAGTTTCCAATGCCAAGAATTTTTGCCATAGTGATGAGCCTATTAAAGTTGTATTAAGTTAGTATTAGTTTGAAATTATAGCTCAGCTTCGCATTCAGCCCAGGATTTTGGTTTAAATGGCTTTTAGTCTAATCATGGGTTCTAAGCAATCAAATAGTGTTGCTGCAATATTTAAATCGTAAAGCCGATCAAGTTCCCGAATACAGGTTGGGCTGGTGACATTAATTTCGGTGATGTAGTCGCCAATAACGTCCAAGCCAACAAATAATAACCTTTTTTGCTGGAGTTTGGGCGCGATCTGTTGGCAGAGCCATACATCGCGCTCGGTCAGTGCGACGCCTTCACCGCGTCCACCGGCGGCAATATTGCCTCGGGTTTCACCCTGCTGGGGAATGCGTGCCAGCGCATAGGGAATCGGTTCACCGTTAATCAATAAAATGCGTTTGTCGCCGTCTTTAATTTCGGGCAGGTAGCGTTGCGCCATAATATGGTGCTTGCCGTGGTCGGTCATGGTTTCGATAATCACGCTCAGGTTGGGGTCACCCTGTTTGACACGAAAAATGGATGCGCCACCCATCGCGTCTAAGGGTTTAAAAATAGTGTCCTGCTGTTCGCTCACAAAGTCTTTTAAGAGTGAGGCTTTGGCCGAAACCAGTGTAGGGGGAAGGCACTGGGGAAACCAGCTGGCAAACAGTTTTTCATTCGCATCGCGCAGGCTTTGCGGCTTGTTGACCACTAAAACCCCCAGCGCTTCAGCCAGTTCAAGAATGTGTGTAGCGTAAAGATAGTCTTGGTTGAATGGTGGGTCTTGGCGGATTAGGATGATGTCTAGCTCACGGAGGGGGGTGTGTGCACTTGCTCCAAAGCCGTAAAACTGACCGTCATTACGATCCCATACTTTCAGTAAGGTGCTCGTTGCCATCGGCTGCGTGTCGCGCAAATACAGGTCTTCGGGTTGCATGTAAACGAGTTCATAGCCACGGCGTTGCGCTTCGAGTAGCATCGCAAATGAGCTGTCTTTGTAGGGTTTAATCTGTTCAATCGGATCCATTACGATGCCAAGTTTTATCGTCATTTTCTGTCCTTATCAACCATACGCTAAAAGAGATATAAAGCCTGGCTGGTGTTTTGGGTGTTTTTACTGTTTTTATTTTTTGAATCATTTAGCACCAAAATTGTGCATCAATGTTCTGTGATTGGTTTTTTTCTTGTATAACCTAAATTAATATTACTTGGTTTCGGATAATAAGTGCTTGAGTATCTAAAGCAACAACCTAGCCTTAAAAACGTGCCCATTATTGCGCTCACGGCTAATGCGATGGCAAAAGATATCGAGCGTAGTCAGGCCTGATTTTTTAAATTTCAAATAAAATTCAGGATGTCTGAGGGTAAAAGGCTGGCTTCGGATTGTGTTTTGATCGCGAGGTCTGCCGATCTAGCATGGGTTTCTACGCCCAGCAAGGCGGCATCAAACAGACTTAAACCTTGTGCTATATAACCTGTTATCAATCCTGTTAGAAGGTCACCCATGCCACCGGTTGCCATTCCTGGGTTACCTGCATGACATAGTGCGAGTTGTTGACCATCGTAAATCAGTGTTCCTGTGCCTTTTAGGACAATCACGCCACCATAACGTTTATGAAGGGCATGGATAGCCGTTATGCGATCATTTTGAATAGTCTGCGTAGGTTTTTCTAGCAGGCGTGCTGCTTCACCTGGATGGGGCGTTAAGACCCAGCGTTCATAATGAAAGGGATCAAGAGCTAAGCAGTTGAGTGCATCTGCATCCAAAACCATCGGTAGATCCAATTTGCAGGTTGATTCATAGCATTGCCACGCCCAATTATCTTGGCCCAGTCCTGGGCCAATACCAATGGCATTAATCTGTTGGATTAAGTTATCAAGTGCATTGCTGGGGTAGCACATTAATTCAGGCTGCATTTGGGTCAGTGGAATCAGATGCGGTTCACGGCTAATGAGTTTTACAAGCCCTGCACCTGATCTTAAGCAGGCTTTGCCTGCTAAGGCTAAAGCCCCCATCATGTTTTGATTGCCGCCTATCAGCAAGGCTGTGCCGTAGGTTCCTTTATGGGTATTCTTGATTCTGCTGCGATGCGGCATATCTTGATTTTCCCAGCTGGTTGCCAAAGGGGGTAGGCTTTCTACTCGTTCTTTTGCTAGGCCAAGGCTATCAAGAAAAACCTTTCCGGCAAAGTCAGGGCCATAGTGATGAAATAAACCTATTTTATGCACGATAAAGCTCGCAGTTATCTCTGCTTTCACCCCATTATTAAGGAGCGTGCCCGTATCTGCATCAATGCCCGAGGGGATGTCTAAAGCAACAACAGGTTTGGGCGAGCGGTTTATAAGATCTATGGCTTCAGTGTAAGGTGATGTTATTGGTCTGTTCAAACCAATGCCAAACAAGGCATCAATAATCACGTCACTCGAATCCAGTGCATTAAGGGATAAACTTTTACTGAATAAGCCGAGTGCGCCTGCTTCTAACTGCGCTTTTGCTGCATCGCCTGTAGAAGGCAGCGGGCCAATTTGATAGATATGGGGTGATAAGCCTTTTAAATAGGCCAGCGTTGCGAGTGCATAGCCGTCACCGCCATTGTTTCCGGGGCCGCAGATAATGGCTAATTGCTGGGCTTTGGGCCAGTGTGTTTGAATAAGCTTAAGACTGAAGGCTGCAGCTCGCCGCATTAACGCTAAGCCGGGTAAGCCGTCCTGTTCAATGGCTGTTTTATCCAGTAGTTGGGCTTGTTGGCGATTATAAAGTCGAAGCATGGCGCATTCCGTTAAGCGACTAAAGTTTAATTGTAAAACAACCAGGCCTGGTTGTCGCATAGAATTTTAGCAATAAAAAAACCAGCACGATGACTGGTTTTTAATTAAGGCGTAAATCAAACAATAAATTATTTAATTTTAGCTTCTTTGAACATCACGTGTTTACGAACCACTGGATCGTATTTTTTGATTTCAAACTTGCCCGCCATGGTGCGTTTGTTTTTATCAGTAGTATAGAAATAACCTGTACCCGCTGATGAGACTAACTTAATTTTATCGCGCATAATCGTCTCCTAATTAAACCTTCTCACCACGTGCACGCATTTCTGCTAGCACTAATTCGATTCCGTTCTTGTCGATGGTACGCATACCGGCTGGTGTAAGACGTATTTTTACAAAACGGCTTTCAGATTCAACCCAAAAGCGATGTGTTTGTAAATTTGGCAAAAAACGGCGACGTGTTTTACGGTGAGAGTGGGAAACATTGTTACCGACAGCAGGGCGTTTTCCTGTGACTTGGCAAACTCTAGACATCTCTCAATCCCCTATTCAATCATTAAAGATGAAAACTTAAGAAGCGGCTTTTTTAGCCGATTCAAGAATTCTAATTACGGTAAATTTAAAATTTTACCCAAAAATATAAAGATGGAATTATCCATAAATACAGCGCTTAATGCAAGACTTATTTTTTATATTTCGCCAGCTTGTGCCATTGAATGCCATCGACCGTGATCACCAATTATAATGTGATCGAGTAATCGAACCTCAACAAGTGTTAAGGCTTGTTTGATTAAATCAGTAATAGAATGGTCGGATGGGCTGGGTTTTGCTTGGCCAGATGGGTGATTGTGGCTAATAATCATCGCAACGGCATTGTGTTTTAGCGCAAGTTTTATTATTTCTCGCGGGTGAACGCTAGCTTGATTAACTGTACCATAAAATAAAATTTCAAAATGAATCATTTGATGTTGCTGATCAAGAAGCAAGCAGGCAAATTGCTCACGTTCGCTATGACCTATGTGCTGCGAGAAATAATATGCTGATAATTCAGGCGAGTTAAAAAGCTCGCCTTTTTTAAGACCACTTTCAAAATGGCGGCGAGCCATTTCTAAAACAGCCTTCGTTTGTGCGTATTTAGCTAAACCTAAGCCCTTTGCCAGGCAAAATTCCTCTTGATTGGCACTTAGTAAACGATGAAGGTCGCCAAAGTGGTCAATTAAGTCCTGTGCTAATTCCACCGCACTTTTCCCTTTTACACCAACGCGTAAGAAAATAGCAAGTAATTCTGCATCAGTTAGGCTCGCGGCACCGAATTGGATCAGTTTTTCTCGAGGTCGATCGTGTTGGTGCCAGTCTTTAATCGACATGATTTATGTTTTTTGACTATTGGCTTGTGCTTTTTTAAGCCGTTGTTGTTTTATCAGAATAGCGGTTTTGAGTACCTTAGTAAAAACGGGGTATTTGTGTTCCACCATTTTGTAAAGGTATAAAGGACTACCATGAGGGAGTTCAAAGGAATCCTGCGCAATCTCTATCCATTTATCAATTTCTCGATTAGTAAAGTAGTTGTTGAGTTCAAAATAAGAAAGCTTGGTTAAGGTAACCGCGCGCAGTATTTTTGACCACTCCAGTTCATTAACATTAGGGTATTTTTTTTTATAAAACTCATTAATGCCGTTAAGTTTATAGTCGATGAACGTTTTGAGGGTGTCATGGCCCAGCATATCATCAGCGGCTTGTCGGGCACTAAAGGACAGATGATCCATAAACTGTGATTCAATTTGATGATTGGTACCTGGCATGGCTATTTTACCTTAGGTTTAAAGCTTAAATTAAAGACATTGGTTTAACTCATGTTTTTGTATTCGAGCAAGGAGGTATGTTTGATCACGTCCATTCGGAAATTCAAAATTCATCGCCACACGCTCATAATAAGACTCTTCGTCAGTTTGGATATTAACGACAATACCTTCGAATAACAACAGTCGTTCATCGTCTTTAAAGTAGATTAATACATCTACACGCTCATTCAACTTTAATCCTTTACGCAATTTAAGAGCGATCCCACTTGCGCTCACATTAGCGGGTTCAAGAACCCAGGATTCGGGATGTTGGCGCTGACTATGGTCATTGTGCAGGTTCCGAAACATTTCAGTATAAAGGTTTAGCAGTTTACTGGTCTGAATAATCGCTTGTAGCAAGGGAATGGCGTCATATTTGGGGTCAGCTAGTTTTTCGCAAAACTCATCGAGTTTAAAGCCAACAGGCAGAGGGTTCGGAGCAAAAAAACTATCTGGAGTAGAGTGATTTAACACCTCATCAAGTCGTTGTAAAAAGTAGATATACTTTTCTTCAATAAGTTTTAGGTATTTAAATGTTTTCGGTGAGCTATTTTTTAACAGGTTAATTTTTTGCAAGCCCTCTAGGTGGCTATTAATTTTAAATAATTTTCCGGTGTCTTTTTTTGGGTTATAGCCACGAGAAAGCTCCACTAAACATTCCTCGTAAAACTCAAGGTGATCAAGCACTTCGCTAAAGATAGCCATAATCACTTCTTTGCTTTCTTGCACTTTGTTGAGTGCGCGATTAACCATGACCTTTTGGTGGTTAATTTGGGTAACAATGCTGTCGGGATAGTAGTTGGCACCCGTGGCGAGAATATCCCGATCAGTAATGGGTGAGCGCGGGGTAACATAAGACCTCAAAGGCATACTGATTCTAAAAAAGCGCCGAACATTTCGGGTTGAGTTTTGCATAGTCAGTCTTTGTTATTTCCTTTGCACTTTGTAGAGCGCAACCTCACCCATTAGGTTGGGCATTAGGCGGATGCCTAAGTTACTTTGATGCTGGTTGTTTACCACTGTTCTAGACACAACCTTAATATTTTTTTCTTCACACAAGTCTTCAAAGTCATTAAAGGTGCAAAGATGGATATTGGGGGTGTCATACCAATGATAAGGCAAGGTATCGGTTTCCGGCATTCTGCCTTTGAACAGCAGTTGTGCCCGCATTTTCCAGTGTCCAAAATTTGGAAAAGTAATAATAATCTGTTTGCCAATGGTCAGCATGTGCTCAAGCAGAATATCAGGACGACGAACTACTTGCAGCGCTTGAGTCATAATCACATAATCAAAGCTATTTGGATCAAAATAATTGATTAAATCCTGACTGTCAAGGTTACTTTGGATAACATTGATACCATTGATCATAGCCTGAATGTTTTTCTGTGGATCAATTTCCATCCCGTAACCCCGTGTATCACGGGTTTCTTTTAGGAAGTTAAGCAGGGTACCATCACCGCAACCTAGGTCCAATACATGACTACCGGGGTCAATCCAGTCGGCAATTAGTTTAAATTCAGGGGTGATAAGGCTCATGCATCCGCCTCCGCAATCACGCGCTGCATATAGGCGCGGAAAATACCTTCGTAATGAGTGTTGGGCAATAAAAAAGCATCATGGCCATGCTCGGATTCGACTTCGGCATAACTGACATCTAAGTCATTATCCAGCAAAGCACGTACGATTTCATGTGAACGAGCGGGTGAGAAGCGCCAGTCAGATGTAAAGGATACAACCAAAAACTTGGCTTGAGTTTGACTAAAGGCTTGGCTTAGACTGTTATCAAACTCAGAAGCAGGATCAAAATAATCCAAGGCTTTTGTCATGAGTAAATAGGTATTGGCATCAAAGTTCTGTTTAGTAGCGAACTTTTCACCTTGGTAGCGTAAATAGCTTTCAACCTGAAACTCAACATCAAAACTGTACTTCAAACTCTCCGTACGAAGTTCGCGCCCAAACTTAGCGCCCATCATGTCATCCGAAAGATAGGTTAAATGCCCTAGCATGCGTGCTAAGGCTAAACCGCCCTTAGGCGTTGTACCGGCATCAATAAAGCGTCCACCATGGAACGCTGGGTCAGTCATAATTGCACGCCGAGCCACTTCATTAAACGCAATGTTTTGTGCGCTCAGCTTAGGTGCTGCGGCAATCACCACCGCATGACGCAGACTGTTGGGGTAGTCTATAGCCCACTGCATGACTTGCATGCCTCCCATTGAGCCGCCAACAATCGCAGCCCATTGTTCAATACCTAGATGTTGGCGGAGTAAGTTCTGACTGTTCACCCAGTCACGACAGGTCACAATTGGGAAGTCCGAACCATAAACCATTCCTGTTTCTGGGTTCAGGCTTGTCGGGCCTGTCGAGCCACGACAGCTGCCAAGGTTGTTAGAGCAAACCACAAAAAGTTGGTTGGTATCTATAGGTTTACCAGGGCCGATATAGTCGTTCCACCAGCCGGGTTTGTCCTGGCCCTCGTGATAGCCTGCTACATGATGATCACCACTGAGGGCATGGCAGATCAAAATGGCATTTGAACGCTGGGCATTAAGTTCGCCATAGGTTTCGTACATAAGCTCAAATTTTGGCAATACTGCACCGCTAATCAGGGTTAAGGGTTGGTCAACGTTAAATTGTTTCGGGGTTACAATTTCGATAGATTCTGTCATAGTTTTTATATTCTACACCATTGTTTGCGCAAACTGCGCAAGGGAGCCAACGACAAGTATTTGACTAAGTTTAATCACTAAAATCGCAATAATCGGTGATAAATCAAAACCGCTTAAAGGCGGAATTAAACGCTGAAACGGGGCTAAAATAGGCGCAGTCAGTTGACGGAATATATCTAAGTTAGGATTGTGACTTTGAACAAGCCAACTTAAGATTACCTGAATAATGATTAACCAAAACATCATGTCGAGTAAAACGTTAAGCACTTCCGTAAGGGCGCTTAAAAGAATCAATGTAATACCAAAATCCCTATTAGTTAGCCAACCAATCAAGATTACAAACACCACTTGGACGCTAAATGCGGCCGCTAATGCAGACCAATCCCAACGACCTTTAGAAGGCAAAACCATGGCAAAAGGTTTGCAAAGTGGGTTGGTGACCTTAGCAATAAACATCACGATTTGGTTGCGCCAATCTGTGTGGGTAGCCCGAATTAAAAATCGTAAAACCAATACAAATATAACCAGGCCTGCTAGAAATTGCAGTAAAAATAAACCCGCTTGATCGACAGGATTGCCCATTCTATTCTCCTAGTTCTTTTGCAAGTTGTTGTGCGCGTTGATGTGCCGCTTGCATGGCTTTTTCAACAGTGAGTGTCAATTGGTTTTGTTCAAAACTTTGAATCGCCCGTTCGGTGGTTCCATTCGGCGAGGTAACTTTTCTACGTAATGTGGCGCAATCGTCATCACTTTCTAGCGCCATCTTGGCGGCACCAAAAGCGGTTTGCATGGTTAGAAGTTCAGCCGTTTTTCGATCGAGTCCGAGCTTTTCTCCGGCCGACTGCATCGCTTCCATAAAGAGAAAGAAATAGGCAGGTCCGCTACCAGAAAGAGCGGTAACGATATCGAGCTGGGCTTCATCAGTGACCCAAATGGTTAAACCCGCCGCGCGTAAAATATTTTCAGCTTCGTCTTTTTGTAGAGGGGTAATGTTATTGCTGGCAAACAGTCCCGTTGCTCCCGTTTGTATTAATGCTGGTGTGTTGGGCATGGTGCGAACAATTGACTGATTTGAGCCTAACCAGCTATTGATCGATGCGGTTTGAACGCCAGCCGCCACCGAAATAATTAACGGCTTGGTTTGTTGAACTTTTGCTGCAATACTTTGGCAAAGGGGCTTGAGTTGTTGTGGTTTGACCGCCAATACAATAATATCAGCAGAGTCAATGGCTTCAAGGTTGTCATTAAATCCTTTTATAGAAAAGCTTTGCTTTAAGCTTTCTAGTGCCTGTGGGCTTGGATCGGCGGCCCAGATTTGGTTTGCTGGGTACCCGCTTTGAATTAAGCCTCCTATTAGGCTACGGCTCATATTTCCAGCGCCAATAAAACAAATTTTTGCTTGCATCTTTTTTACCCTTTAAACATTAATTTTTGTATTATGCCAAATCTTACAAAGAGTTTTACTAAGGTTTAGCAAATATGTTGAAATTTTGTTGTGCTAAAGAATTTATTCAACAGGTCGTTAAACCAGATACAACAAAATAATACTTGACCAACACAAGGTTGACCAGAGAAGAGGGAGCGCGTTATGTCACAAATTACGCCCTTACAGAACCTGCCAAAATGGTTAGGTTCAGCAGATAAGCAAAATGATAAAAACGATCGTCAAGATTTAACCGGTCTGCTTAAAGCTAAGCAACAGGCTGATCAATTAGCCCATTCCGCTAAGGCAAATAACAAGTCACCCATGGCTAACCCAGCGACGTTATCCACCGCAGGTGCTCAGCGTTTCCAGGCAGCCTATCAGTACTCAGAAACCATGAGTTTACAAATTGAAACCCGTGAAGGTGATAAGGTAACGGTTGATTTTCGCCAGCTGTATGCTCAGTATCAGGAGTTTAGTCGTCAGCAAATGAGTGAGCAAGGGCCAAAAGGTGTGCGCCAGTTTGAAAGCCGAGAAATGCTTGAGATGACTGCGTTTGAAGAAAGGTTTGCATTTTCGGTTGAAGGGGATTTAAACGAAGACGAACTGCGTGCGATTTATGAGGTGTTTGAACAGGTTGATGAGCTGGCGAAAAACTTTTTTAATGGTGATATTGAAAAGGCATTTCAACAGGCGGTTGAGTTAAAGGTTGATTTTGGTCAGCTTAAATCAATCAATTTAGACTTGAGTCGTTCTGAAACCCGTGCGGTGTCTTATCAGCAAGGTGCGTTGGCCCAGTATCGAGATGTGCAAAACCAAGATGAGAGTGCGGAAAAATACGGCGTTGAAATGAGTGATTTGCCGCCTTATCTCCAAGCTTGGCAATCCGCGATTGAAAAACTGGATGAACAGTTCGCCAATGCGCAGATTATGTTTGATCAAATGATGTCCGCTGTGCTGTCTCAGCGTTTTTCTGAGCAGGATACCCGCGAGGGCTGGTTTGAGCGGGTGCAAAAATTCCATCAAGAATTAGCTCAGGCGTTTGCGGATAAGCAGACGGACATAAAAACCCAAGAAGATGTGAATGAAGATTTGGTCAGCGCTGAAAAAACTTAACCCGATAAAATGGTTATTTATTGGCTTAGTAAGGTTTTATCAATTGTTTATTAGTCCAATATTGGGGCCAAGATGTCGGTTTTATCCAACCTGTTCGCATTACACTATCGAAGCGTTGAAGGTGCACGGTGTGTTGTATGGTTCATGGTTGGCGATTAAACGGATAGGTAAGTGTCACCCAGCAAATGATGGGGGCGTAGATCCTGTGCCAGAGTGTGGTTGTGGTTGGTTAGGGCATCGCTGCGATGACCAATCTGATAACAAAAAAACATCTGTGCCTACTGAGGTGGATGCTAATAATAAAAGCAGCGAGAAAAAGGAGAGTTAACATGGCTATTTCTGATGGTGTCACCGCTGCCGGCGCAGTCTCTGCGGCGCTTGCGCAAAAAGAGGTCTATGACAAAGGTGAGCTACAGGTGGGGATGCTGAAGAAAGCGATGGATGTGCAATCAGAGGCGGCATTGATGTTGTTGGAGGGGATTGCGCCTGTTCCAGCGAAGCATTTGCCAAGTCATTTAGGTCAAAACGTGAATGCCACGGCTTAGCTTAAATTACAGTAGGTTGCATACAAAAAAGCCACCCTTGCGGTGGCTTTTTTGTATGCGTATCAAGTTAGTTGATCAGTCCCATTAAATTAGGATCGTCAATGTAACCATTTTGAACCCCCTTGGTCGCGACAGCCACTGCATCGTGTGGGTGGAGGCTTTCTAGGTGGTTTACTCTTAGCCAGAAATCCAATACGGTGGGTTGATTAACAAACGCGGCTTGAAGTCGTCGAGCCGCGTCTTCACAGAACATTAGGTTGCTGGCATTGAGTCGAGCAAACTCCTGCTCATCTTCACGTTTAACCGCCGCTTGGACCGGTGTTTGTAGCGTGTCTTCAATCAGGTTTATCCAGTCTAAAAAATCCAGCGCAGCGCCTTCTTTTAAATGCAGCTTTACTTGGGCATAGGAGCGTTGGCTATGCGGTGTTGCACAAATCCCCTCAGGGGTACCTAACCATTGCATAACCTGCTCATAATCAAGTGTTTGGTCTTTGTTAAATTTTGCCTCAAACGCATCTTGAATTAATTGACGCGACAAAGCAGCGGAGCAGGGACAGGTCGAGGAGTAGGGTACTTCAAGCGTAACCTCACATTTAAATTGGCCTTGTTTTAGCTCGCCCCGTAATGTGGCTGGGTAGTGTTTCCAGCCCGCGTTGTCACTTTTCAGTGATTTGCGACGCTCGTAATAGTCAAACCTAAATTCAACAAAAGCATGGTCACTTAAATCCTGGTGTGATTCGATAAACCGATTCAAAATTTCATGAACACGTTCTGTCGTGAGTGTTTGTTGTGTGGCCATTTGATCAAGTAATAAATACAGGCGCGACATATGAATGCCTTTGCTTGTTGGGTTTATTAAATTGACATAGGCTTGGGTGTGGGACGATAACCGAATGGTTTCGTGGTTAGATTGGATCAAAACCGGGAGTTCAATACCACTCATACCTACCCAGTTCAGGGTGGCTTGAGGGCCTTGGTGTGGCTGGCACGCGATATCGGGCATGTGCTTAGTCATGCAATTTCCTTCTGTAGCCTAAAAGTTTGTTTTGTCTTTAGGTAATTAAAAAATAATGGGTAGACCATCATATCAAGCTTTAACCACCAGAACATCAATTTGCTTTAATTTTGTCATGATTAATAGTGAATAATGGGAGTTAACTGCTGCTCTAATGACGAGAGGTTAACTGGCTGGTCAAACAACAATTCAAGCCGACTATCTTGCCGCCAGGCCTGGTCATGAAACGCAAGCCCGCCATTAACCCAGTTAATGAGCTGCCATTCATTGCCGGTTCTTAGTAATCCCTTGGCGCGAATCAGACCCGCGGGGGGTTTAGCAAAAAACACCTTGAGTTGCGGGCGTTGAAATAATAAGTCAGAATGCCAGATCCAGCTTACCGCCTGGGTTGAGCCGCGCATAACCTGGCTTTTAATGATTTTGGGCAGGTTGCTTTTAAAGTCTTCAACCAGGCCTGGTTGTTGGCTTAGTCCAGTAGCCTGTAAAAACAAAAACGGCGGTCGGCTTGCTTTGAGTGTAAGCTCGTTAAGGTCTATCTGCCCAAACGGCGCAATATGAATGTGTGGACTACCAAGCACGCTGGATTGTAAAAATTGGTGCGTGCTATTGAGTAGATCAGTTGAAATTTGGTCGCTACGGGTCAGTACCAGCAGGTCAGCCAACTGAATAAAGTCGCGCAATAACGCAGATTTTTTGTAAATCTCAGGGCTAAACCGTTGGGTATCCAGCAGGCAAATGCTTGATGTTAATTCAAGTGGGCGTGGTGTGATGGTTTTTTTGAGGGTATCTATAATCTGAGCAGGATGGGCGAGACCACTTGGTTCGATTATTAAACGCTCAATACTCGGGTCTTGGCTGATGGTTTGAAGGGTTTGGGCTAAGGGGCGTTGGGCGCTGCAGCAAATACAACCGCCTTGCACTTCAAGCAAGGGCGTATCGTTTTGTTTTAGTGTGCTAGCATCAATACCAAGTACACCAAAATCATTGATTAACAGCGCCCAACGTTCAGTAACCAGTTTTTGCGAAAGCAGGTGTTGAATGAGGCTGGTTTTTCCACTGCCAAGCAGCCCAAAAACCAGCGTAACCTGAATCGGTTTAAGATTCGTCTTGGAATAGGTCATGCTCTTCAAGCAGGTCGTTAACCAGTTCGTCGCGTTTAAATTCTATACCTAAGCGTTCGCAAACAATACGCGCATCACGATAGGCATTGTACAAACAGGTTGTTGCCCCAGGTGATGGGGTCATGTTAAATATTAAGTTTTCGCCAGAAGGCACAATACTCGCTTCGCCAAGCTTAAGTTGCATGGTTTGTTTATCAATGACTTGAGGGCGTAAACCACCCACACCCTTGGCAAACTCCAAGTCGTCAATTTTTAAACCAGGAATGATTTTTTGTGCGTCCTTTAAAAACAGTTTTTTGCGTATGCCAGGTATTTCAAATGCAACGTTTCTGAAGATATAGTTTCTTATATCACTGTCTTTCATTAGATCCCAAAATACCTTCATGACTTTGTAATCGAGCTTCAAACTTTTCCAGAACTCCCAATAGGTGTCCCCGGTATAGCGTTCAAGTTTAGGCAGCACTAAAGCGGTAGGCCCTAAGCGCGTTTTGCTGGGTTCTAAAAGATCAGGGTCACCATGAAGCGCGGCGAACGGAAGTTTGTCATTTTGGATGGTATACACCTTACCTTTCAGTAGGTTGGGTACATAGTAAAAGCTGCCGGCCATGGGCAAAATTGACATGTTTAAACCGTGACCAAGTTGGTTGGCGAGTAAAAGGCTATGACCCCCGGCTGACACCACGACAAAATTTGACATAAAGGTGCCTTGGGCGGTGGTGATTTCATAATGATCATCAAACTTCTGAATTTTTTTCGCCTGAGTCCCTAAGTTAATTGAGATTTCAGCTTGATGTTTTCGTGCTTGAGCAACAAACGAGCGGGAAAGTTTGCCGTAGTTAACGGTAGAAAACTCATCGGTACAACCCGAGGCAAGAATTTTTTCGGGTCGAGGTTGACCATTAACCAGTGCAACACTGGGTTCGATTTGGGCAATTTTTTGCGCATCCCACAATTCCATATAGGGAAAGGTTTGCGCAAATTCATGGTGGCGTTTTTCGAGTTTTTCACACTCTTCCTCACCGACTGCAAGAATCATCTTTGGGTATTTATAGAGAAAGTCATTTTTTTCAAACTGGTTGGCATAATGCACAATCATATTTGCTTGGCGTTTAACTTGCTCCGCTTTGGCCAGCGAATAGTTGGTCTCAATATCACCGCAATGCAACGTTTGACTGTTACTGCGTGCATTGGAGTTAAGTGGCGCAAGTGAGCCGTACTTTTCCAATAACACGATAGACTTAACCTTGCTGTACTTCGCAAGCACATAGGTCAAGGCACAGCCTGAAATGCCACCGCCAATAATAATGACATCAAAAACCCGTTTTTTCATTTAGCATGCCCCTAAGCTAAAAAATGAGCAAGTATTATAAATCAAATCAAATAAATAAGCTTTGATTCTTGGGGGATTCTGCGAGGTAGGTGGCGGCACCTGCGAAGTCTATACCGTCAATTAAATCATTGGTTTTAAAGCCCAGCAGGTTTAAGCTCATTTGGCAGGCGGTCATTTTTACACCGAGCTCTAAGCAAAGTTGGCGCATTTCGTTAAACGGAAGTTGTCCTTCTTTAGCGAGTTGCTTTTTAAACCCCCAGGTGGTTAAACGAGTCATGCCGGGCAGGCTCCATAATAGGTCGGGGGTGTATTGCCGCCAGTCTATTTTTTGAAGCCTATTAGAGCCGATGGGCAGGTGAATGGGCATCGCTGGATTGCCGACAGGGGACACTCTCAGGCTTGTTGTATCTTTTAATAAGCAACGAATACCGTAGTAACTAAAAAAAATATGTGCCTCGCGATCCAGTGTTCGGGCTGTGCTGGCCAAAATTAAGCTTGGGTAGGCCCAGTCAAGTGTCCCTTTGGTTTGAATAATAGAGAGCATGCCTGAGCTGTTAATCTCTGAGCCAGGTGTGGGTGAAACCTGGGGCACATGGGTGTTTATTGTGTTGTTCATTGAGTCACTCATTGAGTTTGGATGTATCCTAAGGTTTAAATCTGTCGGGCTATTTTATATTTTAACCCCATTATAAATGATTGTCTTGGGCTGGCTTATCTATGGGGGTAGGCCTGAGCCATGCAATCGCAACCAGGTTACCTAATAGTGCAAATATTATCCATAGCCAGCCGTGAAGGCTTCCAGAGGCAATACCACTAAAAAAAGCACCAATATTGCAGCCATAGGAAAGCGTCGCTCCAAACCCCATAAGCAAGCCGCCTAGGGCATAATAGCTGGTTTGACTAATGGATATAGCCTGTTTGTGAATGGGTTTGTTTGCTAATAAGGTCACCCATAATGAGCCGAGTATAACCCCAAGTGTGGTTAGACTAATCGGATCAGCCAGTAAAGGCCGTTCCATCCGCGCTTGATAGAGTTGAGCAATCTCCCAAAACTCCCAGTTTAAACCTAACGAAAATTGATCAGAAAATTTAAAGCTCCACAGGGTAAATACGGTGGCTACCGACCAGGGTTGACCGGATAAAAAAAGAATAACACCGCTAAATAAAACTAATAATAATGCAGCGATTAAAAAACCAGAAGGTTTAGCGATTGTCCCTAGTGCAGCAATATGTCGGTTGGTTTTTTTTTCAAAATGCAAAAGCCCGAAGTAGAGCATCGCTAAAACACTAAGTGAAGCGACCAGGCCTGGTAGTGCCCAGTGGAGCGTAATAGAAAACGGCGGCAGCGCCCACCATGTTCCCCAGCTAGTATAAAAGTAAGCCCCCAATGCACCGCCAACAAAAAGCATAATAAAACTAATAAATGACAGGGGTTGGAGTTGCCCCACACGATTTAGCGTCCCTGAAGAGCAGTTGGCGGCAAACTGCATGCCTATGCCAAATAAAAATGCGCCCAACATGACAGAAAATCCAGCGGGACGAATAATGCCTTGGAAAGTCAGGTTGCCCCAAGACCCTAGCCAAAATAAAGGGGTAAACAGAATAAGTGCGCTCGCTAGCATAATGATTTGTGCGCGTACATCTGCAGTTTGGCCTTCGACTAGACAGCGTCGCCAACTGCTGCTAAAGCCAAACATAAAATAGTTTAAGGTCGCGCCTAAAGCCATGCCTGCCAGTAACAGGCTGATTAGAAGGGGGTCTTTAATAAACCAAACCAAACTTAACGATCCAAGCAGGGTTAATATAATGGGCCAGGCGGAACGGATTTTTAAAAACATAACGAGACTAATTGTTTTAATAATGACAGGCATTTTAAGGGGAAGGTAAAAAGACTGCACGTCGAAATAATTAATGGCAGCACAAAATTTTAATGAGGGGTAATTGAAGTGGGTTATTTGATCTATTGATTGCGTAAAGAACGCTGTCTTGTATCTTAAAGCACAATCCCAAAAATATTGGGATTGTGCTTTAAGTTTAGCTTAAAATTTAAACTCTAAACTTAGGTTGGCTGCAATTGAGTTGTCTTCAAATTCATCAAAGTCTAATGAGTTGGCTGCAAGATCAAGACTCACTGGGCCAACGGTTAAGCCAGCGTGAACACGGGAAAGTTTATTGCCAGCTGCTTCATTGGTATAGCCAATACGTAGATCAGGTGCGTACCAAATGTTAGAGGCAAATGATGCAGATATGCCGGCTTGTTGGGTTTCTAGTCCGCTTAGTGCCGTCGTTTTATTTAGGTCTGCAAAGCCAGCGATTGTCCAGCGACGATTTTCGGTGAAATAAGCGAAATCGACACGTGCTTTAGGGTCAAGTGTAATGCTGTTAGCCAAGTGACCGCTTGCGATAAGTGCTTCAGCGGCTAAGTTGATAAAGGTATAGTTGAAGCTTGGCGAGTTAATATTTTCGAGGGTTAGGCCAAGTAGGTAATTATTTGCCGCGTATTGAATACCAAGATCAATACCTATAGCAGAATCAGTATTGTTAAAGGTCATGGTGTTTTCAATTTCATCAGACAATTCGTCACCAAAGTCTTTGTCAATATCGTTAAAAATATCATCAAGATTGTAAGCAAAATGGTTAAATCCGGCACGCATCATTTTTAACCGAGCGCCTGCATTTAATGTACCTTGATTAAGGCTAACAAAACGATCCAAGTTTAAACCATACCCCAGTGTAAACTCAGTGAGCTCGTAACCACTAATGGTTAAATTGGTATTGGTTGTCGCTGTAGCTTTTTGTGCGTCGTTGTCAAATGATACTGTTGAATTATTGGTTTGAATCATGCCAACATTGGCGCCTGTGGTTCTGGATATGCCAACTAAATATCCGCCCCAATTAGTTGTTTGCACTGTTAGAGGAATTGATGCGCCCCCTTGTACATTCATATTAAGGGCGTCAAATGAGGTGAAATAGTTATCGAGTGCTTCTGCTAGTGCAGCTTCTGCAGCAGCTTGGCTACTGTAAACGCCACTTAAAATATCAGCTGAAACGTTATCTAATTTTTTTTGCAGTTCGTCAGTCCTGTCATCAATACCAGACATATTGGTATATTGAATATCAATACCTACACTAATGCCCAGACCCCGCAAACGTTTAGTGGTATCTCCACCTAGTGCGGCTGGGTTTTGGAAGTTATTAAATAAAGTATGCGTATTGCCCGCTGCACCATAACCCAGCGTTGAACCAGCTTGATGGAATGTCGACGCATTGGCGCCCGTTGCAAGACCAAGACCAAGTGCACCAATTAGAAGTTTCTTTTTAAACATGGTTTGTAACTCCGGGTTGAATTTATAATTTAGCTTCCACAATTAAACCATAGTCATTAAAGCTTTGAAAGCGTGTGCTTTTAATTATTTTTGATGAGTCGCGGTTTTTAATCACTCATAATTTATTGCTCAAAGCTGACTTGAGTTCAAAGGTTAACTAATTCATTAATTGTTAATCATAATTTGGTATGATTCAAGCTCTATTTATTTTTTAAAGTTTATTTAATTGTGAAAATGCGTCTCTCTTTTATTTATCGCTCATCCAGATTAGCTGAGCTATTGATGCTGACTCTATTGCTTTTAATGAGTTGGCAGTTAGGTGGCTGGTTAGCCCAAGGCTTAAAAAGTATAGAGCCCCCAGGTCTTCCTAGTTTATTAACGCCAGAAAACACTGCTCAAACGAGCTCACCTCGTATTAATCTATGGGGCGTGCCTGAACTTATTTCCGCAGCGAAGTTAGAAAAGCCAGCGGTTGAAGCAGTTGAGTCAGCCGCTCGGCGAACACGATTAAATGCGGTTTTATTGGGTGTTATCCAGGCCGAACCCTATGGCGTTGCGATTATTCAGGTTGGGCGCGAAACCAAGGTTTTGTCTGTCGGTGAGAATTTGCAGGCCCAGGTTAGTTTGGCTGAAATCGGTACAAACTATGCTATTTTGCAAAATAGAGGGGTGCGTGAACGTTTAGAGATGGATGATCAAACAGCAGGTCTATTAGTTCAAGGGTCGGAGGTTAACCATCCCTCTAAAGCTGATTCGGCCGGTGCGCTCACGCGTCCACCATCTCAGTTGGCGCCAGAACAGGCGCAGCAATTACAAACGGTGAGTCAAGAAATCAGACAAAATCCAATGCGCATCGGTCAGTATGTTCGTTTTGAGCCTTTGCGGGAGCGGGATGAGTGGTTGGGGATTCGGATTGGTCCACGCAATCACCCAGAAATTTTCAGTGGTTTAGGCTTTCGTGAGGGCGATTTAGTGGTATCGATTAATGGATTAACCGTAGCGGATATGGCGCAAAATCCAGCCGTGTGGAACCAGTTTTTGCAAGAAAGCCGTTTTAGTTTAGTGGTCAATCGCGATGGGTTGAATGAAACCATTGATGTGGATTTAAGTCAGTAATTTTGGAGAGTAATAAGGTGTTAAAAACCCATTTATGGCGAGTGATCGCACTAGCAGGCCTGGTGGTATCTATGGCATTTTTTCGGGTTCAGGCGGCTGGAATTCAGCAGAACGAAATTCAGCAGAACTTTAGAGATGTCGAAATCAGTAGTGTGATCGAGGCGGTGGCTAAAATAACGGGGCAGAACTTTATTATTGATCCGCGTGTAAGGGGTAAGGTGACGCTAATAGCGCCTGAACCCATGTCGGGTGATGCGTTGTATCAGACTTTGTTAGCAATTTTGAATGTCCATGGTTTTGTAGCGGTACCCAGTGGTGAAGTGACGAAAATTATCCCAGCTAATTTGGCGCGTGATCAGCTGCCTTATATTCGTGCACAAGACCGGGGTGAGGCTTGGGTGACGGAGGTCGTTGAGGTTGAAAACGTCGAAGCCAGTAAGCTGGTGGCAATTTTACGACCTTTGGTTGCACGCGAAGGTCACTTAGTGGCGATGGCAGAAAGTAATCGTTTAATTGTTACGGATACCGTAGATGGTTTAGCGCGTATTAAGGCGATTCTTAAACAAGTTGATATTAACAACCATGCCGAATTTGAAGTGATTCGTCCCCAGCATGCGCCGGCAGAAGAATTGGTAAGGACACTAAAGTCGGTTCTTGGTACCGGTTCTGCGCAGTCACCGATTGGTGCTAGAATTAATTTTGATGAACGTTCAAACCGAATTATTTTAACGGGCGATACCTCATCACGTTTATCGATGCGTGCATTGATTGCGGAGTTAGATGTACCGGTTGCTCAGGATGGGCGTGTACAGGTGGTTTATTTACAGTATGCCAAAGCAAAAGATTTGGTGCCGTTGTTGCAACAATTGGCTACCAATCAATCGTTAATCGAGAGTAGTCAAGCTCAAGCAGGTTCTACTGAAGGCTCAGGTGAGTCGCGTGCGCCACGTATGCGAACGACACAAAGCATGCAGGATCGGATTTCTATTCAGGCTGATGAGCGGATGAATGCGATTGTTTTGAGTGCGCCACCTGAAGTCGTGGTGGCCTTGCGATCGGTGATTAATCAATTAGATATCCGTCGTGCGCAGGTATTAATTGAGGCGATTATTGTTGAGCTCACTGAGGAGCGTGCGGCGCAGTTGGGTGTTGACTGGGCCGCGATAGGGTCGAGTGGCGCGGGTTTGTTTAATTTAAGTGGTAATTTGCCGGGTGCATTGACAGCGGGGGCAACCGGTAATGTGGCGGCGCTGCCTGAGGGAGTCGTGGGTCGAGGCGCAACGGCTGTCGTCGGCAGTGGTTCAACACGCAGTGGTTGGGGTGCATTGATTAACGCCTTGCGCAGCGATAGCGGTGCGAATATTCTTTCCACGCCCACTTTGCTCACTTTGGATAATGAAGAGGCGGAGATTATTGTGGGCCGTGAAGTCCCGTTTCGTACCGGAAGTTATACCACCACCGGTAATGCTAATCCATTTACAACGGTTGAGCGTAAAAGTGTGGGTTTGAAGTTAAAGGTACGGCCTCAAATCAACCAGGGTAATGAAGTTTATCTTGAAATTGAAAATGAGATATCTGATGTGATTCCCGGAAATGTAGCCGATTTGCTGCAAACATCGAAACGTCAACTCAAAACCAGCGTTATTGTCGGTGATGGCGATACCATTGTCTTGGGCGGCTTGTTAAGTGAGCGTGAAACCGATACGAGTGCACAGATACCTGGTCTCGGAAGTATTCCCGGGATTGGTGGCTTGTTTCGTCATCAAAGCAGTCAGCGCGAAAAGGTTAATCTGATGATTTTCTTGCGTCCAGTGATTGTGCGTGACCTGGAAATGGGGAATTATTATAGTCGCAAAAAGTATCGCCATATTCAAACACAACAAGATCGTTTTCTTGAGCAGGACAATCATCTGTTGTTAGAGGGCTTGCGCCCACAGATGCCAACGCTTGAACAGCTTGAAGCTGGCGATGCGACCTCAGTTAATAAAGGACGCGATGTGCAACGTGTCGAAGAAGTGGAGACGGATCAAGCTAAAAAACAACGTACAGCGGCTGAGCGTCGCCGTGATCAATCGCTTGAAATGCTTGGGTTTTAATCATGCAGTTACCGTTTCTGTTTGCACGTAAAAATAATGTTTTGTTTGACGCGACGGCGACGGGTCTGCGCATGTTAATTACCGAGCAAACTCAGCCTGAGGCCATACAAGAAGCACAGCGTTTAATTAACGATCCTTTTGAATTATCTATCTTGTCTGAAACCGAGTTTGAACGCCATTTGCAACGTTTGTATGCCGAGGGCGCGCAGACTTCAATGGAAGGTATGGATGATTTTGAGACGGATGATTTGTCTGCGGTCATGGCTGAGGTCAATGAGACGCAAGACCTGCTTGACAGTCAAGATGACGCCCCCATTATTAAGTTGCTTAATGCGGTGTTTTCACAAGCGATTCGTGCGAATGCTTCAGATATTCATATTGAACCGTTTGAAACTCAGTTACGGGTGCGTTTTCGTATTGATGGACAGTTAAAAACGATGCTGACGCCTAAACCAGGCCTGGCGGGGATGTTGGTGTCGCGAATAAAGGTGATGGCTAAACTCGATATTGCGGAGAAGCGTTTACCCCAAGATGGGCGTATTGCACTTAAACTGGGTGGGCGCGCGGTCGACTTACGTGTATCGACTATTCCATCTAATTATGGAGAGCGGGTTGTAATGCGTTTGCTCGATAAAAGTGCAGGCTTGTTGGACTTAGCGGATTTGGGTATGCCGGGCGCTGTATTGAAAAATATTGAGAAATTACTTGCTCGGCCCCATGGTATTTTTCTAGTGACTGGCCCGACGGGTTCTGGTAAAACCACTACGCTTTATGCTGGGCTTTCAAGGTTAAACGACCATCAGCGCAATATCATGACGATTGAAGATCCGGTGGAATACAATATCGATGGCATTAGTCAAACTCAGGTCAATGCTAAAGCAAACATGACGTTTGCCAAAGGGTTGCGCGCGATTTTACGCCAAGACCCGGATGTGGTGATGATTGGTGAAATTCGAGATTTAGAAACCGCTGACATTGCGGTGCAGTCGTCCTTAACCGGGCACTTGGTGTTATCCACCTTGCATACCAATACAGCGGTGGGTGCGATCACACGTTTGCGTGATATGGGCATCGAGCCTTTTTTACTGGCTTCAAGTATAACCGGGGTCTTAGCTCAACGGCTGGTGCGTCGATTGTGCCCAGCTTGCAAACAGCCGCATGCTGCCGATCAGGCTGAGTGTGAATGTTTAGGGGTTGAGCAGACAGATATTTACCGTGCGCAAGGCTGTGATGTGTGTAATTACACAGGTTATCAAGGACGCCTTGGGGTTTATGAGTTAGTCTTAATTGATGAACAGGTACAGCAGATGATTCATGGCGGGGGGTCAGAATTGGATATTGAACGTTATGTACGTCAGCACTCTCCGTCGTTACAAAAAACCAGTTTTGCGCGGGTTTTGGCGGGTGAAACCAGTTTAGAAGAAGTGTTACGTGTGACTCAGGGGTGATGGGTTAATATGGCTGTTTTTGAATATAAGGCGCTAACCCAGCAAGGTAAAACCCAAAAAGGCTTACTTGAAGGTGACTCTGAACGTCAAGTTCGCCAGGCTTTGCGTGATAAGGGTTTAACGCCTTTGCAGCTTAAAGCGGTGGATAAGGCCGTTAATAAAGCCCAGTCAAAGACCGAGGGTGTGTGGTTAAAACGCAGTATATCGATTGCCGACTTGTCATTAGCTACGCGCCAAATTTCGACCTTGCTTGAGGCAGGTATGCCCTTAACTCAGGCGTTAAAAGGCGTAGCAAGTCAAGCGGAAACACGCTTGATGCAGCGATTTTTAGCCAGTTTGCATAGCAAGGTGTCGCAGGGCTATTCGTTAGCGCAAGCCTTAAGTCAATCGCCTTACGCGGTGGGAGAGGATTATAGGGCAACGATTCATGCGGGCGAGGAATCAGGGCATCTTGAGGCGGTGTTATCTCGGTTAGCGGATACGATTGAGCAGCAAGAACGTTTGCGAAAAAAAGTACAAAGTGCGCTGATTTATCCGGTTTTGATGGTGGTGGTTGCCATTGTTATTGTGTTTTTTTTAATGGTTTACGTGGTGCCTAAAGTGGTGAGCGTATTTGATAACATGAGCCAAACGCTGCCGCCTTTAACTCAGGGGTTATTATCCACGAGTGAATTTGTACAGGCGCATGCTTTGGCGATGTTAGCAGGCCTGGTTGGGTTTTTAGTCTTGTTTAAGTTACTTATGCGCAATGATAAATGGCGTTACCGCTGGCATGCTTTACTATTGCACACACCTGTATTGGGTAAGTTTTTGATTTACGGTGCGGTGGCTAAGTGGTCACGTACCCTTGGCGTCTTAGTGGCGAGTGGTGTCCCGTTAAAATCGGCTTTACATATTTCCTCACAAGTTATGACGCATTTGCCACTCAGACAAAACATATTAGCCCTAGAAGAAGATGTGCGAAAAGGCTTAGCCTTGAGCCAAGCTATGCAAAATACACGTATTTTCCCCGCACTCCTGTTAAACCTGGTACAAACCGGTGAAAACTCAGGGCAGCTTGATGCCATGTTACTTAAGGGCGCGAGTCATTATGAGTATCACGTTGAAACCAGTTCGGCCACGTTGGTAAGCTTACTTGAGCCCTTGTTGATTATTATTATGGGGGGGGTGGTGTTGACGATTGTGCTGGCAATTATGTTACCTATTTTCGAAATGAACCAAATGTTGGGTTGAGTATTCAAATTATTATTTAAACAGAGCGAGTGTATGATGATAGTAAACTTAAAAAACAAGCCTAGACAAGCAGGTTTTACCTTGATTGAGTTGATGGTCGTGGTGGTCATCTTGGCGATTTTAGCGGCGATTGCTGTACCTATGTTAATGGACCGGCCCGATGAAGCGCGTGAGGTCAAAGCGAAGCAGGACATTAGTGCGCTGTCGTCGGCTTTGCAGTTGTATCGGCTGGATAATTTTCGTTACCCAACCACCGATCAGGGTTTAGAGGCATTGGTGACTAAACCGACCAGTGAACCTGTGCCACGTAATTGGAAACCCTATATGGAGCGTTTGCCAAAAGATCCTTGGGGGCGTGATTATTTGTATTTAAGCCCGGGACAGCATGGCGAATTTGATATTTTTAGCTATGGTGCGAATGGGGTGCAAGGCGGAGAAGGTGCCGATGCTACGATTGGTAATTGGACAATGTAAGTCTTGGTAGTTTCTAAGCAAAACGGATTTACCTTAATTGAGCTGATGGTTGTGGTGGTGATTGTCGCTGTGCTTTTAGCCGCAGGGGTAATTTCTTTAGGTGGGCGTGATAATCAGCAACAACGTCAGATATGGACACAAACACAATCTATGCTCCAAATGGCCTGTGACCAAGCGGCCTTTAACCAACGCGTTTACCTAGTTAGTGTTTCTGAACAAGGGTTGGAGGCCTATTATCGCCAACAAGGTGAATGGCAACCCGCTAAGATCAACAAGGTGAGCTGGACTGCAGAACAACCCAAGGCTTGGACAGTCAATGAACAACTCACCGAGTTATGGCAACTGCCGGAAATGGGTTGGTTATGCTGGCCAAGTGGCTTAGTAAGTGAAGGTGAAATTCGGATGAGTAACTCTGGCTCAGCCACCGAGCAGGTATTACGCTGGGATGAGGGGTTGAATTTTGTGTTTGAAAACTGATTTGACATTAAGGCAATCGGGTTTTACCTTAATCGAGGTTATGGTTGCGGTGTTGATTGTGGCGGTTGCCCTTGCGGCATTGAGCCAAACCTTGGGGGTCATGACACAGCAGCAAACTAGTTTAGCTGAGCGTACTTATGGCAACTGGGTCGCGCAGAACCGTTTAATCGAATTACAGTTTAGTCTGGGTGATGAAGTTGAAAATCAAACCGAAGTTGAAATGCTAGGTATTGTTTGGCAGACTCATTTAGAGCTTGATACTACAGCGATACCCGGAATGATGCGTGCCAGCTTGGATGTTAAGCTTAAAGACAGTGCGCATAGTTCAGCGCGTTTGGTCACTGTGGTGGGCGAATGACACCTTATGGTTCAGTGAAGGCAGGTTCGGCGCAGGCGGGTTTTACGCTGATTGAGTTACTGGTGGCCATTGCTGTGTCGGCGGTGATTGCGTTACTTGCTTATCAAAGTATTGATAGTGCGGTGCGTGTGAGTGAGTCACATAACCAGCAGCAATCTGAACTTACCCAGTTACAACGGGCAATATGGTGGTTAGAACAGGATGTGATGCAAATGGCAGCGCGACCTATTTTAGATGAGTTGGGTTCATCATTACCTGCGATGCAACTCCAACCGGGGCAATTTGAATGGACACGCATTGCGCTTTATCCAACCCCCTATTCATCCGCCGGCTTGGTGCGGGTTCGTTATTTATTGGAGGATAATCAATTGGTGCGATTAAGTTGGTCAGTACTTGATCGTGCTCCCGATTCTCAGCCGCGTCGACAGATTCTGTTGAACCAGGTGGACGCCATGACGGTTAGGCTGTTAGATAACAATCAGTTTTGGTTTGACTTTTGGCCACAGCCCAACCGGCCCTTAGAGGACTTGCCACGTTTAGTTGAAATTGAACTTACGCTTGAAGGTCAAGGTCGTGTTCGTCGATTATTGCCTGGCGTTGATGGGATGATTCTTAATGACAGGCCTTAGGCAAAGGGGGTTTGCGTTATTAACCGTGCTGATTGTCGTTGCACTGGTAGCGGTCATTGCCAGTGGTATTCAATATCAGCAACGTTTGGATATTCAGCGCAGTGCCTATATGCTCAATCAGAGCCAAGCGATTACAGTGGCTGCGGGGGTGGATGCATGGGTGAAAAAAGGTTTGGCGTTTGATGCGAGCCAAAACCAAGTCGATCATCTGGGCGAGGTTTGGGCGCAACCTATGTTTCCGATGAGTTTTGAAGGCGGTGACATTAGTGGTCAATTAGTTGATATGCAGGCTCGCTTTAATCTAAATAACCTCATTGAAGCCGATGAGCAAAAGCAAGCACAGTGGCGTGAAGTATTGGAGCGTATATTGGGTCAACAAAATCTAGCCATGGATTGGGTTGCGCCTTTAATAGATTGGTTGGATGCGGATAATAATCCAATAGCAGGAGGGGCAGAGAGTGATAGCTATTTATTAAAAACACCGCCTTATCGTGCTGCTAATCGTAGGATGGTTTTGCCAGAAGAAGCCCGATTATTAGTTGGCATGGATACACAGCAATTTGAAATGATGGCACCTTGGATCAGTGCGCTACCTAAAACAACGCCGATTAACGTCAATACGGCGGAGCCAGAGGTGTTGCAAGGTTTGGCCGAGTTTATGGACTCTACACTCATAGAGGTTTGGCAGGAATTGCGCCAAACAGAACCAGCTCAGGATATTTCAGCTTTTCGTCAGTTTTTGGTTCAAAACACGGGCCGGGAGTTGGAGGATGTCACACAGGCGTTACCGGATTGGATGATTAGTGTACAAACAGAGTTTTTTCAGCTCAATGGTGTGGTTGAATATGGGATAGCGCGCCTGAATGCACGTGCTTTATATTATCGACAACAGCAGCAGGTTAATCTGCTACAACGATGGGTTGCGTTAGCAGATGAATAGTTATTTTGATTTAGACGACCAGTTACATATCGCTGAACCTGATTTGGCTAATCAAGCAGGGCTGAAAATCGTCTGGGTACCGAGTCGTTGGGTGAGTGTTTTGCGGGTATTTGTGCCCGGAAAATCGCGTCATCAATGGTTGGAGGCGATGCCCTATGCTATTGAAGAACAATTAGCGCAACCGCTTGAAGCCTTGCATCTTGTGGTATTAAATCGTGACAAGCAAGGGATGGTAACGGTTGCGGTCGTCGCTAAGCAGCGAATGCAGGCCTGGTTATCTGCTTTAGCTGAATCGGATTTAAAGCAGGCCTGGTTAGTGCCTGAATGTTTTTCATTGGACTATACGAATCAAGAGCATGGGGCGGATTCTTTGGCCTGTTGGGTTGCGATGGATTCAATGATAGAACCCCATAGTCGATTGGTACGAACAGGGAGGTATAGTGGATTGAGTATTGATGCGTCGCATTGGGCTGCTTTTGTTCAGTCGGCTCAGGCTCAAATGCCCGCTTTAGTGGTAGAGCCGGCCTCGCGCGTTGAGGTTGAATCTATCTCGGCATTAAGGCGGTTTAATTTATGCCAGGGCGAATTTGCCCCGTTCTCATCGGCAAGCCGTCAATGGCGGCCTTGGCGTTGGCCAGCTGGCTTGGCCGCACTTTGGTTGATATTGCTGGGTGTGCAAACCCATTGGCAAACCCAGCAAACGTTGGAGCAAGCACAGGTTTATCAACAGCAGACCGAAACCCTGTTTAGACAGTTATTTCCACAAACTCAGCGAGTTGTTAATATTCAGGTGCAGACTCAATCGTTTTTAAATCAAAGCTCAGCCCAGGCTGCTCAAGTTTCCCCCGTTCAGATTTTAAGCCTATTAGAGTCGGCAATGGGTTCGCAAACGTCAGTTAAAGCGGGACGAATGGAATGGCAAAATCAACGTTTAAGCTTGTCTTTAAGCGCGAGTAATACCGAACAGTTAGAGCAGTTTATGTCAAAACTTAATACAAACTTACCCGCTGGGCTAAGCGCGAGACTTCAGGTACAAAACCTCACCGCAAATCAGGTTGAAGGGGTGCTACATGTTAATGCAAACTGAAAGCCTTCAGCCATTAATCGATCGCTGGCAGGCGTTAGCCATCCGCGAACGTATTTTGATCCTGGCCTTAGCTGTTCTGCTGAGTGTGTTTGTTGTTTACCGTTTTGCATGGCTTCCATTGCAAACTCAGCAACAGCAGGCTCAGCAACGCCTGGCGATTGCCGAACAACAATGGCAATGGCTTAATCAACAGATCCCTGCGATTCAACAAGCTCAATCTTTGCCGGTACAAGGCAAGGTGCAAACTCAATCACAGTTATTAGCGCACATTCAGCAGAGTTTACGCAGCGAAAATTTGATGAATCAAATGGCATCGATTCGGCCCGCTGCCAATGGTGTTCAGGTCGTGTTTAATCAGGTTGATGCACCGCGTTTTTTTCAATGGCTGGCCTCGCTTGAACAACAGAACTTAGTTGCAGAGCGGTTGCAGGTTGAGCCAGTAAGCCAAGGGCTAGTCAAGGTGACCTTGAGCTACAGGTTGGCTTTATGAAATTAACGCGATGGTTGGTTGGTTTTTTATTTGTATTTTTGGTGTTTGTGGTCGGTTTTGCGAGTCAGATCCCTGCAAGTTTTGTTCTGCAAAAATTTAATCATCATCTGCCCGCTGATTGGCATATTTCGCAACCCAAGGGAACGCTATGGCAAGGCCAGGTTTCGGTGTCTTATAAAGGTGTGGGTTTTAATCAGCTTAGCTGGCAATTAAAAAGCTCAGATGTTTTGTTGGTTTGGTTAAAAAAATCCTTGCCGATAAGCCTCCAACTGCGTCACAATCAGGATCAGCTTGATCTAGATTTGGTGGTCGCTGCTGATCAAATGAAGCTATTTATTGCGCAGGGGCAGCTGGATATGGCACGATTCGCCGCGCCTTTTGCACAGCAGCATTTTGTATTAAATGGCTTGAAGGGACAGCTTCATCTTCGTGATCTGTTTGTAATTATTGAGTTTAACCCTGAGTTTATGCCTGATACGCCATGGATTAAGGATGTGGCGGGGCGTGTAGCGATAACGGACTTAAGCGTGATGGGTGCTGAAGTTGAGCAGCTAATCATTGAGGCGATGATGCAGCAACAGACGGTTTTATTAGAGCTAAAGGCTGAAGAAGAAAGTTGGCAATTATCGGGTAGCAGCCGTTTATCTCCACCTAATCAATTTGAGAATCAGTTTGAGCTTAATACTGAGCAGCCAAATCAGTTTCCGGATTGGGCCTTGATGACGATGCACCAAGTTTCGCCTACTCAAGCCCGCGCCCAAATCACTGGGCGTTGGTAGCGCTTTCTAGCGATGAGTTCAAGGGCTTCTAGGCTCGTGAGCCAAACAAATCAGTGCCAATTCTAACTTGGGTAGAGCCTTCGGCAATTGCGGCTTCTAGATCAGAAGACATACCGATAGAGAGGGTATCCACTTGATTTGAGCCCAGCTGGGTTTGTAACTCGCTAAATAGGGTTTTCATCCGACAAAAACCACCGCGTTGTTTATCAAATTCAGTTTCAATTTTAGGGATAGCCATGAGCCCACGAATCGCCAGGCCTGGTAATAACGCTATTTGACGAGCAACATCGAGCACTTCATCAGGCATAAAGCCGGATTTAGTGTCTTCTTGACTAATATTTACTTGGAGTAGGATATTAAGTGCTGGTTTATCTGCTGGGCGTTGAGCACTGAGACGCTGGGCTATTTTTAGGCGATCCACACTTTCAACCCAATCAAAGTGTTGTGCAATCGGTTTGGTTTTGTTTGATTGAATGGGGCCGATAAAGTGCCACTCTAAATCAGGTCGGTGCTCAATTTTTTCTAAGGCTTCTTGCAGGTAGTTTTCTCCAAACGCGGTTTGGCCGATAGCAGCCAACGCGTTAACCATTTCAATGGGTTTGGTTTTACTAACGGCAAGCAGCGAAACAGAGTGCTCTAGTCTGCCAAAGCGCTGTTCAGCCTTGGCAATCCGTTGTATAACCTGTTGGTAGTTTTTCTGTAACGTATCCATTTGTTTGAGAGCCTTTTTTAATTGAGTTATGGCAGATTTTAAAAGCTTGATATGAAATAACAAGCTTTAGTTTAAAGTTTGCAAAAATCAATACTTGGGTCTAGTATAAAACTTATTGTTAGCTGAAAGTTATAGAAGGAGGGCTATGTGAAACAAGTAAAATCCAGCGACAGTGTATATCCTTATGACGACAAAATGGCGCGTGATGAGTATGAGGCCATTAAACGTCAGCTTCAAATAGAGTTGTTAAAAATGCAGAAATGGGTTAAAGAATCCGAACAGCGCATAGTTATGATTTTTGAAGGGCGTGACGCAGCCGGAAAAGGCAGTACGATTAAGCGGATTATGGAGCATCTCAACCCGCGTGGCGCGCGCGTGGTGGCTTTAGAAAAACCTAACGAACAGGAAAAAGGCCAGTGGTATTTTCAGCGTTATTTACAGTATATGCCCACACAAGGCGAAATGGTACTGTTTGACCGTTCATGGTATAACCGTGCAGGTGTGGAACGTGTTATGGGCTTTTGTACCCCGCAGCAATACACTCAATTTATGCATCAAGTGCCCGAAGTTGAGCGCTTGTTGGTTGGGGATAATATTCGTTTAATGAAGTTTTGGTTTTCTGTGGGTCGTAAAGAGCAGTTACGCCGCTTTAATGCGCGAAAAACCGATCCATTAAAAAAGTGGAAACTCAGTCCGATGGATCTAGCCTCGTTAGACCGTTGGGAGGATTACACCAAAGCCAAAGAGGATATGTTTTTTTACACCAATACCTCTGAAGCGCCTTGGACGGTTATTAAATCAAATTGTAAAAATCGTGCTCGGCTTGCGTGTATGCGCTATATATTAAACACTATACCTTATGATGATAAGGATGTGGACGTGGTGGGTCAGCCTGACCCTTTGATCTTAAATAGCGGCGATGATATTTTTCATGATGATTAATGAACATAAATACGGAGAAGTTTAAACATGACGGTAAAAATAAAAGGTCACGCTAAGCAGGTGGTAGAACGTTTTAAGATTATGTTAGATGAGGCGCAAACGGATTCGGTTGGAGAAGAGCATTTTTCTGAACTTGAAACATTGATTGAAGCGGCGCTAGGTGTAGTCTATTCGCAAGCTGAATATGGATATGCAAAAGAGCTCGAAGAGTTAGCGCATCGAATTCGTAAAAAATCATCGATCATCTCAAAAGGCTAACAATATGGATCCATTGGCATGGCGTAAAATAGCAAGCCAATGGATTAATTCTTTAGTTCTCAATCCTCAAGCAAATAAGTAATCATATCTTGTTGATTATTTACAGCCAGCCAGGCCTGGTGAAGTTCAAGTATTGAACCATCAAAACAGCCAGGAAGCTCCGTCGAACAAGCAAGCCTATTGGGTATTCCCCAGTCTTCAAGCAATGATACTGCGCCAATGCTGTAGCTGGCCGACGCATCGAGTTGTAACATAAAACGCGCAGGTTTTATGCGAAAAGGGAAGTGATGGCTAGCATGCAGCAGAGCAATAAAGCGCCCCTTGGGTTTTGGTGCGAGTTGCCAGCGTTTTGCCGCATCAAATACCGCTGCCATCGCCAAGTCCGAAGCCAGCCAGAGCTGGTTTTGTTGCCAGTTAGGTTCAACTGGATAGCCTGAATTTGTTGGTTTGATTAACTTTAAATCAAGGATTTGTTGGGGTTGATACAACCAGGCCTGGTGGCTTAATAAGCTAAATTTTAGATTTTTCCTGGTCGCTGTTTGCATTAGCCAGGCCTGGTTGTTGTCGCTGCTAAATTGACTGCCAATCGGCCAAGGCTCGGTGAGTGGTTCGCACAGTTCGAGCTGAATCAGCCAGTAATCCTCGGCTTGCTGTTGGCAGTCAATAAAACGTGCTTGCATCGCTAGACTGGGTTAGCCATGTAAACGGGACGACCTTGGAATAGCGTCATTTGAACTTGAGCATTAAATTCCCAGCCATTGAAGGGCGTATTCTTGCCGCCTGATAGCATGTGCTTGCGATCAAGTGTCCAGTAGCTTTCAGGGTCAATCAATACACAATCGGCGCTATAGCCCACAGCCAAGCTGCCAGCATGGATGCCTAGAATGTCGGCGGGCTGTTGACTGACCAGTTTAATCGCTTGGCTGAGGTCAAGCAGTTGGTCTTCTACCAAACGCAAGGTAAGTGCCAGCAGGGTTTCTAGGCCGCTGATACCTGGCGTGCTTTCACCAAATGGCAGGGCTTTGTCATCACGCCCAAGCGGGGTGTGGTCACTAACAATCGCATCAATAATCCCGGTTTTAACCCCCATCCGCAACGCATCCCTGTCCGCTTGTGAGCGCAAAGGGGGACTAACATGCGTGTAAGGATCAAAGTCCATCACATCCATTTCAGTTAAATGCAGTTGGTGAATCGCCACATCACAGCTAACGGGTAAGCCACGTTGCTTAGCTTGGGCAATCATTTCAACCGAGCGGGCGCAGGATAGTTGTGAGAAATGCGCGCGGACACCGCTTTCTTCAACCAAAATTAAATCACGCGCGAGGGCAATGGTTTCGGCGGAGGTTGGGATGCTGGGCAAACCCAAGCGGGTGCTGACCATGCCCGCATGCGCGACGCCATTGTTTTTAAGTTCTTGATCTTCACAGCGCAAGATGACTAATAAATCCTGTGAGGAGGCGTAATCAAGCGCGTTTTTCATCACCAAAGGGTTTTCAACGGGTTGGTTGGCTTGGCTCAATGCAACGCAGCCGCCTTGTTTTAGCGAGTGCATATTGCTCAATAATTTACCTTCTAAGCCTTTTGTTAGCGCGCCAGTGGGCAACACAAACGCTGTGGCGGCTTGACGGCCACGGCGTTGAATCAGTTCAGCCACCGCTTGGGTGTCAGCCACTGGGTCGGTGTCTGGCGGGCAGCAGAGTGAGGTGATGCCACCGGCTACCGCCGCTTTGGTTTCTGAGGCAATACTGCCAGCAAATTTCTTGCCCGGCTCGCCCAAACGCGCACGCATATCCACCAGGCCTGGTATCAGCCATTTGCCTTTTGCATTAATCACTTGGTCAGCGATAAAGCCTTCGGGAGTTTGATCGCTAATCGCCATCACGTGACCACGAGAAATGTAGAGGTTGCTGACTTTATCGAGCTGCTGGCTGGGGTCAATAATGCGAGCTTGTTCAATTAAAACATTCATTATTATGCCTCCCTTTCTGCTTTTTCTAGGGGGTTGGCGAATGCGGTTTCATTTTGCGATTGGGCAAGTTGAGCGGCATTGCTCATAATAATCGCCATCACCGCCATGCGTACCGCGATGCCGTAGGTGACTTGTTGTAAGATAACTGATTGAGCGCCATCAGCGACTGCGGAATCAATCTCAACCCCTCGGTTGATTGGCCCTGGGTGCATCACAATCGCATCGGGTTTAGCAAAAGATAGTCGCTGCTCGGTGAGACCATAGAGGTTGAAGTATTCTTTTTCACTCGGTAGCAGTGCCCCTTTCATGCGTTCGCTTTGAAGTCGGAGCATAATTACGACATCGACATCGTCTAAGCCCGATTTCATATCGTGATAGACATGCACACCGAGCGCTTCAGGAAACGGCGGAATCAATGTTTTAGGGCCAATCACGCGGATTTCACGCGCCTCTAACATGCTGAGCGCTTGAATTTGTGAACGTGCCACGCGCGAATGTAAAATGTCACCGACAATCGCTACTTTTAAATCAAAAATATCGCCTTTGAGTTTGCGAATGGTAAACATATCCAGCATGGCTTGAGTTGGGTGGGCATGTTGACCGTCACCAGCATTCATCACATGCACATGCGGCGCGACGTGGCGCGCAAAAAAATGCGCCGCACCACTTTCAGCATGGCGAATAACGAACATATCGGCTTGCATCGATTCAAGATTCCACAGGGTATCGAGCAGCGATTCTCCTTTTTTGGTCGCGGAGGTATTGATATTTAGGTTCAATACATCGGCTGATAAGCGTTTCTCGGCAATCTCAAACGTGGTGAGGGTTCGAGTGCTTGGCTCAAAGAAAAGATTCATAATTGTTTTGCCACGTAGCAACGGTACCTTTTTGATTTCGCTGGTCTGTGGGTTGATAAAGGATTCGGCGGTATCCAAAATCTCGGTGAGATGGTGCGGCTTTAAGCCTTCAAGGCTCAAGAAATGTTTGAGTTTGCCTTGTTCGTTGAGTTGTAGGTTAGGGCTGGATAAACGTGGGCTCATAAATCGGTCTCCGCTGGGTCAATCAAAGACAGGGTTAGGGGAGTGGGGCCATGTAATTTTACCGTTTGGTGGCATTCTAGTTGCAGTGCGCTGATATCGGGTTGGATGGGCAGCTGACGACAGCCTTTACGATCCACCAGTGTCACCAAGGTAATCGAAGCAGGGCGTCCATAGTCAAATAACTCGTTCATCGCGGCGCGCGTGGTGCGGCCGGTATAGAGAACGTCGTCAACTAAAAACACGTTTTGGTTGTCTAAATCCCAAGGAATAATCGAAGGCTGGACTTCATGGTGCAGACCCACCGAAGCAAAATCATCTCGATAAAATGAGCTATCTAAAATCCCTAAGGGTTCGGGTAGGCCAAGTCGTTGGTGCAAGGCTTGTGCAATCCATTCGCCGCCAGTTCGAATACCCAGCATTTTGATATCGTTTGTAAAACGGGGGTGCTGTTGAATTTGATCACAGAGTTGATCGAGTAATGGGTTAATATCTTGAATGGGGGTCATAAAGCCTCTAGCCAGTTTTGGAGGATAATTTGAGCGGCATGCGCGTCAATTTGGTTTTGGGTTCGGTGTTGGTGTTTTAGGTTGCGCTGTTCGGCTTCTAAGGAGCTGAGTTGTTCTTCAACAAAAAACACCGGTTTTTGGTAGCGGCCATGTAGCCGTTGACCAAACTTGCGGGCGTGTTGGGTAAAGGGTTGTTCAGAGCCATCTAAGCGCAAGGGCAGACCCACAATCAGGGCTTTGGGTTGCCATTCATTAATCAGTTTGCTGATGCTATCCCAGTCAGGCACGCCGTCGCGACTAAAAAGTGTTGTTTGTGGTGTAGCGGTGGCCGTGATGGTTTGTCCTGTTGCAATACCTATGCGTTTAAGTCCAAAGTCAAAGCCCATCACTAAGCCTTCAATCTGGCCTTTAAAGTTGGGGGGTAAGTTGTTCGGATTTTGATCTGAAGCTGTATGACTATTAAGCATGACCCACCTCGGCACTTAAAAATTCGGGTGATATGCCTAGCATTCCGAGCGCCACTTTCCAGCGTTTTTCAATGGGTGTCTCAAACATCAAGCTGGCATTAAAAGGTGCAGTAATCCAGCTGTTGTTTTTTATTTCATTCGCGAGCTGCCCTTTGTTCCAGGTTGCACTGCCTAAACACACTAAAAAGTCTTTAGGTGCGCTATCGAGCTTGATCGCTTCCAAAAAATCTTCTGACACCGTTAGGCCTAAATGGGGTGTGATGTTAATGGTATTTTGCCATTTTCCCGCCGGTTGGTGCAAAATAAAGCCGCGCTCCGTTTCGATTGGCCCGCCCATCATTACGGTGCGTTTCATCAGTGGACTGGCTTGGTTGCCAAAAATATGGAAATGTTCTAGTAATTTAAGAATGCTTAGATTATGGGGTTTATTGATGACCAGGCCTGTGCTGCCTTTTTCGTTATCATCGACCATATAAATGACGGTTTTTTCAAACCAAGTGTTATTTAAACTGGGCATGGCAATCAAAAACTGATGTTGTAAGCTATGTGTTAATTTCATTTCTCAATTATAGAATAAACCAGCGTTAAGCGGGTTACTTATCTGGTGATGATGATGCAAATTTTTTACGATCAGTCAGTTCTGCTAGTTTGCTCATAGCTGGGGTCATCTGTATATTGCCTTTTTGGTCAACAGTGATTACCTTATCTATATTGAGTTGGCTTGAAAGCCTTTGCCAATCGCTTGGCCCAGCTATCATTAGAGCGGTGGCCGCAATATCTGCTAAAACAGCGTCATTATGAATAACAGTAACCGAAGCAAAGGTATCAGCGGGCCAAGCGGTGTTAGGGTTAATAATGTGACTGTAGCGATGCCCTTGCCATTCAAAGTAGCGCTGATAGGTGCCAGAGGTAAAAACATGCTGTTGGTCATGGGGTTGAATTCGAGCAAGGACCTCGGATGGGTTTTTGGGATTTTGTAGCCCAATTAACCAGGCCTGCTTGTTAGATTTTTGACCCAGTACTTTGATATCTCCCCCAATGTTAATGAGTGCATGGGTAATTTTATAGCCTTGAAGTATTTCGCCGGCTTTGTCCATCGCAAGCCCTTTGGCACTGCCACCAAAATCCAGTTTTACCTGTGGGTTATAACTGGCCATTTCTTGGTCGATAAAATAAATATCTTTAATAGATGGGCGCGTGTTTAACCAGGCCTGGCGCTGTTCATAGCTGGGTGGACTAGGGTTTGTTTGGCCTTGAAATCCCCATAATGCAATGAGTCCGCCTATCGCTGGATCAAAAAGACTGTCGCTTTGCTGGCTATGCAATTGGTTTTTAATAATAAAGTTTTTGGTTTGTTGATCCACTTTAAAACGCTGACCCTGAGCAATCGCTTGATTTATATGCGATAGCATCGAATCTGGATTCCAAGCGTGCCAGTCTTGGTTGATTTGGTAGAAGGCCTGCTCAATATCATAAATAGCTTGTTGCGCTTTTTGTTTGTCAGGGTGGTTAATTTGAATGGTGACTTCAGTACCAAATGTGTAAAAAGTTTGTTCTATTAAGTGGTCTGAGCTGCAACCCTGGGTGGTAAAAACCAAAAGTGTTAAAATAACCCAGCGTTTACAGTTTGCATAGAGGTGATCTGCGTTCATAAACGTTAGCCCTAATAATACGTGCTTGAATTCTAACAATTTTTAGATTTAAAAAGTTTTTATTCACGTTGTTTAACCGCATATTTATTTTAATAAAAGCCTGTTAATAGCTTCTGTCAAGAGGTGAATAACATTAAACTTGTTAAGTTTGCAAAGAATGAGTTTGGTGTATTGACTTTCTTAAGTTATTGAAATGTAAGGTTTATTTTGTTTTGTTTCATGTGGCCTAATTATTTTTTATCCACATAACCTGTGGATAAGTTTGTTGATGAAAAGTTTGAAGCCCAGCTAAGTACTTTGTTTTAGCCCACATCTTTAGGGTCGCTTAAAAAATAGTCAATTACAATAAAAAATCCCCTTGCTTGAGGTGTGAGATAATTTTTTTTATGTTTGCATTAAAAATAGCTTGGTGGCTAATAGGTGACAGCACTTAGCTTAATCGTTAAAATCAATGGTTAAGAATTTGAATTAAGGATACAATGTGAATAAGTTAAGACCGATGCATAGTTCAGGCTGCACAAGTTGCGGGTTGCAAAAAATTTGTTTTCCTACTGGTTTGGTTCGCTCAGATATGTTGAGATTAGATTCTATTGTTGAAAGAACCCCACGTCTTAGTAAGGGTCAGCACCTATATAAGGCAGGCCAAACCTTTGATAACCTCTATGCCATTAAGGCAGGAGGGGTCAAGGTTTACAATATTACCCAACAATGTGAAGAGCAGGTTATAGGCTTTTATTTACCGGGTGATGTTATTGGCATGGATGGCTTGCAAGATTTATTCTATCAATGCAATGCTCTAGCCCTAGAAAATACCTCGGTATGTACCTTGCCTTTTGATCAGCTTGAACGTCTTGCATTACAAATCCCAGCACTCAACCATCAGTTGCTATGTTTGATGAGTAGGGGGATTAACGATAGCCGAATTCATTCCGAAATCTTATCAAAACGAAATGCCGATCAGCGGGTGGCCTATTTTATTTGGTACCTATCACAGCGGTTTTTAAATCGCGGGTATAAGCACACAGAGTTTAGATTTGGTGTATTGCACCGTGAAGTTGCGCAGTTTCTAGGTTTAACCCCAGAAACGTTTTCTCGGATTTTGGCAAAATTGTCAGAGCAAAAAATTGTTCAGTGGAAACGTAAGGATATTGAGATTATTGATATGGCCGCGTTATCTCGATTAGCGGATGAAAATCAGTTAATCTCGGACAAATGTGCGGTGGTTAAACGGGCTTAGTGGTTGTTAATTCGGGGCTATTTTTTAACCCTAAGAATTTGCGGTTTTCGGTTACAGACTTGATGTTGATCAAGATTTACGTAGTCGGGCTGTGTTTAAATGACTAACGAGTGATAGAGAGTCGAAATTGTCGGTTTTCTAATGTAGCCCGCTTGACCCGACCTTTGCGTCGGGTTTTTTTTATTTTTAAGCTTAGATAGGTAACTTAACCCTAGACGCGGTTTGGAATGGTTACACTATTTCGTACCTAGATGATGTTATAAAATAATCATCTAAGGAGACCCGAAATGGCCAATGCAAAATACGACACTGAACTCAAAAAAGAAGTTATTGACGCCATCGTTAATAGCGGAAGAAGTTCAGCCCAAGCCGCAAGAGATTATGAGCTACCCGTTACTGTTGTTTACACATGGGTTCGCTCTCACAAACTAAAACATGATTTGGCCGTAATTCCAAAACAATCAGAATCTCTAGAACAAGAAAATAAACGGCTTAAAAAGGAACTCGCTCAAGCCAAGATGGAGCGCGACATCTTAAAAAAGCCACCGCATACTTTGCCAGTCTCGAGAAGTGAAGTATGCCTGGATACAAAAGCATCGAGAAGAGTTCCTGCTTGCACTAATGTGTAAGGTATTAAAAGTGCCCGTCAGCAGCTTTAATGGCTGGCTAAAACTAGACCAGACTGATAAGGCGAGCGAACAAAAAAATAATGCTGACTTAATTAAAGAGGTTTTCGCCACTTTAAAAGGAAATGCAGGCGCTAGGGGTATAAAAGGTTATTTAGCCGACGAAAAGAATGTGACGATGAGTCGGCGCAAAATCGCAATAATCATGCGAAAACAAGGTTTAATTGTCCACACACGTAAGAAGTTTAAGAAAGCCAACAGTGCGGCGATTAATGATCCAAAAATAAAGCCGAACCTGCTCAATCGAGCATTCAAAGTCAGCTACCTCAACCAAGTATGGGTCGGTGACATAACACAAATTAAAACCCAGCAAGGCTGGATGTACTTGGCCACTTATATTGACCTTTACTCAAGAAAAGTGGTTGGCTGGGCATTAGAAACGCATATGCGTTCAGAGCTCATTGAGACCGCGTTAAAAAGAGCTTTATGGAATCGTAAGCCCCCTAAAGGACTGATGGTTCACACGGATCAAGGTAGTCAGTTTATCAGTCACGCTTACCGCAAATTGATGGCTCATTGGGGCATTAAGCAAAGCATGAGTCGGCGGGGAAATTGTTGGGACAATGCGGTTATTGAGAGCTTCTTTAAATCTTTCAAAACAGAAACCGTTTACCAGCTCAAAAAGTTAATCGACCAACAAGAAATGCGTTGGCTAGTTTCGGAATATATGGGGCACTACAACCATATCAGACCACACAGTTCGAATGGTTATATTCCACCTGCCAAATTCGAGAGAATGCGACTAGACCGACTAAAAGCAATTGAAGAAAATCTAGGTACGAAAAAGTGTTGACACTCCAGTTTGTTTTGTTATGATCTTGGTGAATTTTTTTTTAAACACTTTGAGGTGTAGTATGGGTTTTTTACGTATTAGAAATGTAGCAGTGGTTTCATTGCTTGGGTTGTTTGCGGTCGGTTGTAGCTCAACGCCCACGTCTGACGATGTTGAAACCGTTTCAACCCCCACAGTTCCGCAAGCTTCTACAGGTGCAGTAGCGACATCTAAACCTTTAAAAGCAGATGCCTTAACGCAAGACAATGAAGCAAAAGTGGCGCAATTGTTTGCTAGTCTTCAAGGTAAACGAGTGCACTTTGAATTTGATCGCGCCGAAATTAAACCTGAGTATATGGATTTGCTTAAAAAGCATGCGCAGTATCTGGAATTAAATCGGAATGCACGTTTAACTATTGAAGGTCATTCTGATGAGCGCGGTACCCGTGAATATAACCTAGCCTTAGGTGAACGTCGAGCCAATGCCGTCAAGGATGCCTTGGTTGCGCAAGGTGTAAACCCGAATAGACTTAATGTTATTAGTTTTGGGAAGGACATGCCATTAGTGGATATGAGTAACGAGCAGGCCTGGCAGAAAAACCGTCGTGCAGAGTTTGTTTATTAAGGTTAACTTAATCTGTGTGATAGCCCTCCAAATGGAGGGCTTTTTTGTTTTTAAGAACAGGTAGATAAGCGATGTCAGTAGATGCAAAAGTAAATTATTTAAGTGATTATCAAGTATGCGATTTTGAAGTCACGTCGGTGGACTTGGTTTTTGAATTGGAGCCAACGGCAACAAGAGTCACTAATCGCATGCATATTAAGCGTCGAGGTTTAGCGCTAGGATCCACTCAAGCACAGGTGTTTAAGCTAAATGGCGAAGGCTTGATATTGGAAGAAATTAGGTTAAATGGTCAGCTTTTACCCGCTTGTGATTATTCTATTACGCCTCAATACCTGGTGTTAAGCAGTTATGACAGTGAGCTTGAGTTGGAAATTATTACCCTTCTTAATCCGACTGCAAACACCGCACTAGAAGGTTTGTATTTGTCATCGGGAAATTTTTGCACCCAGTGTGAAGCGGAAGGCTTTAGACGTATCACCTATTTTTTTGATCGACCGGATGTCATGACGGTCTATAAAACCAAAATGATTGCCAATAAGAAAGATTATCCCGTTTTATTGTCAAACGGGAATCTTGTTGCGTCTGGTGATTTAGCGGATGGAAAGCATTTTGCCGTTTGGCATGATCCTTTTAAAAAGCCCTGTTATTTATTTGCAATGGTTGCAGGGGATTTGGTTTCCTTAGACGACCAGTTTATAGCGGCCGACGGGCGAGTAATCAAGTTGTGTATTTATACGGACTCGCATCATCTGGCTCGATGTCGTCACGCCATGGATTCATTGATTCATGCGATGCGCTGGGATGAAACACGTTTTGGTTTGATTTATGACCTGGATATTTACATGATTGTCGCTGTTGATGACTTTAATATGGGCGCAATGGAGAATAAAGGGTTAAATATTTTCAACTCAAAGTATGTCTTGGCCGATTCTCAAACGGCAACAGATGTTGATTTTGAGGGCGTGGAGGCGGTGATTGCGCATGAGTATTTTCATAATTGGACGGGCAATCGTGTTACCTGTCGAGATTGGTTTCAATTAACGCTGAAGGAAGGTCTCACTGTTTTTAGAGATCAGGAGTTCACGGCTGAGCGTTTGTCAGCAGCGGTTAAACGTATTGAGGATGTGAGACGTTTGCGTAGTCATCAGTTCGCTGAAGATGCCGGTCCAATGGCTCATCCTATTCAGCCACAATCTTATATAGAGATGAATAACTTTTACACTCTGACCGTTTATGAAAAAGGGGCTGAAGTTGTTCGGCTGTATCAAACCCTACTGGGCAGGGCTGGGTTTAGAAAAGGTATGGACCTTTATTTCAGTCGTCATGATGGTCAAGCGGTTACCATAGAAGATTTTCGTCAGGCCATGGCGGATGCCAATGATGTAAATCTTGATCAAATGCAGGCCTGGTATATTCAAGCAGGAACGCCCCATTTGAATGTGAGCTGTCGTTTGGATGCTGAAAGGGGGCAGGTTGACCTTGACTTTACGCAAACTTTGCCAGGTTCTGCTTCGTTTTTGCCGTTTTTAATTCCATTTAAGATGGGTTTTTTGAATGATCAAGGTGAAGCGATTATTCCTAAGTTATGTGAGAACACAGCCTCTTGCATAAGTGTTGAAGGCCAAAGCTTGATTTTGAACATTACAGCGCCTAACCAAACGTTTAGGTTTACAGGCTTTAAACAACCACCGCACCTGTCCTTGTTAAGAGGTTTTTCAGCGCCTATTATTATGGACTATGCGTATGAAGAATCAGAATTGGCTTTTTTAGCTTGTCATGATAGCGATAGTTTTAACCGTTGGGAATCGACACAGCGTCTAGCGTTGATAGACTTGATGCGTAATGTGGAGCGGATTCAACAACAGCAAAGTTATGAACTGGGTCGCCTTTATGCCGATTTATTTGGTCAATTGTTGTCTCAGGCGAGTGATAATGGCGCTACAGACTTGGCGTTGCTAGCCTATTCATTAACACTACCCGATTTTAATTATTTCATCGAGCAATACGCCCAAGTCGATATTGATGTTATGTTTTATGTACATCAGAAAATGAAAAAGGCATTGGCTCAGCGGTTTGAGGTGGAATTAAATCATCTTTATAGTCTGTGTGTCTCCGATGAGCACTATCGCTATGACAAGGTTCAAATAGCGCAGCGTTTGATGAAAAATACATGCCTCGTCTATTTAGCTTCACTTGGTTCAGAGCAGAGTAGAATCCGTGCTGAGCAGCAATATTATCAACAGGCTAATATGACTGATGTTCAAGCGGCATTAGAGTGTTTGGCAAATTATTGCTCGCCATCAGTCGATAAGGTATTTGCTGATTTTTATCATCAATATCAGGCTGAGCCCTTGGTGTTGGATAAGTGGTTTGCTATTCAAGCTGCTGCACAAAGAGACGTTGCGTTTGATGTTGTTCAAACACTTACCCAGCACGCTAAATTTAGTTATCACAACCCAAATCGTGTGCGTAGTTTAATCGGTGTTTTTTGTCGTCAAAACATCATTGCGTTCCATCGCAAAGATGGCGCAGCTTATGCTTGGTTGGCAGAGCAAATTATCAAGTTGGATAGCATTAATCCTCAAGTGGCGGCAAGAATGTTGGTGCCTTTGATGCAATGGCGTCGTTTTGACCCTGAACGCCAAGCCTTGATGCGTGAGCAATTAGCTATTTTAAAATCTAAAGTACAATCCAACGATGTATATGAGCTGTTGGAGAAGTCTTTGTAAGGTGTGTTTAATGACTGGTTTGAAGGGCTTATTTTTAGCACTAAAGCGATCTGTTTTTATCACTTTAGTCCTCGTCATCATCAGTGGTATAAGCTCGGCAAGCTTTGCCGACAATCAACTGTCTGCACAGCAAAGAATAGCGCTGTTAGATTTTGAAATTCTTTTGCTTAGAACTGAAATTGCGTTGCGTAATGGCGAAAGAGGGGTTTTTTTGGTTAATATGTACCAGCTTTCGCAAAAGCCTGTGCCTGAAAAGTTTAGGTCTAGATACGAAGGTCTTATTCATCAACAGCGCTTACTCAATAATCTACCCGAGGTTGAACTGGGTTTTAGGGCGGCGGCTGTAGCCCGTGATATTGTAGTTTTGTTACCTATGTCGAGTGGTTTGGCGCAAGCATCTAATGCTATTGTCGATGAGTTTAATCAAGCCTTTGCTAATCGAAGGTTGCACATTGTTGATACAGACTTGTATCATGATGTCAGCGAATTGGTGCGCTTGGTTGAACTTTTTAGCCCCGGTCTAATAATAGGCCCTTTAGAGAGGCAAAAAGCCGAGGCCTTTTATCAACACAATATCCAGGTTCCAAGTATTAGTTTTAGTAGCTTAGATTCTTTCGGGCCTTATTTAAGGACACCTGCCTCGAATTCAGCTGTCTACTCTCAGGCACTTAAGCCTATGCTGTCTAAGCTGGACGTTAATACACTCATCTGGCTAACCGATAAATCCGGTTTTGCAAACAATCTGATGACTGAAGTGGAAACGCTTTACCTGCATCAAGGGGTTTCAAGTCAGCAAATTGCGCATTTTAATTTAGAGGGGGGCGCAGATACAACACTTGGGCTGGCTTTAGGTGCGGGTCAATCTAATGTGCGTTATAACTGGCTTCAGCGCACTTTGGGCAGAAATTTGCATTTTGAAGCCTATGTAAGGCGCGACAAGCATCTATTGATCGGTGTGCTTTCTCAGCAGCAGGCATTGCAAATAAAACCACTGCTGAACTTTTATGGCAGAGACATTACTTTTCTATGGATACCTAGTGAATTGCCCGATATAAATGCATTCCTGTCGAGTCAATCTTCCTGGCAGAAAACCTATGCATGGTTTCCTGCGCATTTTAGTCAACAGCTTCGTTCAGGGTTGAAAAATAATTCTGATGGTTTAGAGGTTGGCCTGTTTCATGCTTTAGCTGAATCGGTGGTGTCCCTGGTGAATAATGCTGACCATTCTATTCCTTTTCAGGTGTCTACTGATAGGTATACGCTGGTTGTTGATGAATCCGGAAAATATCACTTTTTACCTACTCTATTTTTTTTAAATCAGGATCGTTTAAGACGGACGATCTTAGATGAAATATATCAAGACCCGATAGGTCTTTAATTTCTGAGGTTATAGAAACGAGTGGCTGAAGCGAACAAAACAATCGATCCTAATGATCTAGATAGTATTGATGCGTTATTAGACGAAGCGGAGTTTGACCTTAATGAGTTGGATGAAGGGAATCCTCAGCCCTCAGAGAAACAGGCGATCGCTGCGTCTCAAGATGAGCAGCTATCAGAATCTACTCAAGCGGAAGATGAATTAGCCGAGGAGGTTGCAATTGATCCAGAGCTGAGTGCCGTAGAAGAACAAGCGCTCAATGACATGCTTGATTTAGATGAGAGTGATTTTGAGTCAACGAGTAATGCATCAGCGGCTATGGCGATGCCGGAGGTTGGTTCGCCTAGAAGTCGGCAGTTGCAAGATGATACAGATGACTTTATTGCAAGACGAGCACAGGGTGCTCATAAATCAGATGAACTTACGGTGGAAGAGATGGATTCAATCAAAAAAATGCTTATTGGGTTTGGTTTAGGTCTAAGTGTATTGGTCATTATTGCTATTGTTATGGCTTCCTGGGCTGCATTTGGATCTAAAACAGATTCGACACTAGAATCTAGTTTATTGGACGTTAAAGAAGAGCTTGAAATAACACGTGTAGCGGCTCAGGCTAATGAGCGTTCCTTACGAGAGCTTAATCGCAAGTTAGATGCGGTTAGTTTTCAGGTTGAGCAGCTGAGTGCGGATGTTATGTCGCAAAATCCTACCAATACAATGGTTTTGAGAGGAGGGGCGCCAATGGCTAATGAGCAGCCAGCTCAGCCAGTCACTGCCCCCACTGTTTCAACGAGTGCTGAGGCAAAAATTGATAGCCTAGCAAGAAATCTAGCCGTAGCACAAAGACGAATTGTAGAAATTAATAATCGTGTAACCAGCATGCAAACGCAGCAGGGTTCAGTATTGCAGGCAGTCAAGTCAGTAGAAAAGACGCTGTTAGAAAAACAGCTAACCGTGAGTGATTCAACCCCAAAAGACAAGTCCTCTGGTGAGGTTTCTGCAGAAAAATCAAATACGCGAGGCACTGGGTATCGATATCAAGCCCCGGTTCCAACGGGGCTGATTCATCAGTCGGGTCATGGTAGTATTTATCCCTAGTAGTGGATTGTTGAGTGTTTTTGTAATTATTTATAAAATAGTAAAGTAGTGGAGTAGTGGACATGAAAAAGTATTTAGTGGCAGTTGGATTTTTGAGCTCTCTAGCTTTAATGGGGTGTGAATCTCAGCCAGAATTTAAGTCATCTGATAGCGGGTATGATCGTCATGGCGGTCATTTAATTAAAACTGAGGCAAAAAATTCCTCGTCAGCTTTAAGTGATGGTGATATTCAACGTTTGGCAAATGCTATTTTGGAGAAACAAAAAACGGCAGAAAGCGCAAATGTTGGTCAATTACGATCCTTACCCTCTCAGGTGATTATTACAGAGCGTAGAAGTCAAGAGCGGATCAAGATAACAGGTGTGGGTTTTGGCGCCGAAAATAACTTTGACGGCTTTACCGATGGCCAACGTCGATTAATGGCGATTCGCGCCTCAAAACTTGATGCATATCGAGCATTGGCTGAGCAGATTTATGGTATAAAGATTGATAGTAATACATCGGTAGCCACCTTGACTGCTCAAAATGATAGCTTTAGAGCAAGAGTTAATGCAGTGGTGAGAGGAGCACGTATTGTAAGTATTACACCAATGGCGGATAATAATTACGAAACTGTTCTAGAAGTGTTTGTTGATCGTGACTTTTTTGAAGATGTCTTCGTTTACACGGGTCAAAACAAACAGCGGATTCTAGAACCGTTAGACGTTTGCACTATTGGGTTTAATTGTTATGATGCTGCAAACTATCGTTAATTTCTTTTTTGTAGAGGTTTGATGTGGCAACTAAACTAAATGTTCTGGCTTTCATCATTATGGCATTTGGCTTTACCGGTCTGGTGCAGGCATCAAGTATTTCTACTCGAGTTAATGTCTTTGAAGATAAGCTAACTCAATTTGAAAAACAAATGAATGAGATGCGTGCCGAGCATGCATCTCAGAAACAGGCATCAGAAAGACAAGCGCGTTCTGTTTCTGAGCTTCAGATTCAAGTTGAATCGATTCAAGGACAACTTGGAAACTATTTCTATAGCAGTCCCACTTCACCGGGTTCTTCTGCCAAATATCAGCGCTTTACCGACCGCCTCTATTACTACCCTTAAGACTTTCAATTCTGCTGACTTATATCCATTTGTATAATTGATTGACAACTAACTTGTTTGTGTCAAGGGTTATGGGTTAGTATTAATCATTTGTATAATAACGTTTGTCGCTTAGATGGGTAAATCAGTGCTGCATCAAAATGAAAAAGACAGGTTGGCTGAGTTAGAGCAGGCCTTTGTACTTTTTAATCAAACCTCTAACCAGTTGACTCAGGCCTATGAGGCACTACAAGATCAGGTTGTTCATCTACAGGCTCAGCTAGCGAAAAGTGACCATGAAAAACACCGTGTTGCAGATAGATTGGAACGCTTATTAACTTTGCTTCCTGCGGGCGTGATCGTGTTAAACACCGAGGATCAAATTATCGAAATGAATCCAAGTGCACAAGCCATATTAGGGCAAGATGTGCAAGGAGATAATTGGAACAAGGTCGTGAAGCGGGTTTTTGTTAGTCGTAATGACGCTGAGGAATTAGTTTCTCATACCGGTACGGTTTATCAGTTATCTCAAGTTACGCTCGATCTGGCTTTTGGAACCATATTGTTGATTCAAGATGTCACAGCGGCAAGACATCTTCAAGATCATGTAAATAGGCATCAGCGCTTAAGGTCAATGGGCGAAATGGCGGCGTCACTGGCTCATCAAATTCGAACGCCTTTAGCAGCCGCTTTGTTATATGTTTCACAGCTTGTAAGCCCAAACATGGAGTTGGATAAACGCGAGAAGTTTACACATAAAGTGCTACTCAACTTAAAGCATCTCGAAGGGTTGGTAAAGGATATGTTGCAATATGCTAAAGGAGGTAGCACGGGTCAGGCTCAAATTGATCTTGGTAGTCTGTTAGATGATTTAGTGGCGTCACTAGAGCAGCAGGTTTTTTCTACGGACAGCGAATTAGTGCTTGAACCTGTTTCAAAAAGCATTTCGATTCGAGGAGATCGAGACTCTATCATTACCGCTTTGCAAAACCTTGTAGTTAATGCAATAGATGTTGTAAGGCTTAGGGCGAAAATTACGATTTCAATGGTTTTGGTTGGTGAGGAGTGGGTTGATCTTATTGTTACTGATCAAGGGCCGGGCGTTACTAAAGATGTACAGGACAAAATTTTTGAACCTTTTTTCACTAGCAGAGCAAAAGGTACGGGGCTTGGTTTGGCTGTTGTACGGACTATTGCAGAGGCGCATGGTGGTGAGGTTTGGCTCAAATCCCTGCCTGGAAAGGGCGCAAAATTTGGCATAAGATTACCTATATGTAAAACGGAGAGAGGCGCGAATGAGTGTAGCTAAGATTTTGGTTGTTGAAGATGATCCAGCTTTACAAGAAGCACTCGTTGATATTTTAACGCTAAATGATCTTGAGGTTACTGCCGTTAGTTCAGCGGAGCAAGCGCTTGTCGCACTGGATGATGATATTGCAATGGTTTTCTCAGATATTCGTATGGATGGTATGGATGGCTATAGTCTGATGAAGCGAATACGAGCGCTTAAGCCCTATTTGCCAATAGTCCTAATGACTGCCTACGGTACTATTGAGCAAGCCGTTGATGCGATGAAGTCCGGTGCGGTCGATTACATGGTTAAGCCGTTCGAAGCGGATGTTTTGGTTCAAAAAGCACGTGCGTATTTTAATCGTGATGCCTCGCTAGAGGATGATTTTGTTGTATCAGATCCGGCAAGTGTGCAAATAAAAAACATGGCTAATCGTGTAGCTAAATCAACTGCCAGCGTCATGATTACCGGTGAGAGTGGAACAGGCAAGGAGGTGTTAGCGCGCTATATTCATCAGCAATCAGAGCGTAAAGATCAAGCATTTGTTGCAATCAATTGTGCCGCTATTCCTGATAGTATGCTAGAAGCGGTTTTATTTGGCTATGAAAAAGGGGCTTTTACCGGTGCACTCAAGTCTATGCCAGGTAAGTTTGAGCAAGCAAATAAGGGAACCATTTTTCTTGATGAAGTAGGTGAGATGAGAGTTGATCTCCAAGCAAAGCTTCTTAGGGTCTTGCAAGAGCGTGAGGTAGAACGAATTGGATCACTGCAGACGCTTGCGCTAGATATAAGGGTTATTAGTGCGTCTAATATAAACATGAAGCAAGCCATTACGGATGGCCGTTTTCGTGAAGATTTGTTTTATAGATTAAATGTTTTTCCACTCCACTTGCCCGCGCTTAGAGATCGCCCTAAGGATATTTACAATATAGCCAATAAGTTATTGTTAAGGCATGGTGATTCTCGCTGTACTAGGCCACAACTTTCTGAACAAGCCATGTCAAGATTGGTTGCTCATGATTGGCCGGGTAATATTCGGGAATTAGATAATGTTATTCAGCGTGCACTTGTTATGGTTGGAGGGGAACAAATTGATGCATCAAATATAGTTTTTGATGATGGAGTACAAGTAACTGAGAATAAAGAGCCTCAGCCAACTATAAAGTTAGAGAAAAATACAATTAATGCGTTGGATGATGACGGTTTGGCATCCATGTCAACACTAGATTTAAAGGCCAGAGAAACCGAATTGATTTTAAGTGTTTTGAAAAGAAATAATGGACATCGACAAAAAACGGCGGAAGATTTAAATTTAAGCCCTAGAACGTTACGTTACAAACTAGCTAAGTTAAAAGACCAGGGCGTAGATATTTAGTGCTTTATACTTGTTATATTATTTTGGCATAGGGCGTGCTTATTGCTTGTTTCGTATAAATATGAAGTTTTAAATGGGTTTTATGTCGATTCGTCGATTATTTTTTTAAATTATGCGATAATTTACATCGCTAGGTTCTATTTGAGTATACCCTGATGGATAAAATTGATACACAGTCTTTGATGCTTCAGATGCGCGCCTTAACGGCCGAAGCGCAAAATAAACCCATGCCTATCGCTGAGCTTGAACAAAATGGTCAAGCTAGATCGCAGGGTTTTGCTGATTTATTGAAGCAATCCGTTGAGGGCGTTAATAATCAGCAGCATAAAGCACGTGAGTTAAGAGAGTCTTTTGAACGCGGGGATGAGGGCGCTGATTTAACTGAAGTGATGTTACAGGCGCAAAAAGCTAGCCTTTCATTTCAGGCGATGACTCAAGTGAGAAATAAGCTTGTTGAGGCTTATAAGGATGTCATGAATATGCCGATTTAGGCTAAATAGCTATATTTAGATACCTTCGGCTATTTTAATCAATTTAAACTGAGTGTGGTATGGCTGAATCTGCGTCAATAAATAATAAATTAAATACGCGAACTGGCACCTCACCTTTATCGACTCTGGTTGAAAATCTTACTTCCCTTCCTGTTGCTCGTCAAATAGCCATTATTGTCGGGCTATCCGCTTCTGTTGCATTAGCTATTGGTATTCTTTTGTGGTCTCAGTCGACACAGTATACCTTGCTTTTTGGCAATATGAGTACCGCTGAAATGAATGAGGTTGCGCAAATTCTTGATTCTCAGCGCGTTGATTACAAGTTAGATATGAATAGCGGTTCGTTGATGGTTCCAGCTGATCGTGTTCATGCTTTAAGGCTTCAACTTGCTTCAGATGGTTATCCACGTCAAACCGAAACCGGTTACCAATTATTGGATAGAGAGCAGGGTTTTGGGATTTCCCAGTTTAGAGAAACGACGCAATATCACCGTGCGTTAGAAGGTGAGCTTGCTAAGTCTGTGGCCTCCTTAAATCAAGTTGAGTCGGCCAGAGTGATGCTGGGTTTACCAAAACGCTCGGTGTTTGTTCGTAAGCAGGAGTCGCCAACGGCATCTGTTGTGATTAAATTACGTTCAGGGCGAGCATTGGATGAGCAGGCTGTGTCAGCTATTGTTCACTTGGTAGCAGCGAGTATTCCCAATCTCAATCCCCGTGATGTAACCGTTGTGGATCAGCTAGGTAATTTACTGTCAAACAATAATCAAACAGCGCAGCTGCAAATGAACATGCGTCAGCTGGAATATACACGTACTGTTGAGGAAACCTTAACAAGTCGTATAGTCAGCCTTATTGCCCCGGTTGTGGGTGGGGCGGGACGGGTAAGAGCGCAAGTTACCGCAGAAATTGATTTTACTCAGCAGGAACAGACGCGCGAGTTGTTCGAACCGGACCCATCGGCGATAAGGTCGGAGCAAGAAATTAGAGAATTGAATCGTAATCAAGGTCCTACCGGCATTCCGGGTGCCCTAACAAATCAGCCTCCACGAGCAGGTCTTGCTCCTGAAGAAGGTTTCACGGGTGCACAGGATGATCCAAATTTAAAAAGTATGTCTGAGCGGCGCACGCGAAATTTTGAGATTGATCGCACAATAAGTCATATAAAAACGTCGGTAGGTAATATTCGTCGTTTATCTGTTGCAGTGGTGTTAGATGATAGGGTTACTTTGGTTGATGGTGTGCTGCAACGACAAGCGCACTCAGACGAAGAGTTGCAAAATTATCGACGGTTAATTATTGATACCGTTGGCTTGGATGAGTTGAGAGGTGATACCTTGACGCTAATAAACTCGTCTTTTGTTGAGCCAGATGATGGTTTCTTTGAGGCGACCCCTTTTTGGCAGGAACCTTGGTTTTGGGACATTATGAAGCAGTTTTTGGCCGCTATAGCGATTCTTATTATTTTCTTTGCAGTGGTACGCCCTATATTAAGAGATTTAACGAAAAAAGATGAGTTGTATCTTGAATATCCAGAAGATGTTGAAGATGAGAAGGGTGAGCTTAGAGATGGTGATGAGATATCTAAGGCTTTAGATAAGATGAATGAGGAATTACAAGCACAAGTATCAGAAGATGCAAAAGGTGCCGCTAACTCTGAGGAAGCCGAGTTGTTTGAAAAGGTTAAAACCTTGGTGCAAAGTGATCCTAAGCTGGCTTCTATGATCATTAAACAATGGATGCAGGAGGGCGAGGGTGGCTGAGTCAATGCTAGAAGAGTTTGAGGATAAGCCAAGCTTGTCAGGTTATGATAAAGCGGCTATTCTTTTGATGGCGGTCGGCAAGGATGCAGCCGGCTCTGTATTGAAGCATTTAAATCCTAGAGAGGTTCAGCAGCTAGGAACAGCGATGACAGGTGTGGAAAATATCAGTCACAAAAATGTTAATTACGTGCTTAAATCTTTCTTAAACCTAGTCGGTGAAGATGCTTTAGGGGTAGACGCGAATGAGTATGCTCAAAGTTTAATGACAGATGCCTTAGGTGAGGGTGGCGGTTATTTACTTGATGCAGCGATGCTTGGTGATCAAGTTAAAGGCTTGGAAGCAATGAAGTGGATGCATCCTAGTGCTATATCCAATATGCTGCGTAATGAACACCCTCAGGTGGTTGCGATTATCCTTTCTTATTTTGATCCAGATATGGCGGCTGAAATTCTTCACGGTATTCCAGCTCGTTTTCAGGCTGAAGTGGTTTACCGTATTGCCACATTAAGCACAATTCAGCCTAGAGCTTTATTTGATTTAAATAGAGTGCTCGAAGCTGGAACAGGTGATGGTAGGGGCGGTAAGCTAGCCTCGATTGGTGGTGATAAACGAGCGGCTGAGATACTCAACTATATTGGTGGTGGCATGGATACCAAAATTTTGGATGAAATTGCGGTCGAACATGAAGAAATTAGTAAATCAATTCAAGATAAGATGTTCGTATTCGATGACATTATCGGTATAGATAATCGTGGTATTCAGGCTATCCTGGCGGATGTGCCTAATGATGTGCTTATTTTGGCTATCAAGGGTGCAGATAGTGAACTCAAAGAAAAATTTCTTGGCAATATGTCTCAGCGCCAAGCCGATATTATGCGTGACGATTTAGAGTCGGGTGGGCCAGTTAAGTTGAGTGAAGTTGAAGAGGCTCAGCGCAGTGTTATTCAGGTCGTGCGCCGTCTTGCCGATGATGGCAAAGTTATGATGCCTGGTGGCGGTGAGGAGTTTATCTAATTCATGTCAAATGAATCGAAGGCTTCAGCAGGAAAAGGTAATAGCATTACGCGTGTTTTGCAAGCTGGAGAGATTAAGTCGCCTGATGTTCATAAATGGCAGTTCGTCGACTTGGAAAGGGACGCTATACAGCAATTAGATACGGTGCGTGCAGAGGTTTTGGAGAAAATAAAGCAAGAAATACAGCCAAAACTTGCTAAACAAACGGCCATACTAAAGCGAGAAGCTTACGAAGAAGCTAAGCAACAAGGCTATGAAGCTGGCTATCAAGCCGGCTTTGAAATGGGGCAGACTTTGGGTATCGAGCGTGCTGAGCAGCAAGCGTTGGAAACCTTAAAGCCAAAGGTAGAGCGTTTGGAGTCGATACTCGACTCGTTAAGGCATCCCTATGGCCTTATTTCTTCAAGTATTTACGAACAGTTAGGTACTGTTGCAATTAAGTTAGCGGAACGTATTACCGAAGAGGCCGTTGCTATTGATAAATCAAAGTTATTGGCTTTCATTGAGCAAGCGGTGTTATTGTTACCCGATGAGCAAGCGGATATAGAAATAGAGCTTCATCCTGATGACGTTGAGTTGGTTAATTATTATCAAGCAGAGCACTCAAGGGGCTGGTTGATAAAAACCAACGCAAAGCTTCAAGTAGGTGAATGTCGTGTTAAAAAGCTTAATTCAATCGTACACCATCAATGGCGTGAGCGGCTAGCTAACTTACTAGCACAAACTGAGCCCATGGTTCTGGCAAGTCAGTTAGCTGATAATGCTCAAACATCAACACAGGCTAGTCAGCCTTCTAATGCTTCATCGCAATCTGGCGATGCTAACGCCTGATGAGCTTTCAAAACTACCTTAATACTAGCTTGGCCGAGCGCTTCAGTTTTGTGGATGACCATTTACCAACAGCACCAGGCCTGGTTGTTGAGGGGCGATTGGTTAGAATGATTGGTATGACATTAGAAGTGGTGGGTACCTATGCACCTATTGGTGCACGTTGTAACGTCTTTCATCCTTCAGGTGATTCGGTTATTGCTGAGGTGGTAGGTTTTCATAATGATCGCTTGTTTTTAATGCCAGTAGGGGAAACCCATGGTTTGGCACCTAATGCACGCGTTATGCCGATGAGCGGTGGAGTTAAGGTTGCGGTTGGTTTTTCGATGTTGGGTCGGGTTATTGACGGCCGGGGTCAACCTTTAGATGCTAAAGGTTCGCTTGTTACTGATGACCTTGTTTCTTTAACGGGTAACCGAATTAACCCGTTACACCGTCAGCCCATTTTGCAACCCTTGGATGTAGGTGTGAAGGCGATCAATAGTTTATTGACCATAGGTCAAGGCCAGCGAATGGGTTTGATTGCAGGCACCGGGGTAGGTAAAAGTGTATTGTTAGGCATGATGACTCGATTTACTAGCGCGGATGTGGTGGTGGTTGGACTGATTGGTGAGCGTGGTCGTGAGGTAAATGATTTTGTGCGCCAGAGCCTGGGTGAAGACGGCCTAAAGCGAGCCGTAGTGGTGGCGACCCCCGCAGACGATCCGCCTCTTATGCGTATGCATGGTGCGATGTTGGCTACGGCGATAGCCGAGTATTTTCGTGATCAGGGTTTGAATGTTTTGCTTTTAATGGACTCGTTAACTCGCTTTGCACAGGCGCAGCGGGAAATTGCACTCGCTATAGGCGAGCCACCTGCGAGCAAAGGTTATCCGCCTTCGGTATTTGCAAAGTTACCCCAGTTAGTTGAGCGGGCCGGTAACGGTAAGGAAGGTTCGGGTTCGATAACCGCTATTTATACCGTACTGGCTGAAGGTGATGATCAGTCTGACCCAGTAGTGGACTCAGCGCGGGGGGTGTTAGATGGGCATATTGTATTGTCGAGAGCGATTGCCGATTCTGGGCGTTATCCCGCCATTGATATTGAGTCGTCAATCAGTCGTGTAATGATCGAACTTATAACCAAAGATCAGTATCAACAAGCGCAAAAATTTAAAAAACTCTATTCACTCTACCAGCAAAATCAAGACTTAATCAGTGTTGGAGCCTATCGTAAAGGTTCGAACCCGGAGATAGACTTGGCGATTCAAAAACAACCTCAATTAATGAGTTTTTTAAGTCAAGCAATTGATGAGCGGTTTGATTTTTCTCAAAGCCTTTTGGCATTAAAAAAAGCCTTGAGTTGATTTTTTTATGAGTCGATCTCGGCGGATTAAAACGCTTGTTGAGCTTGCTGAACAGGATGTTGATAAGGCCCAGCTTACGCTTAAGGAGTTGAGATTAAATCTTGAGTTTACTGCGCAGCAATTGAATGACTTAAAAAGTTATCGAAATGAATATATGGCAAGACTCACCGCTAGTGGTCACATCTTGCCGATTCAACTTCAAACTACGCAAGCCTTTATAAATAAATTAAATCTTGCGATCGAGGGGCAGCAAAAGCAACTTAGTTCAATGGAGGAAATGCTTGAGCAGGCCCAGCAACAATGGTTAGATAAACGTATACGTTTGCAGGCGCTGGATAAGGTATATCAAAACTTAGTGCGTCAAGAGATTAAGGCTGCCGATCGAACTGAACAAAAAATGCTGGACGAATTAGCGGCACAGGATTATAAGCGATAGTTTGGTGCTTTCGGCACGGCTATTGCTTAACCAAGTCTAAGAGGTATTTTATTTAATTGAATTAAGTAGAAGAGTGATAGATTTGTTAAATTCAGTTTTTCACAGCGCAGATCGAACAGCATCTTTTCCAGGTTTAAATCTGGAGGATTCAATGCATTCGATGAATTTAAGCGAGCCTTCTTTTGAATTGAAACTATTCAAAAAACAGCTTGCTATGTTAATGCAAACACCTCTAACTGATGAGCTAGATAAATCGGCTCACCCTAAATCTTCGTTTACTGAGCACTCCTTGTTGTCTCAAGCAAAGATAAACAGGCCGTTGCCAGAGGCCACTAACTTGCAAGCGATAGGGCTGCAGAGTGAAGAATTAAATCGCTCAAGTCAGTTGGATGGTTTAATAGAACCAGCTACTGATACGGACCCACGACCAGGCCTGGTGCTGGATCAAGCTGTTATGATGCAGTCAGGTGACGATATTAAATCAGAAAAGCTTGATAAGCCTGAAGCTTATTTGCCGCTAATTGAAACTAATTATAACCAGGCCAACGCAGTCAAGTCGAAGGAAGGTTCTTGGTCATTGTCTCAAGCAAAGATAAACAGGCCGTTGCCAGAGGCCACTAACTTGCAAGCGACAGGGCTGCAGAGTGAAGAATTAAATCGCTCAAGTCAGTTGGATGGTTTAATAGAACCAGCTACTGATAAGGACCCACAACCAGGCCTGGTGCTGGATCAAGCTGTTATGATGCAGTTAGGTGACGATATTAAATCAGAAAAGCTTGATAACCCTGAGCTTCATTTACCAAGGTTTGATGTTGAATATAACCAGGTTTTACCGTTAAATCAACCCGTTAATCTTGTTGATTCACTGGGTGTTAGAGCGCAAGACAGTGAGGTTGGTCAAGGTTTTGTTAATAGTTATCAACTGCCTGAAACAGATGTTTGGAGTTTAGCGGGTCAGGTAGTACAAGTCCCGTTTTCTTCTACTTTTTTGGCACAAATTAATACTCTAAACTCTGCGGGGAAACCGGCGATTTTAAACGCTGAAGCAAAAGTAAACCCCTTGTTAAACAGGGGTACGGGTTTACAAACCTTATCTACCGCTTTTTTTAGCGAGCTGCCTAATAAGTTGAGTGGTGAGTTATCACTTAATGTACAACATAATCAAGCGATGCAGCTGCAATCTTTTGTCCAACAGGCTGTTCGTCAACTACAAGTTGGTGAGCAGCAAGCCGTGTTAAGAGACTCGGAGCGTAAAACGGATTTGACTAAAGATGCACTCTTGCCACCAACGCCCGACCAATCGGCAAGGGCAGATCGACCCGCTACCATTGCAACTTTGGCGTCTATAAGTTACCCACTTAACCATGCAAAATGGAATGAGGCATTGGGAAGGCGCATTGTGTTTATGGCTAATCAGCAAATGCAGCAAGCGCAGATTAGCTTAAACCCAGAAAAATTGGGCCCCATACAGCTTAGGTTGCAGTTAGATCGCGATCAAATGGTAAGTGTTTCAATTAGTGCGCAACTGGGTGCAACCAAAGAAGCGCTTGAAGCAGCAATTCCACGGCTTAAAGAAATGTTATCAGAGGCAGGCATTGCCTTTAGTGATGTTAATGTCGAAGATGAAGCAATTTTTGATGATAGCAGGGAGCAGCAAAGCTCACAAAACACCGCAAATTCTAGCGATGAAAGTGAAGCGACTGAAGAAACAGTAAATAAAACAATTCAGTCAGATAATTTAATTGATTTTTATGTTTAGGAGAGAAAGATGAAAACAAACACGAGGCTAATAGCTTTGGCTATTAGTACATTGCCCGGTATTGCTTTTGCGAGTTCAGAAATTGGCGTGGGTTCACTGGTGGGCTATATTGTTATTGCTGCAGGGGTAACAGCCGTCATTGCAAGTGCTTTGGTCTATCTTATTTGGTGTAACAAATCAGGTGTTTGTGATCAAGCAGAGTTGGTTGATGAGCTAATAAACCTGTCTGAAGAAAAGCGATTTGATCAGGCATTGGCTGCACAAAATACAGATCCGAAACTGCTTCGTGCACTTAATGGTTTATTAAAGCAGGCTCAGAAAACGCTAGATCATCGCCAGCAAGAAATTGAAAGTTATCAGACAAAAACTCAAACACAGCAGCAGCAAATAAAACAGCTTAACCAGGCACTTGAATCTGCGCAGGAAGAGTTGGTTAGTCAACAGTTAGCTTCAGCTGGCGCCAAAAATAAAAGTGATATGACTGAAATTGTTAATCTTTCTGATCAGGTCGAGCAGGCTGTACAGGATATGGGTAAAGGCTCTCAGGCTGGAATAAAGTCGGTTCAGAAAGTGATTACCGAGGTCGGTGGTTTAACTGATGAGGTAACGCGTGCAACGGGTGTTATTAAGCAGCTTGAATCGGATAGTAGTAATATTGGAACTGTACTTGTATTGATACGTGATATTGCTGAGCAAACAAATTTATTGGCGTTAAATGCGGCTATTGAGGCGGCACGTGCCGGTGAGCATGGACGTGGATTTGCGGTTGTAGCGGATGAAGTTAGGATTCTTGCGGGTAAAACGCAACAAGCTACAACTGAAATTCAAGCCATTATTGAAGGCTTGCAGCAGCGAGCCAGAAGTGCTGTCAAGGTCATGGAGAATGGTCAAGAGCGAGTAGAAACGACTCAGCTGCAAGCTGAAAAAGTAAGCGAGTCGTTACATGTGATTGCTAATTCGTTAGCGCAACTAGAAGCGGTGCAGAAAACACTGAGTGCGGTTTTAAAATAAGTACAAATTAGACCCTCCAAACGACCCCAATGTGTTGGCACTTTATTATACTGCTCAACCCTTGGGGTTTTTTAATTCGTAAAATAATTAAACACGGACTGAATTAATGAGTACTTTGGTTTAAAATAAGAATAATTAACTTGTGGATTCAAGTCCAGCTATTTAAATTCTAAAAAATAGAGGTTGTTATGGCAAAAAATGAAAAAGTAGAACCAGAAGAAAAAAAAGGCGGTGGTAAAGGGTTAGTTATTGCGTTACTAGTCGTTATTGTTCTGTTGTTGGTGGGCATAGGGGTCATGACGATGTTGCTGTTAACCTCTAGCGGTGGTGACAAATCCAAATCTGAGATGCAAGAAGTGATGGAGTTCTCCCCAGTTTTTAAACAATATGCCCAGCCTAGAGCAGGAACCCCTCCCTCATACCTGGAAATGAAGTTCGTGGTTAATTTTCGGGGTGAAGGACGAGCCCGCTTTATTGCAGTAGATTTAAATATCATGTCACGTTTTCCTGAAGTTATTGAGGATATGGAACATTTGCGACCGATCTTACAAAATGATATTCAAATGCTTTTAAGACGGGTGACTTATACTGAAATAAGTGCCGATGATGGTCAAGAGGTGGTTAGGCAGCGCGTTTTAGAAGCAGTCAGAAAGGTCGCAGAAGACAATGGTATCTTCCCAGACTTGGTGGCGAATATTTTTATTACACGTTTTGTAACCCAGTGATCGAGTTTATAAATGGATGATATCCTCAGTCAAGATGAGGTTGATGCCCTTTTACGGGGGATGGGTGATGGTGATGTAGAGGCTGAAAATGATGATTTAGCAGATTCATCTATCGCCAAGACCTTTGACTTTACCAACCAAGAGCGAATCATCCGTGGACGCTTGCCTGCACTTGATATTATCAATGAGCGCTTTGCGCGAAGTTTTCAGCGACATTTTAATGAAATGATTCTTTCTACGGTTGAGGTTGCAGCCGGCGAAGTCAAAATTATTAAAATGATTGACTATCTTCGCAATCTTTTTGTTCCAACAAGCCTAAATATTTACCGCATTGAACCCCTAAATGGGGTTGCTTTGTTTACTTTGGATTCAAAACTTATTTTTACGGCGGTAGATATTTATTTTGGCGGAACAGGCCTGCTACCCTTTAAAATTGAGGGAAGAGATTATACCCCCGTCGAGATGAGTATGATTAGGAGTATCTTAGATATAGCTAATCAGACCTTAAGGAAGGCCTGGGCTCCTGTTATGGATATTGAAATTGAATATATGCACTCTGAGATGAACCCCAAGTTTGCTGCTATTGTCGATGCCACTGATATGATTGTAATTAGCCCCATAAATGTTCGGTTTGAGGGAGTTGAGGGGCGTATTGATATCGTTATGCCTTATGGCATGCTTGAACCTGTAAGAGAAAAGCTTGAAGAGGGCATGCAGAACTTGCAAGGTGATGGGGATACCCATTGGTCAAAAACGTTACGTGAAGAAGCGAAAAATATTGAGGTATCATTAAGTGCGAGTTTGACGGAAGTTTCAATGTTTATGCAGGATGTCTTAAAAATGGAGAAGGGTGATATTATTCCAATAGATATGCCTAAAATGGTTTCCCTTAAAGTTGAAGATATCCCTATTGCACGCGGCAAAGTTGGAATTAGTAATGATAAAAAGGCAATCAAGGTTCAGGAAGTTGTCCGCCATCCGGCTTATTCTGACCGGATAATAGAAAATACAAAGGATTGGTTTAATGAGTGAGCAAGATGAGTTAGACGCGTGGGGTGATGCTTTAAAGGAGCAGGCTGACGCTGAATCTTCTGAGGGCGATGCGAGTGCAGAAGATGATCCATGGGCAGATGCGCTAAATGAACAAGCAAAGGCCGAGTCCAAGACATCGGTAAGTGATAAACCTGACGCCAAAGCGGCAGAGTTTGAGGAGTTGAACTTCACAAACGGTAATGGGCATCGAGTTGACTTGGATGTGCTGTTGGACATCCCTGTAACACTTCAATTGGAAATTGGCCGCACCAAAGTGCCTATACGAAGTTTATTGTCTTACACCCAAGGCTCGGTTATTGAGATGGATCGTTTGGCGGGTGAGCCACTTGATTTATTGGTAAATGGAACGCTAATTGCACACGGTGAAGTGGTGGTAGTTAATGATAAATTTGGGGTACGTTTAACGGATGTGATCAGTCCGCAAGAACGTATTAAGAAATTAAGATGAAGCGCCAGTATAGATTCACATATGCTGGCTTGGGTTTGCTGGGTATGGCTTCAAGCGCTTTGGCACAAGAGCCTACGGTAATAAGTGGTGGTTCATTAATAAGGCCTGGGGATTACTTGGGTCAAATAATGGTTTCGCTATTGCTGGTGTTGTTAATCATTTTTATTGGCGCTTGGATGTTGCGACGTTTTGGCCGTTTTGCCAGTGTGGCTGATGGGAAGCTTTCAGTTTTGGGTGTGTTATCCGTTGGACAGAGAGAACGCATTATGCTAATACAGGTGGGGGATGAGCAGTTGCTGGTAGGGGTCACAACAACTAAAATATCAACACTTCATAAACTCGAACAGCCGATAACCTTAGAGGAAGACGGGCAAGATGGTAAGGTTGCAGGCTTTAATTCTTCTAGTTTTGCCAAGCGTTTTCAGGAAGCTATTATGCAAAGAAAGTCCAGTGACACACCTTAAGTTTATTGTTTATCTCGCTCTTGGTTTGATGCCGCTTTCAACCTATGCGATGCCTGGAATTCCGGCTTTTACGGTTGAAACCGATGCTGAGGGTAATCAAGACTATACCTTAACCTTGCAAATACTGCTGTTAATGACAGGTTTGACCCTGTTGCCGGCTGCTTTAATTGCGACTACTTCTTTTTTACGTATTATTATTGTACTTGCGCTTCTTAGGCAGGCTTTGGGTACCATGCAAACTCCGTCTACTCAAGTTTTAATTGGTTTAGCGCTCTTTTTAAGCCTATTTATTATGGCACCTGTGCTGGATCGGATTTATCAAACGGCGATTGATCCTTATTTAGAAGAGCAGATGGATTTCAGGCAAGCCGTTGAAACGGCGATGGTGCCGATGCATCAGTTTATGATTGAGCAGACACGTGAAAGTGATCTTGCCATGTTTGCTGAAATGGCTGATGTAGAACTCTTGGAGCCAAGTGAAGTGCCGCTTAGAATACTCGTGCCAGCATTTATGACCAGTGAATTGAAAACGGCGTTTCAAATTGGTTTTATGATTTTTATCCCGTTTTTAATTATTGACTTAGTGGTCGCTAGTTTATTGATGTCCATGGGGATGATGATGTTGTCACCGATGATTATTTCCTTGCCGTTTAAGTTGATGCTTTTTGTATTAATTGATGGGTGGGCTTTGGTTGTCGGTACTCTGGCAAATAGTTTTGTAGTTGTAGGAGGGGGGATTTAAATGACGCCAGGTCAAGTTTTAAACTTAGGTCAGAGCATGCTGGAGGTAGTAACACTTCTAGCGGCTCCCTTATTGATTCCTGCTCTTCTGGTCGGATTGTTGATTGGTATGTTTCAGGCAGCCACGCAAATTAATGAAATGACACTGAGTTTTATTCCAAAACTCGCAGTGGTCGGTATTGCGCTGGTCATTGCAGGGCCGTGGATGTTAACAACGCTATTATCCTTTACCATTGAGCTGTATATGAATATTCCGAACTTAATAGGTTAGCTGTGACGTTTACCTATCACGAATATCTACAGTTGATAGGCTTGTATTTCTGGCCCTTTGTCCGTATAGGTACCATGTTGTCGATAATTCCACTGTTTGGTATGAAAGGGGTACCTGTTCGTTCACGCTTGATTTTGACCCTTGTGATTACTATCGCTGTCGCCCCTTTGTTGCCTCTGCCCCCACCCGTTGATCCTTTTACATGGCTAGGTTTGTTGTATATGCTGCAGCAGATTTTAATCGGTTTAGCCATGGGGATTATATTTCTGGTGGTCTTTCAGGCTTTTGTAATGGCAGGTCATATGATTGCGATGGCGATGGGTTTAGCCTTTGCATCGATGGTTGATCCGGCTACGGGTGTGAATGCGCCAGTCGTATCGCAATACTTTACTATTATGGCCACTTTATTGTTTTTGGCATTAGATGGCCATATTATGGTTATTTATGCGGTCGTTGATAGTTTCCATTTTCTTCCAGTAGGCAGCCACTTTTTAACAGCCGAAAGCATGCGTTCTGTGGTCGAATTTGGTGCTTATATGTTTAGTGCGGGCGTATTAATCGCCTTGCCAGCCATAACGGCCTTATTGCTTATCAATATTTCATTTGGGGTTATTACGCGTGCAGCGCCAGCACTCAATATTTTTGCGGTTGGCTTCCCTGTAACCCTATTGGCAGGCCTGGTGATGTTAATATTTATTACACCCATGATATTGCCTCACCTTGAAGAGCTTTTGGCGCGTGCGTTTGATCGGATCAATATGTTAGAACTTAACCCTTAGGATTAATCAATGGCAGAAAGTGAAGACGGCCAGGAAAAATCAGAAGAACCTTCCGAGAAGAAACTTCGCGAGGCAAGAGAGAAGGGCGATATAGCCCGTTCTAAAGAATTAACTACTTTTTTGATGGTTATTTCCGCCGCATTATTCTTGTACTTTTTTGGCTCGCAAATGATTGCTTCTTTTGAGACGATCATGGTGGGTGGATTAAGTCTTGATCGTGACCATGCGTATGACGCCAAAAAGATGCTTGATAATATGTTGGCTCTAGTGGTGACCTCTATTATGATGTTATTGCCCTTTCTTTTGTTAATGCTGTTTGTAGCGATTGTAGGGTCTTCCTTGTTAGGTGGATTTAACTTTAGCACTGAGGCGCTTGCCCCCAAGTTTAATAAGTTAAACCCATTGAGTGGTTTAAAACGCATGGTCTCAATGCAAGCCTTGATGGAGCTACTTAAAGCGCTAGGTAAGTTTGGCTTGGTGTTGGCGGTAGCGATTGCATTTTTATGGTATTCCCTTGGCGAAGTGATGTCGATAGGCAGCCAATCCTTGCATGCGGCCTTAGCTCATGCCGCCAAAATTATTGTTGAGGCGTTTATTCTGGTGAGTTTGGCGCTTATTATAATCGCCGTGATTGATGTGCCTTTTCAGGTTATTCAACACACAAATAAATTAAAAATGACCAAGCAAGAGGTTAAAGAGGAGTATAAACAGCAGGAAGGTAATCCAGAGGTCAAGGCACGTATTCGACAAATCCAGCGAGAAATGTCGCAAAGACGTATGATGCAACGTGTTCCTGATGCCGATGTAGTAATTACTAACCCGACCCATTACTCAGTTGCACTTAAATACGCCCCGGATTCAATGGATGCGCCTATCGTATTGGCGCTGGGTGTGGATTTTATGGCGGCTCAAATCAGAACAGCGGCATTAGAAAATCAGATTCCGATTGTACAAGCACCTCAACTTGCACGGGCTTTATACTATAATTCAGAACCTGAACAGCCTATACCTCATGCGTTGTTTAAAGCGGTTGCAGCGGTGTTGGCTTATGTATTTGGATTAAAAGAAAATAAAAAACAAAAACTGGATGTTTCAAACCTTGATATTCCATCTAGTTTAAAAACAGCACCTTAATAGAGAAGTAGTTCACAATTTATGGATTTTAAGCCGTTTTATAAGGTCGCCATTAAGTGGTTTAAGCGTGGTTTAGGTGCGCCAATTGCGATATTGGCTCTTCTTGGAATGATAACCATTCCGCTCCCTGCTATTTTGTTGGATATTTTCTTTACATTTAATATTGTTTTGTCATTGGTTATCTTAATGGTCACCGTTTATGCCAAAAGAGTTTTGGATTTTGCTGTTTTTCCCACCGTTATTCTCATTGCGACCTTGTTTCGCTTGTCACTTAACATTGCATCCACGCGTATCATTTTGCTTGAAGGGCATAAAGGTGGTGATGCAGCCGGCAAGGTTATTGAGGCATTTGGTGAGTTCGTAATTGGTGGCAATTATGCAGTAGGCTTAGTGGTATTTGCTATTTTGGTGCTAATTAACTTTGTTGTGGTTACCAAGGGGGCGGGGCGTGTTGCGGAAGTAAGCGCACGATTTACACTTGATTCGATGCCAGGTAAACAGATGGCTATTGATGCGGACTTAAATGCGGGCTTGATTACACAGGATCAAGCTCAAGCGCGGCGCAAAGAGATTACAGCTGAAGCCGACTTTTACGGTTCAATGGACGGTGCGAGTAAGTTTGTTCGAGGGGATGCGATAGCCGGTATTATTATTTTGGTGATTAATATTGTTGGTGGATTTGCGATAGGGGTGGGCCAGCATGGTTTAAGTTTTGGTGAGGCGGTTGAGATCTATACTTTGCTTACTATTGGCGATGGTTTGGTTGCACAAATTCCTGCATTGTTATTATCATCGGCTACTGCGATTATTGTCACCCGTGTATCAGGTGATCAAGAAGATATGGGGCAGCAACTTGAGAATCAAATGTTTTCAAGCCCCCAAGCACTGGGTGTGACAGCAGCTATTGTCGGTGTGATGGGTGTTATTCCTGGAATGCCCAATTTAGCTTTTTTATCCTTTGCTATTCTCGCAGGTTTAGGCTCTTACTATATTTATAAAAATCAACAAAAGCAGGCTATTAAAGAAAAGGAAAATATTGAGCCAGAGCTGGAGTCGTCGACAAAACCGTCCGAATTGAGCTGGGATGATGTCCAGCAGGTTGACGTGCTAGGTTTAGAAGTGGGTTACCGCCTTATTCCCATGGTCGATACCAGCCAAAATGGACAGCTTCTTGAGCGTATTCGAGGTGTCAGACGAAAGGTTTCACAAGAACTTGGGTTTCTTGTTCCACCTGTTCACATTAGGGATAATTTGGACTTGAAACCAAATCAGTATAGAATCATGTTAATGGGGGTGCCGTCGGGCGAAGGTGAGGTGATGCCTGAACGAGATCTGGCGATTAATCCAGGGAGTGTATATGGAGAGGTTGCAGGTACGCCCACAAAAGATCCTACTTTTGGTTTGGATGCAGTCTGGATAGTGACAACCGATAGAGATCAAGCTCAAGCATTAGGTTATACCGTTGTGGATTCAAGCACGGTGATTGCAACCCATGTTAGCCAAGTGATTCAAGATTATTCGCCGGAGTTACTCGGATTTGATGAAACGCAACAGTTGTTAGATAAGTTAAAGAAAACCTCGCCCAAACTGGTGGACGAGTTGATTCCCGATCAGCTGTCTCTCGCGGCGTTGGTCAAGGTGTTGCAAAGTTTGCTTGATGAGAAAGTGTCACTTCGTGATATGCGAACAATTGTTGAAGCTTTGTCCGAAAAAGCATCACAAACACGCGATCCCGCTCAGCTTGTGATTTATGTTCGCGCTGCGCTAGGGCGCTCAATTGTGCAGGATATTGTTGGTATTAATGGCCAGTTGCAAGTTATTACCCTTGAGCCTTCTCTTGAGCAGTTGTTAATTCAAGCAACGCAAGGTGCTCCTGATGGGCAGTTAGCTATAGATCCTGGTTTAGCAGAACGTTTGCATGGAACCCTAAAAGAGCAGGCTCAAAAACTGGAAATGACTGGGCAGCCGCCTGTATTGTTGGTCGCCCCTCAGATTAGAGCTCAATTAGCTCGATTGTTTAAATACAGTTTGGCTAATTTGCATATTCTGGCTTATTCTGAGGTACCAGAAAATAGGCAAATAAGTGTGGTCGCCAATGTTGGTAATGGCTAGCGGATAGGAGTTTTTTTTGAAAATAAAACGTTATGTTGCCCCTACGATGCGTCAAGCTATGGCGCGGGTGCGAGAAGAGCAGGGGCCGGATGCGATTATTATGTCTTCACGCGCGCTAGCTGAAGGTGTTGAAGTCGTTGTCTCTCTCGATGCTGCTCACTTAACCAAAAGCACCGCCTCAAGGCCTTTATATAAAGACGCTTTTTCTGCTGAACCAGCGCCCGTTAAAGGCTATCATGCTGAGCTAGACCGCATGTCAAATGAAATTCAGGCGGTTAAGCGGCTACTCGAGCAACAGCTATCAGGGTTAGCATGGGGTCAAAATGAATTAGCCGAACCGACTAAAGTTGAGCTGATGAAACGATTAATGAAGCTCGGCTTAAGTTGGGAGATTTGTCAAATACTGGTTAAAGATATAAGTCAGCAACAAGAGCCTGACCAGGCCTGGTCTTTTATTTTGCAAGAAATTGAAGCGATGATTCCTAAAGTGGAAAGAGATATTATTGACTCAGGAGGAATCGTAGCGTTAGTTGGCCCGACAGGGGTTGGTAAAACAACAACGATTGCAAAAATAGCCAGTCGATTTGTAATGCGTTATGGTGCTGCAGAATTGGCGCTGATCACAACAGATTGTTATAAGATCGGCGCTCAGGAGCAGTTAAGAACCTTTGCAGACTTAATTGGCGTCCCTGTGTATGTCGCTAATACACAGGCTGAGTTGTTTGCTTTACTTGATGCCTTAAATATGAAGCGGCTTGTACTTATTGATACGGCTGGAATGAGCCAGCGAGATCTTCAATTATCCCAGCAGTTAACGTCGGGTCATTCTGGTGCAGATAAGGTACGCAATTACTTAGTTTTATCGGCTGCAACGCAACTTAATGTTATGCGGGACATTGTTAACTCTTTTGGCCGGGTCGTGTTAAAAGGTTGCATTCTTACGAAATTGGATGAAGCTCTTCAGCTTGGCAATGTGGTCAGTGTCTTGGTTGAGGCCAATTTGCCTATGGCCTATGTGTCGGTGGGGCAGCGCGTCCCCGAGGATTTACAAAAAATGACAGTTGTTGATTTAGTAGATCGCGTCGTTATGCTCGGCCAGCAAAACCCTGTTTATGTTGATGAGCAGTTATACCGTATGGGCATGGCAAAGGAGCTGGTGAATGGTCAATGATCAAGCGGCTGGCCTGAGGGCAATGCGTGAACCTGAAGTAAAAGCTGAAAATAAAAAAACACTAAAAGAAACCTTGTCTTCTGCTATCTCGGGTCAGAAACCCGTAAGAATAGTGACGGTAGCAAGCGGTAAAGGTGGGGTTGGTAAAACCAACCTTTCTGTTAATCTTGCCATATCGTTGAGTCAGCTAGGTGGCCGGGTTTTATTGATGGATGCGGATATGAGCTTGGCTAATGTCGATATTATGCTAGGTTTGCAAACACGTTTTAATTTATCTCATGTATTGGATGGTGAGAAAACGCTTCAAGAAGTTATTGTAGAAGGCCCGGCGGGAATACGCATTATTCCTGCAGCATCAGGCGTCAAACGTATGTCTCAGCTCAGTGCGGTTGAAAACGCTGGCATCATTAATGCTTTCTCTGCTTTGTCAGATAATTTGGATGTGCTGATTGTTGATACGGCGGCAGGTATTGCCGATAGTGTAGTCAGTTATTGTCGTGCAGCTCAAGAGGTGATAGTGGTGGTTTGTGATGAGCCTGCTTCTATTACGGATGCCTATGCATTAATAAAAGTGTTGAGTCGTGATTATAAAATATCGCGTTTTAGGTTGGTTTCAAACATGAGCCGTTCACCTGCGCACAGCCAACGACTTTATGAAAAGTTTTCCAGGGTATGTGAGCAGTTTTTGCAGGTTCGTATCGATTTTTTTGGTACCGTTCCTTTTGATAATGCGTTGCGAGATGCGGTACAAAAGCAAACACCTGTAACCTTGAGTCACCCTACAAGTCCATCAGCCCAAGCGTTTGCGGCGATGGCTAAAAAATTACAAACCTGGCCAGTACCTTCAGGTGAAAATGGATATTTACAGTCTTTTGTTGAAAAACTGTTTAAACGAACCAGGGATTAACGGAGTCATTATTTAATGAATGGTGCAAGTTTATATAATCAAGTGCAAGGGACTGCGCATAACACAACTTCTGAAGTTGAGCGTCACCTTCCGCTAGTAAAAAAAATTGCTTACCATCTAAAAGGCCGTTTGCCTGACAGTGTGTTTGTAGAAGATTTAATTCAAGCTGGCGTTATCGGTTTGATTGAAGCTATTCAAAAGTTCAGTGCTGATCAGGGTGCTAGTTTTGAAACCTATGCGGGTATTCGTATCCGCGGTGCTATGCTTGATGAGATAAGAAAGGGTGATTGGACGCCTCGCTCAGTCCACAGAAAGTCAAGAGCGGTGAGTGAAGCGATTCATCAAGTTGAGTCTCGTGTTGGGCGTGAGGCTCGAGATAGTGAAGTAGCTGAACAAATGGGGATTAGTTTGGCCGATTATCATCATATTTTGTTGGATACTAGTTCAGCACAGTTAATGTCAATCGACGAACCTGAGTCTGATTCGCTTTCAGAGGGTCAGATTGACGGGCACGCTCCTTCCCCTTTAGCACTATTAGCAGAGGGTGGATTTAAGCTTAAATTAACTGAGTTGATTGACCAATTGCCGGAACGAGAGCGCTTGGTCATGGCGCTTTATTATGATGAAGAGTTGAACTTGAAGGAAATCGGTCAAGTCCTAGATGTCTCTGAATCACGAGTGAGTCAAATCCATAGTCAAGCCATCAAGCGATTAAGATCAAGGTTATCTGATTGGCTTTAGGCCGTGATAGAATATTAAAGTTTAAGTTATGTAGTTTAGGGACAAATTTATGAGTATTAATCGAGATATGAAGATCTTAGTGGTAGATGACTTCTCTACTATGCGTCGAATTGTAAAAAATTTATTAAAAGAGTTAGGGTTTAGTTATTTCGATGAAGCTGATGACGGTGCGACTGCTTGGCCGATGGTTCAAACTGGAAAGTATGACTTTATAGTCAGTGATTGGAATATGCCACAAATGACCGGTTTGCAATTATTGAAAAATGTTCGTGCAGATGCAAAACTTAAAGATACACCGTTCTTGCTCATCACTGCAGAGGCAAAGCGTAGTCAGATTCTTGAAGCCGCGCAAGCTGGGGTGGATGGTTATATTGTAAAACCTTTTACGGCTGCAACGTTGAATGAAAAAATCCAGAAAATATTTCAGCGACGTGGTGCTTAGTCGATTCAATCACCTGCTAAGCCTATCCAAGGTGTGTAAATTCAAACGATCAAAGGTGAGGTGTTCATGTCACTAATTAAAGATTTAAATCAACAGGATGTTGTTGATTTACTGGATGCACTGCAATCCGGCAATCATAACGAAGCTGAAAAGCTGGTTGAAAAAATAACCTTTTCTCAACAGCAGTCTTTGTATCAATCGCTAGGAAAAATGACACGTAATCTGCATGAGTCACTTAAAGAGGTCGATGATATTGAGTTGATGCATCAGGTTAAGCATGATTTGCCTGACCTTAATGAGCGTATTCATTATGTTCTGTCATCAACAGAGCAGGCGGTAGATGCTACCCTCACTTCAGCAGAATCGATTGGGCAGACGCTAGATCAACTTGAGACGCTTAAAGATCAACTGTCAGATGTACATGCTGCAAAATTGGATGAGGCGTTGACACTGATCAATCGGCAGGTAAATGAAATTATGCAGGCTCAATCCTATCAAGATTTAACAGGTCAGGTACTGAAAAGAATGCTGGTTGTAGTGGGTGCGTTTGAACATAGTCTGTTAGACCTTATACAGCGCGCAGGCCAGGGGCTAGAAACTTTACCACCGCGTAAAACTGATCAGCAAGCAGAAGACATGAAAGGAGTGGGGCCTGCTGCAACAAAGCAAGATAAAAATAAAACAGCTCAAAACCAAGATGACGTAGATGATTTGTTAGCTGACCTAGGTTTTTAGTGCTTAAAAAACGGTGCTCTAATTGATGGCATACACCTTGCTTATTCATCCATATTAAGAATAGATTTGCCATGAGGGTATCAGCGTGGATGAAGAAATATTACAAGACTTTTTAGTCGAAGCAACCGAGTTACTTGATCAGTTAAACGAGCAACTGGTTGATCTTGAAAATTCTCCTGATGATTCTAATCTTCTTAATACGATTTTTCGTGGATTTCATACGGTTAAAGGTGGGGCTGGCTTTTTAGGTGTTTCCTCCTTGGTGCAGGTGTGTCATCGTGCAGAAAATGTGTTTGATAAAATTCGTAATCAAGAGGTGGCTTATGATGCGGATGTTGCAGATGTAATTCTTCGTGCCTTTGATCAAATCAGTCGTATCATTGGTGAGTTAAGTGATGGTGTTCGTGAGTTTGATGATATAGACCCGGTTCTGCTCGACGAGTTGGATGCTATTGTTAAAGGTGAAGTTCAGGAGGCCGCGCAAACTTCGTCCGCAATTACAGTGATACCCGAGGTGAGCTTGAGCTTACCTGACGGGGTGGATCCTGATGGCGAGATTAGTGATGATGAGTTTGAAGCCTTACTTAATCAACGAGACCAATTGCTTGGTGAGCCTAGCCAGCCAGCAAATGAACCAAAGCTCCAGTTGCCTGAGGGGGTGGACCCTGATGGCGAGATTAGTGATGATGAATTTGAAGCGCTTTTAAGTCAACGTGATCTTCTGCTCGGTGCTGAGCATAAACCTCAAGACCTTCCCCAAGCCTCCCCAGCGGTAAAGCCAAAACCTAAAGCCCCTATCAAGAAATCAGCTGAACCGTCCGTACCCGCTGCCTCTAAAGCGGCAGGTGAGTCGACTGTTCGTGTAGATACACGTCATCTTGATGCGATTATGAACCTGGTTGGTGAGTTGGTATTAGTTCGTAATCGTCTGCTTACGCTTCGTTCGGCAGAGGCAAGTCTTGAAGATATTTCAAATGCGGTGGGCAATCTTGATCACGTAACAACCGATTTGCAAGCGTCTGTGATGAAAACCAGAATGCAACCGGTTAAAAAAGTATTTGGTCGTTTTCCACGCGTTGTTCGTGATTTGGCTCGTAAACTAGGTAAGGATATTGATCTCGAGTTGGTTGGTGAGGAAACAGATCTTGACAAAGGTCTTGTGGAAGCGTTGGCAGATCCATTAGTGCATTTGGTTCGTAATTCTGTTGATCATGGCATTGAGATGCCTGATGTTCGTGAAGATGCAGGAAAGTCTAAAACAGGCCGCATTGTTCTGGCTGCTGAACAAGAGGGCGATCATATTTTACTGTCTATTACTGATGATGGTAAAGGCATGGACCCTGACATGTTAAGGCGCAAAGCGGTTGAAAAGGGGATGATGGATGAAGCGAGCGCCAATCAGCTAGATGACAAACAAGCATTTATGTTGATTATGAGTGCAGGTTTTTCTCTGGCTAAGCAGGTGAGTGATCTTTCCGGTCGTGGTGTTGGGATGGATGTTGTAAAAAACATGATCACCAAGCTTAACGGCAGCATTGATATTGATTCTGCGGTGGGTGAGGGTACGCGTATTAAAATTCGTGTTCCATTAACGCTAGCTATTTTACCCACGCTTATGGTTTCGTTTGGCCATGATAGCTATGCGATTCCTTTAACCAGTGTGCAAGAAATCTTTGATTATGATGCTAACAAAACGAACACCATTGATGGGCAAACCATGGTACGTTTGCGTAAAAAAAGTCTTCCATTGTTCTTTTTGGCTGAATGGTTAAGGCCTGGTCATTTTGATGACCAGCGAAAGGGCGATAAGATTGTGATTGTTTCGATTGGTAATCAACGTGTAGGTTTGGTTGTTGAGCAGGTAAATGGTCAGGAGGAGGTTGTTATTAAGCCTTTAGGGGTTATGCTTCAGAACATTAAGGGTTATGCCGGAGCCACGATTACAGGCAATGGTAATATTGCGCTTATCCTTGATCTTCCAGGTTTAATTGAGAGGTTTAAGTAGCTATGATGAGCCAAATTTTGCCAAGAGGCACGGTCGATAACGATGAAGAGGGTTTTTCAAGCGTTACTGTTCGATGCGTACTATTCCAGCTGGACTCTGAAGTCTATGGAATCAATGTAAAAAAAATACGAGAAGTGCTCAGGGTCGGACAAATACGAGAAGTGCCTGGTGCAAGTAATCATGTGATTGGTGTGATTAATGTCCGAGGTGTGATTGTCACGGTAGTAGATGGCCGTGGAATGTATCATCTTCCCGCTAAACAAACGGATGATGACTCAAGAATTGTAATTATTGAAATTGATGATGATACTTCGGTTGGACTGATGGTTGATCGCGTCATAGAGGTAAAGGATATACCCGAGTCGTGTGTCGATTTAATGGCTGAAAACCGTGAGGGTCGTTCTGCTTACATTCAAGGCGTTGCTCATTATCAAGACAACGTAATTGTATTGGTAGACACGGATGTGATGTTTTCAGTAGTGAGATAAAGCCTATTTTTCTTTTGGAAGGTAGTACTTTTTTGCAAAAAAGGGCTTGATTTTGTTTATGTCTATTTCAAAATAAGGCGTGTTAAGTTTTACTATGGGGGTATTAAGTTTTTTCTTCTGTTGGTCTAGTGCCCAATATATATGCTCATCTATTAGTTCTGAATAAAGCCCAAGACTTGACTTTAGCGTCTCCACTACTTCATTGGAACCAGGACTGTTGCCCAGTGCAATAGCAATGTTCCTTACCCAAGATTCATGCCCAATTCTTCTTATGGGTGATCCCTCAAATTTTCTGTTGAACGTAAGTTCGTCATAGCAAAATAATTCAAGTAGGGTTGCGCGATCAAGTTGGTTTCTAGGGAGAAAATCATCTTCTTGTGTCGGTTGGGTAAAATGGTTCCATGGACATACTAATTGGCAATCATCACAACCATAGATCCTATTACCCATGGCTGCCCTGAACGCCAAGGGTATTGAGCCTTTGTACTCGATAGTTAAATATGAAATGCATCGTCTTGCATCCACAACGCCATCGGCAATAATCGCCTGAGTTGGACATTCCACAATGCACGCACGACAAGGTCCGCAGCCCTGTTTGGTAAAGGGTTGATCATTTGGCAGCTCAAGATCAGTATAAATTTCCGCCAAAAAAAACCATGACCCGGCTCTAGGGTGAATAACTAAACTGTTTTTTCCAATAAATCCCAGCCCCGCCTTTTCAGCGATCGGACGCTCTAAAACGGGAGCACTGTCTACAAAAATTCTGCAGGCTGCGTTTGGATGAAGCTGGTGGATTTTTTGGACCAAGTGTTTTAGTTTGTTGCGAATTACCTTGTGATAATCACGTCCGAGTGCATAGCGGGAGATATAGGCAAGATCAGTTTGGTGAAGTTGTTTTAGAGGATGTTGAGCTTTTGTGTCAAAATAATTCATTCTGAGGCTTATAATGCTGCGGGTTCCCTGAATAAGCTCATTGGGTCTTGTCCTTTTGGTTCCATGCGCAGCCATATAGTGCATTTCTCCGTGAAACGCCTGTTCTAGCCAGTTAAAATACAGGGGTTCGTAATTGGATAAGTCAATTGAGCAGATACCACAATCCGCAAACCCGAGTGAATGTGCCCAGGTTTTTATTTGTTGGCTTAGTGCGTCGTTATTATGAGGAGGTGTTGGATGGTTCATGAACGTAATTTTAGCAAAACCTTTGATCTTGTGGATGAGTCATCGACAATCCTGTATGGCCAGGCGCTTGCACAGCGGTGTCAACGATTGAAACTACTAGAGCCAGGCCTGGTTATTTATTTAGAAGGTGATCTCGGCATGGGGAAAACCTGCTTTTCAAGAGCATTTATTCAGCACTTTTTACCCGGTCAGCGAGTGAAAAGTCCAACTTATACTTTAATAGAATCTTACACTACTAACGAATGGTGCATACATCATTTTGATTTATATCGTTTATGCCAACCTGAAGAGTTGGAGTACTTAGGGGTGCGTGATTTATTAACACATGATTATATCGCATTGATAGAATGGCCAAATAAGGCTAAAGGTTTTTTACCACCAGCCGATATATCTATTGAGATTTATCAAGCTGAAGAGGGTCGAAAACTAAAGCTTCAAGGCTGTTCTGCGTTAGTTAGGCAGCAGTGGTCTGATTTTGTATCGATGTTTTAACATCGTTTTTCTCTGCTGAAGAATGAGATCACTAACCTAGAAGTTCTCTAGAATCTATTTGCAAGTTGTTGTGATTAAATAAGTAATTGTAATTTCATGTGCTAATGTTCTACAATGAAACCATGCGTGTTGTCAAAATGGTAATAAACCTATGAACTTTAAAAAACCCTACTTGTCCCTTTTTCGAGGCCTGCTTGCGTTAATGCTTGTTTTGGTTAGCCAGGTTGTGATAGCCAGCGCCGCTGAACTTAGCAGTATCCGCCTAGGCCAGACACCGGATCAGACGCGCGTTGTTTTTGAAGTTAAAAATAACCAAAGCTATCAAATCATGCGTTTGAGCAACCCAGACCGTATTGTGGTTGATTTTCATAAGGCACAGAGTACCGTTTCTTTTCGCAGTCAGTTTTTTCAAGACCCTCGCTTAGCTGGAATCCGACTATCCACTAATAAGGCACGCACCCGGGTTGTGCTAGATTTACATGATGCTTTTCAATTTCGTTATTTCACTATTGATAAAACTTCAACCCGACCTGAGCGGCTTGTCATTGATTTGACTCAAGTTCAATTAGCAACCAATAGTGCACCATCACCCGTTGTAGAAAAAAATGTTTTTAGCCCCGTACCAAGCAAGCCTCAGGTTTTGGTGGAAGACCTCAGTAGGCCTCAGCCAGTAAGTCCAAAACCGATTAGTGCTCCTAAGGTCGCCTCTTCAGACGTTGCTTTCGCACCGAAAGTAGAAAGGAATGCGGCCACTCAATCATTGCTTGATGCTAACCGGGATTTTGCTAGCAAGAAAGAATTCGTGGTTGCTATTGATCCTGGTCACGGTGGGCGAGATGTAGGTGCTATTGGGCCTACTGGAGTCTATGAAAAAGATGTGGTGCTAGCCTTATCATTACGATTGAAGCGGGAAATTGATCAACAACCTGGAATGCGAGCGGTCTTAACACGAGATAGGGATGTGTATTTAAACCTAAATGAGCGAATTGAAATTGCTCGTAGGCATCAGGCAGATATCTTTATTTCAGTGCATGCAGATGCCTATCCATCAGGTTCACCTCGAGGGGGTTCCATCTATGTGCTGTCTAACCGGGGTGCAAGTAGCGTTATGGCTAGAAAACTTGCACAACAAGAAAACAAGGCATTAGGTGTGATTCAGTTGGCAGGTAGAGACATGGATGTGGCTACTGTCCTCACTGATCTTACTCGAGAAGCTAATCTAAGAGCTAGTCGAAATTTAGGTGCAACGGTATTGGCTCAAATGCAGCAAAACAATATGACTTTACATAAAAATACGGTACAGTCGGCTGGTTTTGCGGTGCTAAGATCCATTGATATGCCCTCAATGCTAATTGAGGCTGCATTTATTTCTAATCCCTATGAGGAGAGGCGGTTGCAAGACCCTTCCTTTCATGCTACGTTTGCGCGAAGTGTTACGCAGGGGTTGAGTCGATTTATTGAGCAGACAGGACATGCGCCGCGTTGGGGAGAAAGCCTCTACGTTAACATTGATGTGCAGCCGGGTGATACCTTATCCGTGTTAGCGCAGAATTACGGTGTGAGTGTCCGTGAATTGATGAGGTTGAACAATATACGTAATCCTAACCAGCTTTATGTAGGGCGAAAGTTGCGTGTTCCTGTTACGGACAAAATGATGGTTCAATTTGAAAAAAGTTATATCGTTAAGCGTGGTGATACCTTATCCGAAATTGCGTTGGAAAATAAAGTAAGTGTGCAAGAGTTAATGCGAATAAATAATTTAACTAATGCGAACCAGTTATTTGTGGGGCGAGAACTCAAAATACCCGTTAAACAAGGTTTGTTAACCGTAGCCGCCGACTAGCTTGAATTCACTAACTTGCGCTCAATGACAAAGCGCTATTTGATAAAATAGTAATTTGTCACTCAACTATCCAGACTAATTTACTATGACCCACTATAATCTAACCCGTCCCATTAAGCAGCTATCTGATGCCCTAGCCAACCAGATTGCCGCAGGCGAAGTGGTTGAGCGCCCAGTATCTGTAGTAAAAGAGCTATTGGAAAACGCATTAGATTCTAATGCAACTGAAATCACAATTTCCGTTGAAGAGGGTGGCGAAAAATCAATACAGGTTATAGATAACGGTCAAGGTATAGCGAAGTCGCAGTTGGGCTTAGCCGTTAGCCGACATGCCACTAGCAAAATAGAAACCTATCAAGATCTAACGGCGGTAGCCAGTTTGGGTTTTCGTGGAGAGGCCTTAGCTAGTATTAGTTCTGTATCCCGTTTTGAGCTGGTCAGCCGTCAGGCTACATCTGATTGTGCTTGGCGCATTAAAGTGGCTGAGGGTGGAAGTTGTACCGAGCCAGAACCCATCGCAGCCAATCTAGGTACTCGTGTAGTGGTTCAGGATTTATTTTACAATACGCCAGCAAGAAAAAAATTCTTGCGCGCAGCGCGAACAGAGTTTAGCCATATAGATGAGTTGGTGAAGCGGGCTATGTTGAGTAGGATGGATGTGGGTATCAAATTACTACACAACCACAAGTTGGTTAGGCAGGTGGAGTCGGCTGATTCAAGAGAGCAGCAGCTGAAGCGTTTAACCCGATTAATGGGTGAGGCGTTTGTAGAGCAAAGCCTTCATATTGAGTTTGAGTCGCAAGCGATCAAACTCGAGGGTTGGGTGGGTTTGCCTAGCTTTAACCGTGCTCAAAATGATATGCAGTATATTTTTGTTAATGGGCGAATCGTCCGAGATAGGCTGTTGTTCCATGCGCTTAAGCAAGCCTATTCAGATGTGCTCTACAGTGGTCGACAGCCTGCTTATGTGTTATTTTTGAGCTTGCCACACGACCAAGTGGATGTAAATGTGCATCCGGCGAAATATGAGGTTCGATTTGCGCAAAGTCGTTGGATTTATGATTTTATACGACGGTCAGTAGGTGGTGTGCTCAGACAACCCCTGTCGCAGGAAGATAGCGTAAATAAGCCTCAAGCTGATCAATCATTCCATAAGCTTGATTTTGTATATAATCCGTCGGTTGCTTTAACGCAAGCGGGTGATTATAAAAGTACGCTCAAGTTTCAGCAGCCCTTAAGCTGGCCTCTACAAGCGCTGGCCGAGCCTAAACCAGGAGCTTATCAGTCTGGCGAACTTGTCAAACCTAATCCTGCTTCTGCTTTAGACATGCCGCCACTGGGTTTTGCAAAAATGCAGTTACATGGCGTCTATATCTTAGCTGAAAATCAGCAGGGGTTGATACTGGTCGATATGCATGCCGCGCATGAGCGTATAGTTTACGAACGTATGAAACAACAGTGGCAGTCTCAGCGCTTTATATCACAACCCTTGTTGGTGCCAATATCTATAACACTGGATGCTGCTTTTATAAAAACATGGGAGGAGCACCAGGCCTGGTGGTCAGAGCTTGGATTTGAATTAGAAGCATTAGGGCCGCAGCAATTGAGAGTTAATGCTGTTCCCAGTTTGCTTACAAAAGCAGACATTGCACAACTTGTTCAAGATGTGCTATCAGATTGGGCTAATACCGATCAGTCCGAGCGCATTGACCAACGTATTAATCAATTATTATCAACAATGGCGTGCCATGGTTCCGTTCGCGCTAACCGTCAACTCAGTCTTCATGAAATGAATGCATTGCTCCGCGATATGGAGCAAACGCCTTCGTCGTCTCAATGTAATCATGGTCGGCCAACCTGGATTCAATTAAGTATGAAGCAGTTGGACGCTTTGTTTATGCGAGGCCAATAAAGTGCTTAATACAAAACGACTGCTAGATGAAAAAACAGTGATTGCCATTATGGGGCCGACGGCCAGCGGAAAAACTGCGCTGGCCCTGGCGTTAGCACAAAGCTATCCGATTGAAATAATAAGTGTTGATTCAGCCTTAATATATAAAACGATGGATATAGGCACAGCTAAACCCAGTAAGCAGGAGTTGGCTCAAGTCCCTCATCACTTGATCGATATCCTTGATCCCTTGCAGAGCTATTCTGCTGCTGAGTTTGTTTATGACTGTAAGCGTTTAGTTGATCAAATCCACCAGCGAGGTCATTTGCCCGTTCTTGTTGGAGGCACAATGATGTACTTTCATGCTCTACAGCAGGGTTTGGCTGATTTGCCAAGTGCCGATGCTAAGATAAGGGCAGAGTTAACCCAGGCTTATCAAGTTGATTCATCTGCGCTTCATGATGTGTTAGCGGGCGTGGATCCAGGTGCAGCGGCACGCATTCATGTTAATGATCCTCAAAGACTGATTCGAGCCCTAGAAATATACCAACTGACAGGCCAAAGTTTAACGCTATTGCAAGCAAAGCAATCATCAGCTAATTGGCCAGTTAACTTGTGCAAAGTAGGGTTGATTCCACAAGATCGTGCGTGGCTTCATGGTCGGATAGAGCAAAGGCTGAAGATAATGTTTGAGGCTGGTTTTGTTGGCGAAGTGAGAGCGCTCTATCAGCGTGGAGACCTAAAAGCTGATTTACCCTCTATTCGTTGCGTCGGTTATCGTCAGGTTTGGGATTACTTAGAGGGTCAGTATGATCTTGAAACAGCCTTTGATAAATCATTAGTAGCAACCCGTCAACTAGCTAAGCGTCAATTAACCTGGTTGAGAAAAGAGCCGTCGATGCTGGAGATGGATCCTGCTAGATTTAAAGCAGAAGAACAGTTGGCCAAATTGAAGGCTTATTTGCGCTTACATAAAAATTATTAAGCATACAATCAACGGCTATGTTATGCTTTTTAAATAACCGGACCTACACCCCGATTAGCTGCTAGAATACCATTAAAAAATAATAAGGAAAGTAAAATGGAAAAAGCCAAGCCGGCCAAGGCACTCCCAATTCAAGACCCCTATCTTAACGCGCTTCGTAAAGAACGTATAAATGTTTCAATTTATCTTGTAAATGGCGTAAAGCTACAAGGGCGCGTTGATTCATTTGATCAGTTTGTTGTGCTTTTACGTAGCAATGTTACACAGATGGTTTACAAGCACGCCATTTCAACGATTGTGCCAATGCGCGATCCAAAAGCCTTCGAATTTGGCGTAACAGATTCAGAAAAGCCTTCTGAAGAAAATTAACTAAAAGCGAAAATATGGAATTATTCGGTCGTATAGAGCGTAAAGCACTAGATTCTGCTGTTCTGGTTCATGTTGACTTTGATGATGAAGCGAATCGTGAAGACCTTGATGAATTTCATGAGTTAGTTGATTCTGCGGGGGCTGAAATTGTAGCATTAATCACAACAAAACGCGCTAGCCCAGATGCAAAATACTTTGTGGGTAGCGGAAAAGCACAAGAAATTGCTGATGCCGTAGCGATGCATGAGGCTGATGTGGTTATTGTCAATCATGCCTTATCACCGGCACAAGAGCGAAATCTCGAGCGATTAGTTCAATGCAGAGTGATTGATAGAGTAGGCCTTATTCTTGATATATTTGCTCAACGTGCCCGTTCTCATGAAGGCAAGTTGCAGGTTGAGTTGGCGCAGTTACGCCATATGTCTACACGCCTTATCAGGGGTTGGACGCATTTGGAGCGTCAGAAAGGCGGGATAGGTTTGCGTGGACCGGGTGAAACACAGCTGGAAACAGATCGAAGGTTGCTCCAGGATCGAATAAAGCAGCTTTTAAAGCGCATTGATAAAGTGCGTCAGCAGCGTAGATTAGGTCGCCGAAGTCGCAAAAAATCAGATGTGCCAACGGTTACGATTATTGGTTATACCAACGCAGGTAAATCAACCTTGTTTAATCAATTAACCTCGGCAAATGTCTATGCTGAAGATCGTTTATTTGCAACGCTAGATGCCACGCTTCGAAGTGTACATTTACCTGGTGCGGGTAAAATTATCCTGGCTGATACGGTTGGCTTTATTCGACACATTCCCCACGACTTGGTAGCTGCATTTCGTTCAACGCTAGAGGAGACAAGCGAGGCGAATCTTTTAATACACCTTGTAGATTCTAATGATCCGCTTCGTGACGAAAAGATTTTTGAAGTTCAACAAGTGATTGATGAGGTGGGTGCTCAAGCTGTTCCGCAGCTACTTGTTTTTAATAAAATAGACCAGCTTGACCCGCCAGTTAACCCTAAAGTTGATCTAGATGATGAAGGGATACCTCAAAGAGTGTGGATATCGGCAAAGCACAATCAGGGAATGGATTTATTGCAGGATGCCTTAGCCTCATTTTTTAAGGGTCAATTTATTAAAGTTCGGGTGGGTTTACCTGCTGCCTCGGGTCAACAACGTGCTAAACTCTACCAACTTGGAAAAGTGGAACAAGAAGCATATGATGAGCAGGGTCAGATTTTTATTAACATGACGCTAACCCAGCAGCAATGGCAACAAGTTAAGCGCTGGCCAGACTTGTTGTGTATAGAAAAAACATAGTATTTAGGGTTTTTTACTTAACTGCACAATTTGTTGACAGTTAAACTTCTAATCAACCTATAAAATAGATTAATAGGGATGACAATTTCTGTTTAAGCCCCTAAAATAGTTTAACCTTATTATTTGGAGATAAATATGGCTTGGAATGAACCGGGAAAACCTGGACAAGACCCATGGGGTAATAATTCAGGTGGTAATTCGGGACGCAATGACGGCCCAAGTGCACCTAAAGGCCCTAAAAAACGCAATGATCAAGATTTAGATGAATTGCTGAAAAAAGCCCAACAAATGTTCGGTGGCGCAGGCAATAAATTTAATGGCGGGATAAGTAATAAAGGAATCGGAGCAATATTTTTAATTGTTCTTGTTGTTTGGTTATTATCGGGTATTTATATCGTAGATACAGCTGAACGCGGCGTTGTTACACGCTTTGGTAGTTTCGTACAAGAAACGGGTCCTGGACCCCATTGGCATATGCCTTATCCAATTGAATCAGTTCAAAAGGTTAACGTTGATAGGATTCGTACCGCTGAAATAGGGTATCGTTCAGATGCACAAAACCGCTCAGGAAGTGTATTGGCAGAATCTCTAATGCTGACACGTGATGAGAATATAGTTGATGTTAGAATTGCGGTTCAATACCGTGTTAGCTCTGCAGCAGACTTTTTATACAATGTTCGAGATCCTGATGCGACATTAAGAATGGCATCTGAAAGTGCAATTCGTGAAATTGTGGGTAAAAACACAATGGATTATGTATTAACGCAGGGTAGAAATGAAGTCGTTGCAATGGTGCGCGAGCTGACTCAAAGTAATCTTGATACTTATCAAGCAGGTCTGTTTATTACAACCGTAAACCTACAAGATGCCCAGCCACCAGAGCAGGTACAAGCCGCTTTTGCTGACGTAGTTAAAGCGCGTGAGGATAGAGAGCGTTTAATAAACGAAGCAGAAGCCTACTCAAACCGTATTTTACCTGAAGCACGTGGTCAAGCTGCACGTATTGTAGAAGAAGCGCGCGCATATCGTGATCAAGTGGTTGCTCAGGCAGAGGGGCAGGCAAGTCGTTTTATCAGTGTGGTAACCGAATATCAAAATGCGCCTGAAATTATGCGTGAACGTCTGTATTTAGATGCGATGACTAATGTGTTATCCAATAGCAGCAAGGTGTTAATGGGTGCAGAAAATGCTAACAACTTGATGTATTTACCATTGGATAAAATGATGAGTGGCGCTCAGTCAAACGTTCCATTTAATGCGAATTTAGGGCAAACTCCTTTGCCGTCCGCAACCGGCTCTAGAGTTAACTCTAGCCCAAGCGCAGCTTCACCTTCGCCCACTCAAGGTGGGTCAGTGACTAATATTCGCGAGTTCATGAGTAATAGGGAGTTACGTTAATTATGAAAGTATTAATAGGTATATTTGTTGCTGCGGTATTGTTTATTGGTAGCAACTCTTTGTTTGTTGTTAAAGAAGCAGAAACGGGTGTGGTTTTCCGATTGGGTGAAATTGTTAAAACCGATTTACAACCAGGCCTGCACCTTAAAACCCCTTTTATTAACAATGTAAGAATGTTTGACCAGCGTATTCAAACCCTGGATGCGTCACCTGAGCGTTACCTTACAGGTGAGTTGAAAAACCTTGAAGTAGACTCTTTTGTAAAATGGCGCGTAAGAAATGCAGAACGCTTCTATACGTCTATGGGGGGTGACTATAATTTAGCCAACCAACGCTTGTCGCAAATCATCAAAGATGGTTTGCGTTCACAGTTTGGTAGCCGTACAGTAGAAGATGTTATTTCTGGTGATCGTGTTGAAGTTGCACAAATCATTACCCGTCAAGCAGGTCGTGAAGCGGAGCAGTTCGGTATCGAAATTGTTGATGTACGCCTAAAGCGTATTGATCTTCCGCGTGACATCAGTGAGTCGGTTTACCGTCGTATGGAAGCAGAACGTCAGCGTGTTGCTGCTGATCTTCGCTCATTAGGTGCAGAAGCGGCAGAACGTCTACGTGCTGATGCGGACAGACAACGAACAGTAACCATAGCTAATGCGTTCCGTGAAGCGGAGGAAACACGCGGTAAAGGTGATGCACAAGCCGCAAGAATCTTTGCAGCGGCTTATGGCATAGATAAAGAGTTCTTCTCGTTTTATCAAAGTTTAAATGCGTACCAGCAGTCATTTTCAAGTAAATCAGACATGATCATTCTCGATCTTAATACTGATTTCTTTAAACATTTTAATCCATCAAGATAGTCAAAAAGGTGGGGCAACCCACCTTTTTTATGACACAACGGGTTTTAAATAACAATATTGGAAACGGCACTGTTAACAGCAATTGCACTGGTCTTTATTTTTGAAGGCCTTTTGCCGTTTTTATTTCCAAAGTTTTGGCAGAAGATCATGTCACATGCAACCCAGTTACCCGAAAACCATTTAAGGTTGACAGGGCTTAGCAGTGTAGTCATTGGTCTGATAATCCTCTGGTTGTGGGCTTAGTCCCTTAACCCTTTGACAAAAAGATGAATGTAATGCAGCAAGACATATGGTTCACCCCGGAAGGTATAGAAGACCTTCTACCTCAGCAAGCAGAAAAGCTTGAGTATTACCGTCAAGGTTTACTTAATGAATTGAAACTTTCAGGTTATCAGCAGGTATTACCCCCGATTGCTGAGTTTACAGATTCACTCCTTACGGGTACGGGTCGTAAATTGGCGCTTGATACCTGTCGTTTTACTGATTATGAAACAGGTCGCATGATGGGGGTGCGCGCTGATATGACCCCCCAAGTTGCGCGTATTGTCAGTAATCGTATTAAGCCATCTGATATTCTTCGTCTTTGTTATGTTGGAGAAGTCCTTAAGTCGCGCAATAATAAGGCTAAAGGTTCACGCAGTCCGATTCAGCTAGGGGCGGAGTTATTTGGTCATAAAGGTGTTGAAAGTGATATAGAGATTATTGACTTGATGCTTGGTTGTGCACGCTACATGGGGCTACCTAATCTACAAATAAGTATTGGTCATGTAGGTATTGTTCAAGGCTTAATGGAGCAAGCAAAACTAGATGCACACCAGCAAAATGAGTTGGTCGATATTCTTAAGCGTAAAGCCTTGCCTGAGTACCAGGCCTGGTTAGCAAGCCAAGCCCAGCTTTCTGATAAACTAAGCGCAGCATTTTCTAGTTTACCGCTATTTTGTGGTGAAGCACAAGGGGTAATTACTCAAGCTAAACCTTTGTTGAGAGGTATTACAGCGGCTATTGATTTGGCATTAGGTGATCTTGAAACACTTGCTAACTATCTTATTAATACACAACAACTTAACTCACATTTAGATCTGAGTGATTTACGTGGTTTTCAATATCATACGGGTGTTATTTTCGCTTGCTATAGTGTTGAAAGCACGCCTGTTTTATTGGCTAAGGGTGGGCGTTATGACGAAGTGTGTGCGGCTTTTGGTGAAGCCCATCCTGCTACAGGTTTTAGTTTAGATTTGCGCAATCTTCTGGATCACTTGCCAGACTGTTCGGCGCCACTAACCTGTGTTTACGCACCTATTAGTCAAGATCCTGCCTTATATGCAAAAGTTACTGCATTACGCTCAGAGGGTACTCAAGTTGTCCGTTGTTACCAGGGTAACAGTCTGCCTCAAGGCGCGTCTAAATTAGTCGAGCAAAATGGGTGTTGGATCGTTCAAACTAACTAAGTCTAAAAAGAAGAAAATTATGTCTAAACGTAATCTTGTAGTAATTGGTTCTCAATGGGGTGATGAGGGCAAGGGTAAAATAGTTGATTTGCTGACAGACCGTGTAGCTGCTGTGATTCGTTTTCAAGGCGGACATAACGCCGGTCATACGTTGGTTATTGAAGGTAAAAAAACCATACTTCATTTAATTCCTTCAGGCATCTTACGTGAAAATGTTGAGTGCTTTATTGGCAATGGCGTAGTTTTAGCGCCTGATGCGTTAAAAAAAGAAGTTGACCAACTCGAAGCCAGTGGTGTTAGTGTTAAAACAAGGCTTAAAATAAGTGAAGCCTGTCCGCTAATATTGGATTACCACGTTGCGCTTGATCAAGCTAGAGAAATAGCACGGGGTAATAAAGCAATCGGTACCACCGGGCGTGGAATTGGTCCTGCTTATGAAGATAAAGTTGCACGACGAGGCTTGCGTGCTGGTGATTTAAAAAATCTAGATCAGTTCAAAAAAACCTTGGCTGAAACGCTTGAGTACCACAACTATTTCCTAACCCATTACTACAAGGTTGAGCCTGTTGATTTTGAAACACTCTGGGAAAAGTGTAAAATTTATGCTGATTTAGTGGTACCTATGTTAGCCGATATTCCGGCCTTGATTGACCGCTATAATCGTGAAGGAAAAAACCTTTTATTTGAAGGTGCGCAGGGAACGTTATTGGACATTGATCACGGTACCTATCCCTACGTGACCTCGTCCAATACTACCGCAGGGGGCGCCTCATCAGGTTCGGGTATTGGCCCGTGTCATTTAGACTATGTCTTAGGTATTACCAAAGCCTACACAACGCGTGTTGGTGGTGGCCCTTTCCCTACTGAACTGGTTTACAGTGTTGCTGAAAATATTGGTGATTCGATTGGTAAAGAGCTGGGCGAGCGTGGTTTTGAATTTGGAGCAACGACAGGCCGTCAGCGGCGTTGTGGTTGGTTCGATGCCGTGGCGATGCGTCGTGCGGCTCAAATTAATAGCTTAACGGGTATGTGTCTTACAAAATTAGATGTTATGGATGAATTGGTGGAAATTAACGTGTGTGTAGGCTACGAATTCCAGGGCCAACGAATTGATTTGCCACCAGCCAGTGCAGATGAGTATGCATTGTGTACGCCAATCTATGAAACATTACCTGGATGGCAATCATCGACTGTAGGGGTTGATAGTTGGGATAAGTTACCAGCTAATGCGCGAGGTTATATTCAATACCTTGAACAGCAAGTAGGCGTTCCGGTTGCGATTTTATCTACCGGCCCTGATCGTGCAGAGACCTTAATTTTACATGATCCCTTTGCATAAAAAAGCGATGTAAAAAATGCGCCTTTATAAGGCGCATTTTTATTTGAGGCAAGTTAAACTTGAAGGATTGCGACGGCAATACTGAAGTAAATCATAATGCCGACTATGTCGGCCATCGAGGTAATTAACGGCGCACTGGCGGTTGCAGGGTCTATATTGAGCTTGCTGAGTAAAAACGGTAGGCTCATCCCCATTAAGCTTCCCACCATTACCACGGCAATCATCGATAGACCGACCACCCAAGCCAAATCCGTACCACCACGCCAGAAACCGATCATCGCAATCGCAATCGCCATGGTTAATCCAAGTGCCGCTGCGACACTAATTTCACGGGTTAATAAGCGTCCCCAGTCTTTGAGTTCAACATCGCCTGTCGCGAGTGAACGAACCATCAAGGTCGCAGCCTGAGAGCCGGCATTCCCTGAGCTGCCGATAATAAGAGGTAAGAAAAAGACCAAAGCGACAACCGCTTCAATGGTCGATTCAAAGGTGGCTATTGCTAGGCCGGCAAAAATATTGACAAATACCAGCAGCAGGAGCCAGCCGACACGTTTGCGGTAAAGCAAAACCGGGCTGGCGGTATTAAGGTTAAAGTTAATGACCCCAACCGAACCCATTTTATGAAAGTCTTCAGTGGCTTCGGCTTCGGCAATATCAAGCACATCATCAATGGTCACCACACCCACCAAGACCTGGTCACCATCAACCACGGGTAAGGCGTTGAGGTCGTAATGTTGCATTGTTTCAACGGCTTTTTCTTGGTCTTCGCGCGCATGAATATAGATAACACGATGATCCATTAGTTCAAAAACGGGCGTATTCGGATCGACGGCGAGCGCTAACTCACGAATGTGAATAGAGTCAGCCAGTTTATTGTGTTCATCTAGCACAAACAAGGTGCTTAAGCGTCCAGTATCCTTACGAATCGTGCGCAAGTAGGTCAGCGCTTGCTGAACGCTCCAGTTTTGTTTAATCGTAACATAATCTGGACGCATAATACGTCCAACACTTTCAGCGGGGTAGCCCAGTAATAGTTTGATTTCGAGTAATTTATCGCGGGGTAAGCGTGCCGTCAGTTCCTGAACGATTTCAGCGGGTAATTCATCTAAAAACGCGACACGATCATCCGGTTCTAAGTTTTTTACCAGGTGCAGGGCATCTTCATCGCTCAGGTTGTTGAGTAGGTCTTCTTTTAAATCATGCTCAAGATAAGCAAATACTTCGGTCGCGGTTTTACGCGGCAGGGTGCGAAAAAATAAGGCTTTGGTCTGCTTGGGCATCCCTTCTAAAAGTTCCGCGGTATCTTGTACTTCGATTTCAGCAATACAATGGCGAACCGCATCGAACTTACGTTCGGCTAGCAATTGATTTAGGTCGTTAAGCCGGTCAAGATAGAGTTTTTGGTTATTGTAATCTGGGTCTGAGTCCCAAGGGTATTTCATATATGCCCTTAAAAAGCTAAATTGTAATAGTCTATGAGTATAGCAAACTAAATTAGGTCTAGCTAACTATCTTATGCCACTTGCGTTATAGGGTTAAGGCGACAAAAGAGCGCCTTATTCAGACGTACTGGCCGACCAGAATACCTGCGTTGTAAAAGGTGAGCGGCGTAGACGATCAACTACTTTTTCAAAATCATCGCCATCAATCGACTGCGAAACTAGCTTGGCTTCAATTTCCACTTCGCCCTCACCAAAAGCGTTAATTTCAACATCTTGAAAAGGGTATTTTGCTTTTTCTAAGATAACTTCCATGAGTTCAAAGGCTTCATTTTGATGTTCTTTAGGTGCAATCACGGTCAGTGTACTGGTGATCTCGGTATCCAGCGTGTCCAAAGGTTGGCGGTTAATATGGTTCACAATCGGGCGCATCACAGTATTGGCGGAGAGTACAAATAATGCGCCTAAACACGCCTCTAAAACTAAACCAGCGCCCGCCGCTGCACCGACAGCGGCCGAACCCCAAAGGGTGGCCGCCGTGTTAATACCGCGGATATTGCCTTCCTCGCGCATAATAACGCCAGCACCCAGAAAGCCAATGCCCGAGACGACGTATGCGATAACATGCACCGCGCCGTGATTCCCGCCATAAATGCCGTGCAAACGGGCAGCCATATCAACAAACAAGGCCGCGCCGACCGCCACTAAAATATTAGTACGTAAACCGGCGGTACGCTGGCGAACTTGGCGCTCATAACCAATAATGCCACCGAGCACAAATGCGGTGCTGAGGCTGATCAAGGTGCTGGCGAACAGCATTAAATCGAGGTATTCATAGGCTTTAATCATTCAGAGCTCCTTATTTTTTTATTTTATGGGCTAAATGTGACAGGCGTTTGACAAAGCAGTCTCAGTGTAAATTTAAGACCACTTTGCCAAACACTGACCACCTAATCAGGTGGTCAAGGTTTATTGTAAATAGTTACATATCCGCTGGCATATCCAACATCATTACAGCGATAGAGAAGAAGATAATCACACCTACGCCATCCGCAATCGTTGTAATTAACGGTGCCGAAGCGGCGGCCGGGTCAAGCTTAAAGCGTGACAAGATAAACGGCAAGCTCATACCAATTACACTACCTACAATGACAATCGCCACCATTGATAACGATACCACAAAGGCAATTTCGTAACCGCCTCGGAAAATGCCAAGCGTAGCGACCGCCAAGCCCATGGTTAGCCCGAGAAGAAGGGCTACCGCAAATTCACGTCCCAACATTGAAAACCAATCTTTCAGTATGACATCGCCAGTAGCTAACGCCCGCACCATTAGGGTGGATGATTGCGCCCCAGCATTACCGCCGCTATCAATTAGCAAGGGTAAGAAGAAGACCAGCGCGACATAAGCCAGTATGGTTTCTTCAAAATGGGCAATACCCGCACCTGAAAAGATATTACCAAAAACTAAAAGCACTAGCCAAAAAACGCGTTTTTTATAGAGTAGGTTCACAGACGCTTCTTTCATGGAAATATTTTTCATTGCCATCGTGCCGCCACCCTTGTGGAAGTCTTCAGTCGCCTCTTCTTCACTCACGTCCATTGCATCGTCAACAGTGACAATGCCGATTAACCGGTTGGCACCATTGGTTACGGGAATAGCGAGCAAGTCATAGCGGCTGATTAAGTTTGCCGTTTGCTCACGAGGCCATTCGGCTTTGGCATAAACCACTTCTGTGAGCATAATATTGTCGATAATATCCGCCTCATCCGCCATAATTAAGTCGCGAAGCGATAAGGTGCCTTCCAGCTTACGCTGCTCGTTCACCACATAAATGGTATAGATTGTTTCTTTGTTGGGTGCCTGTAATCGAACTTGTTGTAATGCGTCACGCACGCTGATGCCCATCGAAATTGACACGTAATCACTGGTGGTCATCGCGCCAGTTGTGCCTTCTGCATAGGAGGCCATTTTTAAAATATCTTCGCGCTCACGCTTCGCCATGCCTTGCATAACTTTAACCCGACGCCCTTGTGGCATGCGATTGTAAATATCGACCCTGTCATCCGAGGGCATATGCGTAAAAAGTTCAGTTACTTCCTCAAGTGTCATGACCACAAGCAGGGTGTCTTGAAGATCAGCACCCAGATGGCTAAACAATAACGCTCTGGGCGAGACAGGAAGTGTGCGCAATAATTTAATTTGAAAATCATCGTCAGCCGATGCTAAGGCATCAGCCAAGTCATTGCTTGGGGTGTTTCTAACCAGTCTTAATAGGCCTTTGTGGTTATCAACTTGGAATAGGTCATTAATTTGATATAAAAGTTCTTCGCGGATCATAGGGTTCTCCCGTGTTCAGTCATAAATTAAGTGGGTTTTGCCGACTCACTGAACAGCATGGAGTGCGAGTTTAGTAGGTCGGCTTGGTTTCTGGGGGGGTAGACAAACGTCTCTCCTTTTTAAAGTTAAAAGTGATTAGCTTGATTACTTAAGCCAGCTTGCGGTTTCATACACAAAACCGAAGCGGACGTAATCCGTGTATTTATCGGCGTTAATTAAACTGTTGGCGTAGCTAATATCAAGTTGCAGTTTGTCGGTGACCATAAATGCACCACCCAACTGATAGCCACGCGCCTCATTGTGATCGCTCGCCGTATTACCAAATAGTTCAATATAGCCGCGAGCTTGATCGGAGAAATGGTTTTCAACCCCCACGCCCCATAAGCCGTAGTTTTTATCTGCGATTTGATCGCTGGCAATACCCAGGTTCAGATGAAGATCCAATCCACCGTCAAGTAAATTAAATGTAATAGGTGCCACTAGACTATAAACCGCCTGGTCATGCTTAATTTGATCGGTAAATGTTGCTGATAAGCCCAGCGCCACCGCCCAGTCAGCCTGTTCAAGTAGCAGGGTTTTGGCATTGAAACCAAAATGGTTGAAATCTGAATCACCGCTATTCATCTCACGACCGAGCGCAAAGCCCAGTTCCCAACTGCCATTAAGGTTACAAGCGGGTGCAATCCAAAGGTTAGAGGCTTTGTTGTATTGGTCAGACCAAGCTTCTATGTGACAATGCTTGGCATCTAAAATCGCCGCATCGTCAACATTCATGGGTGGACCAGCAAAAGCCATCACGGGGAGTGCCGCACAGCAAGCGGCGCTGATTTTTTTAAGATTAAAACGTGCTTTCATCACACAGGTCTCCTAGGTTGTGGGAGGCTCAGTGGAACAGGCATGGTTTGAATTGATTGCAGCCTTTAACCAAGTAGACATCAGTAAGCTGATTCCAACTCGATTAACTAGCGTGCCATCGCAAAGGCGTGCGCAAAAACACACAGCCAAGCTGCGAGCCTGGGTGAGATGCAGACTTAGGTTAATTAAAATTTAACCTAAAACTACCGCTTACCCCTTAAGGCACGAAACATATTTTAATTGCGAGCAAAACAAAGAATGTCAAACGACAAAAATTTGATGTGCTTGTTACCCGCGAAGGTGACAAGCAAACTTACGGAATGCGAGAACCTAGGCGGATTTTTTTAAAATAGCTTGTAAGCAACAACTGTCACCAGAACTACTGTCCACTAAAGGATCTCCATTGGTTGAAAAATTGTGCATAGTTTAAAAGGACTAATAGTCATTGTCAACCCGGGTATAAGTTTTTTTTATATTAGTTTAAGTCCGAATAGGCCTGCAATCCAAATGGTGAGTGCAAAACACACTAGCGTAATGGTTATGCTTATTGTTAAAGCCCAAACAAAGCCAAATTTGAACAACAACACCGGAAAAATAATAAACATAGGTAGGGTGGGTAGCACATACCAAAAAGTATAAAAAGCATGGTTGGCAATTTTTTCTTGCTCCTCCCCTTCAATATAGAGCCAGATTAAAACCATAATGGTAACTAGGGGAAGTGAAACAATAAAAGCGCCCAGTTTATCGCTGCGTTTTGCAACTTCGGTTACCAGCACAATAACACCGGCTGTAATCAGGTATTTGGTAATAAGAAATAGCATGGCGTGCTCCTGGTGGGGTGAGTTATTAAACAAACCAAATTAATAACGCGCTACCAAGCAGAATGCGGTAAATGCCGAAGGCGCGAAAGCTAAAGTGTTGTAGGAATTTTAAAAACAATTTAATCGATAACCAAGCGACTAAAAACGATACAATAAAACCAATAATCAAAGGCGTAAAGCTGGTTTGGGCAAAGGATTCATAGTGTTTAAGCAATGAATAACTCGAGGTTGCAGTCAGCACGGGGAGCGCGAGCAGAAAGGAAAATTCTGCCGAGGTTTTGCGATCTAGTCCGGTTAGCATGCCACCAATAATCGTGGCGCCTGCACGGCTAGTGCCAGGAATCAGCGCAAAGATTTGGGCAAAACCAACCCATAAAGTTTGTTTATAGTTTAGCTGGTCAAGATTGCGCACGGTGTGTTGGTTTTCTTGGTAAAAATGTTCCACCACCAAAAATATAACGCCACCAATAATAAACATCCAAGCGACAGTGGTGACATTAAATAAGGCTTCGATTTGGTCGGCGAATAAAAAACCTACACTAGCAATCGGCAAAAAGGCGATAAACACCTTTATCCATAGTCGATACTGGCTAGGATGAAAGCGTTCGGCATAGGTCATAAATACCGCTAAAATAGCGGCTAATTGAATAATAATTTTAAACGCCGTATTGTGGTCATCTTGGTGCAAGCCCATCAACTCGGCGGCGACAATCAGATGGCCCGTTGAGGAGATGGGTAAGAACTCAGTGAGTCCTTCAATAATACCGAGAATGACCGCTTGAAAGATATCCATTTATAATTCCTGTTGGTTTTTTTTAGATTAAAGTTGATGACGTAAATCGCGTAACTTAAAGCCGATTAAGGCTTGGTCATGGTGTTTAGTTAGTGCGATTACTTTGAAGTTTTCACCCATTTCATTGGGCAGGGTAAGGGTTTTAATTTGTTGGCTGACCTTGAGCTGTTCGCTCACGGGCGCGTCAGGGTCGGCGGCCATTTCAATCAACCCACTGGCCATTAAAAAATGAGCCTGGGTTGTATAGCCGGCCACCTTAAGATTAGCCGCATAAGCCGCTTCGGCCACACGGGTAAAATCAACATGCGCGCTAATGTCCTGCAAGCCAGGGTAAAAAAATGGGTTGGCATGCGCTAGATGTTGGTAATGGCAGCGTAACGTGCCCATGTGGCGAGCTGGCTGATAGTATTCCTGACGCGGATAACCGTAGTCGATGAGCAGCACCAGGCCTGCTTGTAAAAAATCGGCAACCGATTGAAGCCAGGGTTTAATATTTAAATTAATTTCAGTGTGGTAGCCGCGTTCAGCGGGTTCGCCGATTTGGTGAAGTATTTTATTGGCTATTTTTTGGAGTTTAGGATCAATAATGGGTTGGTAGTCCCAGTCAAACTGCTTATGGGTCTCATCCCAAACCACAAAGGCATGAGATTGGCGCGAAGGTTCGAGTTGAATACGCTCAACCGGCATTGCGTCTAACACCTCATTAGCCAATACCACAGCTTCTATCGGCGTGCTAGGCAGTTGATCTAGCCAAATAACTTTATTGCGTAATTCGTCGGGGAGGCTGGCTAGCGTTTGCTGCTGTACCTGACGCAAATCGGCACTGAGTTCAATAATATAATAGTGTTCAATGTCTTGGTGAAGCGCGTGGAGTTCTAGTAATATATCGCGCGCCATGATGCCGCGCCCAGCACCAAACTCAACCAAATTGGGCTGGGTTAGCTGGCTCAAAACCTGTTGGGCTTGACGCGCTAAGCAGCGGGAGAAGATCGGTGAAATTTCAGGCGCCGTAATAAAGTCGCCTTGAGCGCCAATTTTGGCTAGACCGTTAGCATAGTACCCCAGGTTAGGCGTGTAGAGCGCGAGGCGCATATAGTCAGCAAAGCTAAGCTGGCCATGACGGTTAATATGGCGACAAATTTTGTCAGTCAATTGCTGGCTTAAAGCCTGGGCATCGCTAGAGGGGGTAGGTAGTGCTTTATTCATTTATTCGTCCTCGATATATTTCAATGCCGGTTGCTTGGGCTTTGGGGAGGGCTTGGGGTTTGTTAAGTTTTAGTTTTACCGCTTGCACGTTTGCGTAGCTGTTTAAGATGTGCTGGCAAATTTTTTCGGCTAGCGTTTCAATTAGATTGTAGATGGTTTGTTGGCAAAGTTCATCTAGTTGCTGGCTGAGCGTAAAATAATCTAATGTGTCGTTTAGCGCATCGGATTGCGCGGCTTGGTGAATGGATTGATAGAGTTTTATGTCCAAAATAATGGGTTGGTTCTGGACCTTTTCCCAGTGGTGTACGCCAATCTTGCAATCAATGCGTAAGCCTTCAATGTAAATGCAGTCTTGATTCATCAATTTTTAAGGCTCCTAGTGATCGTTCAATGCTAAAATCTAGCGACATTTTAAGCGACATTTTAAAGGAAAGTGATGGAATGAGCGAATTGTTATTACAACCAGGCCTGGTTGGTTTAGCCTATTTATTAGGTTCGGTGTCATCAGCTATTATTGTGTGCAAGCTAATGGGCTTGGGTGATCCGCGTGAAGCCGGCTCGGGTAATCCCGGCGCGACCAATGTATTGCGGATTGGCGGAGATAAAGGCAAGCTGGCCGCGGGGATTACGCTTGCGGGCGATATGCTAAAAGGTGTGTTGCCTGTGTTGTTAGCCCATGCGCTTGGTTTTGATGCTGTGTGGATTGTGCTGGTAGGCCTAGCCGCGTTTTTGGGTCACCTTTATCCAGTATTTTTTCAGTTTAAAGGCGGCAAAGGTGTGGCGACCATGCTGGGCGTGTTGTTAGCGCTTAATTTATGGGCCGGTTTGGCGACCGTCGTTACTTGGTTGTTTGTTGCTAAGGTGTTAAAGATTTCATCTTTGTCGGCTTTAATGGCCACTTTTTTAGCACCTGTTTTTCTGTATTTTATAACGGGCGAACTCAGTTGGGTAATCGTTACTGGGTTGATGACGGCCGTTTTATTCTGGCGTCATCGTAGTAATATTGGACGACTGGTTCGTGGAGAAGAAAGCTTCATTAAGGCTAAGAAGCCTTAATTCTTGTAAGTCAAGGGCTATCAATGGCGCTAAGGTCTTCTAAAGACCAACGTGCCTTGGCGGCAAAGTTTAAATCGTTCTGCTCACCAGCCATCAAGCGTTGTGCGCCCGCGTACGCAATCATCGCGGCATTGTCGGTACAAAACTCCAGTCTTGGGTAAAATGCCTGACCTTTACGTTTTGCCATTAATTGATCTAGTTTAGCGCGAATTTCGCGGTTGGCGCTGACGCCACCGGATACCACGATTCGGTTTAAGCCTTCTTGGTCAAGTGCGCGTTTGCATTTAATCGTTAAGGTGTCGGCGACGGCCAGTTCAAAAGCACGACAAATATCTGCGCGAGTTTGGTCATTATCTTCGCCTTGGGCTTGTGCTTTTTTCCAGGTATTTAAGCTAAAGGTTTTTAAACCGCTAAAGCTCATGTCGAGGCCAGGGCGGTCAACCATCGGTCGCGGAAAGCGATAGCGGGTTTCGTCGCCGCTGAGCGCGAGTTTCGATACCATCGGACCACCCGGATAGCCCAGCCCCATCATTTTAGCGGTTTTGTCAAAGGCTTCGCCAGCGGCATCGTCGAGGGTGTCGCCCAGTAGTTTATAGCGCCCAATGCCATCAACCCGAATAATCATGCTGTGGCCACCGGATACTAAAAGGGCTATAAATGGGAAAGCGGGAGGCTTGTCCTCTAGCATGGGCGCAAGCAAATGCCCTTCCATATGGTGAACGCCAATTGCAGGTATATTCCAGGCAAACGCCAGGCTTCGTGCAATCGCACCGCCTGATAAGAGGGCGCCAATAAGTCCTGGGCCTGCAGTATAGGCGATGCCGTTAATCTTCGGCTGCTTAGCCTGCTCAAGTGTTTGCATAATAAGCGGTGTTATTTTGCGGATATGGTCACGTGATGCCAACTCGGGTACTACGCCGCCATATTCAGCGTGAAGTTCAACCTGACTATAAAGGTTGTGAGCGAGTAGCCCTTGATGACTATCATAAATAGCGACCGCACTCTCATCACAGGAGCTTTCAATAGCAAGTACGCAGGTAGATTGAGGTGAATTATTCATTAAGATATGACCAGACTTTAAAAATAAACCAAGATTTTAACAAAATTTCTCAAATTTATTTGCAAAAGGAGTCAAGCAAAATTATAATCCTCTTCTTTAATGCTGCTGCTGAGGAAGACTCGGTTTCAGTTTAGACAGAATTTTTAATCAAATCTAAAGAAGAAGAGCTTTATGCCAATTGTAAAAGTAAGAGATACCGAACCATTTGATGTGGCCCTACGTCGTTTTAAACGTGCTTGTGAAAAAGCAGGTGTTTTGACTGAATCACGTAAGCGTGAATACTATGAAAAGCCAACCTGGGCTAAAAAGCGTATGAAAGCCGCAGCAGTAAAGCGACTAGCAAAGCGTTTGTCGCGTGAGCGTCGTCGTTTAACTTCACGTTAATTCGATTTGGAATGAATTGATGAGCGAATATAAGTCAAAACTGACTGAAGAAATGAAACGCTGTATGAAGGCAGGCGAAAAATCACGCCTGCTTGTTGTGCGAACATTACTTGCAGCCATTAAGCAACAAGAAATTGATCAGCAAATAACGCTTGATGATACCCAAATTCTTGCTGTGCTTGATAAAGCGGTCAAACAGCGCAGAGATTCGATTAATCAGTTCACTGAAGCCGGCCGTCAAGATCTTGCTGACAATGAAATAGCTGAAATGGTGATCATTCAGGAATTTATGCCCCAGCCTTTGAAAGAAACAGAAATCGCCCAGATGGTCGCAGATGCTGTTGCTCAGGTTGAAGCCAAAAGCATGCAAGATATGGGTAAAGTGATGGCATTGCTCAAGCCACAAATGCAAGGGCGTGCAGATATGGCGCAGGTAAGTCAAAAAATAAAATCCGCAATCGGTTAGCGCCTGCACTTTAATTTCTGGCTTATATTCAAAAAACCCGTTAACTTATAGTTAATGGGTTTTTGTGTTTTATTAAGTCCACTGTTTCAATGGAGAAGGTATGGAGTTAAAAGGGGCGATTCCACGCGACTTTATTGACTCTCTTCTAGCGCGTGCTGATATCGTTTCAGTGATCAATCAGCGCGTTCCGTTAAAAAAAGCCGGGGTTACATTTAAGGCCTGCTGCCCATTTCATCAAGAAAAAACGGCTTCTTTTAATGTTAACCCAACCAAGCAATTTTATCATTGCTTTGGTTGCGGTGCACATGGTGATGCGATTACGTTTATCATGGAGTATGAAGGGCTAACATTTGTTGAGGCTGTAGAGTCTTTGGCAGCACAGCTAGGAATGGACGTACCGCGACAAAAGGTAACAGAAAAACAGAAAAATCAACAACGCCAAGCACGTGATCACTATGAGGTCATGCAGGCAGCCGCTAAGTTTTACCGACATCAGTTACGTGATCACCCCGCTTCGGAACAGGCTAAAGCTTATTTACGTAAGCGAGGATTAAGCGCTGAGATTGCTAAACGCTTTGTTATAGGTTTTGCGCCACCAGGCTGGGAAAGTTTACAACCAGGCCTGGTGGCAGATCAACGCCTGACAGCACAGTTGGTCGAATTGGGGCTGTTGGTGGAAAAAGAGCCTAATAAGCACTATGACCGATTTCGTAATCGAATTATGTTTCCCATTCGGGATGGTCGTGGCCGCGTGATTGCATTTGGTGGCCGAGTATTATCAAATCAGGATCAGCCTAAATACTTAAACTCGCCGGAAACACCTATTTTTCATAAAAGCTATACACTTTATGGCTTGTACGAACTGCGTCAAGCTCGCCAGTCGTATCAAAATATTATTGTTGTCGAAGGCTATATGGACGTAGTGGCTTTAGCACAGTTCGGTATTCATAATGTGGTTGCTACCCTTGGGACAGCAACCACACCCGATCACCTGAATATGTTATTCAAGCAAATTGATGAAATTGTATTTTGCTTTGATGGTGATCAGGCTGGGTTGAAAGCGGCATGGAAAGCGGCTGAACTGGCCATTCCATTAATGGCGCAAACCCGTTCAGTAAAGTTTTTGTTTTTAGCTCAAGGCGAAGACCCAGATTCAACAGTACGCAACGAAGGGGCGGATGGGTTTCAGCATCGGGTTGAACAGGCCTTAACCCTGTCTGTTTTTTGGCTTCAAGGGTTGCAAAATCAATTGAGCAATCCTATTTCAACACGAGAAGGGCGTCAGCAGCTGGTTGCTTTAGCCCAGCCCTATATCCACTTGGCGCAAGGGCTTTATCAATATTTATTGGTGGAGGCGGTGGCGGATGCAGTGGACTTACCTGCTTGGCGTTTAGAGAAGCAAATGGGTGTTCGAAGCGGTTTTGCCCCCTTTAAAACACCATTGGCGCGTAAAAAACCGGCAGACTTGCCTTCTGTTCAGCAAGTTATGACCTTGTCTAAACACTTGGCATGCGTGTTGCTAAATCGACCAGAGTGGGCGGGCGTTATGCAGCAGGTTATTGCAAATGCCCTACAAGCGTCGCTGCGACGGGATGACCAGTTTTTATATGGACTAATTGCACAGTTGGCGCAGCATTATGATTTAAATCAAGCGGTAAATTGGTTGGTACAGGCAGGATATGGTCAAGAGTATGACTATATCCGTATGAGAAGTCTGCCAACCGATGAGGATAGTCTTAAGCAGTACTTCCAGGAAAGTGCTAATCGTTTGCTTGATGAATTAGAGAAGAAAAATCTACTTGAGCAAGGTTATCAGCACAAGGGATTAAAAGCGTTACAAGATTTTATGGAAAAAAAATACTAGTAGTTTGATATAATTAAATGTTAGGTTTTCACTGAGTATGAAGACATCTTATAGGGTTATTTGAGGCAGACATGACAAAAATAGAAAGAAAGCAGCAGTTAATTGACTTGATTGAGCGTGCGAAGGATCTGGGTTACTTAACCTATGCAGACATTAATGATGTATTGCCTGATGATATTGAAGAAGATCAGCTCGGTCAAGTGATTACTATTTTGACAGATTTCGGTATTCAACTATTTGATATGCCGCCTGAAGAAGATGAGTTGCTAACTAAAGAAGGCGGCGCGTTTGACGAAGCTGCCGCTGAAGCGGCCCTTCTTGCTTTGTCAGAGGTTGACTCAGAGTTTGGGCGTACTACTGATCCCGTTCGTATGTATATGCGCGAAATGGGCTCGGTGGAATTGCTAACACGAAAGGGTGAAATTGATATTGCCAAACGCATTGAATCGAATATTCGTGATATGTTGGATTCCTTGTCTAAATTCCCTGTCTGTGCAGAGCGTATTCTTAAAGCCTTTATCAGGATGGATGACGGTGAAGGTAAGGTTGCTGATGTGATTCAAAGTTTTATTCGACCCGAAGACTTGATCGACTTAGCGGTTGAAGAGTTGAATGCGGATACCGAAAGTGAACCAAGAGATAACACTATTGATCCTGCTGAGCTTGAAGCTTATTTGGCCAAACTTGAAAAGTTACATCGGGCAGCGGTCAAAGCCGAAGATGAGTATGGTTCAAGTGATGCAAAAGCCAAGAAAAAACGTGCCATGGTGGTAGAACACCTCGCAACTGTTAGGCTTGTGCCTTTGTTTACTAACGGAATTATCCGCGATATCAAGCTTAAGATAGCGGGTATTCGTGACCAAGAGCGTGTGATTGTTGATTCAGTTGTTCGTAAAGTCGGGGTGCCGCGCACAGAGTTTGTGAAACTGTTTGTAGAAGCAGAAACGGATAAGCAATTAGTTGATAAGTTGATTGAGCAGTTTCCAGCTAAAGCAACTGCGCTTGAAGATATAAGATCGGATGTTAAACGAGCTCAGAAGCGTTTGGCGCTGATAGAAAAATCTGAAAAAATGGCGATAAGCTATTACAAAAAAGTTTATAAGGATTTAAGTAAGTCCGAGAGCTTAACCCGCGCTGCGAAACGCGAGATGATTGAAGCTAACTTGCGTCTTGTTATTTCGATCGCTAAAAAATATACCAACCGCGGCCTTCAGTTTTTAGATTTGATCCAAGAAGGGAATATTGGATTAATGAAAGCGGTTGATAAGTTTGAATATCGTCGTGGCTATAAGTTCTCAACCTATGCAACCTGGTGGATTCGTCAGGCGATTACGCGTTCCATTGCCGACCAAGCCCGCACTATTCGTATTCCAGTGCACATGATAGAGACGATCAACAAGCTAAACCGTATTCAGCGCCAATTATTGCAAAAAATGGGTCGTGAACCGACACCTGAAGAGTTGGCAGAGGAAATGGAAATGCCAGAGGATAAGATTCGAAAAGTGATGAAAATTGCTAAAGAACCGATTTCTATGGAAACTCCAGTGGGTGATGATGAAGACTCATCACTAGGTGATTTTATTGAAGACTCAAATATTCTATCTCCGTCAGATTCAGCAGACCAAGAAGGTATGAGTGAAACGGTTCGAGAAATGCTAGGTACGTTGACGCCAAGAGAGGCAAAAGTGTTGCGTATGCGTTTTGGTTTAGGCATGAATACCGACCATACGTTGGAAGAAGTCGGAAAACAATTTGATGTCACGCGTGAGCGTATCCGTCAAATCGAAGCGAAAGCCCTGCGCAAACTACGTCATCCAAGCCGTGCTGAACGTTTACGCAGCTTCTTAGATCATTAAGCTTTAGGTCAAAATAGGCTTTAAATATAATTTAAAACCGTTATAATAACCGCGCTTTAACAACCAGGCCTGGTTGTTAAAGCGAAACCCTTTCTAAAAAGGGGCCCTTAGCTCAGTTGGTTAGAGCAAACGACTCATAATCGTTAGGTCCACGGTTCAAGTCCGTGAGGGCCCACCATTAAAAACCTCTTTAATAGCACAATGCAGTAAATTACTGTTTATTATGTTTTGCGCAGTACTAATACTGCTCATTTGATTCGGTAAATTAAAAAACAGGTTTTTGAATTCTTTTATATAATTTTACATTTTGGCCGCAACCAATAAGTGCGATTTAACTGCAGGGACTATAGCTGTTACTGCTCGTCGTAGTTTGGCAGTAAATGGCAGAAACGCCAACGAGTCTATCATGTTGCCATGCATTATTTGCCCACTGTGAGGCTGTTTTTTAAGATATACCACAGTGTTTCCTCCTGCATTAATACTTGGACTGGAATTTAAATTGCCGCCAATATATACATCATTATCACCTGAACCGAGTATTACGCCAGAACCATTAATATCTCCTTCTTTTCTAATTATATTATTACCTGATCCGATTTCAATGGTAGAGTTCATGTTTCCATAAACATCCACTCTATTGTTACCATTCCCAAGAAAAATGCCGGTGCCATTAAGATTTCCATCAACGCGTATAAGATTATGACCATCCCCAGCATCAATACGAGCATTCATATCGTTTCTAATATCTAATGTATTATCGCCTTCAGCTAAGTTAATGCTTTTGTTCATGTCATTTCCGATTCTGATCGAGTTATTGCTATTGTTTGTAGCTATATTATGATCGCTATTGTAGTCACCGCTGGACGTTGTATGATTTACGTCAGGGTTCAGAAAGAATGACCCTTCAGCTCTAATCGTTGATTGCCCAAAGCTATTAGGCGTTCCATTGCTATCATCTCCATTCGGATCGTTAGCCTCACTAGTATCATCATTGTTTTCGTTATTGTTCTGCTGCGGGTTTTGTTGTTGAGGTGTTATGTTGAAAGACAAAACGCTTGCCACACGCTTTATTTCCAATGCACCTAGCCAAATGAGAGCATCGTCAAAATCATCATTCTGTGGGGCTTGGTAAAATAGGCGTTGGTTATCAATTTCAATGGGGTTGTTACAATTGTTTTCCTCAAAACCGGAAACATTAAAGCATCCGTTTTTACCATGTGAAACAACAACAAGGGGAACTTGTATAGCTACAGGATCAGTCGAGTTAGATATTTGATAATTACCTAAACTGAAGTCATCTGCTGTGCTTGAGTTGGGAGGCGTTGTACGATTAAAACAGGAGCGTTCATTGTTACATTCACTGCCAAAAAAACTAGCGGTTAAACTTGAGTCGATAACATTTGCTCTTGAATTTGATTGACGGTTGACATGGTATGTGTAAGGTTTTCCATAAACATTAACTGAATGAGTACCAAGATCTGCAAATGGCAAGCCACCAGAGGTTTGTGTGCAATAGATATCATCTGGTGGACTATCACGCTTAGCTGTTCCATCAAATCCCAGGTTCTCGCTACCATCGTTGTTTGTATCTGGACAAGGTAAGTAGCCATTTTTTGCTACATAACTCAATAGTGCCGCTTTAATGTCTTGGAGGCGCTGTTGATCTTTAACAAAGTCTTGGCTATCTTTAACACCGCCCATGCTTGAAAAAACAAGTGCAGAAATAATACCGATTATGGCAATAACCAGCACAATTTCAATGAGGGTAAATCCTTGGTTTTTTTTCATGTTACCAACTTTCTTAATCTTCGACTAATTCAATTGTAATGGGGGTTACCTTGCCAGGGTCAAAAATAATGGCTGTCCAATTCCCATCTGCATCAGCCGTAACCGTATCTATTAAGTTGTTGTCTTTATCATAAATATTAATTTGTGAACCTGCTGGAGCAGTTCCTGTAATTCTCTCGGCTTTAAAGCCAACGGTTTCATTTGCATTTTGATCATTAACTGCATATGAAAGGTTATTTGCTCTTTGTACTCCAGTATGATCTATAACAAGAACTGTTTCTATATTTCCTACAGCACCCCTAAAAACTACTATATTTCTAAGGTCATCCTGTAAAGACACATCATCAGATCTAGAAATAGTTCCTAGCATAGTGCGGGTGGACCCCTCCTGACTCCAGCTAAGAAAATATACACTACCAACTTCAAAAAAATACGTTGATCCACTGGCTTCGGTTGCCTGAATTATTAGATTTGTTGTGTTTTCAATGTTTAAATCGTTTGTGTGTATTACTTGTCGATTATTTTGAGTGAATACATTGCTTTCTAAGCCAACAGCAAAACCATTATCTCCGAGTCCTCCCCATAAACGATCAATAATATCAACAGTATTTCCGCCCACTATTTCTTCGGACTCCTCGTTTACTGTAATTGTTTCCTCAGGCGGTGGGGGAGGTGTGTGGTTCTCTTCTGGTGGTAGGTTGGTATTGTTAGAAACGGATTGATGGTTGTCTGAAATTTTGATGTCAAATGAAGATATCCAAATTAATAAATCATCAAATTGATTCACTCCATGCCTATTCTGGGCGGCCTGAAAAACCTGAGTTTGGTTATCTGAAAATTGTGATAAGTCGCAATTCCAGCTCTCAAAATTGCTTGCTCCTGGGCAGCCATTTTGTCCATGAGAAATAACTAAAAGTGGAATTTGGTTTGCTATAACATTGGCTCCATCAGAAACTTGGTAGTTGCCTAGGTTTTCAGTAGTTTGTCCTAAAATTGGAGGAGTATTCATTCTAAAGCAAGGGGCATCAGCATTATTTCTAGTATCTAAATCAGCACATGCTCCATTGCCAAAATAACTGGCACTGCTTTGAGAGTCAGTTATGTCACTTAAGTTTTCTACGTTTGTATTAACTATATAAGAAAAAGGCAGCCCCCAGGCATTGAGTGGATGGGTTCCAAGGTCAATATATGGTAGTGTGCCAGAAAAGGAGCTACAGGTCTGAGCGTTTCTATTTTCAGTCCCAGTGTTATCCGTATCTGGGCAAGGCAAATACCCGTTAATGGCTACAAAATTTATAAGTGATTTTTTTATGTCTTGGAGTTTTACTTGGTCTTCTTTAAATTTTGCGCTTTCACGCATTGCTCCTATGCCAGATATAACCCCTGCGGTGATAATGCCTAATACCGCGATAATTAGCGCAATTTCAATCAGAGTGAAACCGTTAATAGCATGAACTTTTTTTGGATTTTTCATAACTGTTGTTTGCTCATTTTATTCAAGAATTTCTTCAATTATTAAGTAATGGAATTCTGTCGGTGAGTGGTTCCATGTTCTTAAGCCAGTATAAAGCTGTGCTTTTTCACCAATAATTAAATGTTCTATTGTTACGCCTTTTGATGTTACAGTTTCAGTTAAGTAACTGTTTGCTCTAGGTTTTGGGTAGTCAAACTGAGCAACAAGCCTCGTCCAGTCTTTATCTAAATCATTCCAGCCGACAATTCGAATGTTTGCGTTTCGATTTGTATCGCTACCGGTTACAATAATATCGGTCTGATATACTTGTACCCACCAGTTTGGATCAGCAAATCGGTCGGGTACAAATGTGCGTTCAATTTCATAATCAATTCTTTCTTGAGTTTTAGGATCAGAATCCGCCGGCGCTGGATATCTTGGGTAGTAAAAATCAACGGCTTGTTCAGCGTTATTGTAATTATTGATATCAAGAAGGTTCCATGGACGAATAAGCTGTCGACTAAATTCTGCAGTATGTCCACGATCAAACTGATAAACATAGCCCTTTTGAATTCTTGAATTATTTCTTAAAGTAATATCATTATCCTCAAGGTAGGTATCAAAAAACGCCGCAAAGCCGCCTTCATTCCACACTTGGTTGGAATCATGCCTTTCTTGGGTTAGTCGTGCTTTAATGGAAATTTTATATTGTTTAAAATCAGCGGGTATTGGAACCAGTAAAATTTGTTCACCTGGTTTTTGTACACTTAGCAACGAGTCTACTGGATTACCAGCCTCGTCGGTCATGCCTGGTTTTTCTCTGGGTATCCAAGCATTTTGCCCCCCCCTACCGTCAATGTAGCGGACATATTCACGAGATAGGAATTCATTGATCTCTTCAGACGACATCTTTGCAAAATTATATACAATTCTTCTCGGGATTCTTACCGTTGACCGATCAATCGAGGTGGCCGATTTTATCTCTTGTGCTGATAGCCAAATCAAGACATCATCAAAACTGTTTCTTTGTTGGGCTGCCTGGTAGAAAACATTGCTATTGCCATTAGGCGAACAATTGTGTTGTTCAAAAATAGACTCACCGGGGCAGCCATTTTGTCCATGGGAAATAACGACTAGGGGTATATGGTCAGCGAATACTCTTGTTCCAGTCTCATCATTTTGAACGCGAAGGTTACCCGCTCCTGGAATGCCTGGCATCGGTGGTGTGTCAAATTTAAAGCAAGGGGCTGTTGTTCCATTTTGGGTCGAAGTGTCAAGACAACTTCCACTTATAAAATAGCTTGCACTACTACTCGATGCTAGTGCATTAGACGCATCATTCGCGTTTTGGTTTATAACATAGGTGTAAGGAAGTCCGTAGGCGTTTTGCTGATGTGTTTCAAGATCTATAAAAGGCAAGTTCCCGGTTGTTGCAGTACAAACAGGTATTGTTAATTCCCTGTTTTCTCTACCGTTTCCGGTGGTGTCTGGGCAGGGGAGGTGGCCGTTAACACTAGCAAAACTGATTAAGGCTTGTTTAATGTCTTGAAGTTTTTGTTGGTCTTGCTTAAATTTTACTGTTTCACGGATAGCTCCCATACCAGCAAAAAGCCCCATCATAATAATGCCTACAATACCAATAACAATGGCAACTTCGACAAGGGTAAAACCGTTTTTTTTATTTTTATGAGAGGTTATGGACATATTTCTGATCTCGTAAGTTTAAGCACAAGCCTATCGTTGCCTTTAAATTTAAGCTTGATGGGGTAGTCTGTTGTGCAGATATTGAAAACACTTACTTTATCGTTACATTCTGCCCCAACTACTTCAGCTGTATTACCGTCTAGTTCGTAAGATAGGTTTTCGATTGACTCAAGTTCTTCAAAGCCAAATTTAAAGATATCTTTGTAGTCAAATTCAGTAAAACTATAAGCAAAGCTGCCCGTTTCTTTATCCCAGGGAAGGGGCAGGTATCGAACTCCTGGAGCTGGAGTCAAGTCATCACTTGTTGTTGTGTCGCAAAATAAATCTGGTTTTTCTGCAAACAGCAATAACCTATTTTTGATTGCGTTTAGGTGAGCCATTTGTTTTTCGCTTTGACCGAGGCGGAGTTTTTCAGGGCTTTGATTGAGCAGAGTGTACATCACCGTTGCGCCACCGACAATCAGTATTAGCATCATGAGCATTAATATTGAGCCGGTTTGCCGTTTCATCTGATTTTTGCGCGAGAGACACCGGGGTTTAGCCCGGTGAGGGATAGCGTCGGCCGTTAGGCCGCCTGTTTCTCGCGTTCTCCGTGAGTAAGTGCTATCGTTGTTAAATTAAAGCCATAACCGCTACCACGTTGGATTAACGTGCAGTGTTTGTGACTAATACCCTGAACCAAACCGTTGGCGGCTTGGATGTTAAACCTTCCGCTGGCACGAATTGCCACACGACCTGAGTAAATGCCTTGCTTTTTCCCACTGGGAACCACCGCTTTAACCTGATCGCCAGTCTGAAAGCCATGCACCGCTTTTTGGCGCATTAAGTAACCGCGTGGAAAGCCATACTTGTTCAGTCGTGTACGCTGATAACTCCCACGTCCGGTGCATTTAATACCCAAAACCGGTTTAACCCAGTTTTTAACCGGTTTTAAATCTTCGCCAACACAGCCCGCATCCAGCGCATGATGCTTGGGAATGCCTTGCTGTTTGCGATTAAACTTGGTCATCGCACCCGTTCCGGTATAGACCGATACGGTGGTTTTAGCCAACACCAGAAGTTCATGCAGCAAAGCGTTACGCGTAGTATTAACCGCCGCCGCGTCTTTGAGTCCTGTCCACTTGCCCTTAAGGGTTTTCTCAATCCCGATGGCACGGGCTTTATCCAGCTTGGATATGCCCAACAACCGTTTCCACTCTGAAAGCCGATGGTTGCCTTTCGCCTCATTACAGCTCCGACACGCGATGACCAAGTTTTTAACGCTGTGGCTGCCACCTTTTGAGCGAGGCTGGACGTGTTCCACCTCAAGCCTGTTGTCACCGCTTACTCCGTTGCAATACGCGCAGGTATGCTTGTGCTTGGTCAGCAGGTATTCCTTAACTTCAAACCCAAACAGTGTACCTTGTTGGTATTCGATACCGGAGATGTCGCCATTGAGCATCTTTTGCATATCAAACTTCACCCGTTCCATGCCAATGTCCGATACCAAAGCTGATTACGGCGACGGCGGCGCATGGCGCGTCGTGCGGTAAGCTGTTCACTAATCTGATGACTGCGGTGGTGAATCACACTTAACCACAATACCTTTAAATCCAGCTTGGATTCCAGTACAACCGCCATCCCCGCTTGCTTTGAGCCGGGATCGATTTTGACATGCACGGACTGACACACACCCGCTACCCGGTCTTTTAACCGAATAGTAAACGGCGTCATCAAATGCACCACCGCACGACCCCGCGAAAGCAGTAGCCTTGCGCGTTTCTCTGAGCACGGCATTAACGGCTTCTTGTTTTTTGCTAATACAAATACCGACATACGGTATTCTCCAAATTATTCCCCCTACGGGGCTAGTAACGTGCCTTTCGGCATCTCCCTTCGAGATTGACGATAACCGGCTCCCACCGAGGTGGCGACATCAAGATTGGGCACTTACCCTATGCCCGCATTCTCAACACCTTTTAGAGCAGTGGGCTAAGGAAGCACCCACTGGTAAGTCTTAACGACCCGTTATCGTCTGCTGCTTAATCTAAGATTAAGCCCTCTGGTCAACTAGGCTTTTACAAGCCTCGCCTTTCAAGGCGGGGTTGTTGACTTGGTGGTTATTCCCTAATAGATACACATAGCCTCTAATAATACGCCTGCAGATAGTGTGATTCAAGCGTTTCTGTATGAATCAATCAATGAGGCTATCTTGTCGATCATAAAAAAACCTTATTGTGCTCAATTGCAATTAAGGATTAGACTAACACATAGATGTAAAAATATTACCAATGAAACAACTAAGATGCGGCAGATAGTTTCGTCAATAACCGAGTCATCGGCCCAGCAGGCACAAGGGGTTGTGGAGGTGAATCAGTCGGTAGGGCATATTGAAGGTGTCACTAAGCAAAATGCGGACTTGGTTAAGCAAACCCGTCTCTGTGTTGAGCAAATGCAATCAGTTTCAGACCAATTAAAAGAATTGATGTCCCGCTTTAAAATTAGTAAGGTATCAAGCGGTCAATTGGGTCATAATGAGCATTTAAGGGTGATTGAGGCGCGATCAATCGCTAAGTTTACTAGGCCTGAATCGGTCGTGATAGAATCAAAGCCTAAATCACTTAAAGAATAAAAGCCCGTTAATGCCACTGCAGAGTAGGCAGAATTATAGCGTTCGGATTGAGGAGCACTTTGCGATGGATTTAAATACGATAGATAAAACAGCCAATTTAAGTAAAAATAACTCGATGAGTTTGATGATTTTTAAACTGGTTAATGAGCATGATGCTGATTTTACTCGTAATGCATTTTATGCTATGAATATTTTTAAAATTAAAGAAGTGTTAAATGCCTCTGAGTACCCGATCACTATGTCTAGTGCCAGTGCGGCGGAATTTTTTAAGGGTGTTATTTCGGTGCGTGGTGAGTATATCAGTGTGTATGATACGGCGCAGTGGTTTGGTTATCAAAAACAAGAAGCGACAGATCGTAGCGTTATTATTGTATGTGAAGTTAATCATCAAACTATTGGCTTATTGGTTGCCTATATTCATGGTGTGGCGGAAAAAGATTGGAAAGAGATCCAGCAAACCGATAAAAATGCACGAAAAATTGTATCGCAAACGCGCATAGAAGATCAGTTGTGTTTGGTTATGGATGTTGAGCAAATGATTGCGGAAATATCAGGAACAGATTTACACAAAGAAGCACAAGTCGAATCCTTAGGGCTGAAGTTTGAAAAAATAATCCTATTTGCTGATGATCAGGCTAGTATCCGTGGTTACGTTAAAGCCGTGTTAGAGAACCTTGGTGTTGAACACATGGTATTTGAAGATGGTGCGGGGATTATAGATTTTCTTCAGATTGAGGAAAATAGGGATAAGGTTGGTTTAGTTATCACTGATCTTGAAATGCCCAATGTGTCCGGTCACACGGTTATCCGTACTATCAAAGAGAAGATGGGCTTAAAGATTCCGGTTGTGGTGCATTCATCGATGACAGTAAGCGATTCAAAACGTCAAGCAACGGAGCTGGGTGCGGATGCGTTTATTGGTAAAATTGACACTAAGGAAATTGTCGCGGTGATTAAGAAATACTTCCTACATTAATGCTAAACCTCCAATCCTCGTTTATCAAACTGGAATAATTAGGAAGGTTAAGGGTGAAAAAGCTTTATTTATGGCTAGTGGATTATCTTGCACCAATTTTAGCTTTGTTTCTAGTCGTAGGGATCTCCCTAGTTTTTTGGCTACATATTGGTGCTTCTGAGCGGCATTTAAATCAAGTAGCGCTTGAAGATGCGCGAAATTTTTCAGGTTCGGTTGCGCAGTTTAGAAACTTCTATGCAGATACGATTGTGCCTGCAGTACGCCAGCATAATGTGCCGATTACCCATGACTATTTAAATATCCCAGGAACCCTGCCACTCCCTGCGACCTTTGCTATTGATTTTGGTGATAAGTTGTCATCAGACAGTAATTATAATGTTCGTCTGTACAGTGATCTCCCTTTTAGTTGGCGAAAAGGGGGTGGCTTGCGTGATGAGTTTGAGCGCCAAGCAATGGACTATTTACGTGAAAATCCGGAAGGTTATTTTAGCCGCAATGAAACGCTGTATGACGGAACCGAGGTTTTACGTTATGCCGTGGCAGATACCTTAACAGAATCCTGTGTGGCCTGTCATAACAGCTATCCTGGTACGCCTAGAACTGATTGGAAGTTAGGAGATGTTCGAGGGGTGTTAGAGGTTACTAGACCGATTTCTTCTTTACATATTAGTAACGAAGCCAGTGCGATGCGTACCTTTGTGGCAATGGTTGTTATGGCGGTTGTTGCGTTATTAATGTTGGGGTTGGTTTTACGAAGAAATAAGCAAACCATGGCTGAAGCGAAACGCCAACAACAAAAAACTCAGTCCATTATGGATTCGGTTGTGGATGCAATTATTGTTATTGATGATAAGGGCATTGTTTTGGAAGCCAACCGCTCACTAGAGTCTGTTCTTGGTTATTCAGCAGATGAGTTAGTGGGTAAGAATATTAAACTGATTGTGCCTGAGCCTGATCAATCGGCGCATGATGGCTACATCAAGCGCTATATGCTTGAAGGTCAGCCTAAGGTCATTGGCTTTACACGTCATGTAGAAGCCTTAACTAAAAGCGGAAAAATTATTCCGATTGATCTAGCGGTTAGTGAGGTTTGGGAAGGTGACAAACGACGTTTTACCGGTGTGATTCGAGACGTAACTGAGCGTAAAAAAGCGCAAATTGAAATAGAAAAAGCCCGCGATCAAGCGCTTCAATCTGCCAAAATGAAATCGGAATTTTTGGCTAATATGAGCCATGAAATTCGTACCCCTATGAATGGGGTGATAGGTATGACGGGTTTGTTGTTGGATACCCCGCTTACTAACGAGCAAAGGGAGTTGACTCTGACGGTTAAGTCGAGCGCTGATTCATTACTCGGTATCATTAATGATATTTTAGATTTTTCCAAGATCGAGGCAGGTAAGTTAGAAGTTTCGGTTGAGTCGGTAGATTTAATTGCTTTGCTTGATGGTGTGATTGATATGGTGGCGCCAAGTGCACAGGCCAAGGATATTAGTCTTGGTTATTTCATTTCACCCAAGTTACCCGCTAAGCTTAAAACAGATCCTGTTCGGCTTCGTCAGGTTTTAATTAATTTATTGGGTAATGGAATTAAATTCACTCCTGCGGGAGCGGTTTATTTAAATGTCAGCTTGGTTGCCAAAGCGGTTCAATTTGAAATTGTTGATTCAGGTATTGGTATTTCAGAGGAAGGCCAAGGTAAGTTGTTTGGCGCTTTTAGTCAGGTAGATAGCTCATCTACGCGTGGTTTTGGTGGCACGGGTTTAGGCTTGGCTATTTCGCGTCAATTAGTAGCGTTACTTGGTGGTCAGATTGCGGTTGAAAGCCAATTAGGCAAGGGTTCGCGGTTTTATTTTTCTTTGCCTTGTGAAGATGGGGGTTCTGAGCCTTGTTTAGGTGCCATGAATCAGCCCGTCAAACTAGCTTGGGTAATGAGTGATAACCTTTTACGCTCGATGTATATAAAGCAGTTTGCTGAATTGAATATTGAGGTTTTGGCTTTTGATTTGGTAGCGTTAAATGAAGCAAACCTTGATCCTGCTCTTCCCGTTTGGTTGGATATGTCTGAGGTTGCGCGGTCTTATGACCGACCCTTAAGTTTAATCAATGATATTAAAGCACAGCACCCTAGTGTTAGCTTAATGGTGAGTCATAAGCAAGCGAGTGAGTGGCGTGAGCAAATGGACAGATTGGGCGTTAAGGTCAGAATTAAGCCGATTAAGTATGGCAATCTGCCTCATTGGATTAATCATGTCATTTCGCCCCAGTCAGCCTTAGAAGCACAACCTGCGGTCGAGTGCGAAACAGCTAAATCGTTTGAACAAGCAAGGGTGTTGTTGGTCGAAGATAACCTAGTGAATCAAAAACTAGCGTTGGCGTTATTGAAAAGGCTTGCGTTAACGCCAGTGGTGGCGAATAACGGTCAAGAAGCCTTAGATATGTTAAGTCAGCAGCCGTTTGACCTGGTTTTAATGGACTGCCAGATGCCGGTAATGGATGGTTATACGGCTACACAATCACTTCGCGCTTCAACGAGTATCAATAAATCGATCCCTGTTATTGCTTTAACAGCCAATGCTATGCAGGGTGATGAAGAGCGTTGTTATGCCAGTGGCATGAATGATTATGTGGCTAAACCGATTAATCCGAAGACGCTTTCGGAAAAGTTGCATCATTGGTTGGATGCCTATTAGGGTTAGTCAGGCGGTTCCCCGTGAGAACCCGCCAATGTGCACAATTATTGTCTGCGGAATAACGATTCGTTAGGGTCTTTAGGGGGTGTGCGATTTAAGGCTTGAGCACTGCGAAGATATTTTTTACGACTCCAAATTAAACCCCAGCGTGATCCGCCAACTTGACGCCACAGCAAAGCTGAGCGAATGCCTGCTAGAAGTAAAGCACGAATTTTATTCGCGTTGTGCGGGTTTTGTAGGTGGCCATGTTGGCCTTTTACCATAATTCGTGGATTAAGGTTACTCACATTTTCCGTATAGGCGCGGGCGATAGATGCGGTCACGTTTTCATGCCAATCACCAAAATGGGCTCGCTGTGTTTTAGCCGTTTCTAAGGTACGCGCTATTTTGTCGAGGGTGCCGTCTTCTTTTATTACACTTCGTTCAAGTAGTATTAAGCTGAGTGCATAGCGCGTAATTTCGATATTACGCATCTCGTCACTATCCGATGACCCCATTTGTGAAAGCAGTGTGCGAACACCAAGCTGAATATTCATCACATCATCACCATAAACATCAAGCGTGCTGCTCGGGTTTTCAGCAAATAGGGTGTTAATAGAGGTGTGAAAGGCATTTTCATCCATCTTGCCTGTGGTTGCGAGGTCAAATACCAGCTTAGAGACTTGATAAATGCCGATCAGGGCCAGCGTTCGATCTTGATCTGTATAGTTTGACATAAGCTTCCTTTAGATAAGTTCAGTTAATTGTGTCAGTGTGTTTGCGCGTTGTTTAATCACCGCACCCCCCAAACAAACCTGATCTTGATAAAAAACAATCGATTGTCCTGGGGTAATCGCTTTTTGGGGTTGATCGAATTCAACCCAAATCTGTCCATCGCTTGCCTGTTTGATTAGGCAGGGTTGTTCGTGTTGTCGATAGCGTATTTTAGCTTTTAATGGATGATTTAAAGTGGGTAACTGTGCATTGGTCCAATCACATTGGTGGGCAAGCAGTGCGCAATGATGGAGGTGTGAGTCTTGCTCACCTTGTACTGCAATCAACTGATTAGTAGCTAGGTTTTTATCAGCCACAAACCAGGGTGCAGCCGAGTCACCATGGCCGCCGCCAATGCCTAAGCCTTTTCGTTGGCCTAAGGTGTAGTACATTAGGCCTTCGTGCCGACCAATTACCGTGCCATCGGGTTTAATAATCTCGCCAGGTTGAGCAGGTAGATAGCGTTGTAAAAAATCCTTGAACTTGCGCTCACCAATAAAGCAGATGCCGGTACTGTCTTTTTTATTGTGTACAACCAGGCCTGCTTGTTCGGCCAGCCGCCTTACTTCTGCTTTTTGCAGTTCGCCGACGGGGAAAAGTGTTTTACTCAGCGCCTTTTGCTGCAAAGTGTAAAGAAAGTAACTTTGGTCTTTGTTATTATCTAGGCCTTTTAGAAGTTGGTATTCGCCCTCATGAGTTTGGGCTACACGCGCATAATGACCGGTGGCAATTTTGTCCGCCCCTAGGTTAAGCGCATGGTCTAAAAACGCTTTGAACTTAATTTCTTTATTACACAGAATATCTGGATTAGGGGTTCGTCCTGCTTGGTATTCGGCTAGAAAGTGCTCAAATACCCGATCCCAATAATCTTTAGAGAAGTTTTCAACATGCAAAGAAATGTCAAGTTGCTCACAAATGCTAAAGACATCTTGTAAATCAGCGGCGGCTGGGCAATAGTCATCGGTGTCATCACCTTCCCAGTTTTTCATAAACAAGCCTTCCACTTGGTAGCCCTGTTGTTTGAGAAGCAGCGCGCTAACCGAGGAGTCTACGCCACCGGAGAGGCCAACAATCACTTTGGTGTTTTGATTCATAGTCTTAATTGTTAATTGAGGTAATGGGTTATTTTAACAGATTCGTGGTGCGCATTTGCATTTCACCCGGTTGCAGTGAACCAAGTTGGAATTCACCTATTTGAGTGCGGATCAGTCGTAGCGTTGGGAAACCGGTTGCAGCGGTCATACGTCTTACTTGGCGATTTTTACCTTCTTTTATCGTCAATTGAAGCCAGCTAGTAGGAATCGATTTTCGTTCGCGGATTGGTGGTGTGCGCGGCCAGAGCCAACTGGGCTCGTCAATTTGAGTCGCTTGGGCTGGGCGGGTTAAGCCATCTTTAAGCAGCACACCTTCGCAAAGGCTTTTAAGCGCTTGTGGGCTAGTTTCTCCCTCCACTTGAACTATATAGGTTTTAGGTTGTTTAAATGCTGGATCGGCTAGCCGCTGTTGCAGTTTTCCATTGTCGGTTAGCAGTAATAAACCTTCGCTATCACGGTCTAAGCGTCCAGCGGCATAAAATCCAGGCTGCGAAATATAATCAGCGAGTGTAGGACGTCCAAGGTCGTCAGTAAATTGACAAAGAACATCAAAGGGCTTGTTAAATAAGAGTAAACTTGGCATAGTAGAAATTGTATCTTAGTTTGAGCTCGTCGCTATAGATTTTGCAGACGATTTGTTTTGGCATTTATATTGCTAAGCGCTTAACACTGTTTTTTTAATTAATTAGGGAATCTTTTCAAAGCATGTTTACACAACACTTTGATGCCAATAAAGATTATTTTGCCGTTTTGGGTTTGCACAACCAGGCCTGCGAAAAAACGATTAAGCTGACTTACCGTAGGTTAGCCCGTCGTTATCACCCTGATGTATCAAAAATGCCCGATGCAACACTCAGGTTTCAAGAAATATCAGAAGCCTATGAGGTGTTAAGCAAACATCGTGAGGCCTATTGCCGGGCTTTCTCTCGCTTTAAAAGCAGCCATTTTAATTCTCGATATCAGCCAAACCAAAGCGCTCGCGACCATGCCCAGCCCAAAGAAGGCTTTCAGCGGCAGGATTATCAGCCACATAGTAAATGGCAACGTGCACCGATTGACGGTAAAGATCGGATTATTTGTTATCCGCTGACGTTACGTTATGCTATTCGTCTATTACAGCAAGGTCATTTTTATATTCCTGGCCTAAGGGTGAAAATGAAGTTTACCCGTGATGCATTTGAGGGTAAAACCTTTCGTCTAAAGGGCAAAGGCTACCAAGGTTTATTTGGTGGACAACCTGGTGATTATTTGGTGAGTTTTAATATTAACCAAGAGAGTTTGAGTTGGAAGTTGCAAGGTGTTGATCTTTATGGTGAGATAAAAGTCCCCAAGAGTTTGTTGGTGGCTGGTGGGACGGTGCAATTTGATTCACCTGTCGGTGCGCTGACGTTAGTTGTGCCTGAAAACTATAATCAAAACGAATTTATCAAAGTTCAAAACAAAGGCTTGCCATCCGATGAGCGTGGATTGGCGGGTCATCTCTATGCGCGCCTTATTGCCGCATAATTTTGTTCTATTATTCAAAAATATTGAAATTATAAAATTATGTCTCATTTTGACCAAACCAGTGATAATCTAGTCCTTGACCCGGTAAAACAAAAAGCTAAACCGCCTAAGCGCTATAAGGTTGTATTGTTAAACGATGACTTTACGCCTATGGAGTTTGTGGTGGATGTATTAATTAGGTTTTTTAAAATGGATGAGGATAAAGCGGTGCAGGTGATGTTAGCGGTGCATCAGCAAGGTAAAGGCATTTGCGGAGTGTATAGCCGAGAAGTAGCTGAAACCAAAGCTTATCAGGTTAACCAGTATGCCCGCCAAAACCAACATCCGTTAAAGTGTCAAATTGAAGCCGAATAATCTGATTGAGAAATGTCTATGTTAAGTAAATCTGTGCAGATGTCACTGAGTAATGCGTTTGGAATGGCGCATGAGTATGAACATGAATTTGTGACGCTTGAGCACTTATTGCTTGAATTATTGAGCCTGCCTGATGTTCAAGAGGTTGTAGTAGCCTGCGGCGGTAAACTTGAGCAAATCGAAAGCGAACTTGAGCAGTTCTTAGAAACAGAGCCTTTGTTCAGCAGCCCTGATCGCCAAGAAATTCACCCAACGATGAGTTTTCAGCGCGTGATTGAACGTGCAATCTATATGGTGCAATCTAATGGCTATAACGAGGTGTTGGGGGTGCATTTGTTGGCTTCGATGTTTGCTGAACCGGATTCACAAGCGGTATTTATTTTGCAATCAAATGGTATTCATCGTGTTGATGTTTTGAGTTATTTATCGCACGGCGTGGTGTCTTCACAGGAAGAGGATTTTTACCAGTCAGCGCAGCAGCCGGAACAAGAAATCGACAAGCCAGGCGCAGAAGAAGCGCTGACTAACTTTAGTTTAAACTTGAATAAACATGCCCTGGAAGGGCGCATTGACCCAATGATTGGTCGCCAGTGGGAACTTAATCGTACGCTTGAAATCTTGAGCCGTCGGCGTAAAAATAATCCACTATTGGTCGGTGAGCCAGGTGTAGGTAAAACCTCGATTGCTGAAGGTTTGGCGCATAAAATTGTGCACGGTGAAGTACCGGAAAGTATAGCCGATGCGGTGGTCTATAGTTTGGATATGGGCGCTTTATTGGCGGGAACGCGTTACCGTGGTGATTTTGAAAAACGCTTTAAAGCCTTATTAAATGAATTAGAAAAACAACCGCATGCGATTTTGTTTATTGATGAAATTCACACTATTGTTGGTGCGGGGGCGGTGCAGGGCGGGGCTATGGATGCGTCTAACCTGATGAAACCGGCTCTAGCGAATGGTAAGCTGCGCTGTATTGGTGCGACAACCTATGAAGAATACCGCGGTATTTTTGAAAAAGATCGTGCTTTAGCACGTCGCTTTCAAAAAGTTGAAGTGCGTGAACCCACCGTTAATGAAACCTTTGATATCTTAAAAGGCTTGAAAGAACAGTTTGAGGCGCATCACGAGGTGAAATATACCCAGCCTGCGCTTAAGGCGGCCGCCGAATTAGCCGAACGTTATATTACTGATCGCCATTTGCCTGATAAGGCGATTGATGTCATTGATGAGGCGGGAGCCAAGCAACGTTTAATGCCCCCGAGTCGGCGGCGTAAACAAATTGGTGTGCCTGAAATTCAGCAGGTGGTGGCAAACATTGCCCGTATTCCGATTGCTAATATCACGCAAAAAGAAAAAAATAAGCTGTTTGATCTTGAAACCAGTCTTCAGCGTGTGGTGTTTGGTCAGGATCATGCTATTGGCCAAGTGGTATCGGCGATTAAATTAGCCCGTTCCGGTTTGGCGAATGCCGATAAACCTACGGGTAGTTTTTTGTTTGCCGGCCCAACAGGCGTCGGCAAAACAGAGTTAACCCAGCAGCTTGCTAAGCATTTGGGGGTTGAGTTAGTACGTTTCGACATGTCTGAGTATATGGAACGTCATACGGTCTCACGTTTAATTGGCGCCCCACCGGGCTATGTAGGTTTTGACCAGGGTGGTTTACTGACCGAGGCGGTTAATCGCCAACCTCATTCCGTCGTGTTGTTGGACGAAATAGAAAAAGCCCATCCTGATGTGTATAACTTGTTGTTGCAAGTTATGGATCACGGTACCTTAACGGACAATAATGGTCGTAAGGTTGATTTTCGTAATGTTATTCTGATTATGACCTCGAACGTCGGAGCTGAGCAGATGAGTCGGGCGAGCATAGGCTTTGCTGAGCAGGATCACAGTATGGACTTTAATTCTGAGCTTAAAAAGCAGTTTAAACCCGAGTTTCGTAATCGTTTGGATGGGGTGATTCAGTTTAATCGTTTATCTCAGGATTCGATGAGTTCGGTGGTCAATAAGTTTATTTATGCACTTGAACACAGTTTGTTAGAGAAAAAAGTGACTTTAGTTTTGACCGCGGCGGCGCGTGATTGGTTAGCGAAAAAAGGCTTTGATCCGCAAATGGGTGCGCGGCCAATGAATCGTTTGATTCAAGAGCAAATTAAACAGCCTTTAGCTGAAAAGCTCTTGTTTGGCGAATTGCAAAATGGCGGTGAAGTTACGATTGATCTAAGCGATGATCAATTGGTTTTTAATTTTGCTTGATAAGAGCTGATTGGTATAACCAACCCGACCTGGTTGGTTATGAACCCGCAGGCTACCTAAGCAAGCCAGTCTTTAAGTTGTTCGAGTTGTTTGTCTAACGCCTGCTGGCTATCGGCCAGTAGCGTAATGTGTCCAAGTTTTCTTCCCGCACGCTCCTGTTTATCATATAAATGAACATAAACATTGTTGAGGTTTAAGGGCAGATCAATGTTGCCTAGTTCGCCAATAATATTAATCATTGCGGCATGGGATTGACGTGGCGAAGTACTGCCAAGCGGAAGGCCAGTAATCGCACGTAGGTGGTTTTCAAACTGCGAAGTCTGTGCGCCTTCGATGCTCCAATGCCCTGAATTGTGCACGCGGGGCGCCATTTCATTCACCACTAAGCCCTGCTCGGTTTCAAACAGCTCAAGTGTCAGCGCGCCAATGTGGTTCATTTCATCCAATAGGGCTTGCATATAGCTTTCAGCTTGACGTTGTAGGGTTTCAGTGACGGCTTGTGCGGGCGCAAGGGTGAGGCGCAAAATGCCTTGATGGTGGCGGTTTTCGACCAGTGGGTAGTAGACGTGTTGATTGGCGGCATTGCGTACGGCAATCATTGAGAGCTCACGCTTAAAGCGCACAAGCGCTTCCAGGACCGCAGGACGTTGGCCAATCGACAACCAGGCCTGGTTAATGTCTTGGGGTGATTTGATAACAAATTGGCCTTTGCCATCATAGCCTTCTGTAGTGGTTTTTAGTATCGCAGGTAATCCAATTTTTTCAACAGCTTGAGTCAATTCAGTTGAGTTGGCGACGAGTTGGTAGGGGGCGCAGGGGATATTCAGCCGATCAAAAAGCTCTTTTTCACGCCCACGATCTTGCGAGTAGTAAAGCGAGGTTGCACTAGGATAGACGGGTTTTATTTGGCTGATTTGTTCAACCTGTTCCACCGAGGTGTTTTCACTTTCGTAGGTGATGACATCAGCAAACTCAATGAGTGGGTCAAGTTGGTTTTCATGGTTAGGGTAAAACCGACCTAGTCGTCCAGCGGGTTCATCCAGCGCTGAGCCGTAAAACCCAAACTGCAAGTCGAGTGGATAGCCTGCCAAGGCTAACATGCGACCAAGTTGCCCTGCACCTAGAATGCCAATCTTACGTTTGTGCTCAGTCATGCGGTTTTTCTCCGGCTGGAAGGGATGCAATTCACCATTGTTAGCGATAGTAGGCCATAGATTTAGTCGATAGATGGGTCGGGATTATCGAGTACAAAGTCTGTTTGTGCTTGTCGCCAAACCCGCACGGCATCACGCACAGTGCTATTGTGATTGCCGATGATTTGAGCCGCGAGGATACCTGCATTTTTTGCGCCAGCATCACCAATGGCAAGTGTGCCAACAGGAATACCGCCGGGCATTTGAACAATCGACAATAGTGAGTCTTGGCCGCTGAGTGCGCGTGATTTTACCGGAACCCCGAGTACTGGAACCAATGTTTTGGCCGCAACCATGCCAGGAAGGTGAGCGGCGCCGCCTGCACCAGCAATAATAACCTCTAAACCTCTTTGTTCAGCCGTTTGGGCGTAATCAAACATTAAATCTGGAGTGCGATGCGCCGAGACGACTTTTACTTCATACGCCACACCGAATTGGTTCAACATTTCAACCGCATGTTGCATGGTTGGCCAATCACTTTTTGAGCCCATAATAACGCCAACTAAAGGGTGTTCAGATACTGGCATACGTTTGCCCTCTCAGATTTGAAAAAACCTTAAATTATAACCTGATGAAACTGATTGTCAATTGATTGTTGCTTGCTTTATTTTGTTATAATTGAGCTACTTTACTCCTTTTTATAGGCTTGCCATGAGTTTCTTCCAGTTGTTAGCGGCAGCGATGCCCGTTTTAGCCGTTTTATTGTTTTTGGTTATTATGCGGTTGCCTGCTAGCCGAGCGATGAGCTTAAGTTTAGTTATGGTCGCAATCTTAGCTTGGTTGGTTTGGCAAGTTCCTGTCGTTCAAATTGCGGCTTCGGTACTTGAGGGCTGGGTGATTGGTGCGTCCATTTTGCTGATTGTATTTGGCGCTATTGTTTTGCTCAATACCCTACAGGTAAGCGGGGCCGTTGAGGTTATTCGAACGGGTTTTACTCAAATCTCACCTGACCGGCGAGTACAAACGGTGATCGTCGGTTGGTTGTTTGTTGCCTTTTTGGAAGGAGCGAGTGGTTTTGGTACACCGGCGGCCATTGTGGCGCCTTTGTTGTTAGCCCTAGGGTTTCCGGCGATGGCTGCGGTAGTTTTGGCTTTGATTGCGGATAGTGGCGCAGTCTCTTATGGTGCGGTGGGTACGCCGGTGATTGTTGGTTTGGGGCAGGGTTTAGTAGATCCAAGCCATGCTGAAATTATGCAGATTGCGACTACGGCCAGCACGATTGATTTATTTGTAGCCAGTTTTTTACCCTTGATTATGGTGCTCTTGTTAACACGATTTTTTGGGGAAAATAAAAGCTGGCGTGAGGGGTTGGGCGCTTGGAAGTTTGCGTTGTTAGCCGGGTTTTCTTATACCTTGACAGCCTTGTTGGTTGCAAAAACGCTTGGGCCTGAGTTTCCTGCCATTCTCGGCGGCTTAGTGGGGTTGGCGATTACGGTTTTTGCGGCTAAAAAAGGGTTTTTAATGCCAAAAGATATTTGGTTATTTAAAACAGATAAGACTGAAGCTGACGCGCAAAGTTTGGATGAAGTATCGCCAGACCAGGTGAAAATCGAGGGCTGTGAAAAAACACCGGCCATCTCATCCTTCAAAGTGAATTCAAACGAATCGAAAACCTTGTCTCTTTTACAAGCCTGGTCGCCCTATATTTTGGTTGCGTTGTTACTCGTGCTGAGCCGGTTAGAGTTTTTGCCATTTAAAGCTTGGCTAACCAGCGTAAGTTTTGAGTTTAATCATTTATTGGCTACTGATATTTCTGCAAAGTGGGTGCCTTTGTACTTGCCGGGTAGTTTGTTTTTGCTTGTTGCCATTATTACCTTGCTATTGCATAAAGTGCCGATGAAACAAGCAGGCCTGGCTTGGGGGCGTTCGCTTAAGGTCATGTTGCCGACGATTATTGCGCTGGGGGCGTCGGTGCCGATGGTGCGGATATTTTTAAATTCAGGGGTCAATTCCGCAGAGCTGATGTCGATGCCAATGGAGTTGGCGGTGTTGGCGGCGGCCACCTTTGAGGGCGCTTGGCCGCTTGCCGCCCCGTTTGTGGGTGCGCTGGGGAGTTTTATCGCGGGTTCAGCGACCTTTTCAAATATGATGTTTGCGCAGTTTCAGGAATCTACCGCACTGGCAACCGGCTTGCCGACCCATTGGATTTTAGCCTTACAAATGTTAGGTGCGAATGCGGGCAATATGATTTGTGTGGTGAATGTGGTGGCTGCCGCCTCCGTGGTGAACCTCGTCGGGCGAGAAGGGCAAATTATCCGCTATACCTTGCTTCCTATGTTGTTTTATGTGGTGAGCGTTGGGGTGGTTGCAATGGTTGGATTGTCGTTGTTTTATTAGATTATCTTTTTGTTTAGCGTGTTATGGTGTATTATTTCTATATAGTTTTTGTATAGGAATGTTGCCGTGACTTTATGTTTAGAGGATCGCCATCGCGTGATTGAGATGGCTTGGGAAGATCGTACACCTTTTGAGGCGATTGAGCTGAATTTTGGCTTGTCTGAACCCCAAGTGATTAAGTTGATGCGCCGTGAGTTGAAGCCCTCAAGTTTTCGGTTATGGCGTGCACGGGTATCAGGCCGAAAAACCAAGCATCTTGCACTTCGCAGCGATCAGGTATCGCGCGGTTATTGTCCTACTCAGTACAAGCATCGGTGATTTGGATGCGCCCTTTGATCACAAAGTTTGAACATCGCTGTTCGCTCATTCGTTATGTTCAGGGTTTGTCAGGGTTGGCTGAGGATAGGGTGAGCTCGATTCAAGGGGGTGGTGCGCCAGCTTGGCAAAAAGCCGAGTTGATTGATCCTGCGGCCTATAGTCGAAACCGAAATTACCTAAAGGGGGCGGTTTCAGGTCTTTCGCCTTATATTCGTCATGGCGTGATGAGCCCCGCTGAGTTAGCTGATCAATTGGCAGTGTCCTATCCGAGTGCGTTACGCGCACGTTTTGTTCAACAATTGGCCTGGCGTGACTATTTTCATCGTGTTCATCAGGCTCAGTCATCTGCCGTTTGGCAAGACCGAGAAGCTTATAAAACCGGTTTTAGTGCCCAAGATTATGCCGATCACCTCCCTGAGGATATTCTACAAGCTCAAACCGGTGTGCGGCTGGTAGATCAATTAATTGAGCAGCTGCTTAATCAGGGGTATTTACATAACCATGCTCGTCTCTATCTAGCCTCTTACATAGTGCATTGGCGGCGGATTAAGTGGCAAGCGGGTGCAGCTTGGTTTTTAAGCCATTTACTAGATGGGGATATCGCCTCAAATAATTATTCGTGGCAATGGGTCGCTTCGACCTTTAGCGCTAAGCCTTATATTTTTAACCTTGACAATGTTAAGCGTTTTGCAGGTGATCTATTGGATTGCACGCATCCGAGTAACCGACTATTTGATGCAAGTTATGAACGCTTGACTGTTCAGTTGTTTCCAAATCGTGTGTGGGAGGGTTAGTATGGCGCGTTTGTTTTGGTTGCACGATGAGTGTTTGACAAGGCCAAGAGACTTAAACCCTGAGGATCGTTGGGTGTATATTTGGGATCAGACTTATTTTAACAAGCAGGCCTGGTCGCTCAAGCGCCAAGTATTTGTTTATGAAACCCTTTGCGAACTTGCCGACCTGGGCTGTGAGGTGTACCAAGCGGACATCCTTGAAGGCTTGCACAGGCTGCTAGAGCAGGGGTGCGAGGAGATCTTAACACCCGCCGCACAGGACCCAATTTTAAGCGAACTCATTGAAACGGCTCAACAGGCTATTGCTAGCTTACAACTACGCTCAGTGGATGAGTGGGTCTCAATTGATGACCCCGCACCGAAGCGATTTTTTCATTACTGGAAAAAAGTTGAAAAACAGCTTTTGTCGGAAACACAGCTCACCACCCACCATCGTGTTCGTTAAGGAGAAGTCATGTCACCGATTACACTTGCACAGACCCTGACTTATTTGGGTACCCTGCCTTTTATTTATGGAGGGCTCGCCCATTTAGGGCTGGCGCCTTTTGCTGCATGGCTTCCCTTTGCGATTGATTCTGCTTTATTGGCTTATGCTGCAGTTATTCTGAGTTTTTTGGCGGGGATTCACTGGGGTCTGGCCTTAGGTAAACTGGATCGTTATGATCAAAAACCCTTGGCCAGACGTTTGCTGTGGATGTCCAATATTATTGCGCTTTGGGCTTGGTTGATGTGGTTATTGCCCAGTAGTGTATTAGCTTTTTGGGGAATGGCGCTGGGTTTTGCGGTGATGTTGGCTGTGGATTGGCGCTGGTTAACCTTAGCCCAAACACAGGCCTGGTTTTGGCGTTTACGCTGGCAAGCGAGCTTTATTGCGATGCTTTCGCTTGTTGTAATGGGTTTTTAACATGTTTAAGGCTGTTTAAGCGTGCTTAAGGATTGGCAAGCCCTAGCTAAAGCCGGCTTTGATGACTGGGTACTGGTTGATATTGAAACCACGGGAGGTAAATTACACCTTGATGAGATAACCGAAATCGCCTTGATTCATATTGCGCAAGGCGAAGTGGTCGAACGTTATCAAACACTCCTAAAGCCCTCACGCTCGATTCCACCTTGGATTACCGAGCTAACTGGAATTAGCAATGCAATGGTGGCGAATGCCCCAAGTTTTGCTGAGATAGCCGACACCTTGGCGGCTAAATTTCAAAACAAACTGTTTGTTGCTCATAATGCGCGTTTTGATTATGGTTTTATTAAGGCCTCGTTTAAGCGTCTGGGGTTGGATTTTAAAATGCCGGTTTTGTGTACGGTAAAACTCTCGCGTGCGCTTTATCCCGAATATAAACGTCATGGGTTGGATCAACTCATTGAGCGCTTTGGTCTTGGTTGTGAACAGCGCCATCGTGCGATGGGCGATGCCCAGGTGTTGGGGTATTTTTTGCAGCAGGCCTGCTTAGATAAAGGCGTTGATGCAGTCATTGCGCAATGTAAAGCGCAACTTAAAACCTATAGCTTACCGGCCAATCTAGACCCTGATGTATTGAAGGATTGCCCTGATACGCCGGGTGTGTATCAATTCTACAATCAGCAGGGGCATGTGATTTATGTGGGCAAGTCGGTCACCCTGCGCACACGTATTTTAAGCCATTTTTCGCAGGGTCAAACCTTAGCCAAAGATCTTCAGATCGCCAATGAGTTGCATCATATAGATTGGATTGAGTGTGCAGGAGACTTGGGTGCACAGTTGTTGGAAGCTAAGTTGGTAAAGCAGCTCAGCCCTAAATACAATCGACAATTAAAAAAGTTGACCAAGCTTTGGCATTTTGAGATTGTTCAAGATCAATTAGGCTATGACACACTGCGCTTGGTGAGCACTGATGGCCTGAGTGCAGAGGATTTAGCCAATAGTTACGGACTTTACCGCTCGAAAGCCCAAGCAATTAAAGCTTTGGAAAAACGTGTGACCGAGCATCAACTGTGTCAGCGTTTAACCGGTTTAGAGAAAAAGTCATCGGGCGCCTGTTTTGCCTACCAGCTTAAACGCTGTAAAGGCGGGTGTGTTGGTCAGGAGTCGGCTGCTCAGTATAATCTTCGCTTGGCAACGGCGTTGTTACCACTTAAACAGCAAGTTTGGCCTTGGTCGGGTGCGATTTTAGTAAAAGAACAACAGGGTTCGAATCAGCAGGTTCACCTTATTAACCAGTGGTGTTGGATGGGAACCGCGACAGATGACTCTGCGCTAGCCGACTTATTGGAGAGTTCAAGCGCGTCGCATTTTATTGAATTGGACAGTTATAAAATTCTTGTTAAGTTTTTATTAAAGCCAGACCGGTCATTGCGCATTCAGGTTTTAGATTCGAACTAGCGGGTTATCTTGAAAAGTGTTACACTTTTATTTTTACTCTAGTTGAGCACAATGATGCCTGTTTATGCCTTGGTGGATGCCAATAGTTTTTATGCGTCTTGTGAAATGGCCTTTAACCCTAAGCTGGCACAGCGTCCGGTGGTGGTTTTGTCAAATAACGACGGCTGTATAGTAGCCGCGAATAAGATGGCTAAGGAACTAGCCAAGCGCTTTCCAATCAATTATGGATCGGGCGGTTATCATGCCGCTAAACCCACTAGTATGATGTTTCAGCCGTATTTTAAAGTTGAAAAAATGCTCAAACGATTTAACACCGCGGTGTTTAGCTCAAACTATGAGTTGTATGGCGATATGAGTGCGCGAATGCATCGTATGTTGGGTGAGTTTAGTAGCGCGCAAGAGGTCTATTCGATTGATGAGTCGTTTTTAGATTTGAGTGGTATGAGCCAGTGGAACTTAACCGAATATGCTAAAAAGATAAAGCAGACGCTTCACCAAGGGCTTGGTTTACCGGTGGCGGTTGGCATTGGGCCTTCAAAAACCCTCGCAAAACTGGCTAATCATTTGGCTAAGAAACATGATGCTTATCAAGGTGTACTTGATTTAACGGCTTTATCCGAGCCGGTTGTCGATGCGCTGTTGCGTCAGGTTGCGGTGGGTGATGTGTGGGGTGTGGGCAAAAAACGAGCGCAACAGTTAACCGACATGGGGATTCAAACGGCACTGGATTTAAAATATGCGAATGTGAAAATGCTTCGCAGGCGGTTTTCAGTGGTGATGGAGCGTCTGGTGTTGGAGTTAAATAACCAGGCCTGCTTGCGTTTGGAGGAGGTGGCACCAGCGAAACAGCAGATTTTAAGTTCGCGCTCGTTTGGGCAGCCGATCCGTGACTTTGATCTAGTCGCGCAAGCAGTGGCGAGTTATACCGCGCGGGCGGCACAAAAGTTACGAGCTGAAGGCTCGGTCTGTCAGTATATTTCTGTTTTTCTTCGCACCAATCCGTTTAAATCCAACGCCCCGTTTTACCAAAATCAACATACCTATGGCCTGGTGTATCCTACTGATCACACTGGGTTAGTGTTGACTATGGCAAAACGTGCGCTTAAACGGATTTGGCAACCGGGCTTGGCTTATCATAAGGCCGGGGTATGTTTAAGCGATATTAGTCCTAAAGGGGCGATGCAATTGGATGTGTTTGCGCCTGATCCTAAGTATTCAGCGAACCCAAAATCGGATGCGCTGATGACGGTGATGGATCAAATTAACCAGCGAATGGGGCGGGGGAGTGTACAGCTTGCCGCAGAGGGCTTGGCCGATAAGCAGGCCTGGCAAATGCGTCGGGCCTTGTGTTCACCTCGTTATACCACACGGCTTAATGAGGTTTTAACGGTTTGGTAGGGAGACAAAAGTATGTGTATGGAAGATGAAAAGTTAAAAACGAGTGCACTGGCTCATGGTGGCAAACGCAAAGGTGCTGGACGCAAATCCGGTAGTGGCAAGTTTGGCGAACCGACCAAAGTGATACGGGTGCCTGAATCGAAGGTAGAGCGAGTTAAAGCTTGGCTTGAGGAGGGGGGTGATGTTTCAGCTGATGATAACGTGCATTATATGGCGTTACCGCAGTTTAAAAATGCGCAAGTATTTCGTCCAGACTTTACATCCCATTATGATATTGGGCTCTATTCGCATAAGGTGGTCGCAGGCTTCCCTTCACCAGCGGATGATAATCTTGAGCAAACGATTGATTTAAATACACACTTCATTAAAAAACCTAACACTACGTTTTTGGTCAAGGTACAGGGCGATTCGATGAAACAAGCCGGTATTTATCCAGGTGATTTATTAGCTGTGGACCGTAGCGAAACACCGAAAGACGGTAAGATTGTGATCGCTTCGATAGATGGTGAGCTGACGGTAAAACGCCTGTCAATTAAATCAACTGGTACTTGGTTAATGCCCGAAAATGATCAATACGATCCTATTCCAGTGCGAGAGAGTTCAGATCTGGTGATTTGGGGGGTGGTGGTGTCGGTACTGCGTTCGGTGTAATCTTTCCATGGCGGTGTTTTTGATTGGTATAATCCAGCGATTGTGATTAAAAGACAAGCTAAAGGTTGCTTAAAACATGCCTGAACGTATATTGAAAAAAGTTTTAACCGTACCCGTTTATGATGTCGCCGAAGAGACCCCGTTTGAACTGGCGCCCCTGTTGTCAGCGCGTATGCAAAACAAGGTATGGCTCAAGCGTGAAGACCTTCAGCCGGTGTTTTCTTTTAAACTGCGCGGTGCCTATGCCAAGATGGTCACCCTGAGCGAAGATCAAAAGAAAGCCGGCGTAATTGCGGCCTCAGCAGGCAACCATGCCCAAGGTGTGGCATTAGCCGCGAGTAAAATGGGCATTAAAGCAACGATTGTGATGCCCAAAACCACGCCACCCATTAAGGTTAATGCAGTACGTCGCTTGGGCGCTAAAGTGGTGTTGCACGGCGATGCGTTTGATGAGGCGTCGATTCATGCCCAGCAGTTAATGCGTGAGAATAAATACACCTTTATCCACCCGTATGATGATGACGATGTGATTGCCGGCCAAGGCACGATTGCGCTGGAAATTTTGCGCCAGCATCCTAAGCCCTTGGATATTGTGTTTGTTTGTGTCGGTGGCGGTGGATTGATTGCCGGGATTGGTGCGGTGATGAAACAGGTTTGGCCTAAAACGCGAATTATTGGTGTCGAACCTGAAGAGGCAGCTTGCTTAACCGAAGCGCTAAAAGCCGGTGAGCGGATTAAGCTTAAACAAGTGGGCTTGTTTGCCGATGGCGCGGCCGTGGCGCAAGTCGGTGAAATTCCGTTTCAAATCGCGCAAACCTGTGTCGACGAAATGATCACAGTAACCAATGATGAAATCTGCGCCGCGATTAAGGATGTGTTTGAAGATACCCGTGCGATTGCCGAACCAGCAGGCGCGCTGGCGGTTGCGGGTTTGAAGAAATTTGTCGCTGAACGCGGTGTGTCGGGCCTAGAAATGGCGGCGATTGTCAGTGGTGCGAATATGAATTTTGATCGCTTGCACCATATTGCTGAGCGAACTGAAATCGGCGAAAAGCGTGAGGCGATTTTTGCCGTCAAAATCAAAGAGCATCCCGGAAGCTTTAAACAGTTCTGCGAAGATTTGGGCGCTAGTCGCGCCATTACCGAGTTTAATTACCGTTATGCCGATGCGCAAAATGCCATAGTATTCGTTGGTGTTAAAACCGAAGGGGGGCGGCCTGAACAAATTCGCCTGCTGGACGATTTGCGCGAAAAAGGTTATCAAGTTGAAGATATGTCTGACAATGAAATGGCCAAGTTGCATTTGCGTCATATGGTCGGCGGAAGGGCGGAAGATATCCAAGATGAAAAGGTCTATCGGTTTGAGTTCCCTGAGCGCCCGGGCGCGCTGCTTAACTTTTTAAGCCGGATGAGTGAAGAGTGGAATATCAGCTTGTTCCATTATCGTAATCACTCTGATGCCTATGGACGGGTTTTGGTCGGCGTACAGGTGCCAGCTAATCAAGCGGCCGATTTTGAAGCCTATTTAGATAGCCTTAAATACCCCTATGTATCAGAGCAAGATAATCCTGCGTATCATTTATTTCTCAGTACAAATTAACACAAATAACCGGTGCACGTCGATGAGAGATTAACCTCATTCCCACGCTGTGCGTGGGAATGCAGACCGATTTAACCTATGAAACAGGGCTCGAACCCAAGTTCAAGGCGCTTGCCCTGCCTAAAGAGACAACCAGGCCTGGTTGCTTTTGAGGTTAAATCCTACTTAGTTGAATGTTAAATAGGTCATAGAGATGAGTATAGACAAAATTAATCAAACAAGACAACTGGTAAGCGAAATCAACCGCTTGCATCTTGCGTTTTCAAATGATTACTTTGAAACGGGAAAAGTAGCCAAAATTAACCTGTCCAGAACCATTCGTCATGTGCCTGCGTCGCCTATTTATCAATACCGTTTAACCCTGCATGAATGTATTAACGATTATTTGATGACAGCAAATATCGATATCAAATATTTCTACCGGGTCAAAACCCGTGAAAGCATTGACGATAAGATTACACGTTTCTCAATGCGTGAAGATCAATATCCTGTAAACAACTGGCTCAATGATATTTTTGGTGCGCGCATTATTTTAAACGCCGATGAAATAAACAGTGTGATGGATTTATTGGACGCTTGGCAAGACGAATTGGGATTGAAAAATTGGTATTTACGCGATAGACAAGGATATCGAGGATTGCATATCTATTTCAAAAATAAGAATAACTTTTATTTCCCGTGGGAGTTGCAAATCTGGGATGAGCAAGATATCCAAAGCAACATCAAAAACCACGAAAAATTCAAACGAAATTTTTTAAGCCACTAAAGAGCGCACGCAACAAACCGCAACCAACATGAATATGCATAACCGATATTATGCGTGTTCATGTTTGGCGTTTTGTTGGAGCGCGTCTTCAATCCATTGATTTAAACTTTTTTGTTCTGATGTGGCAAGCAGGACTATTTTTTCATGCAACTGTGAAGGTATGCGCACATTAAAGCGCCCTGAGTAGTGTTTTTTAGGCTCGATACCTTTTTCTTTACACATGTCTAAAAATGTATTGAGTGATATTTTAGCTTCTTTTTTTAAACCTTCGATATCTGATGCATAAAAATCGGCACCACCATTAAGCCCAACAAACTCGCCACGAAAAAGCTCTATTTCAGGATCAAATTCCACAACCGCTTTGTAGCCTTCAACGGTCAATAAATTTTTCAAGATTTTACTCCTTTGTTCTCTAACCATTTGCGCACGCTCGCAACAGCGCCTTTGTCTGTGTTTGGTGACGGGTGGGGACGATGGAAAACCCGTATTTCACCATCAAAAAACACACCTATGCGAGAGCCTTCTCGTTGCTCAATATCAGCGCCCAAAGCAACAAATAACGCTTCAATATCTCGCCATTTGATATTGGCACTAATGGGGCGTTGATAAATAAGCTCCAGTGTTTTATGATGCATTTTTTCATAGGTTAATGGTACCATTTTTAAATACCACTATTCAAGCAATTTAGCTATCCGCCTGCAGTTGTTGTAGCAATTGTTTTGGGGTTTGGGTTAGGGGCTTGCGTTGGGTTAGCCAGCCGATGGCTAACAACAACAGCGCACTTGCGACAATCGATACTAACCAGAGTGTTGGGTTCAATTGTGGGCTGACACCGAGCCAGAAGTGACCAATCAATAGGCTGGTGATTTGGCCTAAGCTGGCGGCGAAAAGACCAGCCAGCACCCCGATCAATACAAATTCGGTTAAGCCAATTTTGACAATATCACTTTGCTGTGCGCCCAGCGTTCTGAGCAATAACCAGCTACGAATGCGCCCGAGTTGGGAGGCGCGGGTTGCGGTAAAAATCACGATTAAGCTCGATACTAGCGTAAACAAATACAAAATACTTACCGCCATTGAGGCTTGATTCATAATTAGTTGAATCTGGGCAATCATTTCACGCGCATCAACCCAAAGCACGCCCGACAACTGTTGGTTAAGCTGGCGACGCAATTGGCTAGTGGCCTCGGGAGATAGGTCAGATCGGAAATTGGTGATATAGGTCACCGGCAACAGGCGGTCGGCTTGGGGTTCGAGTACGAAGAAAAAGTTTAGCCTAAAACTCTGCCACTCCACCTCACGAAAGCTGGTGATTTGATAGTTGAAAGCCTGTCCAATTAAGTCAAACGTCAGAATGTCGCCCAATTGTAAACCAAACAGCGCGGCCATTTCGGCCTCAACCGAAACAAACGGCATATCCGCTTGGCGTTGCGCGTTATCAAGCTTTGCCGTTATCTTATTGTAAGCAGGCGGTTGGTTTAAAACCGCGATATTTGCTTCGCGCTCTAACAAGCGGCGGGCGCGGTTTTCGGTTTGATCTTGCGGGTGGATGGGCGTTTGGTTGACCTCAATCAAGCGGCCGCGCACCATCGGTACTAACTCCGCTTCAATATCAAACTGCGTGATGAGTGCGGCAAATTCTGGCTGTTGGTCGGGTTGAATGTTCATCACAAAGGTGTTGGGGGCATCTTGCGGCAAGGAAGCTTGCCAGCTTTGTAGCAGGTCTTGGCGCACAAAGCTCATCAGCACTAGGATAAATATCACCAACCCCAGCGAAATTAATTGCAACGTCACCAGGCCTGGTGAGCGCGCAAGCGCGGCAATTGCTAAACGCAACCAACCTTGGGTATAGGGTTGAAGGCGTTGTAAGCCGATTAACAGCAGTTTGGCTAACAGATAGAGCAGACCCGCACTGATAAATAGTGCAGGCACCGCCCAAACCAACAGTTGATTGCTCAGCAACAAGCCCATCAGCGCGATCAGCAACATCAGGCTGACGCCGATGAGTACCAGCACATTGGTTTTGTTTTCCGCTTGGCGCAATACGCGCAGGGGTGAGACCTGGGTGGCCTGACGAAACGCTGGCCAAGCAAAAGTCCAGAGAGCGAGGGTGCCGCTAATTAAGCCTATTAATATCGCCGAGCTATAACCGGGAATCACCAGCGGCACGAAATACTCGCTTAAAATCGGCCGCGCCAGATAAAACAAGCCCTGGCCAATCAACACCCCTATCACACTACCTAACAAGGCCAGATAAGTCAGTTGCAAGGCAAACAAGCCAGTAAGCTGGCGATTAGACGCCCCCGCAGCACGCATCAGCGCCATCGAGGCGGTCCAACGTTGTAAATAAAATCGGCTGGCAATCAAAATCGCCAGGCCTGCAATCAACACGGTTGCAAGCGCCGATAAGTCCAAAAATAGCCAAGCGGTATCCATGGCGCGCTCTAAATCATCGGTTGGTGCGCGTGCACTTTGGATTTGCCAGTGGGCATGGTTTTGTTGTTCTAGGGTTTTTGCAAACGCATCAAGCGTTCGTAAATCACCCGCTAACCCCAGCTCATAGTTCACCCGACTACCTGGGCCAATTAAACCTAAGTCTTGAACCACCGATAAGGGCATGATCACTTGAGGGGCAAATTGGCTAAAGGTGGCTTGAAAAACATCCTGCCCCGCCAGCCAGTCGGCGATTTCAAATTCACCCCGCCCAAGCAGCAACCGCTGGCCGGGTTGTACGTTAAGCAACCCCCTCAGTTGTGGGTCGGCTAACACCTGATCAGCGCTCAGCTGGTTAATGTCCAGCCCGCGTTCCGAGCTGAGTGCGCCGCGCAGCGGGTAGTTGGCTTCGATACCTTTGAGTAGCACCATCTGAAACTCATCGTCCTGCTCGGTGCTGTGCATCGCCATGGTGGTAAAACTGATTTGATAACTGGTTTCTAAGCCCTGCTCCATCGCTTGTTGGCGCCATTGCGGATCAATCGGGCGGGTAGAGCGTAACACCAGATCAGCCGATAGACTTTCGGCGGCTTTGGTTAGCATGCTTTTATGGACGGTTTGGGCGAGTTGCTCAACCAGCGTAACGCTGGCGCTGGCAATCACCACCGCTAACCAAAGCCATAACCAATCGCCGCGTTTAAACCCGCGCCAAAACCAACGGCTGGAGGCGAGCAGGCTGCTCAGTACCGCGCTCATACCAAGCCATCCAAAAGCACACCTTGTTGCAAGGTCACTTGTCGTTGGCAGAGCTTGGCAAACTGGCGGTCGTGGGTCACTAAAATCAAGGTGGTGCGTTGTTGTAAATCAAACAACAATTGTTGAACCTGCGCGGCGGTGGTTTCGTCCAGATTGCCTGTGGGTTCATCCGCAAACAGAATTTTAGGCTCGGTGACAATTGCGCGTGCTATCGCTACGCGTTGTTGTTCGCCACCGGACAAGGCTTGGGGGGTATGATGTAGGCGATGGCTTAATCCTACTTGCGCTAGCGCCTTTTGTGCGCGATCACGCGCATCGGGCAGGCCAAACAATTCAAGCGGCATCATCACGTTTTCCAGCGCATTCATTCCCGGCATCAATTGAAAGTTTTGGAACACAAAGCCCACTTGTTTAGCGCGTAAACGCGCACGCTGATCTTCACTCATCGGTGTTAGGTTTTCACCTAGTAAATGCACCTCACCCTCGGTCGCGCTATCCAGCCCCGCCATCAATGCGAGCAGCGTGGATTTGCCAGACCCCGAACGCCCAACGATGGCTAAACTCTCACATGCCTCGACATTTAGCTCACAGCCTTTTAAGATAGCCAGTTCATCATCCGCTGAGGATACACGATAATGGACGTTTTTAAGTTGCAGTACAGACATGAAGTTCAACCTTGGGTTCGTAATGGGCTTAAGGGGTTTTATAGGTTATATGGGTTTTTCGGATTAAGTATTCTACTGTTTTTCTTCAGCGCTCAGGCGGTGAATGCGCAAACGCGCTTGCTGGTGGTTGGCGACAGTTTAAGTGCCGCCTATGGGTTGCCAACCGAGCAGGGCTGGGTTGCTCTATTACAACAAAAACTTGATGCACAAACTAAGGAAATCGGCGAGCCGATTCTGGTTGTCAACGCCAGCCTGAGCGGAGAGACCACTTCAGGCGGTTTGCAACGTTTGCCCGCTTTGCTAAAGCAGCACTCGCCCCGCTATGTGATGATAGAACTGGGTGCTAATGACGCACTGCGCGGTCAAAACCTACAAATCACCCAGCGCAATTTAGCAAGGATGATTGAATTGAGTCAGCAAGCGGGGGCGAAGGTTTGGCTGTTGGGTATTCGCTTACCGACCAATTACGGACCGGCTTATGATGCCGCATTAGGGCGGGTGTATAGTCGGTTGGCCGAACAATACCAAGTGCCGCTTGATCCTTTTTTTCTGGAAGAGGTGGCGCTGGATCCTGATCTGATGCAAGACGATGCGCTGCATCCGAATGCACAAGCGCAACCAATAATTTTAAACCGCGTATGGCGCTTGATTGAAAACACCTTAACAACCGCCGACTAACAACCAGGCCTGGTTGCGTTTTTCAGTTCAAATCTTTGTTTGTTCATGTCCACCGAGTGCTTTGTAAATCGCAATGCGTGCATGGCGGAGGTTGCGCTGGGTATGAACCATTGCGATTTCGGCATCAAACAAGGCACGCTGTGCATCTAGAACTTCTAGATAGCTAGAGTAGCCGGCATCAAAGCGTTTTTGTGCCAGATCTAGCGTATTGCGCAGCGCGTTTAATTGGCGTTGTTGCGCGGCGAGTTGAGCGGTTGAGCGTTCGTGTAAGCTGAGCGCGTCCAAGGTTTCGCTAAAGGCTTGACGCAGGGTGTGTTGGTAGTCGAGCAGTTTTATTTGCTGTTCGGCTTCAGAAATCTGCACCTGCGCACGCAGCGCACTGGCATTAAAAATCGGGGCGGTTAAGCCGGCATTCACTCGCCATTGCAGCGCATCGCTATCAAATAACCCGTTTAACTCGGCGCTGCCTAATCCGAGTAAGGCATTCAAACGAATGCTGGGAAAGAGGGCGGCGCGCGCCATGCCTATTTCAGCATTGGCAGCGATTAAGCGCTGTTCTGCGGCTTGAATATCAGGGCGTTGCAGCAGACGTTCGCTTTCAATTTCGCTATTGAGGGGGGGTATCGGCAGGTCGATATAACGCTTAGGATGCGGCGTATCGCTATGCGCCATGTGCATTTGTTGCACCGGCGTATGGCCGACTAACAGGCTTAGTGCATGGCGTTGGTTGTCGCGTTGTTGTTCCAATGAAATTAACTCGACTTCAGCCCGGCTGAGTTCCACTTCGGCTTGTTGAACCGCCAAGGGGGTGAGGCGGCCGTGTTCAAATTTGCGTTGGCGTAACTGCAGATTTTCTTGACGCGATACCACGGTGTTTTGTGCGATAAGCACCATTTCATCTAGTGCTCGCAAGTTAAAATAATGGTGCGCTACCGCCGCGCTTAAACTCAAACGTGCCGTCTGGCGGTCGGCCTCTAATGCCTGATACTGCGCCTCTAATCGTTGTTGGTTGGCGCGAACCCGACCCCATAAATCCAGCTCGTAACTAACCAGTCCATCGAGGGTGAAGCTATTGAATTGGCTGCCTTGATTTTGTGGAAAGCTGTTGTCGCTGGTTTGTTGACGGCCAATTCCAGCCTGGCCAGTTACCCTCGGCAAACGTTCAGCCCGTCCTTGGGTCAATGCGGCACGCGCTTGAAACAGACGTTGCTCTAAAACAGCCATATCACGATTATGGATTAGGGCATGATTAAGTAGTGTGCTTAAGCGCTCGTCAGCAAAGCTTTCCCACCAGGCCTGCTCGGATGTGTCCATTTGCGTATCAGCGCTGAGCAGGCTTAATTCACTGAATTCACTGAGGTTGTCGGGTAGATTCACCTCAGGCGATTGATAGCTTGGCAGTTGGGAACAGCCGGTGATCAGCGCCAGTGTGGCGGCTAATAGGGTCAGACGTGTAGGCGTGTTCATAGCGCCGCTCCTTTGCGTTTGTGGTCGAACCATTCAGAAAGTCGTGCCATCCAGTAGAAAAACATCGGGATAAATAAGGGCGCTAAAAAGGTCGCTAAAATCATGCCACCGACGACACCTGTGCCCACCGCATTCCGTGCGGCCGCGCCAGCGCCTTCGCTTATCATCAGTGGAATCGCTGCCATGGTAAAGGCTAAGGACGTCATCACAATCGGGCGGAAACGCATGCGCGCTGCTTCAATCGTCGCGGCGGCTAACTCCATCCCCTGCGCACGTTTTTGCATCGCAAACTCGACAATCAAAATAGCATTTTTTGCCGATAGGCCAATCAAGGTGAGTAGCCCTAGCTCAAAATAAATATCATTATCCAGCCCCGCCCATTTAGTCGCAAGCGATGCGCCCAAGACCGCAAAGGGTACCGCCATAATCACCGCGAATGGCAGGGTCCAGCGACCGTATTGTGCCGCAAGAATTAAAAATACAATCAGTAATCCAAGTAAAAACGCGGTGGTGCCACTGCCTGCTGAGGCCTCAGCCTGATAGGCTTCGCCTACCCAGCCAAGCGTAAAGCCATCCGGTGCCACCTCAGTCATGACCTGCTGTAAGGCTTGCATGGCTTCGCCAGACGTATAGCCAGGTTGCGGTTCAGCCATCAGTTTGGCGGCCGGGAACAGGTTAAATCGATCCACGACATCTGCCCCCGTAATGCGTTTAAAGCTAATCAGGTTATCCAGTGAGATCATTTCACCGGTTTGTGAGCGTACAAATACATCTTTTAGATTATCGGTACTTTCGCGGAACTCGCCTTCTGACTGTAAGTTCACGCGGAACGTTCGGCCAAACAGGTTGAAATCGTTAACATATAGACTGCCAAAGGTGGCCTGCATAGCGGCAAACGCTTCATGGATAGGCACCTGTAGCGTGTGCGCCTTGTCACGATCTAGCTCCGCTTGATACTGGGGTGTTTTGGTTGAAAAGGTGGTGCGCACACGTTGAAGCTCAGGTCGCTGGTTAGCGCGCGCCACAATTTGATCCATCAGCTCCCCCAGTTCTTGGTAGCTAGCACCGATTCGATTTTGCACATAGCCTTCAACACCACCAGTCATGCTCATGCCCATAATCGTTGGCATGGCGAGCGGTAAGCTAAAGGCTTGGTCGTTTTGCATAAACTGACCAAACAATTGCCCGACGACCGCATCAATATGCATATCGGCGGATTGGCGTTCATTCCAAGGTTTGAGGGTGGCAAAGCCTGCCGCAGAATCAGTGCGGTTGGTAAAGGTTTGTAAATCAAAACCCGCAAAGTGGATAAAGTTTTCCAAGGCGGGATGTGCCAATACTTGATCCGACACCTGGTCTCGGAGCTCACTGGTTCTGGATAGCGATGAGGCAGGCGGTAAATAGCTGACGACAAACATACTGCCCTTGTCCTCTTGAGGTACTAAACTGCTGGGTAAGCTTTGTAGTTGTTGAACCGCCAAGGTGCCCAAGCCAATAAACAATAGAAAACTCACTAGACTATAGCGCATTACCTTGGCGACGCCTTCACTAAAGCGATCGCTCAACCAGTCAAAAAACCGGTTAAACCAACCAAACCAACGGCTTGGTTTATCGTCATGCGGTTTAAGCATACTGGCACAGAGCGCGGGCGTCAGAGTGAGCGCAACCAGGCCTGATATCGCAACGGATACCACAATGGTTATCGCAAATTGCTTATACATTTCGCCGGTAAACCCGCCAACAAACCCAACAGGAATAAACACGGCCGATAACACCAATACAATCGCAATCAACGGGCTAGTGAGTTCCTGCATCGCCTTAATGGTGGCTTCTTTGGCATTGAGTTTTTGCTGGCGCATAATGCGTTCAACATTTTCGACCACGATAATCGCATCATCGACCACGATGCCTATAGCGAGAATCATCCCAAACAGTGTCAGTTGGTTAATCGAAAAACCAAGCAATTGGAAACCAATAAACGTGCCTACTACCGAAACCGGAATCGCCAGCAACGGAATAAACGTAGCGCGCCAATTTTGTAAAAACAAAAATACAATTAACGACACGAGAATAAGCGCTTCGATAAACGTATAAATAACCTGCTGAATCGATACCTTTACAAAGGTGGTTGTATCATAAGGAATGTCATAGCTGATACCTTGTGGGAAGCGTTGCGCAAGTTCGGCCAGTTTGTCATCCACCAACCTTGAAACTTCTAGGGCATTGGCCCCAGTTTGCAAGAAAATGCCAATCGGCACCGTAGGTTTGCCATTAAATGTGGCATCAAAATTATAAAGTTCCGCGCCAAGTTCCACCCGCGCGACATCTTTAACCCGCAGCATTGAACCATCTGACTCGGCACGTAATACAATGTTTTCGAACTCATCGGTTTGGTTGAGGCGACCTTCAGTGACAATGGTATAGGTAAAGTCTTGCGCGTTATATAAGGGTTCTTGGCCGATTTGTCCAGCGGCGAACTGGGTGTTTTGCTCACGAATAGCGCGCGCAACATCGCTGGGTGCGATCTGGTATTGCGCCATCCGGTTTGGATCAAGCCAAATCCGCATGGAATAGTCTTTCGCGCCAAATTGACGTACTTCGCCAATGCCGGGAATACGCTTGAGTTCATCGACGACATTGATTAAGCCGTAGTTGGCAATAAAAATCGTATCGCGGCTGGCGTCCTCTGAGTACATCGCAATGACTTTAAGTAGGCTTGGTGAGCGTTTGTTTACCTGCAAACCTACGCGTTGTACTTCTTGGGGTAAACGATTGATGGCGGATTGCACCTTGTTATTGACATCCATCAAGGCTTCGTTAATATTGGTGCCCACTTCAAAGGTTAAACTCACGCTGACGGTGCCAGAAGACGAGGCGACTGAGTTCATATACAGCATGTTTTCAACCCCATTAAGCTGTTGCTCGAGTGGAGCGGCGACGGTTTCAGCAATCGTTTCGGCACTGGCACCTGGATAGCTGGTACTGACGGTAATTTGAGGTGGCACAATTTCAGGGTATTCCGAAACAGGCAAACCGCGCAAACTCATAAAACCGACCAGCAAAATAATGATCGACATTACGATCGCAAACACCGGGCGTTCGATAAAAAATTTAGAAAACATGAAAAATAGCTCCTTGGTGTCGACGGGTTCTGAGAATAGCGTCGGTTATTGAATCGGCTGAACCGGTGTGTTTGGGCGCAGTTTAATCAGGTTATTAATGATTAACTGGTCACCGGGTTGCAGTCCGCTGTCGATTAACCAGGTCTGGCCCACGCCACGTTGAATCCCTACCGGCACCATTTGGGCTTTACCTTCTTGAATGACATAAACAAAGGCTTGTGCGCCAATTTGCAATACCGCAGATTGTGGAATTTGAACCACATTCACCGCCTCAATGCCAGCGAGTTGGATGCGCACAAACGAGCCAGGTAACAAGGTGCGCTCTGGATTGTCAAAACGCGCACGTAAGCGCACGCTTCCGGTTGCTGGGTTGATCTGATGGTCAGAAAAGTCAATCTTCCCCGTTAGATTCTGTCCTAAATGGCTGATATGGGCAGTTGGATTATCCCCATCCGTTAAGCGAAGCAAACCTTGTTGGAGCTGTTGTTGACGCTGAATGTACTCGGCTTCACCAATCGAAAAATGCACTTCAATTGGGTCGAGTTGTGTTAGCGTGGTGAGAAGTGTACGGCCATATTCACGGCCAACCAAATCGCCAACACTTTGGTGTTTCTGGCCTGTTAGCCCATCTATCGGCGCATAAACTTGGGTGTAATCTAAATAAATTTGTGCTTCTTTTAGGGCGGCTTGTGCCCCGGCCAGGCCGGCTTGTGCCAATTCAAAGGCCGATAGCGTTTGGTCGCGTTCTTGTTCACTCACGGCTTTTTCACGGTACAAGCCTTCAACCCGAATTTTTTCGCGCTCGGCCTGACGCAAGCGCGCTTGCTCCATTAGCACCTGTGCCTGGGCACGATCCACAGCGACTTGATAGGTTGTTGGATCAAGGCTATAAAGAAGCTCACCGGCTTTCACCGCCTGACCATCTTGGTGATGTTGTTTTAATAAAGTGCCATTGACGCGGGCATGTATCTCGACTTGGTTTGCACTTTGTACACGAGCAGGGTAGTCATACGCCAGCGCCACCTGAGTCTGTTCAATCAAAAGGGTTTTAACCGGCATCGGCGGTGGGGCATCGGCAACCGCATAAGGGGTGAATAAAATTAACCCCAAACCAAAGAGCCATGTGAAATAGGAAGGGGTGGTATTGCTCGTATTCATCGCAAGGAGCTCCAGTGTTATGTATTTATGAAAATTAGATTTGTGTAGTGTAACATTCGTTACACTAACTGCAAGCCAACGATTGTGGAATAATTCGCTATAATAGCGTTGATAAATAAACTAGAGCCGCAAAATCCATGTCAATAGAATTTGAACATACTCCTCAAACCCGGCGCGGGTATGAACGACACGAAAAAATACTTGAAGCCGCTAAGCAAGTGTTTGTTGAGCACGGCTATGCGGGCGCAAGCGTCAATGAAATTGTTAAACGTTCGGGGGGGTCTCTAGGCACAATTTACAAATTCTTTGGCAATAAGTTAGGGTTGTTCGAAGCCTTCTTTCAAAAAGCCACCTGTGATGCGTTTTCACACTTTGAAGAGCGGGGCTTATGGACAGAGGATGTTGCGACTTCCTTGTTTAACTTTGGCCAGCAATTGCAGCAAATGATCTTTGAAAAAGATGCGCTGGCAATTTACCGCTTAGTCTTGACTGAGCAAGGCGCGGAAAAAGCTGAAATCCAACGTATCTTTATGAAATACGGCCCCAACCAACTCAATAAAATCCTGGCTGGTTTTTTGCAGCAGCAGGTTGCCGCTGGTCTGTTGCAGATTGCAGATTGTGAAATCGCGGCCTTCCAGTTTGTTGAAATGATTAAAGGTCCGCTGCATTTTCAGGCCTTGTTTGGCGAACAGATTACCCAAACACAATGCGATAAGGTACTAAATCAAGCGGTCAGTTTGTTTTTAAAAGGCTGCGAACCTAAGGCGAACTGAAAACAGCGCGAACGACCAGATAAGGTGAAGGGTGAAGTGGCTGATTTAATAACCAGGCCTGGTTGGATTTTGGCCTATTCTACAAACTTTCACCAAAGTTTAATAAGCTTGCTTGACAAGAGCGCTTCGCCTCTCTATAATCCGCCACACATTTCCAAACATGCCAGTGTGGTGAAATTGGTAGACACGCCGGATTCAAAATCCGGTGCCTTTAAAAGCGTGCCGGTTCGAGTCCGGCCACTGGTACCACACAAGTTTCGTATAGCTCAAATATACGACCGTAGCTCAGTTGGTTAGAGCACCACCTTGACATGGTGGGGGTCGGTGGTTCGAATCCACTCGGTCGTACCAAATTCTTTAGAAAGCCGGATAGCAATATCCGGCTTTTTTGTTTCTAAAACAATCACTTAGGTATTGGTCTTTAAACTGGAAAGGCTTTTTGGAGCGGTGGTGTCGGGGATTATAGTGCTTGTAGGTTTGATTTTGGCATGAATTCATCCGTGACTAGGCTAGTTTTATTTTAGTCTGAGCTTGTTTGAACTTTAATTGCTAAATCAAGGATGCCAGAGACCGCCTAATACGGTGTTTTTGCCTGCACCTGTGATCGATTTGAGTGGGGTGGGTAGGTTGGTTATTCGGTTGCAGGCGAGCCATGCGCACATCATAGCTTCTATAGCATCGGGATTAATGCCAAGGTGTTCAGTGGTTTTGATGGGGTGTGTGTGAAGGCGGACTTGGAGTCGTTTGAGTAGGGTTGTATTATATGCGCCGCCACCGCAAATATAACAGGGCGTTTGTGCTGGAGAGTTGAGCGTTTCAATTGCGCTTGCTAAACTTTCTACGGTGAGTTGATTGAGTGTTGAAAGTTGTGTTAACGCAGACCGCGAAGTGGGATAACGAGATAACCAGGCCTGGTTAAAGTATTCTCGTCCTGTGCTTTTGGGTGAGGGTTGGCTGAAATAAGGGTCTGAAAGTAAGTCTGCTAGCCAGCTTGTGTCAGGGGGAGTTTGTTGGGCAAGTTGGCCTGCTAGGTCATAAGCTTGATTAAAATTGCGTTGGCAAAGTTCGTCCATTAAGGCGTTGCCGGGGCCGCTGTCAAAGCCAAGCGGTGGTTGTTTGGGTTGTAGGTAGCTAACATTCGCTATCCCACCAATATTAATAACGAGGGTGGGGGTTTTGGGGTTAAGGATGGCTTGATGAAAAGCCGGGGCAAAGGGAGCGCCTTGACCCCCTAGCGCCATATCATCGACTCTAAAGTCTGCGGCGGTGATGATGCCAGTTTTTTTGGCAATAATGGCTGGATGGCCAATTTGTAGGCTCATGCCTAATTCCGGTGCATGAAAAATGGTTTGTCCATGGCTACCAATAGCAGTGATTTCTTCGGGTTCAAGCCCATGTTTGGTTAGCATAGCTAACGCCGCATCGGCAAAGTTATTGGCGAGATGGGCGTGTAATTTAGCAAGTTGTTTTAGAGAGATTTGAGCATCGCTATTTAACTTACATAGGTCTATTTGATGCTCGTTAGGATAGTCAATAAAGTCGATAAGGCGAATGGATTGGTTGTCTATTGTGACCAGTGCGACATCAATAGCGTCGGCACTGGTTCCGGACATAAGTCCAATAAATAGGTTTTGAGTATTGGTTTTATTCAAACTTCATCGCCAACTTTGTAGTATTTGGCTGGCTTCTTTCTAACTGGCTTTGCATGAGCGCTGCGTAGTCCAGAAAAGCTTGTCTATGTTGTTTTGGAATAGGTTCAGCACTAGGGAATTTTACGGTCAATGGGTCATGGTGAACGCCATCTATACGGAATTCATAATGAAGGTGAGGGCCGGTTGCCAAACCTGTCATGCCAACATAACCTATGACTTCGCCCTGTTTAACTGTTTGGCCCTGGCGGAACTTACCAAATCGAGACATATGGCCGTAGACGGTTTCGTAACGCCCGGCATGTTGAATAATAATGTAGTTTCCGTAGCCATTTCCCCAGCCACGGAATTTTATGGTGCCATCACCAGCCGCATAGATAGGTGTACCGGTAGGTGCTGCATAATCGACGCCTTTGTGGTCACGAATTTCTTGTAAAACCGGGTGGTAGCGTCCTGTTTGAAACCTTGAGCTAATACGCGTGTAGTTAATCGGATTACGCATAAATGCTTTTCTAAGGTTGTCACCTTTCTCATCGAAGTAGCCAATCAGTTCGCCATTTTGCTCAAATCGGATGGCTCTAACTTGACGCTGACGATTGCCGACGACTAATTCGGCTGCAATGATTTTGCCGTCGCCAATATATTCATTATCAAGATAATGGCGTTCGTAGATGACTTTTAATTCATTGCCCGCACGCAATTCACGGCTGTAATCTACTTCCCATGAGAAGATGTCGGTCAGATTCATAATTAGGTTAGAACTTAACCCTACGCCCCGCCCCGCTAGGTATATTGAATTATCAATGGTGGCAGATACCTGGGAGATGCGTTTTTCAATCGGTCGGGTGTGGGTTGAAATAGTCATTTGATCATCTTCAATGGTTAGATGATGGCTCAGCGTTTTTGTTTTTTGTAGGTCAATTTTGTGTAATTGGTTGTCTTGGTCAGTCCATAAAACTAATGTATCGCCAATATTTAAACGGGTAAAGTGCTGAGCATTTTCCAAACGACTGATTTGATAAGTAAGTTGGGGTGCTTTGTCGATGCCACTGAGTGCGTGGCTTAAGCTTTGGTTTCGACCGATAGTGAACTCACGTCGTTGGAGCTCCAACGGTGCTTTACTAGGCTGGGTTATGTCTGGGTTTTGGTTTGCGAGGGGGGGTAAATCTAAAGCGTGTCTTTCTAATGAGTCCTCAGGTTTAGCTTTGGCAAGCGGTGAGGACAAAAGAAGTAATAGCGAACTTAAAATAACAATAGTATTAAAGCACAATAAAGATGTTTGTTTTTTTAAATTAAGGTTTCGGCTAATTATCGAATGCATACACGCTATCTCCTGCGTTTAATCTCACATTATATTAATGTGAATTTTTGTGCAATTCTATATTAAACAACATCAAATTACTAATTAGTTTTAACTAAACTTTATGTTTTGGTGGGCTTATTTTAGTTTGATTGAGATTAACCAGGTCGAGTTGAGAGTTTGTGCAGTCAGAAATTGATGTTTATTAATACGGCACCAGCTGCGGATATCTTTTTCAGCACTTGGATCGGTACATACAATATCAATACGGTCGCCGTTTGAAACTTGGCGCGCAAGATTTTGGAGATTGATAACGGGCATAGGACATTTTAAGCCTTTTGCATCAAGTTGGTGCGTGTTCATCGGTCTTCCTTTGGGGTATAATTAAGAAAATTCTAATTTTAATAAATTACTGAACACTTTAGGGGTTTTTTGTGTCCATGTTTGATCAAAAACGTGCCAATGTGCATAGCTTCCAAGGCTTAATTCAATTATTACAAAGCTATTGGGCTGAACAGGGTTGCGTTGTTATGCAACCCTACGATAATGAAATGGGGGCGGGAACCTTTCATCCTGCGACCTTCTTACGCTCGATTGGCCCTGAGCCTTGGCGCGCGGCTTACGTTCAACCCAGCCGTCGTCCGACTGATGGCCGTTATGGTGAAAATCCAAACCGCTTACAGCATTATTATCAATTTCAAGTGATGCTTAAGCCTTCGCCAGAAAATATCCAGGAACTTTATTTAGACTCGTTAATAATGCTTGGGATTGATCCGTTAGAGCATGATATTCGTTTTGTTGAGGATAACTGGGAATCACCGACCTTGGGGGCTTGGGGCTTGGGCTGGGAGGTGTGGTTAAACGGTATGGAGGTCACCCAGTTTACCTATTTTCAGCAGGTAGGCGGTTTGGAATGTCGTCCAGTAACCGGTGAGATTACCTATGGTTTAGAGCGCATCGCCATGTACTTGCAGGGCGTAAATAGTGTTTACGATCTGGTGTGGGTGGATGGGCCGGATGGTGTAGTCACCTATGGCGATGTGTTTCATCAAAATGAAGTTGAAATGTCTACCTATAACTTTGACTATGCCAATACAGAGTTTTTGTTTGCGCAGTTTGATGAGTGTGAGCGTGCGTTTGGCCAATTAATTGAAGCCAAACTGCCACTGCCCGCCTATGAGCAGGTATTGCGTGCCTCGCATAGTTTTAACTTATTAGATGCGCGCCATGCCATTAGTGTGACTGAGCGAGCACGATTCATTGGGCGCGTGCGTACCATGGCGCGCGCCGTGGCTGAAGCCTACTACGCAGGTCGTGAAGCCTTGGGCTTTCCATTAGTTAAGGCGAATCAGGAGGCACAAGCATGAGTTTACCCACGGAAGATTTTTTGGTTGAAATCGGTACGGAGGAACTACCCCCTAAAGCACTACAAAAACTAGTACAGGCGTTAGCCGATGGCTTACAAGCAGGCCTGGTTCAGGCTGAATTAGCGTTTGGTGAGATCAAAACCTATGCGGCTCCACGTCGGTTAGCAGTGTGGGTTAAGGATTGCCAACTACTTCAAGCGGATAAACGGGTCGAGCGTAAAGGACCGGCTAAACAAGCTGGGTTTGATGCTGAAGGTAATCCAACCAAGGCGTTGCAAGGTTTTGCAAGGTCGTGTGGTGTAGAGGTTGCTGATCTTATTGAAATAGAAACAGATAAAGGCACCTGGATGGCGTTTGAACAGACTGTTCAAGGGCAGGCGGTGCAAGCACTGTTACCAGGCCTGGTTGAAGCGGCTTTGGCCAAGCTTCCTATCCCAAAACCTATGCGCTGGGGAAGCTCTGATGTGGCGTTTGTGCGCCCAGTGCATTGGGTTTTGATGTTGCTGGGTAGCGAGGTGGTGCCAGCGACCCTTTTAGGTAAACCCGCATCGAACCTAACACGTGGACACCGTTTTCATGCCCCAGCTGAAATTTCAATTAGCCATGCCGCTGAGTATGCCGTGGTATTAAAAGCGCAGGGTTTTGTTATCGCTGATTTTGAGGAGCGTCGCGAACTTATTCGCCAGCAGGTTTTGGCCTTGGCCGAGCAACACCAAGCCACGGCAGTGATTGATGAAGAACTGTTGGACGAGGTAACGGCACTTAATGAATGGCCGCAAGCGGTGATGGGTTCGTTTGATCAAGACTTTTTAGCGGTACCACCGGAGTGTTTAATTTCGGCGATGAAAGGTCACCAGAAGTTTTTCCATTTGGTTGATCAGGATCAGACGTTATTGGCGAAATTTATTACCGTAAGTAATATCGCCAGTACCAACCCTGCTTCGGTAGTGTCAGGCAATGAGCGGGTCATTCGCCCACGTTTGTCAGATGCAAAATTCTTTTGGAATCAAGACACAAAAGGGTCGCTGGATGACTTTTTGCCGCAACTAAAAACGGTCGTATTCCAGCAAAAGTTGGGTACATTGTTTGACAAAACCGAGCGTTTAGAAACCTTGGCAGTCAAAATTGCTAAACCTTTGGGGGTGCGTCAAGAGTTAGCGCAACGTGCAGCACGTTTATCAAAATGCGACTTAATGAGTTTAATGGTGGGTGAGTTTCCTGAGTTGCAAGGCATTATGGGACGTTATTATGCCTTGGCGCAAAATGAGCATCTTTTGGTCGCTGAAGCGTTGGACCAACAATATCAGCCACGTTTTGCAGGTGATGCGTTGCCGAATAATGAACTTGCCCAGTCTTTAGCTATTGCAGATAAGTTGGATACGATCACCGGAATCTATGGCATTGGCGAACTACCAACGGGTGATAAAGATCCGTTTGCTTTACGCCGTGCCGCCTTGGGTCTGATTCGTATTATGATCGAAAAAGAACTGGATCTCGATTTACACTTTTTAATCGAAACCAGTTTAAAGCTGCATGAGCATGTTGTATTTTCAGAGGCGTTAGTCGAGTCGATTTATGATTTTATTATAGGTCGTTTGAAAGCCTACTATGCTGATCAGGGTGTGAGTGCCGAAGCCTTTGAGGCCGTGCGTGTGTGCCGTCCATCGCATCCAAATGATTTCTCCAAGCGCATTGAAGCGGTTAAGATTTTTGCAGGCTTACCTGCGGCTGAAAGCTTGAGTGCAGCGAATAAACGCATTCAAAATATCCTTCGAAAAGTTGAAGGCGAGCTAACAGAAGAGGTTAACCCACAGCTATTTGAAACCCAGGCTGAAGCCGATTTGTGGCAGGCTCTAGACACCCTCCGTGAACAGGTTAGCAGTCAAATTGCCGGCAGACACTATACCGATGCTTTGACCAGTCTGGCGCAAATTCGTGAGCCTGTGGATGCCTTTTTTGATCAAGTCATGGTGATGGCGGAGGACACCTCTGTTCGGCATAATCGTTTGGCTTTGCTTAACCAAATTCGCCAGCTATTTATGGCGGTAGCTGATATTTCACGTTTATCGGTATAGCCTGATAATGGCTCGTTTAAAGCTGATTATTTTAGATCGCGATGGGGTGATTAATCATGATTCGGATGACTTTATAAAGTCCGCTGATGAATGGCAGCCCATCGAGGGCAGTTTGCAAGCCATGGCTCGTTTAAATGCCGCAGGTTGGCGCATTGCGGTCGCGACCAATCAATCTGGAATTAAGCGGGGCTATTATGATCGTGCATGTCTTAGCCAAATGCATTTAAAAATGCAAGCGCAGTTGGCCGCGTTAGGGGGGCGGGTGGATTGGCTCAATTTTTCGCCCTATCTTGCAGGCTGTGGTTCAGTATGTCGTAAGCCTTTGGATGGTATGTTGCGTGCAATTGAATTGCGCTACGGTCAAGCCTTAAAAGGTTTACCCATGGTTGGTGATGCCCTAACGGATATTCAGGCGGCAAAACAAGCAGGCCTGGTTCCTTATTTGGTCAGAAGCGGAAAAGGTGAACGTACCCTTGCGGCACACGCCGGTGAATTAAAGGGGGTAGCTGTGCATGCCAATCTTGCGGCTTTTGTTGAGGAGTGGTTAAATTGAAGCTCGGCTTGTATGTGCGTTCGGTTGGTTTTGAGCTAGGGCGTGCGCTGTTAACGCTTATTTTTTCCGTTTTGGGTCAGGTGTTTTGGCTTGCGCCTTATAAAGTGCGTTATGGGTTTTTAACCTACTGGACGCGCTTTACTTTAGGTTGGTTAAGGTTTACCTGTGGTCTGCGATTTGAAGTAGAAGGCGCTGAGCATATTGATCCGTCCAAACCCAGTGTTGTGATGGCCCATCATGAGTCCGCTTGGGAAACCATGGCGATGCAGTTGATTTTTCCTCGCCAAACCTATGTGCTTAAAAAAGAGCTAATGCGCATTCCTTTTTTTGGCTGGACACTCGCGATGTTAAATCCGATTGCGATTGACCGTTCTGCCGGACGCCAATCTATGCGCCAATTACTCGAACAGGGTACTCAGCGACTTGAACAACGCGGTGACTGGATTGTGATTTATCCAGAAGGAACGCGTGTTCCAACCGGTACGGTTGGGAAAATCAATAAGGGAGCGGCAAGTTTGGCGCTTAAATTACAGGCACCGATTTATTTAGTGACCCATAATGCAGGAGAATTTTGGCCTAAAAATAGCTTATTGAGAAAGCCAGGTGTGATTAAGGTAAAGATTAGCCCTGCATTAAACCCTGAGCAGATGAGTATAGAACAAATCAATCAAGCAGTAATGGATTGGTACCAAGGGAATACCTAAGCGTTATATATTTTGAGGGGAAAAGAGTCTTTTATGAGCAAATCCGCCACTATTTTGGGCCTGTTATTTGGACTCATTATCCTGTTGTTAAGTATGGTTGATCCACAAACGGGTAAACTGATTGACGCTTTTTTAAATTGGCAAGGTTTGCTGGTGGTTTTAGGCGGGACATTTGCTGCTGTGTTAATTAATTATCCGCTCTCTCAGTTAGGTTGTATTTTTAATGGTTTTACTAAAGTACTAACTTCTGAGCCTAGCGATGTAACGCGCACAATTGAGCGTATTGAAGAGTTGAGTCATCAAAAGCTTAAAGGTGGTATTTTGGTTTTGGAAAAGCAAATAGATCAGATTGACGATCCTTTTTTGCGATTTTCAATTAGTCAAATGCTGATTTATAATGATGAGGGGTTGCTTATGGCCAGCCTTAGAAATAATCAACATCAGATTCAATTGCGTCATCAGCAGTGTCAAGAGTTATTCCACAATATGGCGTCTTATGCGCCGGCTTTTGGCATGATGGGCACGGTTATGGGGTTAATTATCATGATGACTGCTCACGCAAGTAGTAGCAGTGCAATGGTGGACTCAGCAAACATGCTGGCTGGTTTAATGAATGGCATGGGTTTGGCATTGGTCACAACGTTTTATGGTGTTTTGTTTGCCAATCTGCTCTTCGTACCGATAGCGGGTAAGCTCAAAGTTTTATCAGAAGCGGAGTTGCTTAAAAATGAAGTCATTATAAAAGGTATCCAAAGCCTTAAACATAGCCACTCACCCATTTTGGTGCGTGAAAGCTTGCTGACCTTTGTCAATGAACGAACAAAGGAAAAGCTGGTACAAAGTTTTTAATAACCATGAATCCAATTGAACACTCAAAGCAAACTGAAGATAAATTTCGTCAGATTGCTTTGCAACGATACCGAGTTTGGTTACTGACCTTTGTCTCCTTGTTTACGTCGTTGCTCGCTTTTTTTGTTTTGATTATCACCTTAACAGAAGTAGAAGGGGTCGCACCTAAACGTAGTTTTCAAAAAGTGGCAAGTGGGCTTTACACGCAACTGGCCACTATTCATCAACAAAAAGGCATGGATTGGTTGCGCATTGAAAATACCTTTGCTAAAGGTGTTCGTATTTCTTTTGACCCTGTGCTGTTTAGCCAAGCGCCCTTGTTTGCTTCTGCACGCCCTGAAATTAATCCGCGTTACTACCCCTATCTAAATGAAATTATTGAGGCTTTTGACGAAGCTGATTTACTGAATTTTGAAAAACGAAATCAGCGCTGGTTAACGAGCTTGCGAGCAGCAGGCTATGATGTTCAGCTAACGATTCGTATAGAAGGTCACACGGATGCGATTCCTTTAGCCGCTACCGCACGTTTCCGTGATAATGTTCAGTTGAGCAGTTTTCGGGCTTATGAAGTCATGCATTATTTGCAGCAAGCGCTTGAGTGGCCAGAGGCCATGTTTTCGATTGCAGGGTATGGTAGTTTTCATCCCGTAAGTGTGAACCCCAATGATCCTGAAAATCGACGGATTGAGATTTATGTGATCCCTACCTTAGTTCTTATCCCCGAGGTGACAAGATGACGGTCACCGAATCGCGTGCTAGATCTTCATGGCTGATGTCATTTGCCGATGTGGTCACCTTGTTAATTACGTTTTTTATTATGATGTTGGCACTTTATAAAGCGGAAGTGTCGCAGCTTCAAAAGTGGACACAATCGCAGATGGAGCAATCTTACAATGAAATGTTGGATTTAATGCTGGTGCGAGATTATCGCTATGTTTCGTTACGTCATGATGAGCGGGGTATTCATTTAATTATCAATCATCCGGGTGCGTTTGAGCGCGGAGGCTTTCAGGTGAGTGAGGGGCTTGCTGAAGAACTCAGTCTAATGGCAGAAAAGCTACCTCAATTAACCCTGTTTCAGGTGGTGAACAATCCAGACTATGCCAAGGTTTTTGATCAAGCACGGTCAACCGGTTTTGAGTGGCGTATTGATGTTACGGTTGAGGGGCATACGGACAATGATCCCATTGCCCCTAGTTCGTTTTTGCGCAATAACTGGTTTTTAAGTACCATGCGTGCGCAAAACGTAATGCAGCTGATGTATCAGGTGTCAGGCTTGCCTAGCGCTTTGTTTTCAGTCGCAGGGTACGGTGAATATAGAGAGATAGCGCCCAATGATTCAGAACTCAACAAAGCATTAAATCGTCGGGTTGAAATTTTAATTACCGCAGGGTTTATTCAATCTGATTTTGAGCTAGTTGGGGCTGCAGACGAATAGTTGGCTATGATTTCAGGTTTTTTTTGCACTAAATGGAGATAAATTAATGGCAAGAATTGACGTGCGCTCGGATATGAGCGAGCAGGAACGACTTGATAGGCGTGTGGTGCATTGGCCCGTTTGGGAAAAGGGCGTGTCGGTATTTCCTTGGTTTTATGAATTTGAAGAAAATTGTTATATCGTCGAAGGTGAAGCCATCGTGACTGGCAGCGGGATGGCTCCTGTGACGATCAAAGCAGGGGACTTTGTGACGTTTGAAGAAGGCTTAACCTGTCGTTGGGAAATTACTCAGCCGCTGAAAAAGCATTATCAGCTCGGTTAAGACGAGCAGCTTAATCGAGAACCTTTGTTTTGCGGTTTGGGCGCTTGTGTCCAAACCGAATCCTCATCTTTAAATGGCTGTGCCAGCCAATTTCGCCAGACATCAATAATCTGGCGATCTCCCTGTTCGGCCTGTTCGATAATATGCTGAGCAATGTAATTGCGCAGCACTCTGGCGGGATTGGTGTTGAGTATTAAGCTTCGGCGTTCCGCTGGGGTTTGGCTTTCTTTTTCTAAGCGTTGTTGGTATTTTTTGAACCAGGCCTGGTAGTCCTCTGCCTGCGGCCAACAGCTGTGAGGCTGGGATATATCGGCTAACGAACGCATAAAGACATGGAAATCGACTCGATGTTTATCCAAACATATCAGCAGTTCGGCAATCAACAATTTATCGTTGGTTTGTGGGTTTTGTAGTCCAAGCTTACGGCGCATCAGATTGATATATTCGGTATTAAAGGTTTCGATATACACATCCAGTAATGCTGTGCGGGTGGTTTCGCTTGGAATCAACGGCGCAAAGGCTTGGGCTAATACTTGGCAGTTCCATAGTCCCACATTCGGTTGTTCGTTATAGGCATAGCGTCCGGCGCTGTCGCTATGGTTGCAGATATAGCCTATCTGGCAATCATCCATAAACGCATAGGGACCAAAATCAAAGGTTTCGCCTAAAATTGACATATTGTCTGTGTTCATTACGCCATGATTAAAGCCTAAACTTTGCCATTGGGCAATCAATTTGGCGGTGCGCTTAAAAATGGTTTCAAGTAATCCGATATAGGGGTCAGTTTTGTTAAGTAGTTCAGGATAGTGCTGCGTCAGTACAAAGTTGGCGAGGGTTTTAGCGGTGTGTTGGCCTTGTTCGGCCGCCCATTCAAAATGCCCAAAACGAATATGGCTGGGGGTGACTCTGAGCATCATCGCGCGCGGCTCAGGGCCTTCACGCCAGACCGTTTCTTTTCCGCTGACAATCGCTAGCGCGCGAGTAGTCGGCACACCCAGCGCATGAAGGGCTTCACTGGCGAGGTATTCACGTATCACTGAGCGCAAAACGGCGCGACCATCGCCACGGCGTGAATAGGGTGTGCGTCCTGCGCCTTTTAAATGCCAATCAAACTTTTCATCGTTTGGCGTTTGCCATTGGCCTAACAGCATACCACGACCATCACCTAAATCCGGGTTGTAATAACCAAATTGGTGACCGGTGTATTTTTGCGCTAAAGGCTGCAAAGAATCCGGCAATAAACCGCCTCCTATCGCCTGAATTTCAGCTTCGCTAAGGTCGATTTGATGTGCCGTGATCAGGTCGTGGTTGAGGGCGAAGAGTTGTCCGTCTGTAAGGGGTTCTGGCACCACTGGGGTATAAAAATTAGCAGGCAATTGGCGATAGTGTTGAATAAAAGGCATGAGGGTTAATAACCAAGTAGTTTACTAGGATATAGCTTAGCGGCTTTTGTACCAGGATGCAAAAAATTTTAGTTTTGCTATCTCCATTAAGCGTTTGCAGGTTATGCCTCAGTGATATTTTAACCTAAGCCCGTTCCAACCTCAGTAGGTTTTGTCAATATGCTTGGCGCTTATAACATTGCTGTTGACGCCAAATGTTTTAAGTTTGTTATACTATGATGAATATGACAAAGACTTTAAAACCATGAAACTTAAAAAACTACCGATAGGCATCCAAACCTTTAGTGAAATCCGCGAGGATGATTACGTTTATGTCGATAAGACAGGGATTGCCTATGAATTATTGCAAAACTATAAGTATGTTTTTCTAAGCCGCCCCAGACGCTTTGGTAAGTCGTTGTTTTTGGATACTCTGCGCAATATTTTTGAAGCCAATAAATCCCTGTTTAGCGGTTTAGCGATAGAAAACCAATGGAATTGGGATGTGTGCTATCCAGTGATAAGGATCAGTTTTGCGCAAGGCAAGATAGAGAGTCGTCAGCAGTTGGATGAATCTATTTTACGTATACTCAAAGAAAACCAACATTATCTAGCGATTGAATGCGAAGAAAAAACCAGTGTCGCCGGTTGTTTCAGCGAACTGATTCGTAAAGCCAATGAAAAATACAACCAAAAAGTCGTGGTGCTGGTCGATGAATACGACAAACCTATTCTGGATAACATCACCAACACCCCCCTTGCCCAAGAAATCCGTGATGGCCTGGTTAACTTTTACAGCGTGATTAAAGGCAGTGATGAGTTTTTACGGTTTGCGTTTTTAACCGGTGTGAGCAAGTTTACTAAAACGTCGATTTTCAGCGGGCTAAACAATATTACCGACATTTCCTTGCATAGAAAATATGGTGATATCTGTGGTTACAGCCAAAACGATGTGGAAACCACCTTTGCACCTTATCTCGAAGGTGTGGACATGGATAAGCTCAAACAATGGTACAACGGTTACAACTTCTTGGGCAGTCAAATGTACAACCCGTTTGACATATTAAAATTTATCGACAACGAACAGATCTTTAGCAACTACTGGTTTGAAAGCGGCACGCCAACCTTTCTTATCGAGCTGATTAAAAAACACCAATATTTCCTGCCCAATCTAGCCAACCTGAGGGTAGATCAAAAACTGCTCAATAGTTTTGACATCGAAAACCTCGATTTAGAAGTCATTCTCTATCAAAGCGGTTATCTCACCATTGATAGCGTGCAAACCACCTTGTTTGACACCCTAGAATATACGCTCAAGATTCCAAACAAAGAAGTCAAGCAATCGCTGAACGACTATATTATTGACACCATTATTCAAGACAAACACCCGACACCCGCCAAAACCCATATTTATAAAAGTTTGCTGGAATCGGATATGCCAAGCTTCAAGCAGTCATTGGTGAGTCTATTCGCCAGTATTCCCTACAACAATTTCACCAAAAACGACATGCAAAACTATGAAGGCTTTTATGCCAGTGTCATCTATGTCTATTTACAAAGTTTGGGGTTGAACATTATCGGTGAAGATGTGACCAATAAAGGACGGATTGATTTAACCATCAAAATGGACAAGGCCATTTTCATCCTCGAATTTAAAGTCGATGCGACAGACAAAACTAATGCCCTAGCGCAAATAAAAGACAAAGGCTATGCCGATAAATACCTTAACGAGCAAAAACCGATTTACCTAATCGGTATTCACTTTGATCCTAACGCAAAAAATCTAGCCAGCTTTGATTGGGAGCGCTCATAAAGAATTATACACAGGGGATTAATGATGAATGTTTGGATATTATTAAGTCTGGCCATCGTGTCTGAAGTGATTGGTACTAGCGCGCTAAAGCTCAGTGATGGGTTTACAAAACTCATGCCATCTTTAGTTGTGCTGGTGGGGTATGGTTTGGCATTTTATTTACTATCCCTGACGCTCAAGCAAATACCCATTGGTGTGGCTTATGCAATTTGGGCGGGTGCAGGGATTGCGTTGATAACTTTGATTGGTTGGATTGTATTTAAGCAAACTCTTGATCTAGCCGCTGTACTCGGTATCGCGTTGATTATCAGCGGCGTTGTGGTGTTACAGGTTTTTTCTAAAGTGGGCGGCCATTAGTTAAATCCGTTCAGCGTGCTTAGGTTGTTTCTTGTGTTAAATGAACGCAAAGAAGTGGCCGCTTGTATTCGGTTTAAGCCAAGCTGGCCAATAGCAGTAGAGCAAGTAGGGTTAGTACCAATGCGCTAATGCGATTGAGCCAGATTTGTCCTTTGCCTTGTTGACTAAACAGTAAGTGTTGCATCTTGGCGGCGGCGAGGGCATAGGCCAGTAACACGCCAGCCAGTATCAAACTGATTAAGCCCAGCAGCACGAATGCGTCCAGCAGGGTTAGGGCGCTGAGGTCAATAAACGCCGGTAAAAAGGCGAGATAAAAGAGTACGGGGTTGGTTAAACTGACCGCGATACCGGTAAAGAAGTCGCGACGGTTTTGTTTGGGTGTGGCGTTTTGCGCTAAGGCGGGTCTATGCCAGTTTTTCCAAGCTAACCAGAGCAAAAAGCCCGCCCCAAAGAGTTTCATCGCAACCAGGCCTGGTTGTGACCAGTAGGCTAGCAAGCTTAAGCCGCTTAAAGTAACGATTAACACCACTAAATCCATTACCACAATGCCAGCCGTAATCCAAAAACCGGCACGAAACCCGCTTTGTAGACTGCGGGTGACAGTGGTAATCACCCCAGGACCTGGCGTGGCGGATACAAAAATGAGCGCTAAACTCAGTCCTAAAAGCGTGGTGAGGCTTAAACTCATTGTTGATCCAGCAGTTGTTGAATGACCTTAAGGTGATGGGGTTGATCCCATTCCGTGCCGCCAAAAAGGGCATAGCGAATTTGCCCTTGCTTGTCGATCAGGTAGGTGGTGGGGTAGGCAATGATTCGCCAGTCTTGAATCGCTTGGCCTTGTGGATCAAGCAGAATTGGGAAGTTCACCGGGTTTTGGATCAGAAAATCAGCAAAGTCGGCAGGCTGTTCGGCAAGGTTAACGGCTAAAATCTCAAAGGGCTGGTCGCTCAGTTGGGTTTTTAAACGGGTCATCGAAGGCATTTCATGCAGACAAGGCGGACACCAACTGGCCCAAAAGTTAAGCAAGATAACCTGACCCTGATAGTCGCTTAAGCGATGGCGCTCGCCTTGGAGATCAACAAGATCAAGGTTTCGTTGTTGTGGTCCTTGGTAAAGCTTCAAACGATCGCTGGGTGCTAGGTTTGTTTGAATGGGCGCGTTGGGTGCAACGAGAGCGCCGCTGGTACGGGGTGCGTGCATATAGCCTGTTAACAGACGCATCGCGTTTAAAAGTTGGGGTGCGAGGTCTTGTGTTGCGGTGTGTTCTATCGCAAGGGCATCTGGACGAAAGTAAAAACGGTCTCGCACTTGGGGTAATAACTGTAAAAACACCGGACTGCCTGCGTTGCTGAGTTGCTTTTTTAGTTCAGACAATTGCCAGCGCCAAGGGGATAACTCGGCTTGCAGCGTAAAAATAGGCAGATTAAGTGTTTGAGTCTGTGGCCAGTAAATAGGCGCTTCACCCGGTGAGGGCGTTTCAATATAGAGGTTAGGGTTGAGTAGAATCAACGCGATGTTTTCTTTAGGTATTTGCTGGTAAAGATGCAGCCCCCGTGCGGCCAATTGAACGGCTTTGTTGGACGCAATGATAAACAACGGTAAGCCGTCTTGATGGGCTTGGTCAATCAATGATACAAGCAGTGCGCTCGGTATCTCATCGATCGCGCTGGCGGTCGGTGAAAGTAGCAGCGCTTCAAATAGATCGAGTTGCCAGCTTTCGATTCCATGGTTAGCGAGTTGCTTGGCGAGCTGGTTTTCAGCGGTTAATACTCCGTATTCGGAGACCAGCCAAAGCACGCGTGCTTTAGCCGGTGTGCTGCTAGGGGTGATCTGCAGCGATAACTCGGTATCATCGATCATCAAGGGTTTGGCTTGTACTGAAACGCAAAAAAGCATCAGCACAAAACAGGTTAATAACAACCAGGCCTGGTTGCTGGGTTTAAGTTTTGAACCGATCATATCCAGCTTAGTCCGGAATAAATTTCAATACATTGCCATTAATGCAGTAACGCTTATAGGTTGGGGGTGGGCCATCATCAAACACATGCCCTAGGTGAATACCCGAACTCGCTGAGCGCACTTCGACTCTTAACATTTCGTGCGAACGGTCTTGGTGCAATGTGAGTGCGCCTTCAACGGGGTTGAAAAAACTCGGCCAACCTGAACCGCTTTCGAATTTGGTGTCGGTACGAAATAGCGGTGCACCAGTAATCGGGTCAACAAACACACCGGGGCGTTTTTCATCCAAATGGGAGCCGGTAAACGCACGTTCAGTGCCTTGTTCAAAGGCAATACGTTGTTGTTCAGCTGTCAGCAGTTGATAACCTAACCATTGCCAAAATCCTTGGCTATCGCCGTTATAGCCGGTGTAGCGAGATACTTCTTTGCCTTGTTTAAATAACACTATCGTCGGGGTAGCAAACAGGGCTTTATCTAGCTGCCAGCCTTCAGGTGCAAGTGGCGATAAGCTTTGTGCTACCGGCACGCTGGCTTGCCAGTTTTGTAAAACCTCGGCTTCAAACTGTTTACAGAAACCACAGTTTTCTGATTCAAATACCACTAACTGTTGGTCAAAGTCTAAGGTTTCAGGATTTAACTTGGGTGTATTTAGCGCCAGGCCTGGTGCTAAAAGGGGGTATTTCACACCGGTTCCGCCTAGTCCACAATAGCCATTGGGGTTTTTGGCTAGATAGTCTTGGTGGTAGTCTTCAGCCGCGCTGTAGTGGGTCAGTGGTGCGATTTCAGTGGTGATATCGCCCAAGCCGGCTTGATGGAGAGCCGCTTGATAGTGATTACGGGTCGCTATCGCCAGTTCGGCTTGGGTTGGGTTGGTATAGTAGATTGCACTAAGGTAATTGAATCCTATGTCATTGCCTTGGCGCTCACCTTGAGTGGGGTTATGGTTTTGCCAAAAAGCAATCAGGATAGCTTCTAGGTTTATTTTCGCGGGATCAAAGCTAACCTTGATGACTTCAACGTGATTGCGCTTGTCGGTTTTGCCTGCACGGCGTAAGCGCTCATGCGCCAGAATTGCTTCATAGCTGGCACTGATTTCACCATTGGCATAACCGCTTTCAACATCTACAACGCCAGGTAGTTCTGATAAACGTTTTTCAGCACCCCAAAAACAGCCCATCCCTAATACAATCGATTCCGTGCTGTTTGCTGATGTCATGTTTTTCTCCTGCGCGCAGGCGCTTAAAAATAAACTGGAAACAATCGCTAGAAAACCCAAGCGAAAACTTAAACTAAGCCACTTCACCCGTTTTATAACGAGAAGCCACCAAAGTCATCTTTACTGACTTTGGTGTCCACCTGTCCGACTAAATAAGAGCTGATTTCTGACTCTTGCGGCGCGACTTGAACATTGTCACTCACCAGCCAATTATTCATCCAAGGTAGCGGGTTGCTTTTTGATGGAAAAATAGTGTCATAGTTAAGCGCTTTTAGGCGCACATTAGTGATGTACTCGACATAGTCCTGCAAAATTTTGGTGTTGAGACCAATCATCGAGCCCTCTTTAAATAAATAGGCTGCCCATTGTTTTTCTTGTTCAGCGGCATCACGGAAAATGCTGATAATGGTTTGTTCTTGTTCTTTGGCAATCTCGGCCAGCTCGGTATCATCTTCACCTGAGCGCATAATGTTTAATAAATGCTGGGTGCCGGACAAGTGCAAGGCTTCATCACGCGCAATCAGCTTGATGATTTTAGCATTGCCTTCCATCAGCGAGCGTTCCGCAAACGAAAAGCTACAGGCAAACGACACATAAAAACGAATCGCTTCTAATACATTTACCGATACCAGGGTTAGATAAAGCGCAGTTTTAATTTTTTTTCGGAAAACCGGGTCTTTTTCGAGATCAACCGCATTGGCATACATCGTATTGGTTAAATGAATTAGTTTGTCATAGTGCTCAGTGACTGAAATAGCGCGCTTAACGATTTCTTCATTGGTCACAATATCGTCAAACACCACACCGGGGTCGGTCACGATATTGCGGATAATGTGGGTGTAGGAGCGGCTGTGGACTGTTTCAGAAAAAGACCAGGTCTCAATCCAGGTTTCAAGCTCAGGGATCGACACCAGCGGCAGTAATGCAACATTTGGTGAGCGACCTTGTACCGAATCCAGTAGCGTTTGGTATTTTAGATTGCTGATAAAAATATGTTTTTCATTCTCAGGCAAAGCAGCGTATTCACCACGATCACTGGATAAATCGATTTCTTCGGGGCGCCAGAAGAAACTTAATTGTTTTTCGATTAGCTTTTCAAAAATAGGATATTTTTGTTGGTCATAGCGCGCCACATTCACGTTTTGGCCAAAAAACATCGGCTCTTTTAATGCATCGTTTTGGCTACGACAGAAGGTTGAGTAGGTCATTTTTTCTTGGCAACTCATAATGGACTTCCTAGTTATGAATGATAATAGTTAACTTCTGATTATACGGTTTTTATACATAAAGAGCACCAGGCCTGGTGCTCTTAAATGTGGATTAATTTACACCTCTTTGGCTTAATTACAACTTAGTTTCGGATAATAAGTGCCGAGTCGGTATCTTTCGGATGACGTTTTTGAAACTTCTCATACTGCTCAGACTGAGTCGATTTGACAAAAGCAACCAACATTCATCAGGATACAAGGCTAAAGTCTTGTCATAGCCGTTAGAAAATTCTTCTAGCCAATCATTATGGGTAAGGTGCTCTAGGATTTGAGTTTCAAAAAAGACTTCCTTGTGTTTTGCCATACTATGTCCTAAAAAATGTCCATATAAAAATTCATCACAAACCTATATAGGAATAGGTCTCCAACAGATTTAGAGTGATTAAATGTTCTAGCAAAATGTCCAATACCTTTGTTACCAAGCTAGCAGCAAAATCTACATTTTTCTAATAAAGCTTGGGGCAACTTTACCATTCCCTAAGTCAGCCAATAAGTCGAGTTTTTTAAGATTGCTAAAATCGCGAGATTTAGTTTTATCAGTTAGTTTTGAATAGAGTGCTAGATACCAAGGTTCTTTACGTAATTCAGCAAACACAACTGTGCCATATTTCAATACTTGATTAACAATAGCGTACTGACGGTCATTAATTCTGCCTTCATCATGTAAACGTTTTAAACTTGTTTCATATAAAACGATATGCATCAAGCGGTTTACCCTGTCATGCAGGTGGTTAATCGTTTCAAGCATGCCTTCCAAAAATAGCGTTACAAACTCATAATTAGGGGTAGGCTGTTTTTTATCTGCCGCTTTTCGACAGTGATTAAAGGCCGCAAAATAACGGTGAATGTGTTTAAGGTAAAAGTTCGCCTGAGCAAATGGCGCATATCGAAAACCATCCGCATAGAGAATACCTGCTTCCAACACTCGTCCAACACGTCCATTGCCATCCCAAAAAGGATGAATCAGCTCAAAATATAAATGCACTAAAGGTGCTCGAATGAGTGCGGGAACACCGCTTTTTGCCAACGCCCGGTTCCACTCCAATAAGGATTGCAAAAGCAGCTCAATATCTTGCCCAAGCTGTGGCGGTTTATAAACACCACCATGCTCAGCAATCCCCACTCGAGTTACCAAACCGTCAATATCGGTGCGAAGCACACCTGGTCGATTATGAGTATTGTCAAATTCAATACCGTTGTAAACCAATCGATGGATTTCACAGACATCCTCAAAACTGGGTTGCCAGTCCTCTTCGACACTCACCTGTTTAATAAAATCATAGGCCTGTTTCAGATTATAGGCTCGTTGCTGCTCCATGTTTTGAATTTGCTCTGGTGACAAAGACAATGCTACTTCAGTCTCTTCCTCGGTGAGAGTAGCTCCTTCAATGGTATTGGTTCCGAAAACCGAACTAACCACCACCTCTTTTTCAAGACTGCTGGCAACATGTGATAGCGGGGAATCTTTAAAACGATTCTGAGCATCTTCAACACGCTGATATAGCAAGGCAATGTCCTCCTGTTTAAGCCCAATCTGTAGCTTAAACACACCTGAACGCAATGTCTCAATTCGGTTAACTAAAGAAATGTCGGAAAAAATGTCCACTAAAAAACACCCAATAAAAATTAACAATCAGTTACTTAACTAAAAATCAAGATAATAAAAGTTTCAAAAATTGTCCTAGTTATCTTCCATTGTATAAGTCTCATTATAAATACACCATAGGTCTTTACCTTGGTAGTTCCAGTGAGGTGTTGGTTGGATGGTATAATCCAGATCGTTAATACTTTGTGTTGCTTTTGTTAAAGAAGTCTCTTCACCTTTGTACATGACTTTCTTTTCAGAAATCACAGTAGCGGTGATGGTCTCATCCTTGTTATAAGTTAAAACTGAACCCACAGGAATACCCATCTGCAAATAGTTCATTGGTGGTCGTCTTCGTATCTTTTTAGCTGAGCTCTTTTCAGACTCACTCACACCTTCGTTAAGCTGTTCATTTATCTGTGGAGTCACATCCTTATGCTTCAGTAGTTTTAATACCGCTATAGCCTGCTCCGGCTCAATATCAAAGAACTCTCGTTTAGGATTTATACGACTAGGGTTAAATGCAATATGAAGAGCTTGTTCTACATCAGAGCAATTCTCTACCTCTACCGCATAAACACACTCAAATGGAAGTGGCACACCTGTTGAATAAAGCTGTGACATTCGCTGCTCTACATAACTCTGAGTCGTCTTACCAATCTTTACCATATTCGGTATAGCAGGGTTGGTTAATACATAGACAATTTGATTTTTCTGAATCCATTAAATCTACCTTCTTGTCAAACGCTTAAATGCTACAATCGTCATAAAAGTGACGAAAAGTAGCAAAAGACTAAATTGCAAGATCTCTATTCAAAAAAGTCGAATTTGAGAATTTAACTTTGGCAATAGCGGGGTTCTGCAAAGGTCTGTTATACAAATTGTATTTTGGAGGTCTTTACAACTTACATGCACCGCCGGCACAGCTAGGGTCTTCTTGTGAGTCGTCGGCGCCATCGCGGGTGTTGTGGTAATAAAGCGTTTTAACTCCCAACTTGTAGGCATATAAAATATCTTGCAGTACTTGTTTAATCGGCACTCGGTCTGCTTCAAATTTTGCTGGGTCGTAATTAGTATTCGCGGAGATGGCTTGGTCAACAAACTTCTGCATAATCCCCACTAGCTCTAAATAACCTTTGTTATTCGGAATTTTCCAAAGCAACTCATAGTTGTCTTTAATCTCTTTAAAGCCTGGCACCACTTGTTTCAAGATGCCATCTTTTGAGGCTTTGACTGAAATAAAACCACGCGGCGGCTCAATCCCGTTGGTTGAATTGGTAATTTGCGAGGAGGTTTCGCAGGGCATCAATGCGCTTAGGGTTGAGTTGCGCAAGCCGTCTTGTTTAATGTTCGAGCGCAGTGTTTCCCAGTCATAGTGCAGGGGTTCGTTGCATACTTCATCCAAGTCTTTTTTATAGGTATCTATCGGCAGAATCCCTTTTGCATACAGGGTATCACTAAACATCGAACAGGCACCAAACTCTTTCGCTAATTGGTTAGAGGCCTTGAGCAGATAATATTGAATCGCCTCAAAGGTTTTATGCACTAAACCATTGGCCGAACCATCTGAATAGCGCACATGATGTTTAGCTAAATAATAAGCCAAGTTGGTGACGCCAATCCCTAAGGTTCGGCGACCGTGGCTGGATATTTGCGCCGCTTTAATCGGATAGTCTTGGTAATCAAGCAGACTATCAAGTGCGCGCACAATCAACTCGGATAGCTCCTCCAGCTCATCAAGATTGTCAATCGTGCCAAGATTAAACGCTGATAGGGTACAAAGCGCGATTTCACCATTTGGGTCATCCACCGAATTCAGTGGCTTGGTGGGCAGTGCAATTTCTAAGCAAAGATTGGACTGATGAATGGGTGCTTTTTTCGGGTCAAACGGGCTGTGGGTGTTGCAGTGATCGGCGTTCTGCACATATATACGCCCAGTTTGAGCGCGTTCTTGCGCTAGCTGGGTAAACAGGTCAATCGCTTTAACTTGTTTTTTTCGAATTGAAGCATCGGCTTCATAGATTTTGTATAAGCGCTCAAATTCCACTTGATCAGCAAAGAAGGCATCATATAAACCCGGTACATCAGACGGGCTGAACAGGGTAATATTTCCGCCCTCAATCATGCGCTGGTACATGAGCTTATTAACCTGAACGCCATAATCTAAATGGCGAGCGCGGTTTTCTTCTACCCCGCGGTTATTTTTTAATACCAGCAAGGATTCAACTTCTAGGTGCCAGAGAGGGTAAAACAGGGTCGCCGCACCGCCACGAACCCCGCCTTGTGAACAAGATTTCACTGCTGTTTGGAAATGCTTGATAAACGGAATCAGACCCGTGTGATAGGCCTCACCACCGCGAATTTTGCTGCCAATCGCGCGAATTTGACCAATATTAACCCCAATGCCAGCACGTTGCGATACGTATTTGACAATAGATGAAGAGGTGGCGTTAATCGAATCTAACGAGTCGCCACATTCAATTAATACACAGGAACTAAACTGGCGTGTCGGAGTGCGAACACCTGACATGATCGGGGTCGGTAGTGAGAGTTTAAATAAAGATGCCGCATCATAAAAACGCTTAATCACGTCCATGCGTTTCTCGGCGGGGTAGTGACCAAATAGACACATAGGGATCAGCATATAGATAAACTGGGGGCTTTCGTAAATTTCGCGTGTTACACGGTTTTGTACTAGATATTTGCCTTCAAGCTGCTTTACCGCGGCATAGCTAAACGTCATATCGCGTTCATGGCTGATGTAACTATCGAGTTCGTCAATATCGGCTTTGTTAAACTGTTCAAGCAACTGGGCGTCATAACGACCGGCGCGGACCATTTTGTTGATATGTTCAAACAAAGCCGGTGGCGTAAAGCGGCCAAAGGCTTTTTTGCGCAAATGGAAAATCGCGAGGCGGGCGGCCAAGTGCTGGTAGTCGGGGGCGTATTCTGAAATCAGGTCAGCAGCGGATTTGATGATGGTTTCATGAATGTCAGAGGTTTTTATGCCGTCATAAAACTGAATGTGCGAGCGTAACTCAACTTCAGAAACCGAAACATTTTCCAAGTCTTCAGCAGCCCAAGTAATCACGCGGTGGATTTTTTCTAGGTCAATGGATTCTTGTCGGCCGTCGCGTTTAGTAACGTTTAAGCTAGATTTAGTCGCTGAATTTGTGTTGCTCATGGCAAGTTTACTCTCTGTTCGGTTTTTTGTGGATGACATTGTGAATAACTATTTAATTTCTATAATCATAAAAACTTTTTTTGTTAGCTTTTCATAGCGTTAGGGGTATTTGGTAACACAAGCTTTAGATTTAACGTCTAAGTTGATCGTTGTGGGTAGATTAAAAACCACAATATATTGTGGTGGTGTTTTATTTTGCTAACTAAATATAGTAAATTTTAGCCAAAAATGCAACTATAAATTTTTTAAGGAGTTATTTAAAAAAATAAAGATTGAAAAAAATTTTAAACAAGCATGGGTTGTGGATAACTTTGTGGGAAGAATTGAGTTGTTACAAAAAAAAACGAGGCAAAATTTTTACAGCTGGTGTTCACCGCATACAGAATTACGTTTGGTTTTCGCTAGATAAAGAGTTTTATCTGCTCGTTTAAATAAATCGTCTGCAGATTCGCCCATTTGATACATGGCAATACCTATTGAGGCGGTCATTCTTAAAGGTTTGTCGTGATCTCGAATTTTTAACGATTTATTTTCAATGGCAGAGCGTAGTTTTTCTGCATAGCGCAGGGCGTTTTCATAGTTTATATTGTTTAAAAGAATTACAAACTCCTCACCACCAAATCGTGCTATTTGGTCATGGCCTTTGGTTTGGGCACGCAGAAGTTTGGCGATATAGCGAAGTGCACTGTCACCAACAAGGTGACCATAATCATCATTGACCTTTTTGAAATGGTCGAGGTCGATCAATAGCATGCTAAATGTGGCCGCTTTCTTTTTTGCAGACTCAATTTGTGTTTCAATTATTTCATTAAAACCTCGCCGATTGGCAATGCCGGTTAGTGAATCCGTCTTAGCAAGTTGGGTTGCATCTTCAAGTTCTTGTTGTAATTTTTTAATCACTTCAGCAGAGTTGTTGAGTATTTTTTGTAACTGATCCGTTGATTCATTCAATGTTTTTATGCATGGTAGAATGTCCTTTTCGACGCAGTCGATGACTTCTTGTTGTGTCCTGCTGTTTTTTAGATACGTTATGTTTTTTTCGAGTAGGTTTTTCTGATTGTTTGACTGATCGACCCAGTTATTTATATTAGCTAGCGCTTGTGAAAGAAGAAATGTTATTTCTGATGCAGGAAGTTGTTGATTAAGAATGCGTTTTAATAACTCACGATAAATGGGCCAAACAGTCTCGTCTGAGTAATCTTTGGATTTAATCAGCGCGCTTAGATTTTCACTAAATTCATGATCTAGTTGAATGGCTTTTTCATACAGTAATGTGAAGTGTACGGGTGTAGAGGCAACACTCAGCGCTTGTATCTCTTTAAGAACCTGTTCAGCTATAATGGTGGCTTGTGGAATAGAATCATTATAACGACAAGATTGACTGGGCATTGTAGACCTTTGGGCATTCTAAATTAGGCTGTGGCTGCAAGAATATTAAACTATTGGGTATTATTGCAGTTATCATTCGATTTGTCACGATCACAAGCAACTAAATCAAGAGGTGTAGGGTGTCTGAAATTACTAAAAAATTACCTGGTGATCCCTATTCTGAGCTTATAAGGGCTAGGTTTTGGCTTGTGAGTGAAGTTGGAAGTGGTTATATAGGTATAGGCAGAATAAAGCTATTGGAAAATATACAGCGTTTTGGGTCGATAAATCGAGCAGCAAAAGAAATGAATATGTCTTATAAAAAAGCATGGAAGTTAGTTGAGGACATGAACCACTTGTCTGATTTTCCTTTGGTGTTAAGTGAAAAGGGCGGCAAGCAGGGCGGAGGAACGCAGGTTACTGAATTGGGTGTCGCCTACATTAACTACTTTCATGGATTAGAGCAACGTTTGGCTGAATTTCTTGTTAAGGAATCAGAGCAGCTTAAGAATATATTGGTGCGATAGTGCACCAAACTTGTATGCATTCTTGAGTTTGCTAGTGAGTATTTATCGAGCTGACAGCCTGTTCATTTTCTAGTTGTTTTTAGTCTGAATGCTGATCTAAGGGATTTAAGTAGGTTAACAGGAGTCGCTAAGAGTTGGTGAGCGTGAAAAATGCTGCAAGCCCTAATAAAAAGGGCTTGCTTTTGTTTCACTAGTCTTCCATTGCAGCTGTATTCATGCTTTTTACGCCACCTGATTTTTGGTGGTGGTCGCTAATTTTTTCTTTATGTTTGATGATTTGACGATCAAGTTTATCAATTAGGCCATCAATTGATGCATACATATCCGAGGTTTTATTTTGTGCAAATAGGTCTTGGCCTGAAACATGAACTGTTGCTTCTGCCTTTTGCCCTTGTTTTTCAACAGTTAAAATGACGTGGACATTAGTAACATGATCAAAATGGCGTTCTAGCTTAGAAAATTTATCATTAACATAGTCACGAAGTGCATCGGTTAAACTCATGTGGTGGCCAGTAATATTAATTTGCATTCCTAACTCCTTGTTTTTTATTTATGGAATGTGTTGTAGGGGACTTGGTAATTAAATCCCGGGTACTTAGGTTTTAAGACTTAATACCAGTATAGCATATTCGTTGCTGAGTTCGTGCTGTTTACAGTTGTACGGATCTTTTTTACGCCCGGAAGTGTTCGCCTAAGTAAACACGTCTTACATCAGGATGATTGAGAACTGCATCGGGTTCGCCTTTAGCTAAAATGCTTCCTGCGTGAAGGATGTAGGCTTGGTCGCAAACGCTAAGTGTCTCTCTAACGTTATGGTCAGTAATCAGTATCCCAATTTGCTTTGATTTAAGATGTTCAATAATTTGTTGAATCTCTTTTACCGAAATGGGGTCGACGCCCGCAAAGGGCTCATCCAGTAAAATGAATTTAGGCTCCATGGCGAGGGCGCGTGCAATTTCAACACGTCGCCGTTCCCCACCAGAAAGCGCCTGACCAGGCTGGTTAATAATGTGGTTAATTTGCAGGTCGTTTAGTAATTCGTCGAGTTTTTGTTGGCGTTGTGATGGGGACAGTTCAGCGCGCATTTCTAGAATCGCAAGGATATTGTCGCGTACGGTTAATTTGCGAAAAACTGAAGCCTCTTGGGGAAGGTAGCCAATGCCAAGGCGAGCACGTTGATCAATACTTAGGTCGCTAATGTCTCGATTGTCCAGCATAATGCTACCCGCATCATGCTGGACGAGTCCAGTCATCATGTAGAAAGTGGTGGTTTTACCGGCACCATTAGGGCCAAGTAAACCTACAACCTGTCCGCTATAAACATCAAGATCAACGGAGGTGACCACCTTGTATTTTTTATAGCTTTTGGCGAGACCACGTGCATAAAAGTGAGCCATTAGTCCTCCTGTGATGGGGGTTCAATGGTCATGCGCACTCGCCCGATTTGTTGGTCAGTGCTGCCTGCTTTTAACGTCTGGCTGTTAAGGTCATAAACAAGTCTTGGCCCTTGAATTTTATGACTGTCTTGTTGTGCGAGAAAGGCATTGCCAATTAAATGGATTTTACGTTCCTTGGCATAATAAATGATAGTCTGAGCGTGGCCATTAATTTTTGTTTGCTGAAGGGGGTCATAGTGCGCAAATGTTGCTGGATTTCCGCTAGCGGTCAGGGTGTTGAGTTGGCGACCAGGGTGGATGAGTTCAACTTGATCTCCGGTTATTATCGTCTCGCCTTGAGTAACTACGACTTGACCTGTATAGCGGGTTACCCCTTTTGCATCTTGGCTGTCTAGTTGGTCAGCTTCTATTTGAATCGGTTGATTCTGTTGTGACCAGGCCTGGTTGGGTAGGCCCAGAAAAGCAATTATAAGTAGACTTGCTTTCAAAATAATAAGGTTAGTTAATGTCATAGTGAGTTGTTTTTACCTGTGAGTGAAGTCGGGTATGTTGTGTCTCAAGGTCTAATGTTAGCCCTATGCCTTGAGTGTGGGTATTTTTTGATTTAAGTGTTACCGCGACTGGGCTGGATAGGGTTTCAGTATTTTTATTATACTTGAGTTGTTCGGTATTCAGTAGGTTCACGTTGCGTGGTGTGTTTTGGTTAGTTAAAAAATGTTCCACTTGAACCTTGCCTTTAAATTCAAATAGAGTTTGCTGTTCAATTTGAGCTTGAGCACTTTTTATTATCATGCGCTGGTCAAGGGTGTCACGAACTAGATAGGGAAGGGTGACGAATACAGTATCGTCTTGTTGGCGAAGGTTTTTGGCTTCTAGGTAGTGTTGAACTCCATTCGCGTTGAGTTGCCAGCTTTGAACCTGTTCAATTTTCCAATCATTTTGACTAAGTTGGCTGGGGCTGTACAGGCCTTGCTCGGGATTGTTGTATAGCGTGAAGGCTAACGCGCTGAGGCCTAGCAAAGCAATAATCAGGACGCCAGATTTGAATTGCATCGTTATCTCAGATAAAAACCCATGTGAGTTTGCCAATGACCTTGGGCTTTCATAATGAGTTCACAGAATTCACGGACAGCACCACGGCCGCCTTCAAACCCGCTAACAAAGTCAACACGGCTGATTACTTCAGGATCGCTGTCTTTTGGGCAGGCGGACAGACCTACTCGGCGAAGGATTGGGAGATCCAAAATGTCATCACCCATATAGGCAACTTCATCAAGTGAAATAGCCAATTTATCCATTAAGGTCTCAAATGTTGGCAGTTTGTCGGGAACGCCTTGGTAAAGATGCTTTATTTTTAAATCTTGCATTCGTTTTTTGACTAGCTCGGAGGTGCGTCCAGTAATGATACCGATCTCAATACCGCTTTTTTGAATCAATACCATCGCAAGGCCATCACGCGTATAAAAAGCTTTGTATTCTTGACCGTCATCGCCATAAATAAGACGGTTGTCAGTTAAAACACCGTCAACGTCAAGTAGGAGTAGCTTTATCTTTTCAGCTTTAATGTTAAGGTTATTCATAATGATCGCTTATCAGTTAGTTTAATAACGTTAGGTTACTGTATTGAAGTATAGCAAAGTTAGGTAACCAAAAAATAGCGTTAATAAGAAAACCCCTTCGACTCTATAGATTGTGGCGCTGCCTTTCCTGGGTAGCGCGACTAATAACATGGCGACAGTAAAGCCCAGCAAAATAGGCAGGTCTCGTTTTAATAAGTCGTTATCAATCAGTGAAGGGGCAAGAATGGCAGGTACGGCCAAAACAGCGAGTAGGTTAAATAGATTTGACCCAAGTATATTGCCTATCATCATATCAACCTCGCCCTTTAAAGCGGCGCTAATAGAGGCGGCTAATTCAGGTAGGCTGGTACCGATTGCAATGATGGTTAAGCCAATAATTAAGTCAGGAACTTCAAAGAACTCTGCAATTTCTACTGCACCCCATACCATCATTCGTGCACTAATCACCAGTAGAACTAATCCACCCAATAGATAAAACATGCTGCGGGCTTTGCTAAACTTTGGGAGTTTTTCAAGTCCTTGATTGATTTCGGAGGCTAGGGGGTCATCAGGAGCAACTTGTTTGTTGCGACGAATAATCCAGGTTAGCGTTATCGTCAGTATTGCGAGTAGAATGATACCGTCCATTACGCCTAGCTTGTAATCCATCATTAGTACAACCGTCAGTGCGGTGATAACTAATAGGATGGGCATTTCGCGTCGGATAAAATTGGATTTAACGGCAATGGAGGCAATTAAAGCGGTTACGCCAAGAACTAAGCCAATGTTGGTGATATTGGAGCCGACCGCGTTGCCAACCGCTAGGCCAGGGTTGCCCTCTAGCGAGGCGATAATCGCAACGACAATTTCTGGGCTTGATGTGCCAAATCCAATAATGACCGCTCCGATAATGATGGGGGATACATTGTAGCGCACGGCGATGCTGGCTGCGCCATCGATAAAAAAGTCAGAACTCCAGACAAGCAAAGCTAATCCAACGATAAGCATAATCGTGGGTAGAATTAATACAGTCGACATAATTGCGGGCTCGCTATAGACTATTGATTTTTAAATTTTGCGTATTATACAAAATTTGACCTAGCGATAAAAAATATTTATGAGGAAAGATAATGTTAACTAATTTATCTGTGGGTGTGGACGGTTGGCAGCGACCCGAGTTAATTGAGCACTATTATCCAGACGGGTTACCTGAGGATTGGCGTTTTGATTTTTACTTTAATGATTTTAGAACCGTTCTCGTTGCTCAGGATGAATGGATGCGATGGTCTGATGCGGAGACTGAAGAGTTAGTAAACTGTCGGCGAGATGATTCTGTTGTGTTTCTAAAAATTGAATTTTGGCAGTCACAGGCTGAATCTGTTATTGCGCGTATAAAATTGACATTAGAATCAACGCTGATCGGTTTTTTGGTGTTTGATGATCGAATGGATCAAGCCGCCATTGACCGGCTACCAGGCCTGGTGACACGGGTGAGTAAGACCTTGCGTTTAGAAGGCTGGCAATGGTCTTTTCAAAACTGGGTTCTTAGTGGTGAACCTTGTGGTTGGTTAGAGGGTTTACCTGCTGATCTGAAGCAACAAAAAGCCTGCTTGCAAGATTTTGTCTTGAGTTTGCCTGATAAAAATACCGCTTACAGCTTTTTTGTTGGCGGCGAATCCATTAAGATGAATCAGTTGCAGAATTTAAAAACACTCTCAGAGCTAATGGGTTATTGAATTAACGCTTACTTTTACTTTTCAAGGGATATTGTTTTGTCCAAATTGATTCAGATAGAAAACGTATCATTTAGTCGTGGGGGGCGTAAAATCTTTGATGATTTAACCCTTAGTATTCCACGAGGTAAAGTGACGGCGATTATGGGGCCAAGCGGCACCGGAAAAACGACGTTGCTTAAATTAATTGCCGGGCAATTGAAACCTGAAAGTGGAAAGATTTTGGTCGATGGGTTAGACGTAAATCAATTGAAACGAACAGATTTATATCGATTACGCCAGCGTATGGGCATGTTATTTCAGTCTGGCGCATTACTAACCGATTTAACTGTATTCGATAACGTCGCTTTTCCATTAAGAGAGCATTTTGATTTATCCGATTTACTAATTGAAAAAATGGTGTGGATGAAGTTGGAGTCTGTTGGTTTGCGTGGTGCAGTCGCTTTAAAGCCTGCAGAATTATCGGGCGGTATGGCAAGGCGTGTTGCCTTGGCGCGCGCACTCATCCTTGATCCTGAAATGCTTTTTTACGATGAACCTTTTGCGGGCCAAGATCCGATTACCATGGGCGTATTGGTTGCGCTGATAAAAAAAATGAATCAAAGCTTAGATTTAACTAGTGTGGTTGTGTCCCATGATGTAGGGGAGGTCATGTCTATTGCAGACTATGCCTGCGTGTTATCAGAAGGGCGAATTATTGCGCAGGGAACCCCTGAGGACTTACAGCAATCGGAATCAGCCTATGTGCAGCAGTTTTTACAAGGCTTGGCTGACGGTCCCGTGCCTCTTCACTATCCTGTTGAAAGTTGGTCTGAAAAATTGGCTCAGCCAAGTGGGGGTCAAAAATGATCTGGCTGGCTAAATTAGGTTCGATTACCCTATTGCGTTTGCAAAGCTTGGGGCAGTTAGGTTTGTTTGTGCTATCGGTTTTCCCGGCCTTGGGTTATGCGTTTACGCATATCCGCCTTTTGGCCAAGCAAGTCTACTTCGTAGGTGTGCTTTCTTTGCCCATTATTTTAACCGCAGGTTTATTTGTTGGTATGGTACTGGGTCTTCAGGGGCACTATATTCTTTCAACCTTTAACTCTGAAGAAATGGTCGGCAGCATGACCGCTTTATCACTTATCCGAGAACTGGGACCTGTTGTGGCAGCCTTGCTTTTTGCAGGGCGAGCGGGTTCAGCATTAACAGCTGAGGTGGGCTTAATGAAGTCAACCGAGCAACTTTCTGCTTTGGAAATGATGGCCATTGATCCGATGAAGTATGTAATTGCCCCTCGTATCCTTGCTTGTATTATTGCTTTACCCATGCTGGCTTTAGTATTTATTGCGGTCGGTGTGTTTGGTGGTTACTTAGTTACCGTCGGCTGGTTAGGCGTGGATGAAGGTGCTTTTTGGGCACAAATGCAGCTGCATGTTGATTGGCGTGATGACGTCATCAATGGCTTAATTAAAGCCATTGTATTTGGGGTCTTGATTGCGTTGATTTCATTATTCCAAGGTTATGAAGCCATGCCTACATCGGAGGGGGTGAGCAGTGCAACAACACGGACTGTGGTTCAGTCCTCCTTGTGGGTGCTAGGTTTGGATTTTGTGTTAACTTCCATGATGTTTACGTAAGGATAGAAGATGAGTCGTCAAGTTAAGTTTGAAGTTTGGGTGGGTATACTGGTATTGATAACCTTGTTGTCAACCTTGTTTATTGCTTTAAAAGTGAGTAATTATAGTGCTTTGCAAAACAAGGCGACTTATCAAGTGGATGCGTTATTTTCAAATGTGGGAGGGTTGACGGTACGCGCACCGGTTAAGATTAGTGGCGTAGTGGTGGGTCGCGTGACGGGAATTGCTATTGACCCCGTGACCTACCGAGCACGAGTTGTCATGGATATTTACAGGGAATTTGATGACTTGCCAACCGATACCTCTGCTATGATCTTAACTTCGGGTTTACTTGGAAGTCAGTACATTGGGCTTGAGGTGGGGGCTGATGATGAGTTACTTGAAGAGGGTAGTCGAATTTACTATACGCAGTCAGCATTGGTGTTGGAAAATTTAATCGGACGTTTATTAGTCAGTTTGACAGAAGGAGGCGGTAAATGAAAAAACGTATAGCATGGGGTGTGGCGCCTTTTATGGCTTTGATTTTGTCATTTGGGCAAGTAGCGGCACAAGTAAACCAGCAAGATCCGCAACAAATGATTATTGATTTATCGCGGGTTATTTTGCCAGAACTAAAAGAACGCGCTGTTGAACTTGCCAATAAGCCATCAGAGTTGCAAGCGTTTACAGAGAAATATGCGTTGCCTTATATAGATACACCAAGAATGGCACGCTTTATTGTAGGTCGGCCATGGCGCAATGCGAGTGAGCAGCAGCAGCAGGATTTTGTTGATGAGTTTACAAAAAGTATGTTGCGCTCCTATTCGTCGAGCTTATTAAAATTTGATATTGATAGAATTGACGTCGCTGCGCCTATTCCTGATGGTAATGATCGCGTATTGATTCCTACCCGAATTATTCAGGGCTCGGGTGTTTCAGCTGAAGTGGTTTATCGTGTTTTTAAAGAAAAAGATACCGGGCATTGGATGATTTATGACATCATTATTGAGGGGATCAGTGTACTGGTGAGCTTTAGAGAAGCCTATAGTTCCGACATTGAACGTCATGGTTTAGAACAGGTGATCGCAAACCTTAAGCAACGAAACAAGGATTTTAAGTAATTGAGCCCTTATTTCGAGTTCTCAGCAGCCAAGCTGGTATTTACTACAGATTTGGTTTTGCCTCAGATTTCTAAACTGCACAGTGAATTGCGTAAGTCTTCCTTGTCTGAGCTTAAACAGGTTGATTTATCAGGGGTTAAGGCTTTGGATAGTGCGGGTATTGCCTTGTTGCTTGAACTTCAGCAAGGAAAAAATTGCCCTTTGGTGCTTTTATCGCCGCCTGCACATTTAATTACGATGTTGGAGCTTTACAACCTTGATAACCAGTTTGAATTGGTAAAGCGTGCATCTTAATGAGTGATAAGCAAGCAGCAGTAGCTTTTAAAGCTGTATCAAAATCGTTTGGTGAGTTACAAGCGCTTAATGCTATTAGTTTTGAGGTCAATCAGGGATCATTTTTTGGTTTGCTTGGGCCAAATGGTGCAGGCAAATCGACGTTGATTAACGCCATGTCGAGTCTTGTGGTGCCGAGTTCGGGTGAAATTAGTGTCATGGGCTATGATGTACAAAAAGAATATCGACAAGCGCGACGTTCCTTGGGTTTGGTGCCTCAGGAATTGATCTCTGATCCATTCTTTTCTATTCGGGATTTGTTACGTGTTCAGTCAGGTTATTTTGGATTGCGCGGGCGTGAACAGTGGGCTTGGGTTGATGAGTTATTAGAGCGTTTGGCATTAGCAGACAAGTCGGATGCACAAACCGCTCAATTATCCGGTGGAATGAAACGTCGAGTTTTAATTGCCATGGCGTTAGTTCATAAGCCTGCTGTTTTGGTATTGGATGAGCCGACAGCGGGGGTAGATGTTGATTTACGCCGAACATTATGGGCGTTCGCACGCGAGTTACATGCTGCGGGACACACTATTATCTTAACCACCCATTACCTTGAAGAGGCTGAGGCGTTGTGTGATCAGGTTGCAATTATGCAAAAGGGTGAGGTGAAGGCATTAGAGAAAACCCAAGCACTGCTAGCACGACACCCTTATCGTTATTTGCGGATCACCTTGCCAGAGCAAGGCAGCTTTAATCCGCAGTCCATATCAAGTGAATTAGCCTTGCGTTTAGTGGAGCGTGAAGCGAACGCGTTATTGTTTAAAATTGAGAAAAGTTTAGCGATGGAGCAGGTATTGGCTTGGTTGCAACAAGATGGGTTAAATATTAAAGATTTAACCAGTCGTGATGCGTCTCTTGAAGAGGTGTTTTTAGACCTGACAGGAGCGCAATTGTGAATTGGTATGGTTGTTGGGCGTTTTTTAAAAAAGAAGTGGGTCGTTTTTATTCGGTTTCAGTACAAACTGTTTTTGCGCCCATTGTATCCACCCTATTGTTTTTGCTAATTTTTGGCCAGGTTCTCGACACCCGCTTGGATGGTTTTAGTGGATTAAATTACAGTCAGTTTTTAATACCAGGCCTGGTGATGATGGCGATTTTGCAAAATTCATTTTCCAACTCATCATCCAGTATTATTCAGTCAAAAATGTATGGTAATTTAAGTTTTGTACTGGTAAGCCCCATTTCACCCCTAGAACTTTATATCGCGTTTATCGGCGCTGCGATTGTGCGCGGTCTAGCGGTAGGTCTGGGTGTATTGCTAGTTGGCTGGGTAGGCTTTGATCTGCAGTGGCATTCTGTGTTTTGGGTCCTGCTGTTTGCTGTTTTAAGCGCGGCTTTATTGGGTGGGGTCGGTCTAATTGCTGGGATCGTGTCAGAAAAATATGACCATCTTGCCGCATTTCAAAACTTTATCATTATGCCTCTAACGTTTTTAAGTGGTGTTTTTTATTCTATTCAATCCCTACCGCCTTTTTGGCAAATACTATCTATGTTTAACCCTTTTTTCTATATGGTAGATGGGTTTCGTTTTGGTTTTTACGCGCAATCCGATGTGTCTGTATACTTAAGTTTGATTATCACCTTAGGTTTTTTAGTTTTTGTAACGGTGATAAATCTGATTTTATTGGTGAAAGGCGTTAAAATACGCCATTAAAAATTTTTTGGTATTGAACTATGTCCCCTGAAAAAATTCAACAAATGATTCATCAAGCCCTGCCTGGCAGTCAAGTGAAGATGTCTGGTGCAGACTGTAACTTTGCTGTGGAGGTGACATCGGAGAATTTTGTTGGATTGCCACCAATTAAACGTCATCGACTCGTTAACGATATCTTCAAAGCACAATTTGACTCGGGTGAGTTACATGCCTTGTCAATTAAAACACGTTTACCTGAGCAGAGTTAATGGATAAGCTTGTAATTCTAGGGCCGTCAGTTATTTCCGGTCAAATTCAAATTTCTGGATCAAAAAATGCGGCTTTGCCGATTTTGATGGGCTGTTTGCTAGCTGAAACGCCCGTAACCCTATCAAATGTACCTCATTTGCGCGATGTGACAACGAGCTTGCAGCTTTTAGCAACTATGGGCTGTAGTGTGATGATGGATGAGCGGCTGAATATTACCTTGGACTGTTCAGACTTGCATAGTAAAGAAGCCCCCTATGAACTGGTAAAAACCATGCGTGCTTCAATTTTGGTTATGGGGCCCTTGTTGTCGCGTTTTGGTGTGGCGAAAGTGGCATTGCCCGGTGGCTGTGCGATAGGTTCGCGCCCGGTAGATATCCATATTGAAGGGATGCGCCAGATGGGAGCAAACATTCAAATTGAAGAAGGTTTTATAATTGCGCAGGCAAAAGAGGGGCTTCGCGGGGCAGATATCACTATGCCTATTGTTACGGTGACCGGTAGTGAAAACCTAATCATGGCGGCTGTATTAGCCAGGGGTAAAACCATTTTACGTAATGCGGCCTGTGAGCCTGAAGTCGTTGATTTAGCCAATTTCTTGAATGCAATGGGGGCGAAGGTATCGGGTGGCGGTACGCCTACAATTGAAATTGAGGGTGTTTCTGCGCTGCAAGGGGTCGATTATCGTGTAATACCTGATCGTATTGAAGCAGGCACCTATTTAGCCGCAGCGGCAGTGACTCAGGGCTGTGTTACGGTCACAGAGGTTGAACCAACCCACCTTAGTTCGGTATTAGAAAAGTTTGAGCAGGCTGGGGCGCTTATTACAACGACTAAAGACACGATTACACTTGATATGCGAGGACGTCGATTAAAAGCTGTGGATATTGAAACTCAGCCCTACCCATTGTTTCCAACGGATATGCAAGCCCAGTTTTTGGTAATGAATGCTATTGCCCAAGGACAGGGCAAGGTAAAAGAAACCATTTTCGAAAACCGCTATATGCATGTAGCTGAGTTAGAAAAAATGGGGGCAAAGATTGAATTAACGGGAAATGAAGCGGTCACTTTGGGCTCGGATAGTCTCAAAGGGGCAGAGGTTGTGGCAACGGATTTGCGCGCTTCGGCTTGTTTAATTATTGCGGCCTTGGTTGCTGAGGGTAAAACAGTAGTCAGTCGAATTTACCATATAGATCGTGGTTATGAACGAATCGAAGAAAAATTTCATCGACTTGGCGTTGATATTCAACGTTTAAGTTCTTAAGGTAAAAAGCTATGTTAAACTTATCGAATCAAACACTCACGATTGCGCTTTCAAAAGGCCGGATTTTTAAAGACACCTTGCCGCTGTTAAAAGCCGCAGGCATAGAGCCTTTGGATGATCCTGATACGAGCCGTAAATTGATTTTAGAGACCACCCAACCCAATGTTCGCTTGCTTGTGGTTAGGACAACGGATGCACCCACTTATGTAGCCTATGGCGCGGCTGACATAGGCGTTGCAGGTAAAGATGTGCTCATGGAAGCGCCTTCCGATAACTTGTATGAGCTGCTTGACTTACAAATCGCTAAGTGTCGCTTAATGGTAGCTGGGCCAGTTGATGAAAAACCCCACGGTCATCGCTTAAAAATTGCGACCAAATATGTTAATTCAGCGCGTGCTTATTATGCTCAGCAAGGCCAGCAAGTTGATTTGATCAAACTATATGGCTCAATGGAACTAGCGCCGTTAATTGGTCTGGCTGACCGGATTGTTGACCTGGTCGATACAGGCAACACTTTAAAAGCGAATCACTTAAAACCCCTTGAGCATATTGCACATATCAGCTCTAGGTTAATTGTGAACCAACATGCATATAAAACCAAGTTTACACATATCCAGCAAATCGTTGAACAATTTAAAACGGTAATAGGGAAGTAGTTATGTCTGAATCTATCAATATTCGTCGTCTTAATGCAAATGATGCTGGCTTTAATGCCGAATTAGAAGCGCTGCTTGCTTGGGAAGGCGTTTCGGATGAACGTGTCAATGATGTGGTCAAAGAAGTAGTAAATCGTGTACGTACTGAAGGGGATCGAGCCTTACTTGATTATACGGCTAAGTTTGACCGTTTAACCTTGAGTAGCGCTGCAGAGTTAGAAATCTCTCAATCACGGTTACAGGCCGCATTAGCGAATATTCCTAAAGATCAGCGTGATGCACTAGAGTTAGCGGTAGCGCGGGTGCGTAGCTACCATGAACGTCAAAAGCAAGCGTCTTGGACCTATACAGAAGCAGACGGTACAGTGCTAGGTCAACAAGTAACCTGTCTTGACCGAGTCGGACTTTATGTGCCAGGTGGCAAAGCCGCTTACCCTTCATCGGTGATTATGAATGCCGTACCCGCAAAAGTGGCCGGTGTGCCTGAACTCATTATGGTCGTCCCCACACCCGATGGTGAAGTGAACGAAATGGTATTGGCCGCGGCGGCTTTGTGTGATGTGGATCGTGTGTTCTGTGTGGGTGGTGCGCAAGCGGTTGCAGCCTTAGCCTATGGTACTGAAACAGTTCCAGCTGTTGATAAGGTGGTTGGCCCTGGTAATATTTACGTCGCCACGGCAAAGCGAATGGTATACGGAACCGTAGGTATTGATATGATCGCAGGACCTTCGGAGATCCTTGTGGTGTGTGACGGAAAAACCAACCCAGACTGGATTGCGGTTGATTTGTTTTCACAGGCTGAACATGATGAAGATGCCCAATCTATTTTAGTAACACCGGATGCGGCCTTTGCCGATAAGGTGGTTGAAAGCATGAATAAACTCTTATCGACCATGCCGCGTGAAAAAATTATTCGTAGCGCATTGGAAGCGCGTGGTGCGATTATTGTCGTGGATGATATGGATCAAGCGGTCGAGATGATCAATTTCATTGCGCCTGAGCATTTGGAGTTATCGGTTGATGACCCTCAGTCTATGTTGCCTGCGATTCGTCACGCGGGTGCGATTTTTATGGGGCGTTATACAGCCGAAGCACTCGGTGATTATTGTGCGGGCCCTAACCACGTATTGCCAACTTCTCGCACGGCACGCTTTTCATCACCATTAGGGGTTTATGACTTCCAGAAACGCTCTAGCCTGATAATGTGTTCTGCTGAAGGCGCGGATATGTTGGGCCGCGTTGCGGGGGTATTGGCGGATGGAGAAGGCTTGCAAGCCCATGCTGCGTCAGCGCGTTACCGTGTTAAACCTTAATAGAAGCTAATGGCCACTATGAACCAACAAAAAACCGTGGAAAACTGGGTTGAACAGCTTGTTCGACCTGAGATCCGGCAGATTAATGCCTATCACGTCCAGCCAGCGCAAAATATGATAAAACTTGACGCGATGGAAAATCCCTATGTCTGGCCTGATCAAATGCAGCAGGCTTGGTTGGCTCGTATTGCCGATTTGGCTTTTAATCGTTATCCCGACCCGAACGTAAGTTTGATTCGAGAACCTTTAATGAAGTTGCTGAGTTTGCCTGAAGATCAAACCTTGGTATTTGGTAATGGTTCAGATGAGTTAATTCAAATTTTGATGATGGCCATGTCGGGAACGCAACGAGGCGTCATGTCCGTTGCGCCTACGTTTGTAATGTACGACATGATCGCGCGTTTTGTCGGTATGCCCTATCATTCAGTAGAGCTAAACCAAGACTTTACCCTCGATACGGACGCGTTTATTCAAGCGATGAATCGACACCAACCCGCCATCGTATTTATTGCCTACCCGAACAATCCAACCGGTAATGCGTTTAGCCGCACTCAAGTTGAACAAATTATTCAGCAGGCACCAGGCCTGGTGGTAGTTGATGAAGCCTATAACGCATTTGCAGAAGATAGTTTTATTGAGGATATTGCGCGTTATTCAAACTTAATTGTGATGCGCACCTTCTCTAAGGTTGGTTTAGCAGGCTTTAGGCTCGGCTATATGGCGGGCCATAAAACCTGGATGACGGAATTTGACAAGATTCGTTTACCCTACAATATTAACAGTGTCAGCCAGCAGGGGGTCGCTTTTGCGCTGGAACACTATCCAACGTTGATGGAGCAGGCTGAAGTAATTAAACAGCAGAGGTCGGTATTGGTTGCTGCTTTGAGCGGGCTGGATGACTGTGAGATTTACCCCTCACAGGCAAACTTTATTACCGTTCGGTTAAAGACTAAATCAGCTGATCAGGTATTCCTTGGTTTAAAACAAGACGGTATCCTAATAAAAAACCTGTCGCCAACGGGCGGATTGCTGACAAATTGTTTGCGCATTACCCTAGGGTCTGAGCAAGAGAATAAATCATTGCTTGCGGCTTTTAAAAAACATATTAATGCAGTTTAATGGGGTTGTGAATGAAGCGTGATGACCTGGTAGATTACCTAAATCAACTTCTGGCTATTGATGAGTTTAACGACTATGCGCCTAATGGTTTGCAAGTTGAAGGTAAAGCTGAGATCAATAAAGTTGTACTCGGTGTTACCGCCTCCCAAGCCTTAATTGAACAGGCGATTGAGCACCAAGCCGATATGATTATTGTTCACCACGGCTATTTTTGGAAAAACGAATCTCAAACCATTACAGGCATAAAGTATCAACGCATTAAACGCTTGATAGACCATCGAATTAACCTTGTTGGTTACCATTTGCCGCTGGATGCGCACCCTAAACTTGGCAATAATGCCCAATTAGGCCAGCATTGGGGATTGACCGATATTACGCCACAACCAGGCCTGGTACGTTTGGGTAAATTAGCCAAGCCGATGTCGATTGAATCGTTTATTAAACGGGTTGCAACCACATTAAACCGTAACCCATTGCATTTACCCGGTGGCCCTAAGCAGGTAGAGACAATCAGTTGGTGCAGCGGTGGTGCGCAAGGCTACATTCAACAAGCGATTGAATGGCGCGCTGATGTATATATTAGTGGTGAAGTTTCTGAGCAAACCACTCATATTGCCACTGAATCAGGTATACACTATCTGGCTGCGGGTCACCATGCAACTGAAACTTGGGGTGTTAAAGCCTTAGCTGAGCACTTGAAAAGTGAATTTAATATGGACGCTGTGTATATAGAGGCAAACAATCCAGTATAAAATTTATGGCTTTAACCTAGTAAATTCATAGAATTAATTAATCAAATCGTTTTCTTTATAAGTTTTATTTATTTTGCGATAAGGATTTCTGTATTCACCTTAACCTGTCTGTTCTGTAGAATAGATTTCTCTTTTGAGCCATGAGGAAGTCATGACTATGTCTGAAGTTAAAACAATAGAAACGGTTGATATAAAACGCCGTCAGATTCTCGCTGGTGCAACAGGCGTGGTTGGTGCCGTAGGTGCTGCATTCGTTGCTGTGCCCTTTGTTGGATCTTGGCAGCCTAGTGAAAAAGCGAAAGCAGCTGGTGCGCCGGTAGATGTAGACATCGCGGCCTTGCAGCCTGGTCAAATGGTTACAGTAAACTGGCGTGGTAAACCTGTATGGGTGGTTCGCCGAACGCCTGATATGTTAGAGCGCTTAACAGAGCTAGATTCTGTTGTACGTGATCCTATGTCTGACAGCTCAGATCAGCCTGATTATGCAAAAAATGCTACTAGAGCAATCAAGCCAGAGTTTTTGGTTGTTGTTGGAATATGCACGCATTTGGGTTGTTCTCCGCTATATCGTCCGGCAGTCAATTCACCTGATATGGCGGCTAACTGGCGTGGAGGTTTCTTCTGTCCTTGCCATGGTTCAAGTTTTGATCTTGCAGGTCGTGTTTTTCGTTCCGTACCCGCGCCTACTAATCTAGAAATTCCACCGCATACTTACTTAACTGAAACTAGAATTCGGGTGGGTGAAGATACGGTTGAAGGAGGGCAAGCATAATGTCTGAAAATAATAAACAATCCAGCCAGCCAGGCGGCTTACTAAAGTGGATTGACGACCGATATCCCTTAATTGAAACCTGGAATGCGCACGTTGCTGAGTACTATGCGCCTAAAAACTTTAATTTTTGGTATTTTTTCGGCTCATTTGCATTATTAACGCTAGTGATTATGATTGTATCGGGCATTTGGTTGGCAATGAGTTACAAACCTTCAGCCGATGACGCATTCGTATCCGTCGAATATATTATGCGTGATGTAGAATGGGGTTGGTTAATACGCTACATTCACACTACTGGTGCGTCTGCGTTTTTCATCGTTGTTTATCTTCATATGATGCGAGCCTTGCTATACGGATCATACAAACAGCCTCGAGAACTGGTATGGCTAATTGGTATGTTAATTTTTGTGGTACTAATGGCAGAAGCCTTTATGGGTTATATGCTCCCTTGGGGGCAAATGTCCTATTGGGGTGCACAGGTCATTATTTCACTATTTAGTACTATTCCGTTTATCGGACCGGACTTAGCGCTTTGGATTCGTGGTGATTACATTATTTCTGATGCCACCTTGAATCGCTTCTTTGCCTTGCATGTTATTGCATTGCCCTTGGTATTGATTGCACTGATATTTATGCACATTGTTGCACTGCATAAAGTTGGGTCCAATAACCCAGACGGTAACGACATTAAAAAGTATAAAAGTCCCGAAGGCATTCCGCTAGATGGTGTCCCTTTTCATCCTTATTACACAGTAAAAGATTCGTTTGGTGCGGTAGCTTACTTGTTACTCTTTGCTGTAGTTGTATTTTATTTCCCTGATGGCGGTGGTCACTTTATCGAAGCGCCAAACTTTGAACCGGCTGACCCATTAAAGACGCCTGATCATATTGCACCGGTTTGGTATTTCACGCCTTTCTATGCAATATTACGGGCTGTACCCGATCCCTTCTTAGGTGTAGCGGCTATGGGACTATCAATTGCAGTTCTGTTTGCGATGCCATGGTTGGATCGCTGTAAGGTGCGTTCAATTCGTTATCGTGGAAACTCCTACAAGTTGTTATTAACCATGTTAGTGATTAGCTTTATTGTACTTGGTGTATTGGGTGCACTACCCTCAACACCGCTCTACACTAAATTAGCGCAAATATTTACTATCCTTTATTTTGCTTTCTTTATTGTTCTGCCGTTTACATCGGCGAATGAAAAGACCAAGCCAGTACCTGAGAGGACTACCTAATGAAGAACACATTCTTACGTAAATTAAGTTTGGTGCTAGGTTTTGTGGTATTGCCTTTTGGCTTGGTGAATGCAGCCGGTGGATATAAAATTGAGCTTGAAAAGGTTAATAATAATGTTCGCGATACCCAATCTTTACAACGTGGTGCTATGTTATTTGCTAATTATTGTATGGCTTGCCATTCCGTTGAGCTCATACGTTACAATCGCGTAGCACGAAACCTTGGATGGACCGATGAACAGGCGGTTGAAAAATTATCTTTCAACCAAGCCAAACCCGTTGATTATGTTAAAACACGAATGGAGCCAGGAGTATCCCAAGATTTATTTGGTATTGAAGCCCCTGACCTTTCTTTGTTAACACGTGTGAAGGGTAATGATTATATTTATACCTTTATTCGTGGTTACTATGAAGAAGAGGAAGGTAAGTGGAACAATAAAGTCTTGGCAGGAACCTCCATGCCTAATGTGCTTGAAGGGTTAAAGCGTCATTCAACGGAACAGGAGTTTGATCAAGCGACAACCGATTTGGTAAACTTCCTTGATTATGTGGGTGAGCCATCGAAAGTTCAGCGCTGGGATTTAGGTTGGAAAGTGATTCTTTTCTTACTGGTTTTATTGACGCTAACCTATCTGCTCAAACGTGAGTATTGGAAAGACATTAAACATTAAGATTTAATCTTCTATTTAAGCCCGCTCAGCGGGCTTTTTTATTTGGAGTGAATGGTGGCAAAAGCAAAATCAGTTTTCGTTTGTACTGAATGTGGTGGTGAACATTCTAAGTGGCAAGGCCAGTGTGCAGAATGCGGCGAGTGGAATACATTAAAAGAACTCAAGCTTTGTGCCACTACAAAGGCAACCTCTCGTTCATCAGCGAGCTATAGTGGTACACGATCGAATACAGTCGTATCAGCGCAAGATATAGAATTATCAGATGTTCCCCGTTTTACAACGGGCATGAGCGAGCTAGATCGCGTGCTAGGTGGAGGCATTGTACCTGGGTCCGTTGTTCTCATTGGTGGTGACCCAGGTGTGGGTAAGTCATCGATATTGTTACAGGTCATGTGTGGGTTAAGTCAAGCAATGCCTGTGCTCTACGTCACGGGTGAAGAGTCTCTGCAGCAAGTGGTTTTGCGTGCACAGCGTATGCAATTACCCCAGGATAAATTAAGGCTGCTTGCAGAAACAGAAGTTGAGCAAATAATAAACTTCGCTCAACAAGAGTCGCCTAAGGTTATGGTAGTGGATTCGATTCAAACTATGCAGTTAGCTGGCTTAGGAACTGCTGCGGGCGGCGTAACCCAGGTTCGAGAGTCTGCTGCATTTTTGACTCGTTTTGCCAAACAGCATAATATTGCTATCTTTTTAGTCGGACATGTCACTAAATCTGGGGAAGTGGCCGGTCCAAGGGTGCTGGAGCATATTGTTGACAGCGTATTGTTCTTAGAGGGACAATCAGATAGCCGTTTTCGAACGCTGCGCGCGATAAAAAATCGCTTTGGCGCAGTAAATGAATTAGGCGTCTTTGCAATGACTGAACTTGGTTTAAAGCAAATAAAGAATCCATCAGCTATTTTCTTATCACGAGGCTCAGAGCCAGCGGCCGGCTCCGTGGTGATGGTGATTTGGGAGGGCTCTCGTCCATTGCTTGTCGAATTACAAGCGCTGGTTGATGACTCGCCTTATGGTAGTCCGCGTCGAGTGAGTGTTGGTCTGGATTCAAACCGCATAGCAATGCTGCTCGCTGTTATGCATCGTCATGGTGGTGTTCAAGCGGCTGATCAAGATGTCTATGTTAACGTCGTAGGCGGTATTAAGGTCACAGAAACCAGCGCGGATCTCGCCTTATTAATCGCGATTTTATCCAGTATGCGCAATAAACCGCTAGCCAATGATCTGGTCGTGTTTGGTGAAGTGGGTTTGGCGGGGGAAATTCGTCCTGTTCCTAGTGGTCAGGAGCGTATATTTGAGGCAGCTAAACATGGCTTTAAACGCGCAATTGTCCCCTTTGCAAACACGCCTAAAGGCGGTGTTCCTGGCATGGAGATTGTGGGGGTCAAAAACTTAGCGCAAGCCTTGGCCGAATTGACTTAATATAATCGCTTTATCGTTAGATTTGGAATAGAATAGAATAAAAAAACCAATTGAGATTATATGAAGAGCATTCCTTTTGCACTTATTGACTTGTATGCTGATTCTGATTTAGCGGTTGCGTTTATCCAAAATACAGGCGAAGACTGGCACATAGTTTGGCAAAACAAAACGGCCTATAGTCTTTGGGGTGACTATAAAATAGACGCTGATTTAACATTAAAAGCGCAATTGTTATCTGCTGTCCAAACCAATTCAGCCAAGAGCTTTAAACTTTTGCCCAAGGATGGTGTGCAGGTTATCCAGTGCTTGTTGCATCATTATAATCAGGGTTTAATTCTTCAATTTGTCCATGAATCAATACAACAAACTGCTGATTTTCCTAGTAAATATCAAGAGTCAGTGTGCCAGATTGCGGTCGAAACCTCGGGGCTCGCGTTGTTTGATTGGGATTTGCAAACGGATACGATTCATTACACAGATTTAATTTATAAAATGGGTGATATTTCAGCTACCGAGTTAATGGCAAACAAAGCCGGTTTGTTAGGACGAGTACACCCTGATGACTTAAATGCCGTTGTTGAGAAAATCGATGAACACCTTGAAACCCAGTGGCCACTTAATGTTGATTTTCGTTTTAAAGCATCGAGCGGTGACTATATCTGGTTAAAGATGACAGGGCGATCAAATACCAGTTCATCCAGCCTGCCAGCCACACGTCTGGTGGGATCATTCCGTGATATTTCTGATCAAAAACGCACCGAGCAAACGGTTTTTCAACGCGAATCGTTAATTGAACAGATCTTTGATGCTTTACCCGTTAGCATCTATGTAAAAGACGGTCACGGATGTTTCCGGTTTTTCAGCAAGCAAGCAGAAGCTTTAACAGGCGTTAACCGCATAAAAGCCATAGGTAGAACAGATTTTGAGGTTTTTACCTCTGAAATCGCCAAGGCTAATTTACAGCTTGATGCGCGCGCACGCGAAGCTGGAAAGCTTTTGGTCTCAGAAGAAAAGCGAAAGGTTGGTGATCAACTCCACTGTTTAATGTCCGGGCGCGGGCCTGTAGTGATCCAAAACCTTGATCAAACCAGTTCAACTTGGTTGCTTGGGTTTGAGTTAGATATAACCGAACGTTATCAAATGGAGGAAGCATTACGCGAGGCTAAAGATGATGCTCTAGCCGCGAGCAAGGCTAAGTCAGAGTTTTTATCTGTAATGAGTCATGAGATTAGAACGCCACTTAATGCGGTGATTGGAACCTCATCCTTGTTACTTGATTCAGCGATGAATGAAGAGCAAAAACTGCAAATGCAGATGATTAAACGTTCAGGTGAGCACCTGTTATATTTAATTAATGATATCTTAGATTTCAATAAACTTGACTCAGGGCAAATGGAGCTTGAGCATTGTGCTTTTAGCTTGCAAGAGCAGATAGAGACCGTCGAATCAATACTCGCCCCTGAGGCTAAAATGAAATCCGTTCATCTTAGCCTGCAAATAGCGCCAGATGCCGTGAATTTTATGTGGGGTGATGAAGCAAGGCTTCGCCAGGTTTTGCTTAATCTTATTGGCAACTCTATTAAGTTTACTGAGCAGGGTTCAGTAACCCTAAAGGTCAGCCCTAGCCAAACGCAAATTGACGCTAGTCGATTTGAAATTATTGATACCGGTATAGGAATAGACACGCAAAATATAGCTAAATTGTTTAGTGAATTTATGCAAGCGGATACCTCAACCACCCGGAAATATGGCGGTACGGGTTTAGGCTTAGCGATCTGCAAAAAGCTAGTTGAAGCCATGAAAGGCCGTATTGGGGTTGAGAGTGAGTTAGGTAAGGGGAGTTGTTTTTGGTTTGAAATTCCTACCCCAAGGGCTATGGAACATGAAATTAAAGCCGAAAACCTTGAACAAAACTTTGACGAACAACAGGCTTTAACCATACTGGTCGCAGAAGATAACTTATCAAATCAAATGTTGATTCGGGCAGTTTTAGCTAAACTAGGCCACCAAGCTGTACTAGCAAGCAATGGTAAAGAAGCCATAATGCAGCTGACGGCATTGGATTTTGATTTGGTGTTAATGGATATGCAGATGCCTGAACTAGATGGGCTGCAAGCAACCAGACTGATCAGGAGCCTAGCCGATAAGCAAAAATCAATGATCCCTATTATCGCTTTAACGGCCAACGCACTCGCAGGAGATAAAGAGCGCGTTTTAGAGGCGGGAATGGACGACTACTTAACTAAGCCTATCGACATACATGCACTAAAACGTGCGCTATGGAAATGGACTCGAGACGCTAGGCACTAGTTCCGCGTGTTTTTACTCTTTATTATGTCGGTCTATCCAGTTTTTCCAGGTTTGTAGCAGGCTCAGGTTACTGGCCGCAACAGCAGGGCGCTTACTGATTTTTTTAACCAAAACAGGTTGGTTATCTAAGCTAATACTAGCGCCACCCGCCTCATTTAAAATTAACCAACCTGCAGCATAATCCCAGAGACTTTGGTTGCCATGCAGGTATAGCTGTCCCCTACCTGCAGCAATCCAGCACCAGTCTAACGCAACGGAGCCAAAGCTTCGTTGTGAAGAATAAGGGGCTTGAATAGCTAGCGCGGTGGCTAGGGCATCATCTAGTCGTTTAAAGTCAACAATGCCGACACATTGATTTAAAGTTCGAAGGTGTTGTTCAGTTTTAATGGGCTGATTATTCAGCTGCGCGCCAAGACCGAGACGGGCAGAGAAAAGCTCATCACGCGCTGGATCGTAAACCAAGCCCAAAACCACTTCACCTTTAATCATTAGGGCCAGTGAAACACTGAAAAAGGCGATGCCATTTGCAAAGTTGGTGGTGCCATCAATCGGGTCAAGAATCCAACAGCCTTGTTCAGCATCAAGCGCGGCCTGTTGCTCAGACTTGTCTGACTCTTCACCGACAAGCGTAAACTCTGGCCAGTTAAGATGCAAAAATGCTTTCATGGCTTTTTGCATTGCCGTATCGGCTTCGGTTAATAAACTGCCGTCTGATTTTAGTTCATAGTCCGTGTTGTTAAAGCGTGTCATGATCTCTTGTTTAGCGATCTCGGTGAGGCCAGACTTAAGCGTTAACCAGGCCTGGTTGTTGATAAATGGATGCATCATTAGTTAAGTCTTCTTTGGAGTGATTAGCGATATTTTAATGGTTTCAATGGCGTTCTGTGAAACTTCAAGAACCTCCAGTGTATAGTTGCCAACTTTAATACAGGTGCCAACCGGAGGTAAGGTTTCTAACTGTTCTTGTACTAAGCCATTTAAGGTTTTAGGGCCATCCGTAGGTAAGTCCAATAGGTATTCTTTATTTAAGTCACGGATAAACTCAGCGGCATCAATGGTCATCGAGCCATCAGCATGAATAGCAATAGTGTCAATTTCTTTAGCACGCGCATCGGTAGACAGTTTGCCAACGATTTCTTCAAGTAGGTCTTCAACAGTTAACAGGCCCTGAAGGTCACCGTATTCATCAACGATTAACGCCATTCTGCGTTTATTTTTATTAAAGTTACCTAGCTGCTTGCTCAACGGTGTTGTTTCAGGGACGTAGTAGGCCGGACGGCTCATTTTAATAATGTCTTTGAGTGCAATTTCATTGCGCATTAAAACAGGTAACGCACGGCGAAGATTGAGAATGCCAACAAAGTCATCATCTAAGTTACCCCGAAAAAGAGGAATGCGCGTATAGGGTGAGTGTTGCAAACATTTTAAAAACTCATCAAAAGGTTGATCAACATCTACCGCGTAAATTTCTTGTTTCGGAATCATCACGTCTTCAACCGTGACACTTTCCAAGCGTAAAATGCTCGTTAACATATCACGGTATTGTTTGGGGAGTTGCCCCGTCGCTTCATCGATGAGTGTTTGGAGTTCTTCTTGGCTTAGTGAGTGATCCTGTTTTGTTTTGGCTACATCAACATTGAATAACTTTAAAAAGTTGTTCGCCACAATATTTACAAACCAAACAATCGATGAGAACAGCATAAGCAGGGGTTCAAGAATGTAAACGGCACGAAACGCAATTTTTTCAGGATAAAGCGCTGCAACAGTTTTAGGTGCGACCTCGGAAAAAATCAAAATAATCAATGTCAGCAAGCCAGCCGCAATGGCGATACCCGCTTCTCCCAACAATCGAATCGCAATGATTGTCGCAATGGAAGAAGCAAAAATATTGACAAAGTTATTACCCATTAGAATCACGCCCAGAAGACGATCCGGTTTTTCTAGAAGTCTGAGTGCTTTAATAGCTGCTTTATTCCCCGCATTGGCCTTGTGCTTAAGGCGATACCGGTTGAGGGCCATTAAGCTAGTTTCAGAACTCGAAAAAAAGCCAGATAATAACACCATAAGAAACAGAGTAAGAAACAAGAACAAAATCGGTATGTCGTTCAAAATAGATCCATTAAATTATCAACGAAAAAAAATTATAGCAAAATCTATTTAAAAAACACTCATTACCAATAAAACCCCTTGAGTGCCAATATAACTTATAGCAAGAAAACTATAAGCCCAAATCGTGTAACGTGCTGCTTTTTGTCCACGCCAGCCAAATTGGAAATGGCCAGCTAAAAAAAGCGCATAGGTTATCCAAGCCAAGATAGAAAAGAAGGTCTTATGAGCTAGTTTTTGATCAAAAAAGTTATCAATAAAATAAGCACCGCTTAAAATAGCAACCGACAAAATGATAAATCCGAGCATGACAAGTTGAATTAGGGTTTTCTCCATAACTTGCAAAGGAGGCAGGGCACGAATGAGATTGGTCAGTTTACGTTTTTGAAAACGCTTTTCTTGAATAGCAAATAAAATGGCCTGGGCGGTGGCTAAGCCTAATACACTGTAAGCAAAAATGGAGATAACAACATGAAACCCCAGACTGTATTCAATGGTGTGAGGAGTGCCAATAATTAAAGGTAGCAGGGTTACCGATGCGGCTAGTGGGAAGATAAAGACCCCCAAGCTTTCTGTAGGTTTATTTAAACTAATAATTAATAAAGAAAAAACGCCAATCCAGCCTATAAGTGACAAGCCGTTGCCAAAACTGAATACCATCCCTTCAGGGCTAAATAAAGTAAGGGTTAGAGAAATGGTATGAAGAACCAAGCCAAAAGCAGCACTCACCAAAATCGGTACACGCATAGAAAAGCCTGCTGTTTCCGTATTTCTAATGCAGCGCGTTAAATAATAAGTGCTCATTAAATAGAGTAAGCTGGCCATCAAAGCACTAAGGCTACTAATCATTCATTTTCCTTGGGATGTGAGTAAAGTTGTTATCCGCTATAATAGCGAAATTAAAAGTTTATAGAAGAACAAATTTTAAATCAATTGAGAGATGGTCATGTTTGAGAATTTATCCGATCGATTAGCCAAGACAATGAAGGCCTTGCGCGGTCAAGGACGTTTAACCGAAGAAAACATTAAAGAAGCACTTAGAGATGTGCGACGCGCTTTATTAGAGGCGGATGTGGCTTTGCCGGTTGTTAAAGGGTTTATTGCCAAAGTACAGGAACGTGCTTTGGGCCAAGAAGTATCCTTGTCACTCAACCCCGGTCAGACTTTCATTAAAATTGTGCGTGAACAACTAACTGAGACTATGGGGTTAGAAGTTCAGCCACTCAACTTTAAGGTCGAACCGCCAGCCGTTATTATGGTGGCTGGTTTGCAAGGGGCGGGTAAAACCACCTCTGTGGCCAAGCTAGCTCGCTGGTTAAAAGAACGTGAAAAGAAAAAAGTCATGGTGGTATCTGCAGATATATACCGTCCAGCGGCTATTAAACAGCTTGAAACCCTCGCGCAGCAAGTAGACGTTAAGTTTTCACCCTCCAATGCCAACGAAAATCCGGTTGATATTGTTGAGCGCGCGCGTGCCGAGGCAAAAAAACAATTTATGGATGTTTTGCTTGTTGACACTGCAGGCCGCTTGCATGTCGATAATGACATGATGGATGAAATAAAAGCGTTGCACCATGCAATAAAACCAATCGAGACGCTGTTTGTTGTCGATGCGATGACAGGCCAAGATGCGGCGATTACCGCACGCGCTTTTCACGAAGCCTTACCGCTTACAGGGGTAATTTTAACCAAAACTGACGGTGATGCACGAGGCGGGGCAGCCTTATCGATTCGTGAAATTACCGGCAAGCCGATTAAATTTATTGGTGCGGGTGAAAAAACCGAGGCATTGGAACTATTCCATCCCGATCGAATGGCGGGGCGCATTTTGGGCATGGGTGATGTGCTCAGCCTGATTGAAGAAGCCGAAACAAAAATTGATCAAAAAAAGGCACAAGCCTTTGCTCAAAAACTACAAAAAACCGGAAAATTTGATCTGGAAGATTTTAGGCAACAGTTGGTTCAGATTCAATCAATGGGCGGAATTGGTGGATTAATGGGCAAGTTGCCCGGAATGGGCCAATTAAAAACTCAAGCTCAAGAAGGGGTTGCGGAAAAAGAATTTCAGAAACTAGAGGCCATTATCAATTCGATGACACCTAAAGAGCGCGCGCACCCTGCACTGCTAAAGGGATCTCGAAAACGCCGCATTGCGATGGGCTCAGGTACACAAGTACAAGATATTAATAAAATGTTAAAGCAGTTTGACCAGATGCAAAAAATGATGAAAAAAATGTCAAAAGGCGGTTTGAAAAATTTGATGCGAGGGATGGCTGGCAAACTTCCACCAGGAATGGGCGGGTTAGGCGGTATGCCTAAATAAGCTTTGCTAAAAATGTGAGGTTTATGTATAATCGCGCGCTTGATGCCAAATTATAAACTTAGCTAATTTTGGTTCAAGTTATCAACAACCAGGCCTGGTGCCGGTTGAATGTTAGTCCAGAAGAATTTGTTGGTGGGGTTTCCCATCATCGCCTGATCAAATAATTTAGGAGATCGCAATGGTTGTAATCCGTTTAGCTCGTGGCGGTTCAAAAAAACGCCCATTCTACAAAATGGTGGTCGCAGATGGCCGCAAATCAGCAACAAGTCGTTTTATCGAACAAGTTGGCTTTTTTAACCCTGTCGCCCGTGGCAACGAAGAGCGTCTTCGTGTCGATCAGGCGAGAGTAGATCATTGGGTTGCGCAAGGTGCGCAAATGAGTGATCGCGTTAAAAGCCTTGTAAAACAAGCCTAATTATTTTCGGCCTAGATGTGGATAACGAAAAGTTAATATTAGGCCGAATTAACGGCGTGTACGGTGTCAAGGGTTGGGTAAAAATTTATTCTCATACCGATCCTGTAGGTAATATCCTAAATTACCAACCTTGGTGGGTAAAACACCAGGGAAAATGGGTTAAGATGAAAGTAACCGATACGCATGCACCCCAAGGCGGAAAAGCGATTGTGGCGCATCTTGAAACCATTAACACGCGAGAACAAGCGCGAGAATTAATGGGGTCAGACATAGCGGTAACCCGTGAACAACTACCTGATAGTGAGGATGGCTTTTATTGGACAGACCTTATGGGCTGTCAGGTTGAAAATTCACAAGGTTTAGTGCTGGGTGAAGTCACTGAGCTACTAGAAACTGGCGCACATGATGTGTTGCGGGTTAAAGGGTCGGTTCAAGTTTTGATACCGTTTGTTTGGGATATCTATGTCTTAGATGTCGATTTAGACAAACGAGTGATTAAGGTGAATTGGCAACTTGAAGAGGTTGAGCAAGAATAGCGCATGCGGTTTGATATTATCACGCTGTTTGAGCCGATGTTTGCTGCCATAACAGAACAGGGCATTAGTAGAAGGGCACTACAAAATGAGTTGTATAAACTCAATTTTTGGAATCCACGAGACTATACCCACGATCGCCATAACACGGTTGATGACCGTCCTTATGGCGGTGGGCCTGGTATGTTAATGCTATACCAGCCACTAAAAGATGCGTTTGAAGCGATTGATCAATCTTTAGAGGGCCAGCCCTCGCATGTGATTTATTTATCGCCTCAAGGTCAACCTTTAACTCAACAAAAAGTGACTGAACTCGTCGCTAAACCACAAGTAACCTTACTTTGTGGTCGCTATGAAGGTGTTGATGAGCGGGTTATTGAGCGTTTTGTTGATGAAGAAATCAGTGTAGGTGATTTTGTAGTGAGTGGGGGGGAGTTACCCGCCATGATGCTTATGGATGCGGCTATAAGATTGCTTCCAGGGGCGTTGGGTCACCACCTTTCTGCACAGCAGGATTCTTTTTCACAAGGCTTGCTTGATTGTGCGCACTATACTCGACCTGAAGAAATTGATGGCATGCGGGTGCCGAGTGTACTGCTTGAAGGCCATCATAAGAAAATTAACGCTTGGCGTGAGCAGCAGCAATGGTTGCGAACCCATGCACGCAGACCTGATTTAATAGAAAAAATGGCACTAACCTCTGAGCAGCGTCGTCAGCTCGATGCTCGACTTAAGTTGGTGGAATAGCAGTTTTGAAGTGTCCATTAATAACCAAGACACTTCAGTGAAATGGAGAGCTTTAAGATGAGCGATATCATCAAGCGTATAGAAGCTGAACAAATGACAAAAGAAATCCCAACATTTGGCCCAGGTGACACTGTGGTTGTTCAGGTAAAAGTAAAAGAAGGTAGCAACGAGCGTTTACAGGCTTATGAAGGTGTTGTTATTGCAAAGCGTAACCGTGGTTTAAACTCTGCGTTTACCGTTCGTAAGATTTCTTACGGTGTAGGTGTTGAGCGTACCTTCCAAACTTACAGCCCGTTGGTTGACAGCATTGCTGTTAAGCGCAGTGGTGATGTTCGTCGCGCAAAACTTTACTATCTGCGTAACCTATCTGGTAAAGCAGCACGTATCAAAGAAAAACTATAATTTAGTTATTCTGTTGGGCATAAAAAACCGCCGAAAGGCGGTTTTTTTTGTTTAGAATTTTCTTAAACCATGCCACCCATTTGATGGTTCCATAAGCTACCAAATAGTAAACTAAAAAATAGGCCCGTGCCGAAGGTAATGTACCAATAAAGCCGCATTTTTTTGTCAAGCTGTTCTTCTGTTGACCCCTCTTCAAATTCAGGGCGATCTTTAAAAAATACCAACATCAATCCCATAGCACCAATAAAACCCGCCACGTTCGCATAATAAACTACGCCAGTAAAATAGGAACTTAATCCCAGCAACAGAATAACGCTATAGGTTAATAGAAGTTTGTTCATTGGCGATAGTCTCATTTTAAGTCCTCTTGATTAAGTTGTTCAATTTGTTGCTGGGTTAGGTCCCAACGATTATGTACCCAAAGATATTGCGATGGGTTTTTACGGATTTCGCTTTCATATAGTTGATGTAGGCGTAAGGTGTCGGCAAAATCATCGCCACTTGGAAAATTGTCAAGTGCGGGTAAAAATTCAGTTTCATAAAAAAGCCCCTTTCGTCGAGTAAAGCTAAGGATAACAGCGCACCCTGTCATTTTAGCAATTTTTGATGTAGCGCTATGACTTTTAGCATCATACCCAAAAAATGGTACATTGAGATGGCCTTTGCCTCTGTAGCGTTGGTCAGGCAAATAGCCTATTTTTTTCGCTTCACGCAAACTTTTTACCAGACGTCGAGTATCTTTAAAATCAATCGGTAAGCAGGGTTGATCATCGATACCGTGTGTTCGACCTTTGATAATTAAATGATCAATAAGCGCGTTCTTATGCGGTTTATAAACAGGGTAAACAGGGGTTATAAGGGAGCTAATCAGCCCCGTCATGTCAACATGAGTGAAATGGGGGGTGATTAACAAAGCGCCCTTTGTTTGTACTTGGGCTGTTTTTAAGTGCTCAAGCCCTTTATAGCGGAAGTATCGGCGTTCGTTTGCATTTTTAAAATCTTTGCGGTGATGTCCCCACCAGTTAATTCCCATCTCAATAAAGCTAATACCCATCGACTCAAAGTTTTCTTTGATTAATTGTTCTCGTTCGTTTCGATTGAACTCGGGTAATGCGCGCGACATATTAGCAAAAGCGATTTTGCGTCGTTGTTTAGCGAACAGATAAATAACACGACCCAGCCAACGCCCTATCTTGAATTGAAGCGAGTAGGGTAAAAAACTTGTCAATTTGAGCAGGCCTACACCTAGCCAAATCCCCCAGTATTTTGGCATTAAAAAAGCTTTTTGAAACTGAATGGCTTCATGGGCTTTCATCCATCACTCCTTGTTGATGCAATCGAGCGTAGTAGCCATTCTGCTCGATTAAGCGGCTATGAGTGCCCATTTCAACTAATCTACCTTCATCAATAACCGCAATTTGGTCTGCATTTTCAATGGTACTTAAGCGATGGGCGATAATAATAACGGTACGATTTTGACGCAGTTGCTCCATAGCTTGCTTAATCAAGGCTTCACTTTGATTATCCAATGCTGAGGTCGCTTCATCTAATATTAAAATCGGTGCATTTTTTAAGAAAGCGCGCGCCAATGCAATACGTTGGCGCTGACCCCCTGAGAGTTTGGTACCATTTTCGCCTACTTGGGTGTCTAAACCTTCTGGAAGTTTTTCAATAAATTCCCAAGCATAGGCTGATTTTGCAGCGTCTATAATAGCCAGTTCATCAAATTCAGTATGACCATAAGCAATATTTGCGCGGATCGTATCATTAAAAAGTACAACCTGCTGGCTAACAAACCCTATTTGACTACGTAGATAAGTGAGATCAAGTTGGTTAATGTCATGTCCGTCAATCAAAATTTCACCCTGCTCAATGGTATAAAAACGTGCAATAAGGTTAACAAGCGTGGTTTTACCACTTCCTGAATGCCCAACTAGCGCAGTGGTTTTGTTCGCGCGCAAAGTTAAGTTAAAGTCGTTTAACGCTAAAAGGGTTGAGCCGGGATAACAAAAGCTAACAGATTTAAACGTGATAGTGCCTTCAATCCTTGGTTTTAACTGTCCTTGGTTGGTTTCGATAGGACTATCAAGAAGAGCGAATATACTTTCTGCTGCAGCCATGCCTTTTTGTACGATGATGTTAATATTAGTTAGACGCTTTAAGGGCGCAAAAGTCAATGCCATCGCAGTGATATAAGAAAGCAATTCACCTGGTGTGAGTTGTTGAAAGCTCGACAACTTCATGGCGACAAAAATAACGCCTGCCAGTGCAATAGAACCAATAAACAAAACTAGCGGTGAATTAAGTGCTGAAACGCGCGTTGCGCGCATACTGTTTTTAAAAAGCTGTTCGGCCGCATGCGAGAAACGTTTTTGTTCATAGCTTTCAGCATTGTAAATCTTTATTTCTTGATGCCCCACTAAGCCTTCTTCGAGGCAATGGGTCATATGCCCCATATTACCCTGCATGCTTCGGCTATGTGCGCGCATTTTTTTGCTTGCCTGGCGAATAATTAAACCCAATATTGGCCCAACGATTAACATAAATAAAGTTAGGTAAACAGAAATGTAGAGCATATAAGCGAGGAGCGCGATCAAAATCAAACTATCTCTGATTAAAACAATCCAAGCTTGAGAGAGTGCATTACTCGTTTGCTGGACGTCATAGGTGATTTTTGACATGAGTTGCCCAACGGAGTAGCGAGAAAATTCCTGCATCGGCAAATATTGCATTTTTTGGTACATATCATTGCGAATATTGAGTATAGCTCGTTCGGCAATCCATTGACTACTTACCTTAGAAACATATTCACCGACCCCTTTGATAAAAAAGATACCCACTAGCATTAAAGGTAGAAGCACAAAGCTATCTGGATCTTGCTCGATGATGCTTTTATCCACCAGCTCTTTCAAAATAGCCGCCATCGCGGGTTCGGTAATCGCAATGACCACTAAAGCGAAAATCGTTACCGCAATCATCGCTTTATAGGGTTTTATATAACCTAGAAGACGTTTGTATAAAGGCCAGGTTTTAGCAAGTTTTTGGGAGCTGGAGGGCATAGTGACATGTATAATCAAATAAAAAAGAGTATTCTACCTTGGATAAGAGCCGCTGAACAGTTTTGAAGCCTGGTTGGTTAATTAACAGCTAACAACCAGGCCTGGTAAGACTTCCGTTATTTCAGATTTTCACTAGAGAGGGATGCCTGCTTATCTGCCAACTCAATCGTTTTAAGTGCCGCTGATTTTGAGCGGATGTTAAAGGTGAGTTTGGCTACGTCCTCAAACCCCTTGGCAAAATGAACCAGCATATCGGTTTTTAAATAATCAGGCAGTTCGTTAAAATCTTTACGATTATCATCCGGTAAGATCAACTCTTTAATCCCGATGCGCTTAGCCGCAATAACTTTTTCACGAATTCCGCCAACAGGAAGAACGTGCCCGGTTAGACTAAGTTCACCCGTCATCGCTATCGGTGCTTTAATCGGTTCATTACGCGCCAGTGACAATAAAGCCGTCGCCATCGTAATGCCCGCACTGGGGCCATCTTTAGGTGTTGCGCCGTCTGGTACATGCAAATGCACAAACGCTTCATCAAAAAACTTAGGGTCAGCTTTGTATTTATCTAAATGCGAAGCAATATAGCTATAGGCAATGCCCGCAGACTCTTGCATTATCTCGCCCAGCTGGCCCGATAGTTTAAAGCCACGATTAAGGGTGTGAATGCGCGAGGCCTCAATACTAAGCGTTGCTCCACCCATAGAGGTCCAGGCCAGTCCGGTGACCGTGCCAATTTCAAGATGCGGTTTTTTCGGTGTAAAGCGTGGTTGACCAAGATAGGTTTCTAGGTCACTAATGTGCAAACGTACTGATTCCACTTCACCTAAAACCAGTTTCATCGCGACTTTACGAATGAGTTTTGCGAGCAATTTTTTAAGGTTACGCACCCCAGCTTCACGGGCATAGCCCTCAATAATCTGGCGAATGGCCGCAGGTGTGATTTGCAATTGCTCTTTGCTAATGCCGGCCTCTTTGAGAAGCGAAGGCCAAAGATGATGCCTAGCAATTTGCAGCTTTTCTTCGGTGATATAACCCGATAAACGAATCACCTCCATTCTATCGAGTAGTGGCCCAGGAATGCTATCGAGTGTATTGGCCGTACAAACAAACAAGGTTTTTGAAAGATCAAAGCGTAAATCCATAAAGTGATCCATAAACTCATGGTTTTGCTCCGGATCTAACACTTCTAATAAAGCCGATGCCGGGTCACCTCGGTAAGAGGCCCCGATTTTGTCAACTTCATCAAGCATAATGACGGGGTTGGCTGTTTGGCAGTCTTTTAATGCTTGGATGAACTTACCCGGCATCGCGCCGATATAGGTACGACGGTGGCCTTTAATTTCGGCTTCATCGCGCATCCCTCCAACGGAAAAGCGATAAAACTGGCGATCAAGTGCATCAGCAATCGAGCGCCCAATTGAAGTTTTCCCGACGCCCGGTGGCCCCACTAGGCAAATAATCGAACCGGATATTTCACCTTTTAACGCACCTACCGCGATAAACTCCGAGATGCGGTCTTTAACATCGTCGAGACCGTCATGACCCTTGTCTAAAATACGCCGTGCGCGTTTAATGTCGAGCTTGTCCTTGCTGTGCTGTCCCCAAGGCAATTGGGTCATCCAGTCTAACCAATTTCGTGATACCCCATACTCGGGCGATTGAGGGTCAAGGATATTGAGTTTATTGAGCTCTTCGTCGGCTTTTTTAGTTGCCTCTTCGGTTAAAGTCAGTTGTTCCATCCGCTCACGGAAGAGGTCTGCATCCGCAGTACGGTCATCCTTAACAATGCCCAGTTCTTTTTGAATTTCTTTTAATTGCTGGCGTAAAAAAAAGTCGCGTTGTTGATCGCTCATTTTTTCTTCAACCCGCTCGCGTATATTGAACTGCAATTTGGTCACTTCAATTTCATGTTTAAACAAGGCCAGAACTTTTTCAAGACGCGAAAGTAAATCAAGTGTTTCTAAGACATCTTGCAGTTTTTCAGGCTTCGCGGTGGTAATGGCCGCAGCAAAATCAACCAAGTGTTCGGGGTCTTCAGGACTATAGCGATTTAAAAAATAACGCAACTCTTCGCTATAAAGCGGGTTAAGTGGGAGCAGCTCACGCAAAGCGTTCATAATCGCCAAGCCATAGGCTTTATACTCTTTGTCGGTGGCGGTGCGAATGTCGGCTGGATAACTCACATTCGCCTGAAAAGGTGCGCTTTCATTAACCCAGCCATCAATTTGAAAACGCCTTAAGCCTTCTGCAACCAACTGGATATGGTTATCACGAATTTTGGGTTCATGAATGCGGATAAGGGTGCCAATTTTATGAAACTCATCCGGTCTAGCATTGTGATGATCCTCATTATCGACATACACCACACCGACATGCTTAGCGCCACTGTCCATAATCGCCTCAATCGTATCAAGCCAAGCGCTCTTGTTCAACACAACCGGCAGGGTTTGCCCCGGAAAAAACGGTCTTTCCTTAATAGGCAGCAAAAAAACCTGATCAGGCAAAGCAGGACTGGGCTTGCTGGGGAGTGTTAAGTGAGCTTGATACTGCACGTTTTCTACCGACTCATTTTCGGTTTGGCTGTTCTCAAGCGGGGTTGCGTCTAAATCTTGATCACTCATAAGGGCTTCGATTTCTTATTGTTGAATTATTACGGTATCATATGTGGGTAATACAAGTGAATTTCAAGGGTAGGGCATGCAAAAGATAAAAATTGGGTTTATTACGGTATCAGATCGAGCCAGCTCAGGAGTGTATGAAGACCTTGGTGGCCCCGCTATGCAACAATGGATTAAAGCGGCTTTAGTGAATGAATGGCAACCGGTCGCCAAACTTATTGCTGATGAGCAAACCATCATTGAACACACACTTATTGATCTTATTGACAACCAAGGCTGTTGTTTGGTGTTAACTACGGGCGGAACAGGCCCATCCAAGCGCGATGTGACCCCAGAAGCCACGATCGCGGTATGCGATAAGGTATTGGATGGGTTTGCAGAGCAAATGCGTGCAGTTTCGCTAAAATATGTCCCTACCGCCATCCTGTCGCGTCAAGTCGCAGGCACACGAGGCTCAGGGTTAATCATTAACCTGCCGGGTAAACCCTCCGCGATCAGTGAATGCCTGGAAGCCGTTTTCCCCGCTGTGCCCTATTGCATTGACTTAATTGAAGGCCCTTTCTTGGAAACGGATAAGCAGATTGTAAAAGCATTTCGTCCAAAACACGCAAAACAAAAGGCCAATGAATGAGCCATGCGAGCCAGCCTAACCCATCTAGCCAAGCCGTCCAATCAACCCAACTGGACTTTTCAAATACGGGCTTAGAAACCCTGCAAGATTTTATCCGCTGGGGAGCAAGTTTATTCCAACAAGCAGGCCTGGTATTTGGCCATGGCACTGATAATGCTTATGACGAAGCACGGCTTTTGCTTTGTCATGTGCTGGCCATGCCTTGGGAGGCGGTGCCCGACTATACTCAAGCGCGGTTAACCCTCGCTGAACGCCAAAAACTAACCGATATGTTTAAACAGCGCATTGAAACACGCAAGCCTGCCGCCTACCTAACCGGTGAAGCCCAGTTTGCAGGGTTGCGTTTTTATGTTAACGAGCATACGTTAGTTCCACGCTCACCGATTGCCGAACTGATTGCGCAGGGTTTCGCGCCTTGGGTAGAGGCTGATTGTGTTGAGCGTGTACTTGATTTATGTACCGGTTCGGGTTGTATTGGTATTGCCAGCTTACAGCATTTACCCAGCGCAACCGTTGATCTGGTCGATATTTCAGCGCAAGCCCTTGAGGTTGCTGAGCGAAATATTGAACGCTATGAACTGCATGGCGTTGCGCGCACAGTGAAGTCCGATTTATTTGAGGCGCTAAAGGGTGAGCGTTACGACTTAATTGTCTCCAACCCTCCGTATGTCGATCAGGTTGAAATGGATGCGTTAGCGCCTGAGTATCAAGCTGAACCGGCTTTAGGCTTGGCTGCGGGGCAGGATGGATTAGACTTGGTTCGAAAAATTCTGGCACAAGCAGCCGATCATCTCACCGAAGAGGGGGTTTTGATTGTTGAAGTTGGGGTTTCACAGTTTTATTTAGAACAGGTCTATCCTGAATTACCTTTATATTGGTTTGAATTTGAACAGGGCGGTGAGGGCGTGTTCGCAATTAATCGCAGTGAATTGGTGCTATTTGATGATATTCTCAAACAGCGAACGACAGCGTGAACGACTAAGGGACAGGCATGAAATGGAATAGGTTGGGTATCGGAGCGTTATTGGTATATGCCGCATTTTCTGTGCAGGCAAACGAACCTTTGATTGATTTGGCCGCTGAACTTGAAGCCCATATGGCCGCGCAGGCGACAAATGGGCAAGCGGGGCCAGACGCCACTGTTCAACCTGAGCCAAATCAAATGGAAACAGAAAAACCAGATCAACAAGCCGTTGAAACTGAAAAAGCGGAATTAGTGGTTCCCCCTGTTAAACCTGCGCCAGCCCATTGGGGTTATCAGGGTGCGCAGGCCCCGCGTTTTTGGCATAGACTCGACCCCAACTTCCTCAGCTGCGCAACCGGCCAAATTCAATCACCGATTAATTTAACAGAGCGCCATGCGGTTAATGCACCGAGCATGCCCAGTCTTGATATTGTTTACCGTCCTGTTCCCTTAAGGTTGATGCATGACCACCAAGGGCTTAGGGGGGATTATCCGCTGGGTAGTTTTATCCGCTTAAATGATCAGCGTTATGAGTTTACCCATTATCGTTTTCGCACCCCAAGTGAACATCACCTAGAAGGCTTTGCCTACCCAATGGAAATCCAGTTATTTCATCGGGACGGAGAGGGTCGCCAAGTTATTATTAGTGTATTGGTTCAAGAAGGGCGCGTTAACCCCTCCTTAGCCACCCTCTTAAACCATTTGCCAAAAGAGCAAGATAGCTTGAATTTGGTTGAAGACCTTAACTTTAACCCCGTTCGGTTTTTGCCTAATAATAAGGATTTCTATCGTTATTTAGGTTCATTGACCACCCCACCCTGCACAGAAGGGGTTATTTGGATTGTGTTTAAACAACCGATTGAAGCCTCTATTAGGCAGTTGGTCAGCCTGCATCAACTTATGGGCGATAACACCCGGCCGATTCAGGCGTTAAATGGGCGTTTACCCTTAAAGTCCTGGTCACGAGATGGGGTAGCTGGTCAGACAACACGACCCAGCATTCCGGGTTATTATTTCGATTTTTAAATAAATTAAGCAGATATTAAATATTAAACAGATTAGATTAAAAAAGGTTAAATATGGCGGGTAATACATTAGGGCAAGTATTTCGTGTGACTACATTTGGAGAAAGTCATGGTTTGGCGTTAGGCTGTATTATTGATGGCTGTCCACCAGGCCTGGCGATTACAGAAGCTGATATTCAAGCTGAACTTGATCGTCGTAAACCCGGTACCTCAAAATTTACCACAGCACGTCGAGAACCCGATCAAGTTAAAATTTTGTCAGGCGTGTTTGAAGGCGTGACGACGGGAACACCGATTGGACTGTTGATTGAAAACATGGATCAGCGCTCCCAAGACTACTCAAAAATTGCTGAAACCTTCCGTCCAGCCCATGCGGACTATACCTATTTACAAAAATACGGCGTGCGTGACTACCGTGGCGGTGGGCGATCTTCCGCGCGTGAAACCGCGATGCGGGTGGCGGCGGGTGCGATTGCTAAAAAGCTGCTGCGCGAGCGTTTGGGCGTTGAAGTAAAAGGCTATTTATCTCAGTTAGGGCCAATCAAAATTGACAAGGTTAACTGGGAAACGATTGATAGTAATCCGTTCTTTTGCCCAGATGTCGATAAGGTAGATGAAATGGAAGCCTATATGACCGAGCTGAAAAAAACCGGTGACTCGATTGGTGCAAAAATCACCATCGTGGCAAAAAATGTTCCCGTAGGGTTGGGCGAACCTGTATTTGATCGTTTAGATGCTGATTTGGCGCATGCGTTAATGAGCATTAATGCCGTTAAGGGGGTTGAAATCGGTGATGGGTTTGCCGTGGTTGAACAAAAAGGCACCGAGCATCGTGATGAAATGTCGCCTGAGCGTGGCTTCCATTCCAACCATGCGGGGGGGGTTTTAGGCGGTATTTCCACTGGGCAAGACATTATGGCCCATATTGCGCTAAAACCCACTTCCAGTGTCACTGTGCCAGGTCAAAGCATTAATCGTCAAGGCGAAGCGGTTGAAATGATAACCAAAGGCCGCCATGATCCCTGTGTGGGCATTCGCGCAACGCCGATTGCTGAAGCACAAATGGCGATCGTGTTACTTGACCACTTCATGCGCCAACGTGCACAAAATGGTGATGTTATTCCTCCGGTGATGGATTTGGCGAAAATTGCCCCAGCTTAATAAACCGACGCCTGAATCGGCCGCGTCATCTGTTTTCCCAAGATGGCGCCTATCCAGTTATTACTTTTTCTATTTCAGCCTTTTCGGTAGTTTATTGCCTTTTTTTGGCCTCTACATGCAAAGTCTAGGCTTTAGTGCGTGGCAGATTGGTCAGGTCATGGCAGCGTTAATCGGTACAAAAATTGTTGCGCCTTATTTATGGGGATGGTTAGCTGATCGAAGCGGAAAAGTCATGCCCTGGATTCGCTTTGTTATCGGCACGGCGACCTTCACATCAATCGGCTTGCTCTGGACGGAGAGTTTCATTGGGGTGCTGCTAGTTGTTACCCTGTTTAGTTTTTTCTGGCATGGTGGTTTACCTCTGTTTGAAGCCTACACCTTCAATCAACTGGGCGAGCACAAAACCCAATACGGCAAAATCAGACTTTGGGGTTCGCTCGGTTTTGTCGCCGCCGTATTGGTGTTGGGCGAGCTCTTTAGCCGTTACGGATTAAGCGGATTTCCTTGGGTTATTTTGTTGCTGTTTACCTTGCTTTGGATTGCAACCTGGAGCTTAAAAGATAGTCGGACGCGGCCAAGCGCGCAGAGTGCCGAGCAAAAAATACTCCCTTTGCTTAAATCGCCGTTGGTGTGGTCGTTGCTAGCGGTTAGTTTCTTAATCCAGTTTTCGCACGGCACCTATTACAACTTTTTTTCGATTGACTTAACCACCCACGGTTACAGCAAACAAGTGATTGCTTGGCTTTGGACACTGGGCGTTGTGGCTGAGATTTTTGTGTTCTTAAGTATGGTTTGGTTATTTAAAAACCTATCTGTCAGGCACCTAATCCTTGCCAGCTTAGGCTTAACCCTGTTGCGTTGGCAGTTAAATATCTGGGGGGTGGAAACCCTAAGCTGGATGATGCTTGCGCAAACCCTTCATGCGGCGAGCTTTGGCTTGTTTCATGCCGCAGCATTGCATTTGATTGATGATGTATTTAAGGGTAAGCTTAGCGGACGAGGCCAAGCGATTTATGCAGCAACAAGCCAAGGATTAGGCGGTGCATTGGGCGCGTTAGTCGCCGGCCTAACCTGGACAATCGGCGGGGCGTTTTTATCCTATATGGTATCGTCTTTAGCGGTTCTGTTAGCCATGCTCATCGCCTGGCGCTGGTTAAAAATACAACATCAATAAGGAGAGCAAGAATGCGAATGTTACATACCATGCTAAGAGTCGGTGATTTACAGCGCTCAATTGATTTTTATACCGAGGTGTTGGGTATGACGCTTTTGCGTCAGAAAGACTATCCAAAAGGTGAGTTTACCCTAGCGTTTTTGGGTTATGGTGATGAGGCCGATCATACCGTGTTAGAACTGACCTATAACTGGGGCGTTACAGACTATGAAATGGGCACGGCTTATGGCCATATTGCACTTGAGGTCGAAGACGTGTACCAAGCCACCGAAGAGGCCAAAGCTAAAGGCTGCACCATTTTACGCGAAGCAGGACCGATGAATGCGGGTACAACCCTTATCGCATTTCTGGCCGACCCTGATGGTTACCAAATCGAGCTGATTGGTGCCGACCATATAAGAACTTAGTTTTCATTTGTTTTTGACTTAAATAGGAGATAAAAATGAATCAATTTGATGGTGTTAGCGTTGTAAAAAAAGCCAATATATATTTTGATGGTAAAGTTACCAGCCGCATTATAAAGTTTGCAGACGGTTCTCGCAAAACCCTGGGCATAATGATGCCGGGTGACTATGAGTTTGGTACCGATGAAAACGAACTAATGGAAATATTGGCGGGTGAAGTTGAGGTGCTTTTACCTGGATCAAACACTTGGCAAACCATTGTGGGTGGCAAATCATTTGAAGTACCCGCTCATGCTAAATTTGGTATCAAGGTTAAATCCGTAACGGATTATTGTTGTTCCTATTCATAACGCGGTTTCAAGTAATAAAAAAAGGCTATACAAATGGATCATCGCTTCGCTGAGTTTATTGATTTACTGAAAAGCTTGATCCGACAGCCCTGTGTGGTGGGTGCAGAACACTCGTTTTTTCGTGTGTTGCAGCGCGAGCTAGAAGAGCGGGGCGCAAAAATAACCTGGTACGAAGGCTTGCTGGTCGCTCAAGGCCGCCAGCCTAATAGTGCGATGTTTTCGGCACATATTGATCGTCATGGACTAATCTGCACCGGCCCAAATGAATTTCAATATGCCGCCTTTGTCTCTGGACACCGTTCGGACTTACTTGGCAATGCCGTGAGTGAAGAATTGATGCAAAAAATTGGTGAGCGATTTGAATCCACCCCTGTCATGGCCTATGAACCCTGGTCGGGTGCTTATCGTGGATCGGGGGTGATTAAAAATACCGCTATCTGTGAATTTCGCAATAACCTTATTTTTGAACTCGAAGGCTTAGAGCATCTGGTGGCAGGCACGCCTGTAGCGTTTCGTGATGGGCTTAAAATTGAAGGGAATTTGCTAAGCGGCCAGCTTGATAATGTGCTCACCGCTGCGTTACTCGTGCATTTGTTTAGTCTAGGGTTCGAAGGCACCGCGTTTTTTACCGCGCAAGAGGAGTCAGGCTCTAGCTGGCGTTATTTATTAGAGTGGTTTCGACGTTTTGGGGGGTCAACCAACCAGCTTATTGTGGTCGATACCAGCCCTTATCCAGACCGCAAAGCAGCCGATGTTCAACAGGTTGTACTACGACGCAAAGATAACCATGCACACTACAACACAGAAACGACCGACCAACTAGTGAACCTATGCGAACAGCTTGATATCAGTTATAGCTTTAAAGATGCATTTGTTGAAAAACAAAATCGTGAGTTAGTGTCGAAAGGATTGCCACCCAAATCACTCGGCAGTACCGAGATGGGGCGAATTACCCTAGCCTCGAATGGTTTTGTCCACGGCACCACCCTGCAAATCCCCACCACCGGGTATCACACCATGTCCGAAACCGCTTCAATCGAATCCTGCCAGGCGTTTTTAAAACTGCTAACTGTTTTGTCAGGGATTAAACATTACAAAGTTTAATAGAATCTGACGTTATAACCAGGCCTGGTTATAACGTAGTTTTTTGATGTTTAAGGCAGGATAAAGCCAATCGTTTGCTGTACATCGCGCAGGGTTTTTTGAGCTTGTTCACGGGCTTGATCAGCGCCGGTTTTCAACACACCTTGTAAATAGGTTTCATCGTCACGAATAGCATAAAAACGCTGTTGAATCGGCGCCAGGTAGTCCACTATAAGTTCACCAAGTTCAACTTTTAAATGGCCATACATCTTGCCATCAAAATGGGCGACGACCTGTTCAATCGGCTGACCGCTAATAACGCAATAAATAGTCAGTAGATTTGATACGCCGGGTTTGTTATCCACATCGTATTCAATCACATCCCCTGAATCGGTGACCGCTTTTTTACATTTTTTAAGGATGGTTTTCGGGTCATCAAGCAAGCCAATAAAATTATTTTTATTTTCATCAGACTTGGACATTTTGCTGGTCGGATCTTGCAAACTCATAATCCGCCCCCCTGAACTAGCCGGGGCGATAAACGGCTCAGGAACTTTAAAAATCTCGCGACCAAAACGATTGTTAAAACGATGAGCCAAATCACGCGTTAATTCTAAGTGTTGTTTTTGATCAGCACCGACAGGCACTAACTCTGTTTGATAGAGTAAAATATCCGCCGCCATCAACACCGGGTAATTAAACAAGCCCGCATTAATATTGTGATCGTGCTTTTGCGATTTATCCTTAAACTGCGTCATACGATTAAGCTCACCCATATAGGTAGCGCAATTCAAAATCCACGCAAGTTCAGCGTGTTCGGATACGTGTGATTGAATAAATACCGTGCTTTTTTTCGGATCAATACCTGATGCAAGGTAAAGGGCGACAAAATCTAAACTGCGTTGTGCCAGGGCTTGGGGATCTTGCTCGACGGTAATCGCATGCATATTAACCAAAGAAAAAAGGCACTGATAATCATCTTGTAACTTAACCCAATTTTTAATAGAGCCAATATAATTACCAATCATTAAATCGCCCGAAGGCTGAATGCCACTAAACAAAATCGGTTTGCTCATGCTGTTCTCGTAATGCTCTAATAAAGTTAATATTTTAGCGCAGTTTACTCGGGTCTTTAAGGCTTTACTGAAAGAGTTATAATAAATATCGAAGCAGAAGTAGCATTTTTGGTATTACTATAATTTAACTAGGCTTATGCAATCAAATTTTCACTAATGAGTTGTGCTGATGAATTTTATTAAGCAATCTATTCCTGAAGTTGTAATCTTCAAACCTAAAATTTTTGTTGACGAAAGAGGCTATTTTGTTGAAACTTTCCGTCAAGATAAGCTTGAAAGTGCAGTGGGGTATAGGGTCAACTTTTGTCAAGACAATGAATCCAAATCGTCCCAAGGTGTATTGCGTGGCTTGCATTTTCAATTACCCCCGTTTGCGCAAAGTAAATTGGTGCGGGTAATAGAGGGCGAGGTGTTGGATGTGGCGGTGGATATACGCCAGGGTAGTCTCACTTATGGACAACATGTGTCAGCAATCTTAAACAATATCAATAAGTACCAGCACTTTATTCCGCGAGGATTTGCTCATGGCTTTGTGGTGCTGAGTGAGACAGCGATTTTCTCCTATAAAGTCGATAACTACTACTCACCTGAGTGCGACAGAGGCTTGGCGTTTGATGACCCTGTTCTAAATATCGATTGGCACTTGCCGTTAGAGCAGCTCAAACTCTCCTCCAAAGATCAACAACAACCAGGCCTGGTGGACATCGCCGCAGAATCCGCCGCCTTTGATTATGTTAAAAATCTTTATGAGTAATTGAATGAACTCTATTTTGTCACTCATTAAACAAGGTGAAACCGATCAGGTTGAATTTAAAACCTCTTTTCAAAAAGAAGCGATAGAGACGGCGGTGGCGTTCGCCAATGCAAAGGGTGGCAAGATACTAGTCGGCTTAACAGACGACAAACAGCTTATAGGTGTCTCTTTAAGCTCAGAAACACTCAAAGATTGGCAAAACCAAATCAAAAACGTCACTTACCCAAGCCTAATACCAGAAATGGATACCTTGGTGCTTGAAGGCAAAGCGCTCGTTCTAATAACGGTAATAGAGCAACCGATTAAACCGATTGCTTATAAGCACCGTTATTACAAACGTATTCGTAACGCAAACCACTTAATGAGCTTAGATGAAGTCGCCAACGAACATCTAAAAACCCTCAATAGCAGTTGGGATTACTATGTTGATACCCGCCATGATTTTGAAGATATCTCATTAGACAAGGTTTCCAAGTTCTTACAGCGCATTGAGAAACATCAGAACAAACAGTTTCAAGAAGATCCGCTAGCGGTTTTGCGAAAATACGAACTCATCAAAGACCAGCAGTTGACCTTTGCCGCTTACTTATTGTTTGTGGATAATTTTTCCGCGATTACCTCATTTCAAATAGGGCGCTTTAAAAGCGAAATCACCATTATCGACAACATCGACATCAACACCGACCTGCCTAGTCAAGTTGATAAGGCTATCGAGTTTATTCGTAAACACCTAATGGTTGAGTTTATTATCACCGGCGAGCCACAGCGTACTGAGCGTTTTGATTATCCATTAGATGCCATTCGTGAGGTGGTGATCAATATGGTGGTACATCGTGACTATCGCGATTCAAGTCATTCGATTGTAAAAATATTTGATGATCGCATCGAGTTTTTTAACCCCGGTAAGCTCTATGGTGATCTGACGATTGAAGAATTATTAAAGGGTGATTACGCCTCAAAAGTCCGCAATCGAGCCGTTACTAATATGTTCAAAGAAGCCGGCATTATTGAAAAATACGGTTCAGGGATTAAACGTATTCGCCAGGCCTGCTTAAACCACGGCGTTATTGAGCCAAAATTTGAAGAGTTTCAGCATGGGTTCCGCGTAACGCTCTACAAACAAAGACTGGATGAGGGTATAAGTGGCGGTGTAAGTGGCGGTGTAAGTGGCGGTGTAAGTGGCGGTGTAAACAACCTTCTTGAGTTTATAAATGTTAGCCCTGGGTTGAGCGCAAAACAAATTGCGCAACAGCTAGACCAGCCACTAAGAACGATAGAGCGCTGGATAAAACAACTCAAAGACCAAAATAAAATTGAATTTCGAGGTGCGCCTAAAACAGGTGGTTATTATGTTAAATAAATTACAAATCTTGGTTACCGGCAAAAGCGGCCAACTGGGCCAAAGTCTGAAAAAAATCCTAGACGACGACACGCGTTTCGATTTTACGTTTGTCGGGCGCGATGCATTGGACTTGTCAAATCCACAGTCGATTGAAACCTATTTCAGCGACCAGCGGTTTGACGTGATTATTAATTGCGCGGCTTATACAGCGGTGGACAAAGCCGAATCCGAGCCTGAATTGGCCGACCAAGTGAATCACCTCGCGGTCAAACAATTAGCCGATATCGCCAAAGCACAGCATAGCCACTTGGTGCATATCAGCACCGATTATGTGTTTGATGGCTGTAGCCATCGGCCTTATCTAGAAACCGATGCGACCGCTCCGCAAGGTGTCTATGGTATGACCAAATGGTTAGGCGAGCAGGCGGTGATTAGCTCAGGTTGCCAAGCCACGATTATTCGCACCAGTTGGGTGTATTCTGAATTTGGTAACAACTTCGTCAAAACCATGCTGCGCCTGGGTAAAGAACGTGATCAGCTGGGTGTGATTTTCGATCAAGTTGGCAGCCCGACTTATGCGTCGGATTTGGCGCAAGCAGTGCTTAGCTTAGCGTGTCATTCTGACGAAGGCCGGAATCTCACAACCCCAAAGATGCCGGATCAAGTCCGGCATGGCGCTGAGGTTAATATTTATCACTATTCCAACGAGGGCGTATGCAGTTGGTATGATTTCGCTAAAGCCATTTTTGAGTTATCGGATGTTAAGTGCCAAATCATCCCAGTTGAAACACAATACTACCCAACCGCGGCAAAACGACCTCATTACAGCTTACTGAATAAAGCAAAAATTAAACAGGATTACAATTTTGCTATTCCATATTGGCGTAATTCATTGCGTCAATGTCTTTGTGATTTGGTTGTTTAACATGAAAGCTAATTGCCAAATTGAATAATTTATCCTTTAGAGATGATCGGCAAATCCTGATTTATCTGAGTTTGTATTCAATTGGAACGCTGTGAGACCAGCGGTCGCGGGTTATTTCGGGTGGGAAGGGTAGGAATTGTTGTTGCATGCGTTCGATAAAGATGCTGATGGCGGCATCATCTAGTATTTTTCGTCCTGAGGAGTCGCTTATTTCAATATCGATGATGCGCCCATCACGCAGCAGGGTGAAGCTGACGATCACTTGGCCTTGCCAGCCTCGGCGTTGTGCCATCCGAGGATAGCTGTCTTGAGCATGGCGAATCAGTGTGCTCGATAGTTCGTTGAGGTAACGTTGTTCGGCAGCTTGGATTTGCGCTTGGCTTATTTGCGGTTCAAGCGGCATCGGCTCGGGTTCAATTTGTGGTTCCTGAATAACAAGTTCTTGCGCGGGTTCAGTCATCATTTGCTCCACAACAGGTTCTGGAATGGGTTCAGGTTCTGGAATGGGTTCAGGTTCTGGAATGGGTTCAGGTTCTGGAATGGGTTCAGGTTCTGGAATGGGTTCAGGTTCTGGAATGGGTTCAGGTTCTGGAATGGGTTCAGGTTCTGGAATGGGTTCAGGTTCTGGAATGGGTTCAGGTTCTGGGATTGGCTCAGGTTCTGGAATGGGTTCAGGCTCTGGAATGGGTTCAGGCTCTGGAATGGGTTCAGGCTCTGGGATTGGTTCAGGTTCTGGAATGGGTTCAGGAGTCGGTTGAGGCGGTGGGGCAAACATCGCTAGGGTGACAGGGACTGCGCGTTCATTGGAAACGGGTGGTTCGGGCGTTCTTTGCCAGAACCAAGCGGCCATCGCTATGGATAGGCTGAGGTATATGGCCAGGGCAGCAACAAAGCCCTTGGTTGAGTCAGAACGCCACATTAACTTTTGCGTTCCGTCAGAATGCTGATATTGTCATGTTGGTGTTTTTTAACAATATCCATTAGCGTGATAAAAAAATGAAACTCAACGGCCTGATCGACGCGAAGCTGAATCAAGGTGTCACGTTCCAGTTGCGCCATTTTTTGATTCAAACCTTCCGTTTGAATCGCTTCACCATCCCAATACATCTGGCCGGAACTATCGAGCGAGAGATTAAGCTTCACCCTGTCTTCAGGTTTAAAACTGGCGGTATTTTCAGTTTTGGGTAATTGGATATCAATTTTGTCATGCACAATAAATGAGGCGGTGAGCAACACTATGGCTAATAAAACCAGCATCACATCAATGAGCGGAATCACATTCATCGAATCGAAGCGTTTCATGATCAATCCTTCATAGCTGTCTGGGCTTTGGGCGATAGGTCTTGATAAACGCGGTACTTGGCTTGGATTTCTTCCACTTTACGCAAGAGTCCGTTATAGAACATCAAAGCGGGGATGGCGACTGCGATACCGGCGGCTGTCAGCTTAAGCGCCAAAGCGAGCCCCGTCATAATCACCGAGGTTTCAAGGCTGTCATTCATCCCGATTTCATAAAACGTAATTAAGATACCAATAACCGTGCCCAATAGACCGACATAGGGTGCGTTTGCACCTATCGTAGACAGAGTGGTCAAGTTGCGCGTGATGTCGATATTGAGCAACTCAATATGCGCATAGTCTTCAATTTTAATCCGTTTAAATAAGAATAGTCGTTCAAAGGTAATCCATAGTGCGATGAACATCATCAATCCCAAAATGGTAAAAAAGGTAAGGTCTAAGTAAAGTTGAATATTATCCATGTAACACAGAGTCTCTTAATGATAATCATTTTAATTTTTTGAAATTATGTGGTTTTATTTACCTAATGTCAAGTCGATGTCTTAAAAAACCAGGCCTGGTAGCTAAAGGCTAGCCAACTGATAAGCCAAATAATGCCGCCAACGGGTGTAATAAAAACCAATGGCTGCCAACTAGTTAAGACCCAAAAATAAAGGCTAGCTGAAAAGAACACAATCCCAAGCAATAATCCGGTTTTTATTCCTTTAAAGCGGAGTGTGGGTTTAATTAATGCCGCCAAACTTAACACAAGCAGCGCGATCGCATGAATAAAATGATAAAACACAGCGGTTTGCCACGTAGCCATTTGTTTTGCCGATAGCTGGTCTTCAAGGCCATGTGCACCAAACGCACCGAGTCCAACCGCTAGCATCATTAAGCCGGCAGAAAGCGAAAGCCAATAGTTATCCTTCATTATGTTATCCCAGGTTTAATTCATCGTTTTATGATACCAAAATAATTATTTAGGTGTGTGTAATTATTTTTCATCCTGACGAATGGGTAAGCTAGATTGGGTTTTGTGATGGGCTATCAGCGTTGGCTGATAGCCTTAAGGCAGGCTTTAATGCAAGGGGGTTACTAATTAATTACGTTGAATTAAAGAGCGTTTGAATAGGTTTAACCAGCTGTCGTTCATGTCTTCTTGGTGAAGAACGGCGACAGAGGCTTGTTCACCATTAGCCTTTAATGCCACTTGATGGATTAACATTAGGCCATCATTAGGATTGATGGTAACAGCAAACATATTTTGTTTTGCGGTTAGATAAGCCTTAATGGCGGCATCTTCGGCAGCGATTTTTTCTAGCATCTTAGGCGCCCATACCGCAACGTGGTAAAAAATAGCGCCTTGGTAGTCGGCCTTAGCCAGCTCAGAAAGGGTCGCTTTGGTTAGGGAATAGTTTTGTGGCGCCGGTGTTTGACCACCAAATACTAGCGCAACAGCCTCTTTGTCCATCATGCGGGCCGCTTGGTTGGCGACATCATCTGGCTCATTCACAGCAATAGAAAGATAAACATTGTTGTCACGGTTGTGTGCGACCGCTTCTGCACCAATTGCTGCGGCCAGTGAGGTACAGATAGAGCTGGTGTTTTGCACGATATTTAGGCTTTTGATATTGAGTTGATTGGTTAGCGCAAGGCCAACCGCTTGACCCGTGTAGGTGCGCAGCGCAAAGTGTTCACCCAAGTTAAGGGGTTGTTCAATTAGATTGGCATAAGGGTCTGGGGTGATTTCAGCTGCAGGTTTGTCGCCCATTGCGAAAGCGACTGAAGAGGAGAGGGTAAAACCAGAAATGAGTAAGGCTTGTTTTAGTTTTGTGTTCATGGTAAAGCTCCATAGTTGAAAGAGTGACTTAAGCCATTAGATTTTCTAATGATGACATAAATCATATAGAGTTTTATTAAAGATACAACCTTTGAAGTGACTTTGTCATTTTATTTCATAAAAAATTAATTAATAGGGTCAGCTGTCTATCGGTTAGGTCGTTGTATAGATGTTATGACCAAGCTTTTTTGGACACCTGGTGGTTACAATTTCCTAATTAAGTTGTACAAGCGCATGTAGTTAGCTACATCTTGCTTCATGCTTTAAGCTGAGCCTATTACCCAACCAGGCCTGGTTGGGTACAGTATTTGCTGTAAAATCTCTAAGGTTAAATTTAGGAATTTTTTTATGCATATTCATATTCTTGGTATCGCGGGTACCTTTATGGGCGGAATCGCGCAATTAGCCAAAGCAAAAGGCCATCAGGTCAGCGGCTCGGATAAAGCGATTTATCCACCCATGAGCACCCAGCTTGAGCAGGCCGGCATTGCGGTTATGGCTGATGACGACTTGCGTTTTCTGCAAAACCCACCTGAGCAAGTGGTGATCGGTAATGCGATGCGTCGCGGTCATGTCGCGGTCGAAGCCACCTTAAATGCCCAGCAGGTGTATACCTCCGGCCCGCAATGGTTAGCCGAAAATGTCTTGCACGATCGTTGGGTTATCGCAGTGGCCGGCACGCATGGTAAAACCACTACCAGCGCGATGGTGGCTTGGGTTCTGGACTATACCGGACTTAATCCTGGCTTTTTGATTGGCGGCGTGCCGGAAAACTTTGGCGTTTCCGCACGATTAGGCGATACGCCGTTTTTTGTAGTGGAAGCGGATGAATACGACACCGCGTTTTTTGATAAGCGCTCTAAGTTTGTTCATTATCACCCGCGTACGCTGGTGATGAATAATCTCGAATTTGATCATGCCGATATTTTCCCTGATCTAGCCGCGATTCAAACGCAATTTCATCACTTGGTGCGCACGGTTCCGGGCAATGGTTTAATTATTTATCCTGCACAAGAACAGGCGCTTGATGAAGTATTGGAGCGGGGTTGTTGGACGCCGACTCAAACCTTGGGTTTGGAGCAGGGCGATTGGCAAGCAGGCCTGCTTATTGAGGATGGCAGTGCATTTAGCGTTTTGTACCAAGGTAAGTTAATCGGTCAGGTGCATTGGGGCATGACAGGCTTGCACAATGTGCAAAACGCCTTGAGTGCTATTGCGGCCTCGGTGCATGCGGGTGTACCACCGTTTGAGGCGGTCAATGCTTTGAGCAAGTTTAAAGGCGTTCGCCGACGTATGACTAAAGTGGGCGAAGCGAAAGGCATTACCATTTATGATGATTTTGCACATCATCCAACGGCAATCGTTTTGACGCTGCAAGGGTTAAAAAAACAAATGGCGCAAACTGGTAGTAAAAATAAGTCAGGGCGTTTAATTGCCGTATTTGAACCGCGATCCAATACCATGCGCCTTGGGGTGCATAAAAACACCTTGCCGCAAGCTTTTGTCGATGCCGATGCGGTGTATGCGTTTATTGATCCTGCATGGAATTGGCAACTGCCCACAGAGGCTTTTAGCCAAAAAGTGACGGTTGAAAACAGCTACGAGGCTTTATTAAACACCCTAGCCAACGAACTGCAGGCAGGCGACCAAGTGGTTATTATGTCCAACGGTAGTTTTGGTGGTTTGCATCAAACGTTGCTGGATAGTTTTCTATAGTTTGAATTAGGTCTTACCTTAGGCCTTTTTAGATTGATTGCCTAAGGTAAATTGAGCTGGGTTCAGGTGTTAATTGGAGTATTCGTAAGGGTTGCGGTAGCGATAATGTTGAGAAGGGTTAGCTAACTCTTTTTGCATTTCGCCAATGGTGGTTGTTAGCGTATCAACGGCTTTTTCTAATGCTTGCTGTTGTTTAGTTAGTTCGAGTACTTTTATTTCTAAACGCTTGATTTCTTTATCATCAAGTGGAGTGGATTTGTAGTTTGATCCTGTGGATAAGTCCGTTCTCGACTGAAGGAGTTGATGGATTTGTTTTAGTTGTGCATCTAGCGCATTAAAACGTGGCATTAAATTGGATATGCTCGTAGTTGAAGTCGGTTGGGTTGCTAGGTTTTTAGTTAGGGTATCTGTTGAGCGTTTAAGCGCAGCGATATCTGCGTTTGTTTTGGTTAGGAATGCGGAGAGTTGTTGCTGGTTTGTTTGTGTTGCGGATTCTAGCCATTGTTTAAGTTGGGTTATTTCTTTGGTTAGCTGTTCATTTTCGGCTACAATTTTTACCGGCTCCAGCGGGGTATCGTTTAACGATTCACCTAAATTGAAGTCTGTGGAAATAGGGTTTTCAATAGATACTTCAATGATAGAGGCGAGTTCGTTTATTTTTAAATTAAGTTGACGTTGATTAAGCGAGTTTTCTGTTTTTATGATGTCAATAATTGACTGTTCGAACGCGATTTGTTGCTTTTGACCTTCATAAAAAAACCAAGCTGATACCCCAGCAATGCCACCCAGGAGCACTATTGCGGTTATAGACACGCCGGCCACAAAGCTACGAATAGATTTGTTGTCTTGGCTGGAATTGCGCATTGCTTGACGTGAAGAGAGGGCGATATCTTGTAAATCGTCAAGGTGAGCTTGTTGTTTATCTGCAATACGAAGATTAATTTGAGCACTTTCTTGACTGTTTTCTGTTGCCTTTTGTGTTGCTTTGATCGCTTCAAGTAATAAGGCCGTGGTATTGATTTCTTGAGGGTTAGGCGCGTTTTTTAATTTAGAGCGCGTATCTTTAACGTCTTGTACTTGGCTTTCAAGCATATCAGTCGTTTGCTCAAGTGTTTCAAGTTCATCAAGAAGTTCATCTGCAATATTAGTCATAAAACATGCCTGTTTAATTTATTCGGTAGCTTAATAAGGATTATTTTCCTTTTAATTGAGCCAACCGTTGTTTAATTTGATCGTTAGCAGCTTTAAGTGCATTGTTTTTTTCTTTTATAACATTAAGTTCTGTTGCAATTTCATCGGCCGATTTTAATGTATCAAGTTGCGCTTCATCAATCGTGTAGCCTGCGTTTTTAACTGTTTCAAAGGCGCGTTCAGCGGCATTGAAGGTTGCTTCAATGGCGGAGCGCGTTTTTTCAGCAGAGTTTTGTGCTTGTTTAGCCGTTGATATCGCAAGATTATTTACTTCGGAAGCCGTTTGCTTGATTTCATCAGCGATTGAGCGCATTTCTTTATCAAGTTCAATGGCTTCTTGCATATAATCAACAGAGGTATCTATAGAGGGTGGTTCCTCGGTCGATTCTAGTTCGGCTATCTCGTCTAGTTCGGCTATCTCGTCTAGTTCGTCTAGTTCGTCTAGTTCGTCTAGTTCGTCTAGTTCGTCTAGTTCGTCTAGTTCGTCTAGTTCAGCTATCTCGACTAGTTCAGCTACCTCGTCTAGTTCAGCTATCTCATCTAGTTCATTAGTTTCTTCAAGCATTTTCATCATTTCTAAGTTTGCAAGTTCTTCTTTCTCTTGAACGGTCATTACAACCCCCTTTAATTTGTTGATAAGCTTAGGCTTTATTTAGGCGTATTCAAGCATGAAATATGCCAATGACTAGATAAAATCAACTGGACAGCGTAGAGTTATTTGATGCTGTTTTGTTGGGTGCGTAAATTGTAATTCAGTTGCGTGAAGCATAAGGCGATTAACACGCTCATCTGTGGATTTATCAGCATAAAGATTATCACCTAAAATAGGGTGTCCAAGGGACTTCATATGCACTCTAAGCTGGTGAGAACGTCCGGTTATTGGATAAAGAGCCACTGAGAAATAATTACTGTATTGATTTAGCAATGTCCATTCTGTTTGAGCTGACCGCCCTTGATTAAAGTCAATTATTTGTCTTGGTCTGTTTTCCCAATCACAGCGCATTGGAAGGTTAATAAATCCTTTGGTTTGGCTCAACTTTCCAGCCGCTAGGGCATGATAAACCTTGCTGGTTTGGCGTTCCTGAAATTGTATGCTTAGCGCTCGGTGACTGGCTTTATTTAGTGCGAGTAATAAAATCCCCGAGGTGTCCATATCTAGGCGATGAACAATAAGCGCAGACGGGTGGCTAAGGTGTAAGTAGCTAAGTACGCAGGTTTTGTGCTCAGGGTTTTTGCCTGGAACAGAGAGTAGGCCGCTGGGCTTGTTAACCGCGACAATATCTTGGTCCTGGTAAATTATCCAGTCTGGTGCTGGGGTGATGTTTTTGATCATTAGGTGTCTTTAGGTGTAGAATCATGGTTTATTTTAAAGGAGCTTAGCTTATGAGCCAAAAGATTTCTGTGTTATTTGTTTGCATGGGCAATATTTGCCGATCACCGACAGCGCATGCTGTATTTAGAAAACTAGTCGAATCTGAAGGTTTAGATTCACATATTAGCATAGACTCGGCCGGTACTCATGCTTATCATGTTGGTAATCCGCCCGATGAGCGTTCAATGAAAACCGCTAATGAGCGCGGCATTAAAATGCAGGATTTGCGAGCTAGAAAAGTAGACTTTTCAGATCTGATCGAGTTTGATTATATTTTAGCGATGGATGGCGATAACTTATCTATCCTAGAGCAGATGGCCCCATCGGATTTAAAACCTAAAATTAAATTGTTTATGGAATTTGTACCGGATAGTAAACATGCTTACGTTCCTGACCCCTATTATGGAGGAGCAGAAGGGTTTAACCAAGTATTTGATATGGTGGATGAGGCATCAAAAGGGCTGTTAGCCTATTTAAAACAAAATCATCAACTTGTTTAATCGTTAAGTGACCCCAACCAGGCCTGGTTGGGGAATAAGCCAGCATTTAGAAAAGTTCAATCTCACCCTCATCCATCGTTCCACTGCTTACGCGGCGCATTCGGCTGGATTCAATTTGGTTGCGTTCTGCATGAATCCGAGCGCGGAAGTCATTTAATCGCTGTTGATACTCTTGTGTTGAATTGGATGGGTTTTGCTTTTCACTATCAAGGTAATAATTAATTTCGCGTGAGAAGCTATTTAAGTTTTGTAGATGATTCATAACCTGCTCAACAAGCTGGCGGACTATGTCTTCAAATTGCAGTGAGCGAACGGCATTGGACACGCTGCGTTCTATATCACCGATAATACTTGATACATCTCCCAGTTTAGTCGAAATAGTGGAGTTCATCGCTTCAAGATCGACAAGCATAGTATTGACACGTTGTTGGGAGGTGGCGGCTTGTTCCATGTCTTTGCTGGCCATTTCACTGACAATTGATTTTACTTGTTCAACGGTTTGATTCGCTTTTTGTGCTTTAAGGCGAATCTGTTCATTTAGTTGATTTGAATTTAATGAAAGCTTTCTCACTTCATCGGCCACAACCGCAAAACCACGCCCGGCTTCACCGGCGCGAGCGGCTTCAATTGCGGCATTCAGTGCAAGTAAATTAGTTTGATCAGCGATACCTTTTACATCCTCTAATAGATGAAAAATACCATCAATCTGGGTGACCATTTCATCGATTTTATGCATGGTTTGATTGCTGCGCTGGCTGCCGTGAGAAATCATATCAATAAGCTGCTGGAGAACCTGTTTGGTTTCGGCGGAGAATTTTTCAATGCTCATACCTTCACCCGTGCCACCAAGATTGGCGAGTAGTGACAAAACTAATTCGTATTGTTGGGTTGTTTGGTGATGTAACCCTGTAAAGCTTTCATTAAGCGTTTCAATCGCCTCCGCGACTAATTCTTTAACCTGACCAAGTTCACTGACCACAATATCCACTTCTTGAGCGACCACGGCATCTACATCACCCATAATAACCTGTAGCGATTCCCCCGATTCTCTGATAGCAATTGAAGGTGGTAGCGTGTCATTTAGATCCTTGTCGGCATGGGTTAGTGCGCTACTTGGTTGGCTTTGTTTGGACCAAACGAGTGCGGTTATGAGAACTGAAATGACTGAAATGACCGCTATGTTTACAAGTAGGATCAAGCATAGCGTAACCAGTGTTATCGTCCAGGCTAGCCATTGATGTTTTACTTGTACAAGCATTTTTTCTATGATGAGTTTCATGTAGAACGTTTCCTTAATAGGGTGCAGCGAGCGTATTTTATACAAGTGTCAGAATCCTGCGACTTAGCCAGGATGATAATTTGGATAAAAGCAGGCTTCATGCCATTATTTGTTTACTAGGTTTAATATTTTATGTGCAATTTTATCAAGGGGTAAAATCTGGTCTGCAGCCTCGAGCTTTACGGCTTCTCCTGGCATACCCCAAACGACACTGGTTTTTTGGTCTTGGGCGATGGTTGGTGCGCCCATTTCTTGAATTTCTTTTAGGCCTTTCGCCCCATCAGCGCCCATACCCGTCAAAATTACACCTATGGCATTGCTACCTACATTTTGTGCTACGCTTCTGAACATCACATCTACTGAGGGTTTATGGCGGTTAACCGGTGGGCCATCGTTTAAACGGCAAACATATTTGCCACCAACGGGTTCAATAAGCAAGTGTTTGTCTCCAGGGGCGATGTAAACATGGCCTTGAAGAAGAGGTTGGTTGTCTTTAGCCTCGTGCACTGTTAACTCAGAGACACTATCCATGCGCTGGGCAAAGGGTCTAGAAAAGGCAGCAGGGATATGTTGAGAGATAACAATAGGCGGAGTTGATGCCGGTAAACGCATCAGCACTTCTTTAATGGCTTCGGTGCCCCCTGTAGATGCACCTATGGCAATAACTTTCTCACCTCGTCTAGATGGCCTTAAGGTTGTAGATTTTTTCAAAATGATATCTGCATCATATTTTTCACTGACACTGGGTGCTGGTTCCAATCGTTCAACTTTAGGGCGGCTTTGTAAGTTGGATGAAAAGCGAGCATATTGCCTTTCAAGCGTACCTCGAGTTACTTTTGAGGCCATTAATACTTTAGCGCAAATTTCTTGAGTGTACTGTTCAAAGGTTTGCACAAGATTGATTTTAGGTTTGGTGACAAAGTCAATCGCCCCAAGCTCAAGTGCTTGAAGTGTCACTTCTGCACCGTGCTCAGTAAGGGTTGAAACCATGACGACAGGAAGGGGATGGAGTCGCATTAAATTTTTGAGGAAACTAATGCCGTCCATTTTTGGCATTTCAATATCTAAAGTGAGCACATCTGGATGCAGCTGCTTAATCATGTCGCGAGCCATATAGGGATCATTCGCACTGCCTACCACTTCAATTTGTGGGTGAGAAGACAGCATTTCGCTTAGCATTTGCCTTACTAGCGCAGAGTCATCAACTATTAGTACTTTAATCTTTTGCATGGTTAGTCTCTTAGTTAAATTAGGAGTAGGTTATCTAATTTTTCTATAAATCGTTTGTCCAAGTAATTCGAACCGATCACATATTTTATAAAGTGATTCAGAATGGCCAATAAATAGGTGGCCATTGTCGGGTAATAGGTCGGCATAGCGATTGAATAGTTTTGTTTGAGTCGGTTTGTCAAAGTAGATAACGACATTACGACAAAAAATTACATCAACCTTATCCTTAATGGGCCATTCATTCATCAGGTTTATTTGACCAAAGTCGATAATTTCTTGCAGCTCAGGTTTGACCTTTACGAGTCCATCGCGCTCACCTTTACCTTTTAAGAACCATCTTTTTTTTCGTGCTTCAGACACGCCTTTTAATCGCTCTACTTTATACACACCTTGGCGTGCGGTTTCAACTACTGTTGTGTCTAGGTCGGTTGCTAAAACCCGTGCGCTCCAATCGGCAGGTACGGTTTCTTTTAATACCGTTGCAATAGAGTAGGGTTCCTCACCGGTTGAGCAGCCCGCTGACCAAATCCGTATTTTTTTAGAAGCTTTGTTTTTTTCAAGTAAATGCGGAATAACCTGCTGTGCTAAATAATCAAAATGATGGTTTTCTCTGAAAAAGAACGTGAGGTTTGTGGTGATGGCATTAATCAAATTCACAAACTCCTCTTCCCCCATTTCATCAACATAATCTAGGTAGTCTGAAAAGCTATTCATTCCTAAAAAACGTATGCGCTTGGCTAGTCGGTTGTAGACCAGGTTTTTCTTGGTATCATTAAGGTCAATGCCTGCAAAGTTGTAAACAATAGACTTTACTCGTCTAAAGTCTTTATCATTAAAAGCATATTCATTCGCACTCATAAGGCAAATTCCTTTTTATAGAGCTGTTTTCTGAGCCTTCAAATTGATTGATTGATTAAATTCAACTTGTATAGTGCTTTAACTGGTAATCTAAGGCATTTATAAATCATATTATAGTTTAATATTTAGGGCTAAAGGTTGATTCGTTGGGATTAGATAGGTCTTTTACTGAGAGCCTTTTTTATAAACAGCTAGGGTGTCAAATATGGAACAGATTGGACAGCCGAATGTCAGGCCATCTGGTGTTCTGCAAGCGCAAGTAAACTCACCGCAGCTATTGACGAGCTTAAAGGCCATGGTTGGGCAAACGCTAAGTCTGCAAGTCATCCAACGTGACGAGGGGGTGTTGAGGGTTTCGGTCGGGGGACAGGTTATTCAAGCCAAAACACATCTTGATCTGACGCCAGGGCAGGTGCTTTCGGCAAGGGTAACAGATTATCAAGGTCAGATCCGACTACTTGTGAGCATGGAGACGTCGAGTAAACATGATGATAAAGCGATTTATCGTCAACTTTTACCTAACTCAACGCCAGTAAATCAAGTTTTAACGACGCTAATGCAACCTCAAATGTTGGCGCAATTACCACCGAGTATCCAAGCTAGCTTTACTCAGCTTTTAAATCAACTATTAAAAGTTGATAATCGGTTAACAGCCAACAGGTTAAAGCAGGCTCTAGAGCAATCGGGTGTTTTTTTTGAAAATAGCTTAGTGAAAAAAAAACCAAACCTATCTCACGACTTAAAAGGTGATTTGTTTAAGCTTCAACAGCAAATGCTTGAGCAGCAGTCAGCAAGGTCAACGCCAAGCCTGGCGCAGGCGATTGGCATGGTGGGGCAGGCGATTAACCAGATCAGTCTTGTTCAATATAATCAACTTAGTAATCTGGACTTTTTCTCATCAAGCATTCCTGTTGTATTGGGCCAAGCGGTTGAGGCTTTGCGAATAGAACTAAGACATAAAGCTAATCAGGAAGATGAGGTTTGGGAGGTTATGTTTAGTTTGCAGCTATCGAAGCATAACTTAACGTGCTTGTTGAGCTATGAATTGCACGCATTTAAGTGTAAGTTTTATAGCGCATCGGATGATTATTTGGCAGTCATAAAGCAGCAGCAAGCTATACTTGAGCAAAACTTTGAAGACTCGGGTTTGAGGCTGATGTCCGTTGAGTGGTTAGCTTTTGAACCTTCGTTTAGTGCACAAGCTAAGCAGGTTGGTTTGATAGACGTAAAAGTATAAAAAAATTATTAACCGCCCAGTGAATCGGTTTTTTATCGAATTGTGTTTTACATAGCTTCAGAATGTGCGTAAAATCAGTGAAAAATGTTTTTTAACCATTACCAAGTTTTTTTAAGTTCATAGCTTGATTAAATTAGAAAGATAGAGAGAGATTTCAATGTCAAAAATCTTAGCGGTTGACGATTCAAAATCTATGCGTCAAATGGTGAGCATGTCACTTAAGTCAGCGGGGCATGATGTGACGGAGGCTGAAGATGGTGTAGTCGCATTGGGAATTGCAAAATCCGAAAAGTTTGATGTAGTGGTAACAGATATTAACATGCCCAACATGAACGGCATCGAATTAATAACCGCTTTAAGAGCGTTACCTAATTACAAATTTACACCAATTTTGTGCCTAACCACTGAGTCTTCAGGCGATATGAAAACAAAAGGTAAAGAAGCTGGGGCAACGGGTTGGATTGTTAAACCCTTTAGTCCTGAAAAATTACTTTCAGTGATTAATCGCGTTCTTTAAAACTGAATTTTGTAAAAGGGGACTGCAGTGAGCAATGTAATAGCGTTACCCGAAAACTTGACAATCCACTATGCAGCTAGCTATTTGGAAAAAATTAAAGCTCAGTTAGAAACGAGTGACGGTGTCGTTTTTGAATCAGACAAGGTTGAAACCCTGGATACCTCAGGTGTTCAATTATTATTGGTTGTTATCAATGATTTAACCGCCAGAGGGATTGAATATTGCTTTGAAAGCCCAAGCAAGGTGCTGGTTGAGGCTATTCAGGCACTCGGTTTGTCACCGCACTTTAAGTTGAACTAGGTACGGATAGAGCGTTGCCTCGGTTAGTTGATAAGGTTGCGGTATCCCTTGAGTATAACGGTGATAGCGCACCTCGCGTCTCAGCTAAAGGCTCCGGCTTAATTGCACAACAAATAATAGAGCTTGCAAAACAGCATAATATACCTATCAAGCAAGACCCAGAGTTAAGTGCATTGCTTAGTCAGGTTGAGCTAAACCAAGAAATCCCTCCCGTACTCTACGAGGCAATCGTTCAGGTTCTTGTATTTGCCTATCAGGTTTCAGGTAAACCTCTTCCTAAACCTTAAATCGTGATCCTTTTTAATTTAATACTTGAATGTTGATGGTTTTAAGTTAGAATACACAGCGAATTCGGGGCATGGCTCAGCCTGGTAGAGCACCGTCATGGGGTGGCGGGGGTCGAAGGTTCAAATCCTTCTGTCCCGACCAAATTCTTTAGAAAGCCGGATAGCAATATCCGGCTTTTTTGTTTCTAAAACAACCTTTTAGTCACTCCGCTTTGTAAAAGATAGCTGGGTTTTTGATTTTTTTGGGATCAAAATTAGCATTTAGTATGAATATCTACAAAATAAAGCATGGTAACCCTCTAATCTATGGTGTAGAATATACCCACGTTCAAAAATTGAGCAAACACAAAACAATGGACTCCGCAACCCAGCTTGAAGCCTTGCGCCAAGTAACCCAACAGCACAACCAACGCACACTGGCGAAAAACCTAGGGTTTAGTGTTGGCAAAACCAACTACCTTCTCAAAGCGCTTATCGAAAAAGGTCTGGTGAAAGTAGAGCGGTTCGCGCACAGCGACAACAAATTAAACTATCGCTACCTACTCACCCCAAAAGGCATCGCGCAACGCATCGCACTAACCGAAACGTTTATCCAACGAAAAAAGCAAGAATACGATGCCCTGCAACAAGAGCTCATCCAACTGCACAACCAAAATCACGAACAACCAGCGCAATCACCCACTCGAGACAAGCGCCCATGAACCGTTGGTATCTTATAATGACCAAGCCCAAGCAAGATGCGCTGGCCGAACAAAACCTGACACAGCAAGGCTACCAGGTTTATAGTCCCAAAATCAAACTACAAACACCTTGCCGCGGCAAAATGCGCCCACAAATACACCCTCTGTTCCCGCGCTACCTATTTATACAGCTTTGTGATGAAAATCAAAATTGGGCGCCCATTCGCTCAACCAAAGGGGTGTGGCAAATTGTACGCTTTGGCAACCATCTACCTACCCTAGACGATGCCATCATTGGACAGATACAAAAACAAGAAGCCCAACAACTAGAAACCCAAGGCCTAGCCCAGCTAAAAAATGGCGACGGCATACGCATAGAAACAGGCCCGTTTTACGGACAACAAGCCCTATTTGAAAGCTACGATGCCGACCAGCGCATCATAGCCCTAATGACCATAATGGGGCAGCCGCTAAAAATAACCCTAGACGCCGCACAGGTCACAAAAAGCACCTAAGCGCACCCAATAGACTTTAATAGCAACACCAGCAACACCAAAAACCAACCCCCCCACGATATACGTAACGACAGCGTAGGGCGGTAGCGTCTTCAACCCTGACCAAGAGAATAGGAAACAACTATGAAAATCGCCGTAGCAGGAACAGGGTACGTTGGCTTATCACTAGCCGTGTTATTAGCCCAGCACCATGAAGTTGTTGCGTTAGACATCGTTCCGGAAAAAATCGACCTATTGAATAACAAACAATCACCGATTATCGATGCTGAGATAGAGGATTTCCTAGCTAATAAACCACTTAACCTAACCGCCACCCTAGACAAGCACCAGGCCTACCAAAACGCCGATTTTGTCGTGATAGCCACCCCAACCGACTACGACACCGAAACCAACACCTTCAACACCAAGTCCGTTGAAGCCGTGATCGCCGATGTGCTCGCGATTAACCCCCAAGCGATCATGATCATCAAGTCTACCGTGCCTGTAGGCTACACCCAATCCGTAAAACAAAAATTTGCCCGTCATTCCGGTGAAGGCACCCGTCATTCCGGTGAAGGCACCCGTCATTCCGGTGAAGGCTCCCGTCATTCCGGACTTGATTCGGAATCTTCTGAGATGCTGAAACAAGTTCAGCATGACCTGGATTCAGTTCAGCATGACAACAAGGTTCCGAACATCCTCTTCTCCCCAGAATTCCTGCGCGAAGGCAAAGCCCTATGGGACAACCTGCACCCATCGCGCATCGTCATGGGCGAGCAATCCGAGCGCGCGCAAACCTTTGCCAATCTACTCGTTGAAGGGGCGCAAAAACCAGAAAACGAAATCCAAGTATTGTTCACCGACGCCACCGAAGCTGAAGCCATTAAGTTATTTTCCAACACCTTCCTAGCCCTGCGTGTGTCCTACTTCAACGAACTCGATACTTATTGTGAAACCCATGGCCTCAGCACCAAACAAGTCATTGAAGGCGTCGGCCTTGATCCACGCATCGGCGACCACTACAACAACCCAAGCTTTGGCTATGGTGGTTATTGTTTGCCCAAAGACACCAAACAGTTACTGGCTAACTACCAAGATGTGCCACAAAACCTAATCCAAGCCATAGTCGATTCCAACACCACCCGCAAAGACTTTATCGCCGACCAAGTGATAAAAAAACTAACCGAAAGCCACCCTGAACAAACCGAACGTCATCCTGAACTCGTTTCAGGATCTCCAGCCCCCAAAGTAGGCATCTATCGCCTCGTCATGAAACAAGGCAGCGACAACTTCCGCGCCAGCGCCATCCAAGGTGTGATGAAACGCATCAAAGCCAAAGGCATCCCAATCGTTATTTACGAGCCAGTTTTAACCGAGCAGGGCGCAACCGAATTCTTCCACTCAAACGTCATCAGCGACCTGAACGACTTCAAAGCCCAAAGCGACGTCATTATCGCCAACCGCCTAACGGATGACATACAAGACGTAAAAGACAAGGTGTATACTAGAGACCTGTTCGGAAAAGACTGAATGATATCTAGAAAACTAAGGAGCCAAAAATGATTGAAACAATTTCAACTAAAGAATGGCAAACATTACCTGAACATGCTCAGCAAGAAGTTAAAGATTTCTTTTTATTTATAAAAGCAAAATACGCTCATCAAAGCCAAGCAAAACAGCTAGATAATGAAGCCATGCTACTTAGTGAACAGGCGCTAGCTAAAGATTGGCTTAACCCTGAAGAGGATAAAGCATGGGCAGCCTATCAATAGGAAGCGTCGTATTTGTGCATTTTCCATTTTCTGATTTAAGCGGGTCAAAGAAAAGACCCGCTTTCGTATTAGCTGTTCTGCCTAAGGACGATATAATCCTTTGCCAAATAACAAGTAAAGCTTATGCCGACCCAAACGCCATTGAATTACGCCAACAAGACTTTACACAAGGCCAATTGATCCAACTTAGTTACATTAGACCCAGTAAAATATTCACTGCAAACATAGCTATTGTGGACAGTGTTGTAGCGCAAACGCATCCACAAATTCATCAAGAAAGCGTCAATCAACTTGAACGCATCTTAAGAAACTATTCCTAAAAATCAATAAGTTAAACAAAGAAATAAAACACATGCAATTAAACATCAAAAATCAAAAACTAAACATTCTAATAACCGGCGCCGCTGGTTTTATTGGTTTTCACCTCATCCAAGCCCTAAAACCCTTCGGCCACAACATCGTCGGCATAGACAACCTAAACGATTACTACGACCCACAGCTCAAACTCGACCGCCTAAACGCCCTGGGTTTAGATATAACGCAAAAAACAGGTCATTCCGGCGAAAGTTCCCGTCATTCCGGCGAAGGCCGGAATCTCCAGCCGAATCCGCACACCCACCAAAACCTAACCTTTCTAAAACTCGACCTTGCCGACCGCGCAGGGATACAAGCCCTATTTAAAGACAACGCCTTCGATATCGTTGTTAACCTTGGCGCACAAGCGGGCGTGCGCTACTCAATTGAAAACCCGCACGCCTACGTGGATTCCAACCTAGCTGGCTTTGTCAATATCCTAGAAGGCTGTCGCCACAGCAAAATCAAACACCTGGTTTATGCCAGCTCAAGCTCGGTATACGGCATGAACATCAAACAACCCTTTAGCACAGCAGACCGAGTGGATTACCCCATCAGCTTATATGCCGCCACCAAAAAATCCAATGAACTCATGGCACACACCTACAGCCACCTTTACAACATCCCAACCACAGGCTTAAGGTTTTTTACCGTTTACGGCCCAATGGGCCGCCCAGACATGGCGTACTTCTCTTTCACCAAAAAAATACTCAAAGGCCAAACCATTGACGTCTTCAACAACGGCGACATGCAACGCGACTTTACCTACATCGACGACATCGTAGAAGGCATCACCCGCGTCATGGAACGCCCACCAGTAAGTCACTCTGAACTAAAAGCTCGTCATCCTGAACTTGATTCAGGATCTCCAGAGATCCCGGCCTACGCCGGGATGACAACAGAAACAACCGGTATGACGAACAAAATCACCAACGCCAGCGCACCCTACAAAATCTACAACATAGGCAACAACCAACCCGTCACCCTGCGCCGATTTATCACCGCCATAGAAACCGCCACCGGCAAAAAAGCCAACGAAAACCTCTTGCCCATGCAACCCGGAGATGTACCCATTACCTATGCTGATGTAGACGAACTAACAAAAGACACCGGCTTCAAACCCAGCACCAGCATCGAAGAGGGTATTGGCAAGTTTGTGAATTGGTATAAAAGCTACTACAAGTGCTAATCTAGCTTAGATGTGATTGAGATACTAACGGGTACGGTTCGTCCAAGAAAGTATCGACCGAGCGTTAAAACAATACCTCGCCCTCACCAAAGGCACCGATGTCGATAGACCGCGTAATCTCACCAAATCAGTGACGGTAGAATAAAAATGCAAGCAAATATTGATAACCAAAAATTAACAATCCTTATCACCGGCGGTGCCGGTTTTATCGGCTCGGCGGTTGTGCGCCATATCATTAACGACACCGACTATTCAGTGGTGAATGTCGATAAGCTCACCTACGCGGGTAACCTAGAATCGCTCGCAAGCATCGAAAACAACCCGCGATATGCGTTTGAACAGGTGGATATTTGCGACGCAGTAGAATTAAAACGTGTATTCAACCAACACCAGCCAGGCCTGGTGATGCATCTGGCCGCAGAGTCCCATGTTGATCGCTCCATCGATGGCCCCGGGGAGTTTATCCAAACTAATATTGTCGGCACCTATACCTTGCTTGAACAAGCACGCGCCTACTGGTCAAAACTGCAAGGCGACAAAAAAGCCAACTTCCGTTTTCACCATATTTCAACCGATGAGGTTTATGGTGATCTGCCACATCCTGATGAGATCCTGAAACAAGTTCAGGAAGACGAAAGCCATCATTCCGGGCTTGACCAGAGCCGTCATCCTGAACACCGCACACGTCATCCTGAACTTGATTCAGGATCTCTACCGCTCTTCACCGAACAAACCGCCTACGCCCCAAGCTCGCCCTACAGCGCCAGCAAAGCCGCTTCAGACCATTTAGTACGCGCTTGGCTCAGAACCTACGGCTTCCCAACCCTAGACACCAACTGCTCCAACAACTACGGCCCCTATCATTTTCCAGAAAAACTGATTCCGCTAATGATATTAAACGCCCTAGAAGGTAAACCGCTACCTATCTACGGTAAAGGCAACCAAATCCGCGACTGGCTATATGTAGAAGACCACGCCCGCGCGCTGGTACTCGTTGCCACCCAAGGCAAAGTAGGAGAGACCTACAACATCGGCGGCCACAACGAAAAACAGAACATTGAAGTCGTCAAAACCATTTGTGAAATTTTAGAAGAGTTGGTTCCTTGGGCTAATAAGATGCTGAAACAAGTTCAGCATGACGAAACAAATACTAAAATCAGCCATTCCGACCAAACAAACCGTCATTCCGACCAAACAAACCGTCATTCCGACCAAACAAACCGTCATTCCGGGCTTGACCCGGAATCTCCAGCCGGCTACGAAACACTCATTAAATACGTAACAGATAGACCGGGCCACGACATGCGCTACGCCATCGACGCCAGCAAAATCCAACGCGAACTCGGCTGGACACCCCAAGAAACCTTCGAAAGCGGCATACGCAAAACTGTCCAATGGTACCTAAACAACCAGGCCTGGTGTGAGCGAGTGAAGAGTAAAGCGTGAGGGGTGAAGGGTGAGAAAGCATTATGATTTACGTGCTTGGCAAATTGCGATGATATTAGTTGAGCAGGTTTATGCGATAACTTCTCACTTTCCCAATGAAGAAAGATTTGGATTAACCAACCAACTTCGCCGAGCAGCCGTGTCTGTTCCCAGTAATATTGCTGAAGGTGCAGCAAGAGGTAGTGATGCAGACTTTCTGAGATTCCTTTATATCTCACGTGGCTCACTAAGCGAGATAGAAACACAATTGCTGATAGCTAAAAATTTAAACTTTTTGTCAGATATGCAAGAAGTCCAACAAACAATAGAACAAACATTTGCCCAACTTGGCGGATTAATTAAGCACCTAGAGACAAAAAAATGACACAAAACACCTCACACTTCACACCTAACGCCTCACCCAAAATGAAAGGCATCATCTTAGCCGGCGGTTCCGGCACACGGCTTTACCCCATCACACGCGGTGTATCCAAACAACTGCTCCCGGTTTACGACAAACCGATGATCTACTACCCGCTATCGGTGCTAATGCTTGCGGGTATCCAAGATATTTTAATTATTACCACACCCGAAGACCAAGCCAGCTTTATCCGCATGCTCGGCGAAGGCAAAGACTTTGGCATCAACCTCACCTACGCCATCCAACCCAGCCCCGACGGACTCGCCCAAGCCTTTATCATCGGCAAAGAGTTTATTGGCAACGACAGCGTGTGTTTAGTGCTTGGCGACAACATCTTCTGGGGACAAGGCTTTAGCCCCATTCTAAAGCGCGCCGCCACCAGGCCTGGTGGTGCTAGCGTATTTGGCTACCAAGTCAAAGACCCAGAGCGATTTGGCGTGGTCGCGTTTGATGAAAACCAAAAAGCCATCAGCATCGAAGAAAAACCGCAAAAGCCAAAATCCAACTTTGCCGTCACCGGCTTATATTTCTACGATAACGACGTAGTTGAAATCGCCAAACAAGTTAAGCCCAGCCATCGTGGTGAACTCGAAATAACCACCCTAAACCAACTTTATCTAGAGGCAGGCAACCTAAACGTAGAACTCCTCGGCCGTGGTTTTGCCTGGCTAGACACCGGCACCCACGAAAGCCTGCTTGAAGCCGCCATGTTCGTCGAAACCATCGAAAAACGCCAAGGCTACAAAATCGCCTGCCTAGAAGAAATTGCCTGGCGCAACGGCTGGCTAACCAACGAACAAGTCGCCCAAACCGCCAAAGCGCTGTCCAAAAACAGTTACGGGCAATATTTAGCCGATTTAATTAAATAACGCTGCCTGATAAGGTATGCTAAATCTTGCTAATACATGAGGAGAGCCTAAAAATGTATGCAATCGAATTTGAAACCGACATAGACAGCGAATAGATACGTGTTCCAGAGTTTGAAAAACTCAAAAACAAACACGTTAGAGTAATAGTGCTTTCTGACGATACGGATGCCGTCATAGAGCCGGTAAACCAGCTAACCACCTAACAAATGCAAACGATTGTTAACCAAGCGCGCGAAAGTGGCCTCAGTGAAACTAACTTGCAACAAATGAAACAACGATTTATTGCAGACAATCCAGGAAATAGTTCTCGTCAATTAGTGCAACAGTTAGGTGCATCACAGCGCACAATGGAGCGCTGGCTCAAGCAGCTCAAAGACGCAGAAAAAATCGAATTCCATGGCAGTAGCAAAACGGGAGGCTACTATGTCAAATAACACAGCCAACCCCGCCATTCCGGCTTACAATTATGTCATTCCGGCCTACAACCCCGTCATTCCGGCGCAGGCCGGAATCTCCAGCCGGCTGCGCAAACCCTCGAAAGATCCTGAAACAAGTTCAGGATGACATGAAAAACAAACGTCATTCCGGCGCAGGCCGGAATCTCCAGCCGGCGGTGCAAACCCTCGAAAGATCCTGAAACAAGTTCAGGATGACATGAAAAACAAACGTCATTCCGGCGCAGGCCGGAATCTCCAGCCGGCGGTGCAAACCCTCGAAAGATCCTGAAACAAGTTCAGGATGACATAAAAAACAAACGTCATTCCGGCGCAGGCCGCAATCTCCAGCCGACTGCGCAAACCCTCGAAAGATCCTGAAACAAGTTCAGGATGACATGAAAAACAAACGTCATTCCGGCGCAGGCCGCAATCTCCAGCCGACTGCGCAAACCCTCAACAGATCCCGGCCTTCGCCGGGATGACGCCAAGATGACGCACAAGAGCAGTGGTACGTCGCAATTGTCGATGTGATTGAGATACTCACAGAAAGCAAAGATTACCAAACGGCGATAAAATATTGGAATAAGCTAAAACAACGTCTGAAAGAAGAAGGCAATAAAACGGTAACAAACTGTCACCAGTTGAAAATGAAAGCCGCTGAGGGCAAAATGCGCCAAACCGATGTCGCCGACACACAGCAACTTTTCAGGCTTATTCAATCGATTCCATCACCAAAACCTGGTCAGATAAAACCGGCAAAAAAGTGGTGACGAGCCGAAACGCCAAACACCTGCTGGATGATAAAAACCAATCGACTGGCTACATTGCATATTATCTATTTACTGATGCGCATGACCGCTTTATCATTATCGCCAACCAAGACATCTACCACCTAGGCGCAAGCCTAAAAGACCTTGGAAAAAAAATGGTTCGCCTTTTCGAAAATGCAACATAAACCACCACCAGGCCTGGTGGCCTAATGGCTGGCTCAGCAACCAACAAGTCGCCCAAGCCGCCAAACCCCTGTCCAAAAACAGTTACGGGCAATATTTAGCAGATTTAATAGGACATAAGTTATGACGATAAGCGAACATAAAATACTAGGTGATGAAAGAGGGCAATTGGTTGCCATAGAAGCTGAAAGGCAAGTACCTTTTGAAATTAAGCGTGTTTTTTATATCTACGGCACTAAAGAAAATATTCCACGTGGCAATCATTCTCACTACAAAACCAAACAATATTTAATTTCTGTTGCTGGCTCTTGTAAAGTGACATTAGATGATGGTAAGGGTGGCAAAACAACTTATGATTTAGATAGCCCCAATAAAGGACTTTTTCAAGATGCCTTAATCTGGGGAACCATGCACGACTTTTCCGAAGATAATGTACTTTTAGTATTTGCGGATGATTACTACAAAAAAGAAGACTACATTACCGATTACAACGAGTTTATAAAGGTCGTCAATGCTTAATTACACAATCCACCCGCTCGCCGATGTACAAACCGACCAAATTGGCGAAGGCACCAGCATTTGGCAATTCAGTGTCGTACTCAAACGAGCGCAAATTGGCGCGAACTGCAATATCAACGCACTCACGCTCATCGAAAACGATGTGATTATCGGCGACAATGTCACCGTCAAATCAGGCGTACAAATCTGGGATGGCTTGCGCATCGAAAACAATGTGTTTATCGGCCCAAACGTCAGCTTTACCAACGACTTTACCCCGCGCTCCAAACAACGCCCGGCCGAGTTTTTAAAAACCACGCTAAAACACCATGCCTCCATTGGCGCCAACGCCACCATTATCGGCGGCATTACTATCGGTGAATACGCCCTCATCGGAGCGGGCAGTGTCGTCACCAAAGACATCGCGCCTTATGCACTAGTTTACGGCAACCCCGCCAAACAACACGGCTGGGTATGCGAATGCGGCACAAAACTCGAAAATTTAATTTGCCCAGCATGCCAAACCCAATACCAAATCAAGGATAATACTTTGAACAGAACAGAACAGAACAGAACAGAACAGAACAGAACAGAACAGAACAGAACAGAACAGAACAGAACAGAACAGAACAGAACAGAACAGAACAGAACAGCCGTAAATGACGATTGGTTTCATGCTAACACCCTGCGAGGTGCGGCATGAAATCCATTCAAGGCAAAAACATCAACCTACGCCCGGCAAGGGTAGAGGATGCGGAGTTTATTTTAGGTTTGCGATTGCAACAACACAAAACCCAATATTTAAGCCCGGTAGAAAACGACCTTGTCAAACAGCAGGCCTGGTTACAATGCTACCAACAAAAAGAACAACAAGGCTTAGAATATTACTTTGTGATTGAAAGCATACAACACGAAAACCTAGGACTGGTGAGAGTGTATGATTTACAACCTGATTCATTTTGCTGGGGCAGTTGGCTCATCAAAGATAATGCGCCAAAAACCACCGCCATCGAATCGGCACTATTGGTGTATGAATTTGGTTTTGGAAAATTGGGCTACAAACAAGCCCACTTTGACGTAAGAAAAGGCAACGAGCGTGTGATTGCTTTTCACCAACGCTTTGGGGCAAGCGTTACGCACGAAGACGAATTAAACTATTACTTTAACTACCAACTTAAAGACTATTTACAAATTAAACAAAAATACCGCCGTTTTTTAAGTTAAACACTAAAAAATCGGGCTGGAGGCAAACATGATAGTGCAAGCGACAAAGCGCAATAACGAATGGGTGATACCCAATATCCCCGAACTACATGCCAACAATCAAGATCATATTTTGTTGGATATTCATTTAGCTGACAATACCCAAAAAAACCAGACCAACACGGACGAATACATTAAGCAAAACTGGAAAAAAATTGTTTCGAAAAGTCTGGCACAGCTGCCTGTAGATTATGAAAAAACAGACCAATATCTTGAAGAAAGAGCTAATTATCTAATGGAAAAGTACAAATGAGACCTATTTTACTTGATAACAACATTATTATTGATTTGCTATCTGAAGATAGGCAGAGTAATTTTCCAGTTTCAAAGCAAGTGTTTGAAATATTAAACACTAAAAAGATACCTATCTACATTAGTGTATCATCATTAGATAATATCGAATTTGTGCTTATTGGCGAGATAAAGCGATATATTGACGTAACGACTGCAATCGCCAAGAAAATGACCCGATTTGCGATTGAAGAACTCGTTTCAAAAGTTAAAATCGCCAAAACCCCAAGCTACATCGACATCGATTACGACGACATCGAAGACTCGCAAATCATTGCCTCCGCGCGTGCAGTGAATGCCAAAGTGCTCACCCGTGACGAAGGCATGTTAGCCAAATACCCAAACGACACCCTAAGTCCGGCTGAGTTTTTAAAACAACAAACCGAGCCACAAAAAGTCAGCTTTTTAGATTTAAAGGCCATCAACCAACAATACACCCATGAATTTGAACACGCCTTCGACCAAGTGCTAAACTCCGGCTGGTACATTCAAGGCAGCCAAGTTAAAGCCTTTGAACAAGAATTTGGCGACTACTGTGGCACCAAACACGCCATTGGCGTGGCGAATGGCTTAGATGCGCTGATTCTAATCCTAAGAGCCTACAAAGAACTCGGTAAGCTCAAAGAAGGCGACGAAGTGATTGTGCCCGCGAACACCTACATCGCCAGCATACTCGCCATCACCGAAAATCGTCTTAAACCGATTTTAGTAGAACCAGATACCCAAACCTACAACCTAGCACCAGGCCTGGTTGAGACAGCCATCACCCCAAACACCAAAGCCATTTTAGCGGTACATCTTTATGGCCAACTCGCCGATATGCCCGCCATTAACGCCATAGCCAAAAAACACAATCTATTAGTGATTGAAGACTCCGCTCAATCCCACGGCGCACAAATCGACGGCCGCAAAGCCGGCAACTGGGGCGATGCCAGCGGCTTTAGTTTTTACCCCGGCAAAAACTTAGGTGCACTTGGCGATGCCGGCGCAGTGACTACCAACGACGACCAACTCGCGCAAACCATCCGTGCTTTAGGCAACTACGGCAGCCACAAAAAATACCAAAACCTCTACCAAGGGGTTAACAGCCGATTAGACGAGATCCAAGCCGCACTATTAAGAGTCAAACTCAAAAACCTAAACACCGAAACCCAGCGCCGTCAACAAATCGCGAAAATGTATATAGAAGGCATTAAAAACGACGCAATCGTTTTACCCCTCACGCCTAACACCTCACCCTTAACACGTAAAGACTGTGTTTGGCATTTATTTGTTATACGCACCACCAACCGCGAAAAGTTACAAAACTACCTAACCGAGCAGGGCATCCAAACCCTAATCCACTACCCAATCGCCCCGCATCACCAACCAGTCTACCAGGCCTGGTCAAACCAAAGCTACCCCATTAGCGAAGCCATGCACCAAGAAGTGCTCAGCCTGCCCATAAGCCCGGTGATGACGGATGATGAAGTGCAAAAAGTGATTGAAGCGGTGAATAGCTTTAAATGACCCTCGTTAAAACCTCAATCCTCAGCTTTATCGCCACGGCTATTAAAATGCTAGCAGGCCTGGTGATTAATAAAGCCGTGGCACGAGAATTGTCAACAAAGATGGATTATACTTTTAGTGATAACTACATACTTGAAGGTTAGGAGGCAAGCATGCTGACACAAGCAATAAAAATGGACAAGGGATGGTATATCCCCACTTCATTGGGATTAGATTCATTAAATGAAAATGTCATCAATTTGAGTGTTGAACTGGCACAAAACCAATCGAACCGCTTTGACTATAAAAACTTGCAAGCAATTGATGTTTTAGAACGCTATCAAGAAAAACAAGCAAGAGAGGTGGTTTTACCCATTGATGAAAAACTCAAGGAATTGCTCAAACAAAAACTTGAACTCACTTCGAATAGTTTTAGTGAGTCGTTAAGGGCTATTTAAGGTTTATTTAAGGTTTATTTAATGTATATTTTTGATAATAATTTCATAATCGATGTCATTACCCAGCGTTATGAGAAAGAGAAAAGCTATACGGATGTTTTTTTACTGTGCTTAAAACAGCGAAAAGTAGCGCTATCAACCTCCCAATTGCATAATTTGCGCTATGTAATAAAAAAGCATTTCACAAGCTTTTATTCTGATTATTTAGTGTTTGAAGCCAAGTGCCGATTCATTAAAACGCCGGCAATCGTTGCGCTTAACTCAGTGCTCGCAGAAGCAGACATGGATGATTATTTAATCGAATTATCAGCAAAAACAGTCGGCGCAAAAGTAGTCACCAGTGATAAACGGTTTCTAGCCCTCTCTGAGTGCGCGATTCATCCGACCCAACTCTATGCCGAATTGCTACTCAGAACCGACAACAAACCAATACCGTTTTTAGACCTCAAAGCCATTAACCAACAATACACCCATGAATTTGAACACGCCTTCGACCAAGTACTAAACTCCGGCTGGTACATTCAAGGCAGCCAAGTTAAAGCCTTTGAACAAGAATTTGGCGACTACTGTGGCACCAAACACGCCATTGGCGTGGCGAATGGCTTAGATGCGCTGATTCTAATCCTAAGAGCCTACAAAGAACTCGGCAAGCTCAAAGAAGGCGATGAGGTTATTGTGCCCGCGAACACCTACATCGCCAGCATACTCGCCATCACCGAAAACCGATTAAACCCCATACTAGTCGAGCCCGATGCCCAAACCTACAACCTAGCACCAGGCCTGGTTGAGACAGCCATCACCCCAAACACCAAAGCCATTTTAGCGGTACATCTTTATGGCCAACTAGCCGATATGCCCGCCATTAACGCCATAGCCAAAAAACACAATTTATTAGTGATTGAAGACTCCGCTCAATCCCACGGCGCACAAATCGACGGCCGCAAAGCCGGCAACTGGGGCGATGCCAGCGGCTTTAGTTTTTACCCCGGCAAAAACTTAGGTGCACTTGGCGATGCCGGCGCAGTGACTACCAACGACGACCAACTCGCGCAAACCATCCGCGCACTAGGCAACTACGGCAGCCACAAAAAATACCAAAACCTCTACCAAGGGGTTAACAGCCGCCTAGACGAGCTGCAAGCCGCACTGTTAAGAGTCAAACTCAAAAACCTAAACACCGAAACCAAACGTCGTCAACAAATCGCGAAAATGTATATAGAAGGCATTAAAAACGACGCAATCGTTTTACCCCTCACGCCTAACACCTCACCCTTAACACGTAAAGACTGTGTTTGGCATTTATTTGTTATACGCACCACCAACCGCGAAAAGTTACAAAACTACCTAACCGAGCAGGGCATCCAAACCCTAATCCACTACCCAATCGCCCCGCACCACCAACAAGCCTACCAGGCCTGGTCAAACCAAAGCTACCCCATTAGCGAAGCCATGCACCAAGAAGTGCTCAGCCTGCCCATAAGCCCGGTGATGTGTGATGCGCAAGTACAACACGTAATTCAAATAATAAACGACTATAAATAACCCATGATTACACTAATTAAAGAACTTTTCCAACTCTTAACCCCCAGCCAGCGCAAGCGTTTTTATACGCTGCAAATTCTGGTGATCATAATGGCGCTAGCCGAAATTGTCGGCATCGCGTCCATTGCACCGTTTATGGCCCTAGTGGGCGATGTCAGCATGCTCGAACGCGACAACATCCTCGCCAACCTATACCAACAATCTGGCATACAAAACCCCTATGATTTTGTCTTCTGGGTGGGTATCGGTGTGCTTGGTGCGCTCACGATGGCCGCCTTAATTTCAATGTACACCATCTGGAAACTCTCTATGTTCGCTGCCAAAGTCGGCACCGAAATCGCAGACCGCCTCTACACCCACTACATGAACCAGGCCTGGTTATTCCACGCCAGCGGCAGCAGTGCGCAACTCACCAAACAAGTCTCCAACGAAGCCGTGCGTGTCACCGATGCCGTCATCCAGCCCCTCATGCAAATGAACGCCCGCGTTGTACTCGCGCTGTTTCTATCCATCGCTATTTTCGCCTACAACCCAATCGTCGCGATAACCGGGTTAGCGATCTTCGCGGTAGCATACATATTACTTTACAAACTCGTACGCAAACGCCTGCAAAAAAACGGCCAAACCCTAACCAATGTCGCCACACAACGTTTTAGACTTTTAAACGAAGGCTTTGGCGGCATCAAAGATGTCTTGTTACTCAATCGCAACCAAGATTTTATCGACCGCTTCGAACAAACCGGTCAAGAGTTCGCCTATGCGCGAGGTAACAACAACGTCCTTGGACAAGTGCCCCGATACTTTATGGAGCTGCTCGCCTTTGGCGCCATGATTGGCCTGGTGCTCTATCTCATCGTTTCCCACCAAGGTAACCTAGGTGTCGTGCTCCCCATTGTCGCTGTCTACGCCTTAGCCGGCTTTAAACTCCTGCCCGCGTTCCAACAAATTTACGCCTCAATCGCGCAAATAAAAGGCAATATCGCCGCCTTTGAAGCGATTCGTGAAGACCTGCTCGCCAGCCAAAAACGACAAGAGCAAAACGCAAAACAAACCACATCACAAAAAGCACAACAAATCAACGCCCGTTTAACCCTAAAACAAGCCATTCAGCTAAACCAAGTCACCTTTAACTACCCGGGTAAAACCAAACCAGCGTTAAGCAACTTAAACATGACCATCCCTGCCAACAGTGTCATCGGAATCGTCGGCCCATCCGGTTCGGGTAAATCCACCGCTATCGACCTATTGCTCGGCCTCATCGACCCACAACAAGGCCAATTGGTCATCGACAACACCCCGATTACCGAACAAAACAAAAGCGCCTGGCAAAACACCATCGGCTTCGTACCCCAAAGCATCTACTTATCCGAAGGCACCATAGCCGAAAACGTCGCCTTCGGCATACCAGTAAAAGACATCAACCTAGACCAAGTCACCAAAGCCCTAAGCCTGGCACACCTAGACGAACTCGTGCAATCGCTCGACAACGGCATTCACACCAAAGTAGGCGAGCGCGGCGTGCAACTCTCCGGCGGCCAGCGCCAACGCATCGGCATCGCCCGCGCCCTCTACCACGAGGCAGATGTACTGGTCTTCGACGAAGCTACTAGCGCCCTCGACGGCATAACAGAAAAAATGATTATGGAAGCCATTCACGACTTTAGCGGCAAAAAAACCATTATTATGATTGCCCACCGGCTAAAAACTGTACAAAAATGCGACACCATATTTATGATCGACCAAGGCCAAGTAACCGCCCAAGGTACCTATCAAGAGTTAATCGAAACCAACGAACATTTTAAGAGGATGGCGAGCCATGCCTAACACAAACACAATCCATTTAGACTGCACGCTGCGCGATGGCGGTTATTACAACGATTGGGATTTTGCACCAGGCCTGGTAGCAGACTATTTACAAGCCATGGCGGCTTTGCAGGTGGACTTTGTCGAAATCGGCTTAAGAAGCCTTAAAAATGATGGCTTTAAAGGGGGTTGTGCCTTTAGTACCGATTCGTTTTTAAATGGTTTGCCGATACCTCAAGAACTGCGCGATAAAATAGGTGTCATGATCAATGGCTCGGAACTGACATCTAAACAATCACCAGGCCTGGTCGCCACGCTAGAAAAACTCTTTACCCCCAAACCACAATCCCCCGTTACCTTAGTTCGCATTGCCTGTCATGTGCACGAATTCGAAACCTGCTTACCCGCCGCCAGCTGGTTAAAAGCGCAGGGCTATTTAGTCGGCTTTAACCTGATGCAAGTTGCGGATCGTTCACCAGAAGAAATCACCCAACTGGCAAAAAAAGCCAGCAACTACCCCATCGACGCCCTATACTTTGCCGATTCGATGGGCAGCCTTTCGCCTAACGAAGTCACTCAAATTACCCAAGCCTTTAGAGCGGGCTGGCAAGGCGCACTCGGTATTCACACCCACGACAATATGGGGCAAGCGATTGCCAACACCCTACAAGCCATACAAGATGGCGTGAGCTGGGTGGATTCGACCGTAACCGGCATGGGGCGAGGCCCGGGCAATGCCCAAACCGAATACCTCGCGCTGGCACTCGAACCCTATCGTAAAGCCAAAGGCAATCCCACCAAGCTGTTTGAACTTATTCGCAAACACTTCAAACCCCTACAAGCCCAATACGGCTGGGGAACCAATCCCTATTACTACATGGCAGGGCAATACGGCATCCACCCAAGCTATATCCAAGAAATGCTCCAAGACTCACGCTACAGCGATGAAGATATACTGGCGGTGATAGACCATTTAAAAATCGAAGGTGGTAAAAAGTTCAGCCTTGACACCCTAGAAGCCGCCCGCCATTTCTATTCTGGCGAACCGCGCGGCACCTGGTCACCCAAATCCGTCATCCAAGGTCGTGATGTCCTGATTGTCGGCACGGGTCCGGGCGTAGCAAAATACCGCACAGCCATCGAAGCCTTTATTGAACAGCATCAGCCCTATGTTATAGCACTCAATACGCAAAAAAATCTGCGCGAAAACCTAATTAATGCCCGCGCCGCCTGTCACCCCGTGCGCCTGCTTGCCGATTGCCACGAACACCTTAACCTGCCACAACCGCTGATAACCCCAGCGTCCATGCTCCCCGAAGACGTACAACAAGAACTCAAAACCAAAACCCTGTTAGATTTTGGTATCTTAGTGAGCAGTGCAGGATTTGAGTTTCATGAACACTATGCGCAACTACCGACCTCATTGGTAATGGCATACAGCCTAGCAATGGCAACGTCCGGTGATGCAAAAAGAATTTATCTTGTCGGTTTTGATGGTTACGCAGAGGGTGATCCAAGAAACAGTGAATCCGAAGCGATTATTAAACACTACTTGAACTCTGAAAGTTCAATAGAGCTAATTAGCTTAACGCCCACACGTTATCGTATAAAAAAACAAAGCCTATTTAGTAAGCTGGATTGATATTATGAAAAACATAAATGTATTTTTACCTTGTCGTAAGGGTAGTGAGCGCGTACCAAAAAAGAATATTAAGCCGTTTGCAGGGTTTAAAAATGGGTTAATAGAGATAAAGCTCAATCAATTAATTGAAGCCCAAAACATAAAAGCTGTATACCTTAGCACCAATGATGATGAAATCCTCGACTATGCTGGCAGTTTAAATAACCCAAAAATTATTATACATAAACGTCTAGAGGAATTGTCTTCAAGCCGAACTAGCACCGATCAACTTGTCACGCATGCGTTAGATTTGATTAAAGAAGGTGAGATATTATGGACGCACGTCACATCACCGTTTTTAACCTCCCAAGCTTATGACCAAATCATTGAAAAATACTATGCAGAGAAAAGAAATGGTTTTGATTCGTTAATGACTACTAACTTAATACATGCCTTTTTATGGAATCAAAACGGTCCAATAAATTACGACCGTGAAAAAGAAAAATGGCCAAGAACACAAACGTTAAAACCTATTCATGAAATCAACAGCGCGGTATTTTTGGCTAGTGCGGACATTTACAGAAGTTTAGATGACCGAATTGGTCAAAATCCTTACCTCTATCCACTTGATAAAGTACAAGGTTTTGATATTGATTGGCAAAATGATTTCAATATTGCGCAAGCGATGGTTCAAGCAGGCCTGGTCAAATTATGAGCATGACAAAAAATATCACACAATACCAAACCCTCGTTTTTGATTGTGATGGCGTGGTACTTAATTCTAATAAAATCAAAACTCAAGCTTTTTACGATGTGGCTAAAGTTTATGGGCATGAACCCGCCCAAGCCTTAAAAGACTATCACGTGCAAAACGGTGGCATTTCGCGGTTTGTTAAGTTTGAATACCTGCTCACCGAGATTCTCAAAAAACCGCTTGACCAAACCGAGTTAAAACAACTGCTGGAAAACTTTGCGCAGGAAGTTAAAAAAGCCCTAATGACCTGTGAAGTGGCCGAAGGCTTAGCCGAATTGCGCGAACAAACAAAACACGCCAACTGGCTAATTGTATCCGGCGGCGATCAACAAGAATTGCGCGAAGTGTTTAAAGCCCGTGGCTTAGACCACTTCTTCAACGGCGGCATCTTCGGCAGCCCTGACACCAAAGACATCATCCTCGCCAGAGAAATCGAAAACAACAATATCACCCAACCCGCTCTATTCCTCGGCGACAGCAAATACGACCACCAAGCCGCCCAAACCGCAGGCCTAGACTTCATCTTCCTAACCCAATGGACAGAAGTAAAAGACCACCAGGCCTGGTGTTTAGAGTTAGGTTTAAAAGCCACCAGCAATTTAGCAACCTTGCAACAAGATAAATACGACAGGCTGTAAGACTCTACTAAAGGAACGATTATGGAATGGAAAATTTTTTTTCTTGAAATACTAAAAGCTTCGATATGGCCTGCTTTTTTATTAACTTTGCTTTTGCTTTTTAAAAAACAATTACGTGAACTTTTAGAAAAAATATCAAAATTTCAAGTGGGAAATACAAGTGTTGAATTTGGGAAGAAAATATTAGCTAAAGAGGTTTCAGAACGCCGTCAGGCTACAGAATACACTCCCAGTTTGACCAGGGAGGATATTTTTAACATTCCCGATGAGGATTATGAGTTTATGATAAAAATATCAGAAAATTCTAAATTCATGCCAGTTGAGAAATCAGACAAATTTAGATACAACTCATTGGTAAACAATGGGTATTTTATAATAGATAATGGTGAGTATAAACCAACTGATAAAGGTGCTGAGATTATTGCTGCACTAAAATCTATTTATCACTAATAGGTATAAACCATCTTAATTTATGTTGAGACCTTTGCACGAGAAAAGCTTGCCAAACCACTATAAATCTGCAAGTTTTGCGATTAAGAGTTAAAATAACAAACAATTATTACATATAACTGGATTTTATCACATGGCATGGAAAAACCTCTCACAGACCTCACTCGCTGATGCACTTATCTGCCCCCATCCGGCACTCAATGAATTAGATGGAGTTGAAGAGCTAATTGACTGGTCAGCGTGTGAAGCCTTAATGCTCAATATCCATAACAACCCAATGGGTGAGCGTGCCTTCCCACCACTACTCATGTTCAAGATCCTATTATTACAAACCTGGTACAACCTCAGCGATCCAGCCTGTGAAAAACAACTGGCTCGCGATTTATTATTTCGTCGCTTTGTCCAGCTCAGCTTAACCGATAGCGTACCTGATCACGCTAGCATCTAGCGTTTTCGCCAACGCCTACAACAAGACAACCTATTGAATGCCCTATTTGAAAACATCAATCATCAGCTGCGCCAACAAGGCCTGATCATGAAAGCCGGTGAAGTCAGTATTATTGATGCCAGTGTTATCCAAGCCAAAAACAACCGCCCCAACAAAAACGCCAAAGGCGAAAACACCCAAGACACCGAGGCCAGCTACAATGTCAAAACCGCCTCCAATGGCAAGAAAACATCGACCTACGGTTTTAAAGCCCACATTAATGTCGATGAAGACGGATTCATTAAAACCAACGACTTCACCACCGGATCAAGCCACGACTCTCAGACCTTCGAGACCCTATTAACGGGCAGCGAAAAAGTCGTGTATGCCGATAGTGCCTACAAAAGCCAAGCGCACGACAAACTACTCAAAACCAAGCGGATTAAAAATAACATCCTGCACCGTGCTTATCGCAATACAGCGCTCACCGAACAACAAAAGCAACACAACCGATTAGCCTCAGAAGTACGCTACATCGTGGAGCGCACCTTTGGTGTATTAAAACAGCACTATGGAATGGCACAAGCCCGCTATAACGGCCTAAAGCGCAATGCGGCAAAATTAACACTCATGTGTATTGGATACAACCTAAAACGCGCAATAAACATACAACTGAGCTAAGGCTCAAGGGGTGCGTGTATCCAAAAAAACAGGATATGCGCACAAAATAGCAAAAAACCGTCATAAAAGTGACGTAAAACAGCAAAAAAGGACTAAATTGCAAGTTCTATATTCAAAAAAGTCGAATTTTAGAATTTGACTTTAGAAATAGCGGGGTTTTGCAAAGGTCTCTTCAGTTAGGTATGGAATTAAAAGAAAATGACAAGCAATCTTAAAAAATACCTAACCCTCGTTTTTGATTGTGATGGCGTGGTACTTAATTCTAATAAAATCAAAACTCAAGCTTTTTACGATGTGGCTAAAGTTTATGGGCATGAACCCGCCCAAGCCTTAAAAGACTATCACGTGCAAAACGGTGGCATTTCGCGGTTTGTTAAGTTTGAATACCTGCTCACCGAGATTCTCAAAAAACCGCTTGACCAAACCGAGTTAAAACAACTGCTGGAAAACTTTGCGCAGGAAGTTAAAAAAGCTCTAATGTCCTGTGAAGTGGCCGAAGGCTTAGCCGAATTGCGCGAACAAACAAAACACGCCAACTGGCTAATTGTATCCGGCGGCGATCAACAAGAATTGCGCGAAGTGTTTAAAGCCCGTGGCTTAGACCACTTCTTCAACGGCGGCATCTTCGGCAGCCCTGACACCAAAGACATCATCCTCGCCAGAGAAATCGAAAACAACAATATCACCCAACCCGCTCTATTCCTCGGCGACAGCAAATACGACCACCAAGCCGCCCAAACCGCAGGCCTAGACTTCATCTTCCTAACCCAATGGACAGAAGTAAAAGACCACCAGGCCTGGTGTGAAGATCTAGAATTAGAAATGAAATTAAATTTAAAAGGATTAATTGAATGAATATTATTAATATAGGTGGTTGGTATGTTGGAAATACTGCGATTTTGGATTGGATGGACGGATTTGAAGAGCTTGCATTTGTTAAGGGTGATTTTAATGTAACCCGCCTTGAGGGCGGAATAATGGATATGATGGCTGAAAAGGATATTAATAGGAAGTTACAATTAATTAATAATCAAAAAAAAGAATCTATTAAAGGTTTGGCAAGGGCATTTAAAAGCCTTGTTGGCCGCTACACCAAGCATATTATGAAACCCAGAATGTCACCAAGTTATAACGGGCATTTTCGTTTTCATTCAGATTACTTAAAATATTTATCCCGTTATGAAAACATGTTAAAAGCAGGTGAAAAATTTGATGAAATTAATTTTTGGCAAAATTGGTTATCCACGCTACCTAAACTAGACTCTGGTCATAAAAACTATAAACATATTGTATATCAGAACCCTTTTTTTTATGATGAAACCTATGCTGGTCATAAAGATATATGGCCACAAATTTTTTCACCTTACAAGATGATATTTGTCCATCGCGATCCATTAGACCAGTTTTCCGATATAGTAAATAGTGGTGGGCATTTGAATGTTTCCTGGCCAAGGTTCCATGGTGGTACTGAGAATATGCACCCAGCTGACAGGTATTTTTCAATTGCAAAAAAACTTTATACCGCTAGATTGCGCATGGCAGAAAATCTAACAAAAGATGATTTGGTTATTTTTTCATTTGAAGATTTTTTGCAAAACCATGAAAGGGTTACGACTGAACTGAAGAGCTTTCTTGATATTAGCAGTGAACGAAACCAGAATAATAAAAGGTTTGTTCGAGAAAAGTCTTTAAAAAATATTGGCAAAGGCCAGCATAATCAAGAAGCCTTAAAGCTTTTAGAGAATAAAAAATATGTCTTAGACGAGTTAAATGAACTTCGTAATAAGCTGAGTGAGCATCGGTGTGCGATTTAATAAAAAGAAAAGTGAATGTTAATTTGCAAACATAGAAGGCGCGGACAGTCGGCTGGAGATCCTGAAACAAGTTCAGGATGACGGGGTTAGAGTTCAGGATGACGGGGTTAGAGTTCAGGATGACGGGGTTAGAGTTCAGGATGACGGGGTTAGAGTTCAGGATGACGGGGTTAGAGTTCAGGATAACGGTATGGAGGCAGGAAGACGAAAACCCCCACCGTCATTCCAGCGAAGGCTGGAATCTTTTTGGGGTTGGGGTGGTATCGGGGTGAATCGCCCGAATGGGGTTATTTTAATTAAAGAAAATTTAATGCTTTTAGCAAAGTTGATTATTGTTTATGCACCAAGCGCAACCAGCAGAATTACATCTTGAACTTAACGATGAAAATCTCATCAAGCACGATTTGATGGCAATTGCGTGGAAGAAAGCGCATCACTATATCCGTTCAACCAATTGGTATGCCGACAACTTTGAGTTGGATAAATCGGCGTTGGATTTGCATGATGCTTGTAAATCTTGGGCGAATGATGTCAAAGATGGCAGTGTTTGTTTTAAACCACTTGAGTTGGTTCCCGCGCCAAAAACTCAAGTTTGGCATTTTATGCCGTCAAGAATTTTAAGTAAAAATATGCCTTGCCTTGATTGGCAGCCAGTAATCCCAGAGTCTAAACAAGATCAAAAGAGTGAAACGGATAAAAATTATAGCTATCCCGTAAAACTCCGCCCTTTAGCGCACATAGGCATTAAAGAGCAAACTATTATGACTTTGGTGATGATGTGTTTGGCGAATGATGTCGAAACTCAGCAGGGTGATCCGGCGACCGAGTACGAAGAGGTTCACGATAAAAAAATCGTCAGCTATGGCAATCGAATCTATTGTACCTATCGTGATGGCAAAGCCGAGCACAGCTATGGCGCGACCACGGTTTATAGCAAGTTTTTCCAAGATTATCAAAAATTCCTTCAACGTCCTTATTTCTTCGCTAATCGTCACTTAACCGAAAAAGCACCGGACGAAGAGGTGTACCTGGTTGAGTTAGATTTGCGCCAGTTTTTTGATTGTGTGGATCGAAAAAAATTGATCGAAAAAATTCAAAGTTTCACCAAAGTCGAGGCTAACAAAACTTTCGAGAATAGAGTCGTGCGCTCGGTTTTGAATGCTTTTGACAGCTGGGATTGGGCTAAGGAACAGCAAAATTTGTATGAAGTATGCAAAACCGACTTGGTTGATGATTATCCTAGTGGCATTCCCCAAGGCCTAGTGGCTGGCGGTTTTTTAGCCAATATTTATATGTTGGATTTTGACTCGGAACTTGCCGGATTAATGGGTCAAAACCTAAATAATAACGATGACAGCAAAATCAAACTTCTTGATTATTGCCGCTATGTGGATGATATGCGTTTGGTGCTGCTAGGGCCTAAACGATACAAAGACAACCGCCCCAACCCGGCTGATGAAATTAAAAAAATTATAAACAAGTGGTTTAATGAAAAGTTAGAACTACTTGTACTCAAGCTGCAAATTAACGATACCAAAACCAAGGTCAAAATTTATCGTGGAAAAACGGACGGCATCTCCCAACAGTTGAACGAAATTCAAAGCGCGCTCAGTGGCCCAGTGTCCTTTGAGGATGCGCAAGATCAGCTCACGCAATTAGAGAGTTTATTGTCGATTTGCCCGCAAAAAGAAACCGAACAAGACGGGGAAAATTGCAGGCTCAATCGTTTAGCCGATATTGAAAAAAATATTTTTGATGTGCGCGATGATACTTTGCAGCGTTTTGCCGCCAATAAAATTTCAAAAACATTGAGCACCATTCGTCACTTCACCGCGCGTGAAGTGGATGAGCATAATCAAGCCATGTCCGGCGATTGGGATTATTTACAAGAACGCATGGCGCGGCGGTTGATTGCGGTTTGGAGTCGTGATCCTTCGTTGGTTTTATTGCTCGTGCGGATGGATACAGTTTTAGAACAAACTTGTGGGGATAGTGAGCAGGATTTGATTTTTAAATTGGCTAAGGGTTTTAGAAGAATTTCACTGCCTGATACCGTGGATTCAAACCAACTTGCGCATAGCATCATTATTGCCATGGTGCAATCCAAACTACCGCACAAAGCCGATTTTACAAAAGCAGGCCTGCTGCTAGACGCGCCGCAATATCGTGTAAAACATCGCAGACATGTAGCACGAGTTTCGCAATTAGTGTTAAAGCATATCGAAGCCCAGCGAACCGATGTGGCCGATAATGACAACAAAAAGCACCAGATAGATTTAATTATTTGGCCGGAGCTATCCGTGCATCCAGAGGATATGGATATTCTTAAACAGCTTGCGCAAAAAACCCACGCAATAGTGCTAGCGGGAATGGGCTTTGAGCATCAGCACGGCATAAAAGGCCCAATTAACCGTGCCGTTTGGATTGTGCCCAAAACACACAATGGCAACCAAAACGAGTTGATTCGCTATCAGGGCAAATGGCACATGACAAAAGATGAGCGCAAGGTGGGTATTCAATCTTGGCGACCCTATCAACTGGTACTTGAACTTTTGCATCCACAGTTTGCGCAAGCGGAAGGTTTTAAACTGACAAGCGCCATTTGCTATGATGCTACCGATATAAAGCTGAGTGCGGATTTGGTCGATAAATCCAATGCGTTTTTTATACCTGCGCTTAATTTAGATGTGAATTCGTTCGATACCATGGTCGAAGCCTTGCACTATCACATGTATCAACCTGTCGTGCTCGTAAATACCGGCGAATTTGGAGGCTCTTATGCCATGGCGCCCTATAAAGAACACCACCACCGGCTCATTGCCCACGCAAGCGGCAACGACCAAGTAGCCATTAACACCTTTGAACTCAATATGTTCGATTTTAGGCGCGATGGGGTGGGTAAATCATTAAAATCAAAAACCAAACTGCTTAAAACCCCACCCGCGGGATTTGAAAAGGCAAAATTGACCCATAACGGATTGTTTTAACATGAATAGAAATCACCAGGCCTGGTGAATGAGGAAGAGAAATTGAAACAAGATAACAAAGTCACAATATCATTTATGTTCCCTGTTACAAGTGGAGTGATGGGCGGGGTGCAAGTGCTGTTAATAAATTTGATCCCATATATTGTTAATAATGAGCTAGCGAATGTTAGGCTGTACGACTATAGTTTTGGTTTAGTTAAACAAAAACTAGATGAAAAAAATGTAACAGGTTATGAATATATAAGTCTTGATGACTCCGATTGGAGTATTCCCAATAAGGGAAATGAAACATTCATATTAACCGGTGGACTTTGGCTAAGTTACCCACATTTTTTTAAGGTAAAACAAGGCGTAAATGTTCTCATTTGGGATGTTTATTACCCATCTTGGCAGAGTTTTGGAAAAATAAAAAAGTTCAAGATCCCTTTTTTTAAAAAGAATGCTTTGAAACTTTTATCTGATAAAAACGGTGTTTTTTTTATGGAGCAAAAAGGTTTATTTTTTCCATCAAAATGAACTTATGCTAGATATGTCTGATGATGTAATTGTGCCTGTTCCTGTATACACAAAACCTAGCAATATGTTTTTGGCAAGTAACAATCTATTGAATATAACAGATAAACAATTAGTTGTAGCCTATATAGGTCGTGCAGTTGACTGGAAAATGTTTCCTTTAAAAAAAATGGTGGACGACTTAACTGTTTTGAAAAAAACAGCTAGGGTAATTGTTTATACAAATGATGCGAGTTGTTTTTCTGATTTTATTGGGTCAACGGACGCAAAAATTCAGCTTGAATTTAAGGAAGGGTATTGGGGGGACAAGCTTGCACAAGATATTTTATGCAATAAGGTCAATCTTGGCTATGCTATGGGCACAGCCGCTTTAGATTTAGCTAATCTAGGTATACCTACTATTCTAGCTGATTTTTCAACTGCAGAATTTCCAGAGAATTATACCTATAGATTTTTATATCAAGCCAGTAAAGGTAATTTGGGCATAAATGTTTGTGAAAATGATCATACAGATAGGCGTACTTTAAGTGATATTGTTGGGGATTTTAATTTACGAGCAGAATCAGAAAAATCTTACAACTACGTTAGTAAAAATCACGATATAGATAATATTGCAAAAAAAATTATTATTGTTTCAAAAAATTCAAATATGGATTTGGGTTACTTATCAAAACCAGGTGCATTAATTTATTTTTTGTTGTACTTATTAAAGCGTGTCTTCAGGAAGGATAATAAGTATTTTGGATGGGGAATAAAGTAACATGATTAACCAACACACCCCAAACCAACCAGGCCTGGTGCTTGAATCTGATTTAGCGGGCGAGTTTCCGCTTTATCTTTATTTGGAATGGTTACACTATTTCGTACCTAGATGATGTTATAAAATAATCATCTAAGGCAAACTACAGCAGATACCTTTAGAGCACATGAGTTGATTCAAGCTTTTTCAACGTCAAGGGGAATTGAGGTTCAGAATTGTTCATCATTTTCATTAATTGACGCTTACAAACGACATTAATTAAATAAGCCATGACTAAAAATTTCAGCATAATCGAAATTGCCTTCATACTAAGCTTTGTGCTTTTATCGATTTGGTTTGTGGGTCAATACGGATTCATAGGAATGAGTTATTCCTTTGCCGTGAACTATGGCCTGTATTTCATCGTGATGATCTATGCCGTATAAAGCGAATGGAGTGGTGCATGATTTAGTCATTAATTGTTCCGATGACGCATTCTAGGGGCACGCTGGCGTAGGTTATTCAGGTGGTCGGTATAGTAAGCTTACGAAACCACCAGGGCTGGTGGAAACACAATAACAAACCATTTGTGGCATAATTACAAAATGTCTGGTTAAGCAGGGGTAAACACGATGGAAAAAAGTAAATTTAGCCTTTTCAGAGGGCTTGCTCAGATTGAAGTTTGGCCTAGTCAAACTTATCAGGCGTACTTGCCAAAAGGTAGTATGGGTCTGCGTATAAACTCATATTGGATAAATACCGGTCGATATTTAAAAACAGCGGTTTCTCAGTACGAGCGCACAAAAGCAGCTGAAAAATGAACGAACAAAGTCTTACAGCGGCACAAGCTCAACAGCAAGAACAAATAGTCGAGCTTGTCGCAAAGTTAGAGCAAGGTTGCTTGACTCAATTACAGCAAAGTCAACTCGCGCTATTACTTAAAAATGCGCCCAGCGAATTCGTTTTGACGGCAACACATCATCAAAGTTTTTCAGCGCCTATTCCTCCACCGGAACAACTGAAACAATACCCCGAAGATGCTCGTAAACTTATTTTAGACATGGCGCATAAAGAACAAAGTCATGCCCATTTTATGAATGAAAAAGCGCTAACAGGCGCGATCCAAAAAGATAGGCTTGGTCAATATGTTGGCGGAAGTATTGCGATCATCGGTCTGGTCGCCGCAGCCTGGATTGCGCAATACAGTGCCGTGGCAGCTGGGATTATTGCAACGCTTGATTTGTTTGGCATGGTGGCGTTGTTTGTCGCGCCAAGATTACTGGAAAACCGAAAAACGGGCGAAAATATTTGATGGTAACATAAGTAGGCCTGCTTTATTCCACGGCGACAGCAAATACGACCACCAAGCCGCCCAAACCGCAGGCCTAGACTTCATCTTCCTAACCCAATGGACAGAAGTAAAAGACCACCAGGCCTGGTGAAAGAGGAGAAGAGATAGATGAAAATATTGTTATTAGGTGAGTTTAGCGGACTACACATGAACCTTAAGGAAGGTCTTGTTGAGTTGGGTCATGAAGCCGTTATTGCTGCGCATGGTGATGGATTCAAAAAAGTACCTTGTGATATTTCTTTGGATTCAAATTTTTCTGGACTACTTCGGAAGATTGATAGTCGTTTAAAGCCTTTATACAAATTAAATCAGTTAACTAACTATGATGTGGTACAACTGGTAAACCCATTTATTTTTGGTGCTAAATTTTTTCCAAGGCGTTTTTTCTTAAACAAAATAATTCAAGGAAACGAAAAATTTTTCTTGTCTGGTGCAGGTGATGATGCATATTTTTGGCGATTCGGAAGGGAAAAACTAAAATATGGTCCTTTTGATGATTTTTTAAAATATGACCACAAGTCAGATGTATTTAAACTCGATACAAAAGAGGCGCTGGAGTTTAATAGCTGGTTGTTAGAGAAGTCTAATGGATTAATTCCAATAATGTATGAGTATGAAAAAAGCTATGAAGGTCAACCCAAGCGCTTAAATACTATCCCCATCCCGATTAATACGAGTAAGGTTGTTTATCAAGAAAATAGAGTAGGCAAAAAATTGGGTGTTTTTCATGGCTTAAACCGATACGGTTTTAAAGGCACAAGGCATGTTGAAGAAGCCTTTAAATATTTAAGAAATAAATACCCTAATGATTTAGAGCTGGTGATTGATGGCAAAATGCCATTAGATAAATATCTTCAGTTAATGCAACGAACCAATGTGGTGATAGATCAAATGAATAGTCATTCATTAGGTGTGAATGGTGTTTATGCCTTAGCAATGGGGAAAGTTGTATTGGGTGGAGCAGAACCTGAAAGTTTGATAAGTTTAGGGGTTGAGTCTAGTCCAGTTATTAATTTAGAGCCAAACGCACAAAGTATTATTCAGCAAGTTGAAAATTTATTAGCGAAAAAAAATGAAATCCAACAAATTGGTTATGAAAGTCGCCAGTTTGCCGAAGGTGTGCATGGTCATACAAAAGTAGCGCAACAATACATAAATACATGGAGTAAACATTAAATGTGCGGTATAGCAGGCCTGGTGGATTTTGGGCGTAAAACGAATCTAGAAACCCTGAAAAAAATGACCGATGTGTTGTTTCATCGTGGGCCGGATGACGGTGGTTATTTTTTTGAGGCGTTTGAGCATTCTCAAGTGGGGTTGGGGCATCGTCGGTTGTCGATATTGGATTTGTCCAATCACGGCCATCAACCCATGGTGTTTAACCATTTAACCATGGTTTATAACGGCGAGGTGTATAACTTTAAAGAAATTCGCGCTGAGCTTGAAAAGCAGGGCTACAGCTTTGAATCCCATTCTGATACTGAGGTGATTTTAAAGGCCTATCACAAATGGGGTATCGAGGCGGTTCATCATTTCAACGGGATGTTTGCGATAGCAATTTTTGACAACCAAGCACAAACCTTAACCCTAATTCGTGATCGTGCGGGGGTTAAACCGCTGTATTGGTATCAAAAAGACGGCTTGTTTATGTTTGCCAGCGAGCTCAAAAGCTTTCATCAGCATCCTGCATTTGTTAAAGAACTTAATAACGATGGGTTGGCTTTGTTTTTACAATACGGCTATATTCCACAACCACACACCATTTTTAACCATACCCACAAGCTCAAAGCCGGACACGTTTTAACACTCAACACTCAAAATTCACAACTCAACATTGAAAAGTATTGGGATGTTATCGACTGTTACAATCAGCCAAAATTAGATATCTCAGAGCATGAAGCGCTAGAAGAAACCGAGCGATTGCTTAAGTCGGCCTGCGAATATCGTATGGTGGCCGATGTGCCAGTCGGTATGTTTTTAAGCGGTGGTTATGATTCATCTGCCGTAACTGCGTTATTGCAATCTGAGCGCACCGAAAAACTTAAAACCTTCGCCATCGGCTTCCACGAAGAAAAATTTAACGAAGCGCATCATGCCAAAAAAGTAGCCGAACACCTAGGCACAGACCACACCGAATACTATTGCACACAAAAAGACGCGCTTGAGATACTCCCCAAACTCCCCGAAATCTGGGATGAACCCTTTGGCGACGCCTCGGCCATTCCAACAACTTTGGTGAGCCAGCTAGCACGTAAAAACGTAACGGTATCGCTCAGCGCAGACGGCGGGGATGAGGTTTTTGGTGGGTATGATAAGTATAATCACGTTTTAAACATCTATTCTAAGTTTAGTAAAATCCCGGCTTGTAGTTTTGCTGCAAAGTTACTAGCTGGTTCAAAAGTCGCATATTTACCTGGGTTGAGATCAATTCCAAAACTATCAACCCGGATTATTCGTTTGGCGCAGTTGCTAGAATCGAAGAATCCAGTCATGGCTATGTCAGGTTTAAGTAAGACATTTTCAGATATTGAATTGAAGAGGATTTTAAAACGGGATACGGGCAAAGTATTGACTGGATTTGATGAGTTTTTAAGCCTTAATTCCAGCTTAACCGATTTAGACAAATTACTTGCTATAGACTACAAAACCTATCAGCTCGACGACATTCTTACCAAAGTAGATAGAGCGACTATGTCAGTTAGCCTAGAAGGGCGCGAGCCATTATTGGATTTTAACATTATCAATTTTGTCGCAAAACTAGACCCAAACCTAAAAATTCGTAATGGCAATAAAAAATACCTGTTAAAAGAAATCACACATAAGTATTTGCCAAAAGAAATCATGGATCGCCCTAAAATGGGCTTTGGCGTGCCTATATTTGATTGGTTTAAAGATGAACTAAAAGACTATTTAATGATCTATTTAGATGAACAACGTCTTGCCGAAGCTGGAATATTTCAACCAGGCCTGGTTGTAAAAATAAGAGATCAATATTTAAACGGCCAACAAACCAATATCAATCAGCTATGGTTTTTACTCATGTTTGAAATGTGGAGAGAAAAATGGATGTAGCGAAACCTTATTTTACTGTATTTACGCCTACCTATAATCGTGCTGATCGTTTGCACCGTGTCTATGATTCGCTAAAGGAACAGACATTTAAAGATTTTGAATGGTTAATTGTTGATGATGGATCGACGGATAATACTAAAGAAGTGGTAGATTCATACATATCGGAAGGCATTATGCTTATCAGGTATATATGGCAACCTAACGGTCATAAAAAAATTGCATTTAACCATGGAGTAAAAGAAGCTAAAGGTTTTTTATTTATTCCAGCTGACTCTGATGATACCTTTGATTGCGATACTCTAGAAATTTTTAAAGTTGCGTATGAGACCCAACCTTCAAACATTCAGCAAACACTTTCCGGGGTTGTTTGTCTGTGTAAGGACGAGCAGGGCAATGTGATCGGTGATGAGTTCTCCCAAGATAATTGGATAACGAATGGTTTGGAAATGCGATACAAATACCATATTAGTGGCGAAAAATGGGGCTGCATAAGAACATCTATACTAAAACATTACCCCTTTCCAGAAATAGAAGGGCATGTGCCTGAAAGTGTAATTTGGACACCTATTGCAAAAAAATATAATGGGGTTTTTATTAACAAAACATTAAGAACGTATTATGTTGATGAATGCGATAGTATAACTAACAGCGGTTACGATAAAAGAAATGCGCATGGAGCTTTTTTATTATCGAAAATGGTTTTAGAAAATGAGTTGAAATATTTTTTTTACAGTCCTTTGAGTTTTATTAAAGCAGCAGCAAACTTCACGCGCTTTAGACTAGGTGTACCCAAAACGATAAAAGAAAAATACAAACTTCGACTCGAAAATAATCAGTTAATGGGGGGGGGCCCCCTGTGTCACAATAGTTGTCGCTTTTAGTAAACGAGACAGGTAGGCGGATTAGGACGTAAAATGACGCACGTAAATACACAAAGAAAAGAAGCGATACTCAAAAAACTATTGCCACCGCACAATCAACCGGTGTCATTGATTGCGCAACAAGAGCAGATTAGCAAATCCACGCTGTATAAATGGATGGGACACGCCAAACAGCAAGGTTTAGCCGTGCCCGGTAGTCAAGCGCATAACGCACAGCATTGGTCTAATGAAGCCAAGTTGGCGGTCATTATTGAAACCGCCTCAATGAACCAGCTTGAAACCAGTGAGTACTGCCGCCAAAAAGGCCTGTTTATTGAACAGCTCAAGCAGTGGAAAGACGAGTTCACTACCCAAGCCTCACACGCCAATAGCGACCTCAAACAAGCGCACGCTAAAATTAAAGAACTGCAAACCGAGCTCAGTCGCAAAGAAAAAGCACTGGCTGAAGCGGCCGCACTGTTGGTACTACAAAAAAAGTACCGCGCGCTGCTGGGGGACGAGGCATTATGACCACCCCTCAGCAGCGCCAAGAGATTATTGACCTGATAGAACAATCCGTTCGTGAAGGGGCACGGCGTAGCGCCGCCTGTCAATGCCTGGGACTATCTATGCGCACCCTACAGCGCTGGTATCCCAAGGGTAAAGGCTACTTAGCGTTTGACCAGCGTCCCATTGCTGTGCGGTTGCGTCCATCCCATGCGCTGAGCGAACAAGAGCGTTTATTGATCATTGAAACAGTGAACCAGCCTGACTATGCCAGTCTGCCGCCTTCAAAAATCGTGCCGCTATTGGCGGATAAGGGGCAATATCTGGCCAGTGAATCGAGCTTTTACCGTGTTCTCAAAGCTCATGACCAGCTCCATCACCGAGGACGTGCTAAAGTTGCAAAAAAACCACGCCAGCCGGTGACCCATCACGCCTTTGCACCCAATCAAGTGTGGATGTGGGATGTTACCTGGTTACCCAGTCAAGTGAAGGGGCAATACTTCTATCTGTACATGGTGAGTGACCTCTATAGTCGCTACGGTGTAAGTTGGGAAGTGCATGCCGCCGAGACGGGTCACAACGCGGCTGAGCTGATGAATCAAGCGGTTATTAAGCATAAGTTATGTGGTGCACCCAAGCCGGTACTTCATAGTGACAATGGCAGTATCATGAAAAGCATGACGCTGCGGGCCAAGCTTGAATCACTGGGGATTCAACAATCGTTTAGCCGTCCTCGGGTTAGCAATGACAACGCCTATATTGAATCGTTCTTTAGAACACTCAAATACGTGCCTAATTGGCCTACAAAGGGGTTTAGTGATATTGAGCATGCACGTCGTTGGGTACAAAGCTTTATGGGCTGGTACAACGAGCAGCACCTGCACAGTCGGCTCAAGTTTGTGACGCCAGGGCAGCGTTATCGGGGTGAGGATAAACAGATACTTACCAAGCGAGCGCAGGTTTATGAACAAGCAAAGGCAAAAAACCCAGCACGCTGGCGATCTAAGGTGCGAAACTGGACACCGATAGGCGCTGTGGCGTTAAACCCGGATAATCTTGAACGGGTGAATGGATAAAATGGGATGAAAAACACGACAACTATCTTGACGAACACCGGGGGGCTTGTATTGTTATGTTCACCACTCGGCTTACTTCTTCATTTGCGAGATGCTCGTAGATGAAAAAAGCAACTTTCTTAATCAGCTCGCTCGCTGGGGGTGGTGCCGAGGCGGTGTGTGTGAATATTGCTAATGGACTGGCTAGTAGAGGGTGGCAGGTGGATTTGGTGGTGTTGCATTTAAATAATGCGGCTTATCATGATCGTGTGTCCGATAAGGTGAATCTGGTGGCCTTGGGTGTGAATCACGCACGTTATGCGTTTAACCCAATTCGTAGGTATTTAAAAGCGAATCAGCCTGAAAAGGTATTGGTTTTTAACTATGAATTGGCCGTGTTGTTGGTGTTGATACGTAGATTAACACGCCAGCCCGTTAAAATCATCGCTAGAAATATCAATACACTTTCCCAAGAGCGCCAGATTGCCCAAGGCTTTTGGCGCAAGCAGGTGGTGCAGCGTTTGATTGATTCGCTTTATTGTAAGGTGGAACATGTGATTAACCAGTGCCAAGGCATGGAAGCCGATTTGTTGGCGTTGTATCCTGCTCTTAAAGGTAAAACCAGCGTTATTTACAACCCAGTAAATCAGATTGTCGAAGATGCGGCGAAAGACATTGATTTTTTAAAGGTGAAAAAAGAAGATTATTTACTGTGTGTAGGGCGTTTAGAGCCACAAAAAGCCTTTCATTATGCGATAGAAGGTTTTGCGGGCGTTGCTAAAAATTTCCCTAACTTACGATTGAAAATTGTCGGGCAGGGTAGTTTGGAGCAGGATTTAAAACAATGTGCAATAGATTTTGGCGTGGCAGACAGAGTGGATTTTGAGGGTTTTCAAAAAGATATGATTCCATACTATTTTAAAGCACGCGCCACCTTATTAACTTCCGTTTATGAAGGCTTTCCTAATGTGCTCATAGAGTCCATCACGCTTGGCACGCCTGTAGTAGCTTTTGATTGCCCCAGTGGCCCGAGTGAAATCGTTCAAGATGGAATAAACGGATATTTGGTAAATGATAAGGATAAAGAACAGTTGATAGACAAACTTAATAAACTTTTAAAAACAGATTTTCAACCTAAAATAGTATCTGCTTCATCAAAAAGTTTTTCCGTTGAGAGTGCTATATTCGAGTATGGAAATTTGCTGAGCCAACGCATATGACACATGGATTAAAGCAACCCTTAACCTCCTACAAAACAAATGCTTATTATCGTTATGTAAGCTTTCTGATAGCTTTATTGTATGCAGCAACTTTGGTTTATTTGATACCAATGGATGATTCTATAAAGGATAGAGTCAATTATCTCACCTATGCTTCTAGTTCAGATATTATTGTTTTGCGTTATATATCTGGAGGTGTGCTTTCGTTCTTTACTAACGAACCGGTTTGGCTTGCTATTAATATTGTTTTAAATCTGTTTTTATCATCAGAGAACGTTGTTGCAGTAATCATATTTTTCTCTGCTTTTATTTCATCCTACCTAACCCTAAAAGTTAACCCAAAGTATTTTATTTTTTTACTCTTTATACTTATATTCCCGCAATTTATAGGTAAATATGTAGTTCATTTGCGACAAGGTTTGGCTATTTCTATCTTTTTATTAGCCTGGTTTACCCTTTCAAAACCTTGGCGTTGGTTTTTATTTGGATTAACGCCATTAATTCATGCCAGTTTCTTTTTTGTAATTTTTTTACTTGCTTATACTTCTGTTCTTAAAAACTTAAAATTTGCAATTGATGTAAGAACAATTGCAGTGGTGGCCTTAGGTCTAGTTTTGGGTTTAGGTTTAGGTTTTATAGCTGGTTTAGTTGGAGCGCGACAAGCTAATGAGTATGAATTTAATTCTACTGAAGTAAGCGGTTTAGGATTTTTGTTTTGGCTGGGCGTCTTTGTTTTATATTGGTTGCAAGGTCGTAGCTTTACCAGAGAAAATGCATTTGCAATAACGGTACTTGCTTTTTATTTAACCACTTACTTTTTAATTGAAGTGACTGGACGTATCTTTGAAAGTACTGTAGTAATTGTTTTGTTGGCGAGTTTAGGTTTGACCGCTTGGCGCAGAAGTGCATTTGTTGGAGCTTTTGTGCTTTTTATGCTACTGAGCTGGTTATTGAGGTTAAATCAACCTTGGTTAGGCTGGGGAACAGGTATTTAATGAAGATATTACACATAATCACGGGTTTAAATAATGGCGGAGCGGAAGGTGTTTTATATCGCCTTTGCAAATTTGATTCTGCGCATCAGCATATTGTTGTTTCGTTAATGGACGAGGGCAAGTATGGCCCTTTGTTACAAGCGCTAGGCGTTGAGGTGCATTGCTTAAATATGCCAGCCGGACGGGTTAAGTTGGCGGGCTTGCTCACGCTGTTTAAATTATTGCGTCGTCTTAAGCCTGATGTGGTGCAAACTTGGATGTATCATGCTGATTTGATAGGTGGCGTAATTGCACGTTTGGCAGGAGTGCGCAATGTATTTTGGAATATACGCCATACTACGCTTGAGCCAGGCAAGTCTAAAAAATCAACCATTATCATTGCTAAGGTGTGTGCGCGATTGAGTGGTTTTGTGCCCAAAGGTATTGTGTGCTGTGCGCAAGAGTCCGTTAAAGTCCATGCAGAGTTAGGCTATAAACGTTCAAAAATGACCGTGATTGGCAACGGCTATGATCTTGCACTTTTTAACCCTGATGATGCATTAAAGACAGAGTTTAGGAATGAACTAAAGGTAAAGCCTGATGATTTGCTTTTGGGTATGGTAGGTCGATTTGACCCGCAAAAAGATCACATGGGCTTGCTTGAAGCCTTGTCAAGGGTAAAAAAACTAAATTCATCATTTAAGTTTGCTTTAATTGGGCGCGACTTAAATACCCATAACAGGGCATTGAGTGATGCCATAAGCCAGCTTGATTTAGTGTCTAATATTTTATTACTTAACCAAAGGGCAGATATTCATGCGGTTATGAATGGTTTTGATTTATTTATTCTTAGTTCGAGAAGTGAAGCTTTTCCTAATGTATTGGCCGAAGCCATGGCGTGCGGCACACCTTGTGTGACAACAGATGTGGGCGATGCGGCGGTGATTGTGGGACAAACGGGTTGGGTTGTGCCACCTAAAGATCCGCAAGCCTTGGCGAATGCTATTTTGCAAGCCATCGATGAAAAACAAACTAACCACCAGGCCTGGTTGTTGCGAAAACAATCGTGCCGCGAACGCATAGTTAATAATTTTAGTATAGAAAAGATGGTATTTGCTTATCATCGGGTATGGATTAGTTAATGAAAATCTGTCTTATTTCTCAAAATGCGTCACCTGGTTTTTTAATTTTTCGTAAAGAATTTAAACGTTATTTAGTAGAACAAGGGCACGTTGTTTATGTGTTTGCTGACTAAGTGTTATTTTTAAGCTCAGATGTTCCAAAAGATATGTCGAGAGTGGCTATTGGCAGAAAAGGGAATTTGAGTATTTGACATCACCAGTTATGGAGGCTTTGTTTTGAAAATTTTAATCACCGGCACGGCTGGTTTTATTGGGTTTCATCTCGCTAATAAGTTGATTGCGCGAGGTGATGAGGTGGTTGGGTTAGATTCAATTAACGATTATTACGATGTGCGGGTAAAGTATGGTCGTTTGGATTATGCGGGGGTTGCGCAAGCGGATATTGCTTATAACACGTTGGTTCAATCATGCAAGCACGGCAATTATCGTTTTATTCAGTTGCAGTTAGAAGATAAAGCGAATGTAGATGCGTTGTTTAAAGCTCAACAATTTGATGCCGTTGTTAATTTGGCCGCTCAGGCAGGAGTGCGTTATTCGATTGAAAACCCACAGGCGTATATTGATGCTAATATTGTTGGGTTTATTAATATCTTGGAAGCCTGTCGGCATTTTGGCGTGAATAATTTGGCTTATGCATCTAGTTCGTCGGTGTATGGGTTAAATGAGTCTTATCCGTTTTCTACCTCGGATAATGTTGATCATCCGATGAGTTTGTATGCGGCTTCTAAAAAAGCAAACGAGTTGATGGCGCACACTTATTCGCATTTGTATGGCATTTCAACCACCGGTTTGCGGTTCTTTACCGTGTATGGTCCGTGGGGTCGACCAGATATGGCGTTGTTTTTGTTTACCAAGGCGGCATTGGAAGGCAAGCCAATTAAGGTGTTTAATAATGGCGAAATGCTGCGCGACTTTACTTATGTGGATGATATTGTCGAAGGCATTACACGTGTGATTGATAATCCGGCTAAAGCTGACCAGGCCTGGTCAGGTAAAGCGCCTGCTCCGTCTTCTTCATCTGCGCCTTATAAGGTGTATAACATTGGCAATAATAATCCGGTGAAGCTCATGGATTTTATTGAAGCGATTGAAAAAGCACTCGGCAAAACGATTGAAAAGCAGTTGTTGCCTTTGCAAGCCGGCGATGTACCCGCGACCTATGCCAATGTGGATGACCTTGTGCGTGATATGGATTACAAGCCTGCAACGCCTGTGCAACAGGGGATTGATAATTTTGTAGCATGGTATCGTGCGTTTTTTAAGGTATAGTTTTTAAAGTTTGATTTTGGAGTATTAAAAATGTCTGATTATAAAATTGCAGTAATTGGCTTGGGGTATGTAGGTTTGCCGTTGGCGGTGGAGTTCGCGCAAAAATTTACCACTATTGGCTTTGATATTGCGCAGTGGCGCGTGGATGAGTTAAATGCCGGGCATGATCGCACGTTTGAGATTGAGGATGAATACCTTGCTCGGGTAAATAAAGATTTTGGTTTTTATTCTACGGCGAATTTAGAAGAGATTCGTGATTGTAATGTGTATGTGGTTACCGTGCCCACACCGATTGATAAAAACAAACGCCCTGACTTAACCCCCTTGATTAAAGCATCAGAGTCGGTTGGCAAGGTTCTTAAGAAAGACGATATCGTGATTTATGAATCGACGGTTTATCCGGGGGCTACTGAAGAAGATTGTGTGCCGGTGTTAGAGCGGTTTTCTGGTTTAACGTTTAATAAAGATTTTTTCTGTGGATATTCGCCAGAGCGGATTAATCCAGGGGATAAGGTTCATACCGTAACCAAAATTAAAAAGGTGACGTCGGGTTCTACACCAGAGATTGGTTTGAAAGTGGATGCGCTGTATCGTGAAGTGATTACAGCAGGCACCCATTTAGCACCAACTATGAAAGTGGCCGAAGCGGCCAAAGTGATTGAAAACTCACAACGCGATGTGAATATTGCGTTTGTGAATGAGTTGGCGGTAATTTTTAACAAAATGGGGATTGATACTAACGCGGTGTTAGAAGCTGCAGGCACAAAATGGAATTTCTTGCCATTTAGACCAGGCCTGGTGGGTGGACATTGTATTGGGGTCGATCCGTATTATTTAACCCACAAGGCACAAGAATTGGGTTACAACCCCGAAATCATCTTGGCAGGGCGTCGCTTGAATGACAATATGGGGATTTATGTGGCCAACCAAGTGATTAAGTTAATGATTAAAAAAGGTCAGAAAATCGAAGGCACTAAGGTTTTGATGCTGGGGATTACCTTTAAAGAAAATTGCCCAGATATTCGTAACTCAAAAGTCATTGATGTGATTAACGAGCTAAAGGATTTTGGTACCCAGGTTGATATTTACGATCCTTGGGCGGATGCGGCTGAAGTAGAACACGAATATGGTGTATCGACTTTATCCAAAGATAGCTTGCCGAACTTTGCTGAATACGGCGCGATTGTGCTAGCGGTGTCGCATGACCAATTTGCGGATTTAAACTTGCGTCAGTATGACTCACAAGTAATTTTTGATGTGAAGGGTATTTTGAAAGACGCGGATGCGAGATTGTAATGCTAAATAATCTAACGCGCTTTGCGGCGATTTTTAATAAGTGACCCAATGAAAAGAATAGCTTTTGTTGTTAATAACTCGGCTTACTTTGTTTCGCATCGTATGCCAATCGGTTTGGCTTTGATAAACAAAGATTTTGAAGTGCATGTGATTGGACCTGGGGTTTGTCCTGAAATTTTAGCGGATAAGGGATTTAAATATCATTCAGTTGCTATGTCGCGTAAAGGGATGAAACCGTTTGCTGAGCTTTCCACTATTATTGCTTTGCGCCGTTTGTTTAAACAAATACAACCCGGCCTAGTACATTTGGTGACGATTAAGCCTTATTTATATGGCGGCATTGCGGCACGTTTGGCGGGTGTGCCTGCAGTTGTTTCGGCTGTGGCGGGATTGGGTACCGTTTTTATTGATAATTCACTTAAAGCAAAGGTTGTGCGTTCGGTGCTTTGGTTCTTCTTCCGGTTTGCATTTGGGCACAACAATCAAAAGATTATCTTTCAAAATCAGTGTGATAAATCTTTGTTATCAAATTGGATTGGATTGGCTGAAGAAAAGTCGGTTTTAATCCGTGGGTCAGGGGTTGATTTAAATCTTTATAAATTTTTACCCGAATCGGTTGATGTCCCGGTTGTAACCGTAGTTGCTCGCTTACTGGTTGATAAGGGTGTTGTGGAGTTTGTTGATGCCTCGCGGGTTCTTAAATCTCGTGGTATTGATGTTCGAATGTGTTTGGTCGGTGATATTGACGAAGGAAATAGAACCAGCGTAACTAAATCACAACTTACTGACTGGGTGAGTCAGGGCTTAGTTGAGGTTTGGGGGTTTAGAAAAGATATTGATCAGGTTTATGCTGAATCTAATATCGCTTGTTTGCCGTCTTATAGAGAAGGGTTGCCAAAAGCATTAATTGAAGCGGCGGCATGTGGTCGTGCGGTTGTGACAACTGATGTACCAGGCTGTCGAGATGCAATTGAGGATAAGGTAACAGGTTTTTTAGTCCCGGTGCGTGATGCGGAAGCTCTGGCGGATGCGATTCAGGATTTAATCGAAAACCCTGATAAACGAAAATCTATGGGCAAAGCAGGCCGAGAATTGGCCGAGAGAGAATTTGCGATAGAAAAGGTCGTGGATGCGCATTTGAATATTTATGATGAGTTGCTCTCAAAGGTTGCACGATGATTTTAGTAACAGGTGGAGCAGGGTATATCGGGTCGCATACGGTTGTGGAGCTTTTGGCGGCAGGGTTTGATTTGGTGGTGGTGGATAATTTGGGTAATTCGTCGGTTGAGAGTTTGCGGCGGGTTGCTGGGATTGCAGGGGTTGAGTTGTTGGTTGGAGATTCCGGCCTGCGCCGGAATGACGGAGAAAAGAGCCGGAATGACGCGGAAAAAGGCCGGAATGACGTGGGGTTGGGAGATTCCGGCCTTCGCCGGAATGACGGAGAAAAGAGCCGGAATGACGGGAGACTGGTTTTTATTGAGGGGGATATTCGTGATCGTGAGGTGTTGCGCTCAGTTTTTACGCGCTTTAAGATTGAGGCGGTGATTCATTTTGCTGGGTTAAAGGCGGTGGGTGAGTCAGTTGCGATGCCGTTGCGTTATTATGATAACAATGTGTCGGGCAGCGTGGCGTTGTTTGAGGTGATGGCGGAGTTTGATTGTAAGCGGGTGGTGTTTAGTTCGTCGGCGACGGTGTACGGAGACCCAAAGAGTGTGCCGATTCGCGAGGATTTTCCGTTATCGACCACTAATCCGTATGGGGCGTCGAAGTTGATGGTTGAGAATATTTTGCGCGATGTGTTTGCCAGTGACCAGGCCTGGTCAATCGCTTTGTTGCGTTATTTTAATCCTGTTGGCGCGCATGATTCGGGTTTAATTGGCGAAGACCCAAACGGTATCCCTAATAATTTAATGCCGTTTGTGTCGCAGGTGGCGGTGGGGTTGCGTGAGAAGCTGTTTGTGTTTGGTGGCGATTACGATACGGTCGATGGCACAGGCGTGCGCGATTATATTCATGTGGTGGATTTAGCTAAAGGCCACTTAGCCGCGTTGCAAAAGAGGTTGCAATCACCAGGCCTGGTGACCTTAAACCTAGGCACTGGGCAAGGCTATTCTGTTTTAGAAATGGTTAAAGCATTTGAGCAGGCGTCAAACAAAGCCGTGCCTTATGAGATCGTCGCCCGCAGGCCTGGTGATGTAGCGCAATGTTACGCTGACCCCTGTGGTGCGTTTGCCGCCTTGGGCTGGAAAGCCGAATTAGATATTAAGCGCATGTGCCAAGACGCTTGGCGCTGGCAGTCGAGCAATCCTAAGGGGTATAAGTAATCAGGTTAGGTTATCCTGAACTTGTTTCAGGATTTCTTGAGGGTTTGCTCAGTCGGCTTGAGATTCCGGCCTGCGCCGGAATGACGGTTTTTTGTGTCATCCCGGTTTTTAATTTACGTCATCCCGGCGCAGGCCGGGATCTTTTGATGGGTTTGCATAGTTGGTTTGAGATCCTGACCTTCGTCAGGATGACGGGAAGGGTGTCATCCCGGCCTTTTATTTACGTCATCCCGGCCTTTTATTTACGTCATCCCGGCCTTTTATTTACGTCATCCCGGCGTAGGCCGGGATCTTTTGAGGGTTTGTATGCAGCCAGCCGTGTATATGATGTCTAATCAAAATAATAACGTTCTTTATATTGGTGTAACGTCAAATTTGGTGCAGCGAGTGTATCAACATCGTAATCACTTTATTGATGGCTTTACCAAGCAATATAATGTAACAAAGTTAGTTTATTTTGAGATACATGAGGATATGTCCGAAGCGATTAGGCGTGAAAAGGCGTTGAAGAATTGGCATCGTGATTGGAAGAATAGGCTGGTTTCTGAGATGAATCCTGATTGGACTGATTTGTGGGATTCAATTGTTTGAAGTGCCGGTTTGAGATTCCGGCCTGCGCCGGAATGACGAAAAAAGAGCCGGAATCATGGTTTTTTATGTCATCCCGGCATTTTAATTGTGTCATCCCGGCGTAGGCCGGGATCTCTTGAGGGTTGGCGTTAAGCCTGTGTTTTCGGTAATATAGGGTTTGGTTTGTTGGTTGAGAGGGATTGAGTATGTATGCCGTTGAGTTTGAAACAGTGGCGCACAATCACATTATATTTTTGCGTGATGTGGCGCAATGTTACGCTGACCCCTGTGGTGCGTTTGCCGCCTTGGGCTGGAAAGCCGAATTAGATATTAAGCGCATGTGCCAAGACGCTTGGCGTTGGCAGTTGAGCAATCCTAAGGGGTATAAGTAATGAACGTATTTTTAACCGGTGCAACGGGTTTTGTGGGGTCGGCTTTGTTGTCGCGTTTTGTGGCGGATGGGGTTGCGGTTCGGGCGTTAGTACGTCGGCGTTTGGATGGGTTGCCTGATGTTGTTGAACAGGTTGTTGGGGATTTGGTGGGGTTTGTTGATGGGGCGGGTGTGTCTGTTGGAGATTCCGGCCTGCGCCGGAATGACGGGGTGATTTGTTTTGAGATTCCGGCCTGCGCCGGAATGACGGGCTGATTTGGTTGGAGATTCCGGCCTGCGCCGGAATGACGGGCTGATTTGGTATGGGATTCCGGCCTGCGCCGGAATGACGGGGTGATTTGGTTTGAGATTCCGGCCTGCGCCGGAATGACGGGGTGATTTATGTCATCCCGGCGCAGGCCGGGATCTTTTGAGGTTTAGTGAAAGCCGTGCAAAGGAGTTATCACTTTATGCCAGGTCAAGATATTCGTTGGTTCAGTGTTTTAAGAATTATTTGAAAGCCCTGGGTCAGTTGCAGTCTACGCACGAGCTGGCATGGAAAGTCATGAAAGATTATTTGGAGTGTGAGGGGCATCAGGGCATTATCGGTTCTCGGTCGGCGAGTCGGTTGGCATTTAATATTGGCTTGGTATCCGACGGTCAGGTTTGGATGGATAAGGTTGAAAGCCGAATTAGATATTAAGCGCATGTGCCAAGACGCTTGGCGTTGGCAGTTGAGCAATCCTAAGGGGTATAAGTGAGGTGTGTGCCGCAGGTTTGAGATTTTGACCTGCACCCTGATCGCGGTATTTATTCACAAAACATTCTTTTATCCTTCCTGTGGTGTCAAGATTTTGTGATAATTTGTGATAATTTTAAGTTTTTTGTTTTGAAGGGATCTATGCAAAATATTATTCGCTATTCCAGTCGACGCACATTGCTGTTTTTTGCGCTATCTGATCTGTTGTTGCCCTTGTTGTTGTTAGTTTTTTTACATGCCATTTTTAGTGATACAGCCTGGAGTGAGCCTTATCTCTGGTTGGGCTTATCAGCTGGCTTAGCAATGGTGGTGGGTAGTTTGTTGCTTAAGGGGTATAGTCGTTATTTGCATCGTACGTTGGCACAAAAACTGCAACTGGTGTTTCAAGTTTGGGGCTTCATTTTAGTAGCGTTGCTGGTGGTTGCTTTTGTGGTATTGGCTACCCAAGAATTTGGACGCAAGGTCTTGTTGATTTGGGCGTTTTTAACCCCGTTTGTGTTGTTATTATCGCGGTTGTTAATTAACCATTGGTGCCATACGCGTCAACAGCAGCCAGTGCGTGTGTTGTTCTTGTCGCCCTATCCGTTTACAAAATTTGAAGAGGCACGATTAACTGCGCAAAATTTTCAGTGGCAGTTTTTGCAAGACCGTGATGCTTTAGCCACTACCTTGCAAAACTTTGACCCGGATTATGTGGTGTTGCCAGAGCAGGGGCAGGCAACCGGGTCTGAAGAATCGAAGCGGCTTGATCAGCAGGCCTGGATTAAGCAATTAACCCATGCCGATTTAGCCGGGGTGAAATTGGTTAAGTTTGAGCAGTTTATGGAGGGTTTGTTACGCAAGTGTTTTATTAATTACCAATCTACCGATTTAGCCTATCTTGAACAGGTTTCCGCGTATTCAACCAGCCAGTACCTGATGAAACGCACGATTGATATTGCGGCGGCGTTGAGTTTGCTGACGTTGGTTTGGCCGGTGATGCTGTATGCAATGTGGAAAATTCGCCGCGAATCGCCCGGTCCGGTGATTTTTTCGCAAGCGCGGGTTGGTCGAGGTGGTAAGGAATTTACCCTGTATAAGTTTCGGTCGATGCATGTGGATGGGCATTTTGATCCTTACACTCAGGAGGACGATCCGCGTATTTTTCCATTTGGTTCTGTGATGCGTAAAACCCGCATTGATGAGTTGCTGCAATTATGGAATGTGCTGAAAGGGGATATGCACTTTTTTGGCCCGCGTTCAGAGTGGACGATTTTGGTTGATAATTATGAAAAGGAAATCCCGTTTTATCATGAACGCCACCTAGTCGCACCTGGGATTTCGGGTTGGGCGCAGGTGCTGTATCCCTATGGGAGCTGTGCGGAAGATGCTCGCCAAAAGCTAATGTATGATTTGTACTACATCAAGAATTGGAGCATTTGGCTGGAAATTGAAACCCTTATTCGTACGATTGGCGTTGTCCTTGGTAAAAAAGGTATTTAGGGTTGAGATTCCGGCGCAGGCCAGCTTAATTCATTCTGTGCTAAAATTAACATAGCTTGTAATAAGAATTAGGCGTTGAATCATGAAAGAACAATACATCAATTTATTTACCGACTTCGGATTTAAAAAACTTTTTGGAGAAGAAGACTCCAAAGAGCAGCTTATTGCCTTTCTTAACACCCTATTGCCGCAAAAACACCAAGTAAAAGAACTCAACTTTACCCACAACGAACACCTTGGCGCCACATCACTCGATCGCCGGGCGGTATTTGATCTCAACTGCACCAGCCCCAGCGGCGAACATTTTATTGTCGAAATACAAAAAGCCAAACAAAACTTCTTTAAAGATCGCAGTGTGTTTTACGCCAGCTTCCCGATTCAGCAACAAGCGCAACGCGGCGACGACTGGAACTTTGAACTTAGCGCTGTCTATACCATCGGCATATTAGATTTTATCTTTGAAGAAGATAAACAAACCGGTCGCAACGAAGTGATTCACACCGTTCAACTCAAAAACCAACACAACCAAGTATTTTACGACAAATGCATGTTTATCTATTTAACCATGCCCAACTTCAACAAAACCGAAGACGAACTCGACACCGACCAAGACAAATGGTTATACCTATTCAAAAACCTCCACAAACTCCAGGCGGTTCCTAAACGACTACAAACCAAGATCTTTGAGCGCCTCTTTGAAAAAGCCCAAATCGCCAAATTCACACCGCAAGAACGCGAAGGTTACGAGGCCAGCTTAAAATACTATCGAGACCTTAAAAACGTCATCGACACCGCTGCAATGGATGCGGAGAAAAAGGGACGAGAGGCCGGGCGTCAAGAGGGAAGGGAAGAGGGAAGGGAAGAGGGAAGGGAAGAGGGAAGGGAAGAGGGAAGGGAAGAGGGAAGGGAAGAGGGAAGGGAAGAGGGAAGGGAAGAGGGGCGTCATCTTGAAAGATTGACTATCGCACAAGGCTTATTAGATGTGCTCGATGATCTGACCATTGCCAGCAAAACCGGCTTAACAGAGACCGAAGTTGCGCAACTGCGTAATGCAAAGCTAAGTGACATAAAGCCGTAACCCCGTCATGCCGGCTTTCACCCCGTCATGCCGGACTTGATCCGGCATCTCAAACCGGTGTTGCAAACCCTCAATAGATCCCGGCCTACGCCGGGATGATGAATAAAGTAACTGTCATGCCGGCTTTCACCCCCGTCATGCCGGACTTGATCCGGCATCTCAAACCGGTGTTGCAAACCCTTAATAGATCCCGGCCTACGCCGGGATGACGAATAAAGTAACTGTCATGCCGGCTTTCACCCCCGTCATGCCGGACTTGATCCGGCATCTCAAACCGGTGTTGCAAACCCTTAATAGATCCCGGCCTACGCCGGGATGACGAATAAAGTAACTGTCAATGCGCCGCCAGGCCGGCTTAATTCATTCTGTGCTAAAATTAACATAGCTTGTAATAAGAATTAGGCGCTGAATCATGAAAGAACAATACATCAATTTATTTACCGACTTCGGATTTAAAAAACTTTTTGGAGAAGAAGACTCCAAAGAGCAGCTTATTGCCTTTCTTAACACCCTATTGCCGCAAAAACACCAAGTAAAAGAACTCAACTTTACCCACAACGAACACCTTGGCGCCACATCACTCGATCGCCGGGCGGTGTTTGATCTAAACTGCACCAGCCCCAGCGGCGAACATTTTATTGTCGAAATACAAAAAGCCAAACAAAACTTCTTTAAAGATCGCAGTGTGTTTTACGCCAGCTTCCCGATTCAGCAACAAGCGCAACGCGGCGACGACTGGAACTTTGAACTTAGCGCCGTCTATACCATCGGCATATTAGATTTTATCTTTGAAGAAGATAAACAAACCGGTCGCAACGAAGTGATTCACACCGTTCAACTCAAAAACCAACACAACCAAGTATTTTACGACAAATGCATGTTTATCTATTTAACCATGCCCAACTTCAACAAAACCGAAGACGAACTCGACACCGACCAAGACAAATGGTTATACCTATTCAAAAACCTCCACAAACTCCAGGCGGTTCCTAAACGACTACAAACTAAAATCTTTGAGCGCCTCTTTGAAAAAGCCCAAATCGCCAAATTCACACCGCAAGAACGCGAAGGTTACGAGGCCAGCTTAAAATACTATCGAGACCTTAAAAACGTCATCGACACCGCTGCAATGGATGCGGAGAAAAAGGGACGAGAGGCCGGGCGTCAAGAGGGAAGGGAAGAGGGAAGGGAAGAGGGAAGGGAAGAGGGAAGGGAAGAAGGGCGTCATCTTGAAAGATTGACTATCGCACAAGGCTTATTAGATGTGCTCGATGATCTGACCATTGCCAGCAAAACCGGCTTAACAGAGACCGAAGTTATGCAACTGCGCAATGCACAGCTAAGTGACATAAAGCCGTAACCCCGTCATGCCGGCTTTCACCCCGTCATGCCGGACTTGATCCGGCATCTCAAACCGGTGTTGCAAACCCTTAATAGATCCCGGCCTACGCCGGGATGACGAACAAAGTAACTGTCATGCCGGCTTTCACCCCGTCATGCCGGACTTGATCCGGCATCTCAAACCGGTGTTGCAAACCCTTAATAGATCCCGGCCTACGCCGGGATGACGAATAAAGTAACTGTCAATGCGCCGCCAGGCCAGCTTAATTCATTCTGTGCTAAAATTAATATAGCTTGTAATAAGAATTAGGCGTTGAATCATGAAAGAACAATACATCAATTTATTTACCGACTTCGGATTTAAAAAACTTTTTGGAGAAGAAGACTCCAAAGAGCAGCTTATTGCCTTTCTTAACACCCTATTGCCGCAAAAACACCAAGTAAAAGAACTCAACTTTACCCACAACGAACACCTTGGCGCCACATCACTCGATCGCCGGGCGGTATTTGATCTAAACTGCACCAGTCCCAGCGGCGAACATTTTATTGTCGAAATACAAAAAGCCAAACAAAACTTCTTTAAAGATCGCAGTGTGTTTTACGCCAGCTTCCCGATTCAGCAACAAGCGCAACGCGGCGACGACTGGAACTTTGAACTTAACGCCGTCTATACCATCGGCATATTAGATTTTATCTTTGAAGAAGATAAACAAACCGGTCGCAACGAAGTGATTCACACCGTTCAACTCAAAAACCAACACAACCAAGTATTTTACGACAAATGCATGTTTATCTATTTAACCATGCCCAACTTCAACAAAACCGAAGACGAACTCGACACCGACCAAGACAAATGGTTATACCTATTCAAAAACCTCCACAAACTCCAGGCGGTTCCTAAACGACTACAAACCAAGATCTTTGAGCGCCTCTTTGAAAAAGCCCAAATCGCCAAATTCACACCGCAAGAACGCGAAGGTTACGAGGCCAGCTTAAAATACTATCGAGACCTTAAAAACGTCATCGACACCGCTGCAATGGATGCGGAGAAAAAGGGACGAGAGGCCGGGCGTCAAGAGGGAAGGGAAGAGGGAAGGGAAGAGGGAAGGGAAGAAGGGCGTCATCTTGAAAGATTGACTATCGCACAAGGCTTATTAGATGTGCTCGATGATCTGACCATTGCCAGCAAAACCGGCTTAACAGAGACCGAAGTTATGCAACTGCGTAATGCAAAGCTAAGTGACATAAAGCCGTAACCCCGTCATGCCGGCTTTCACCCCGTCATGCCGGACTTGATCCGGCATCTCAAACCGGTGTTGCAAACCCTTAATAGATCCCGGCCTACGCCGGGATGACGAACAAAGTAACTGTCATGTCGGCTTTCACCCCCGTCATGCCGGACTTGATCCGGCATCTCAAACCGGTGTTGCAAACCCTTAATAGATCCCGGCCTACGCCGGGATGACGAATAAAGTAACTGTCATGCCGGCTTTCACCCCGTCATGCCGGACTTGATCCGGCATCTCAAACCGGTGTTGCAAACCCTTAATAGATCCCGGCCTACGCCGGGATGACGAATAAAGTAACTGTCATGCCGGCTTTCACCCCCGTCATGCCTGACTTGATCCGGCATCTCAAACCGGTGTTGCAAACCCTTAATAGATCCCGGCCTACGCCGGGATGACGAATAAAGTAACCGTCATGTCGGCTTTCACCCCCGTCATGCCGGACTTGATCCGGCATCTCAAACCGGTGTTGCAAACCCTTAATAGATCCCGGCCTACGCCGGGATGACGAATAAAGTAACCGTCATGTTGGCTTTCACCCCGTCATGCCGGACTTGATCCGGCATCTCAAACCGGTGTTGCAAACCCTTAATAGATCCCGGCCTACGCCGGGATGACGAACAAAGTAACTGTCATGCCGGCTTTCACCCCGTCATGCCGGACTTGATCCGGCATCTCAAACCGGTGTTGCAAACCCTCAATAGATCCCGGCCTACGCCGGGATGACGAATAAAGTAACTGTCAATGCGCCGCCAGGCCAGCTTAATTCATTCTGTGCTAAAATTAATATAGCTTGTAATAAGAATTAGGCGCTGAATCATGAAAGAACAATACATCAATTTATTTACCGACTTCGGATTTAAAAAACTTTTTGGAGAAGAAGACTCCAAAGAGCAGCTTATTGCCTTTCTCAACACCCTATTGCCGCAAAAACATCAAGTAAAAGAACTCAACTTTACCCACAACGAACACCTTGGCGCCACATCACTCGATCGCCGGGCGGTATTTGATCTAAACTGCACCAGCCCCAGCGGCGAACATTTTATTGTCGAAATACAAAAAGCCAAACAAAACTTCTTTAAAGATCGCAGTGTGTTTTACGCCAGCTTCCCGATTCAGCAACAAGCGCAACGCGGCGACGACTGGAACTTTGAACTTAGCGCCGTCTATACCATCGGCATATTAGATTTTATCTTTGAAGAAGATAAACAAACCGGTCGCAACGAAGTGATTCACACCGTTCAACTCAAAAACCAACACAACCAAGTATTTTACGACAAATGCATGTTTATCTATTTAACCATGCCCAACTTCAACAAAACCGAAGACGAACTCGACACCGACCAAGACAAATGGTTATACCTATTCAAAAACCTCCACAAACTCCAGGCGGTTCCTAAACGACTACAAACTAAAATCTTTGAGCGCCTCTTTGAAAAAGCCCAAATCGCCAAATTCACACCGCAAGAACGCGAAGGTTACGAGGCCAGCTTAAAATACTATCGAGACCTTAAAAACGTCATCGACACCGCTGCAATGGATGCGGAGAAAAAGGGACGAGAGGCCGGGCGTCAAGAGGGAAGGGAAGAGGGAAGGGAAGAGGGAAGGGAAGAGGGAAGGGAAGAAGGGCGTCATCTTGAAAGATTGACTATCGCACAAGGCTTATTAGATGTGCTCGATGATCTGACCATTGCCAGCAAAACCGGCTTAACAGAGACCGAAGTTATGCAACTGCGTAATGCAAAGCTAAGTGACATAAAGCCGTAACCCCGTCATGCCGGCTTTCACCCCGTCATGCCGGACTTGATCCGGCATCTCAAACCGGTGTTGCAAACCCTTAATAGATCCCGGCCTACGCCGGGATGACGAACAAAGTAACCGTCATGTCGGCTTTCACCCCGTCATGCCGGACTTGATCCGGCATCTCAAACCGGTGTTGCAAACCCTTAATAGATCCCGGCCTACGCCGGGATGACGAACAAAGTAACCGTCATGTCGGCTTTCACCCCGTCATGCCGGACTTGATCCGGCATCTCAAACCGGTGTTGCAAACCCTTAATAGATCCCGGCCTACGCCGGGATGACGAATAAAGTAACTGTCAATGCGCCGCCAGGCCAGCTTAATTCATTCTGTGCTAAAATTAATATAGCTTGAGACCTTTGCACGAGAAAAGCTTGCCAAACCACTATAAATCTGCAAGTTTTGCGATTAAGAGTTAAAATAACAAACAATTATTACATATAACTGGATTTTATCACATGGCATGGAAAAACCTCTCACAGACCTCACTCGCTGATGCACTTATCTGCCCCCATCCGGCACTCAATGAATTAGATGGAGTTGAAGAGCTAATTGACTGGTCAGCGTGTGAAGCCTTAATGCTCAATATCCATAACAACCCAATGGGTGAGCGTGCCTTCCCACCACTACTCATGTTCAAGATCCTATTATTACAAACCTGGTACAACCTCAGCGATCCAGCCTGTGAAAAACAACTGGCTCGCGATTTATTATTTCGTCGCTTTGTCCAGCTCAGCTTAACCGATAGTGTACCTGATCACTCTACCATCTGGCGTTTTCGCCAACGTCTACAACAAGACAACCTATTGGATGCCCTATTTGAAAACATCAATCATCAGCTGCGCCAACAAGGCCTGATCATGAAAGCCGGTGAAGTCAGTATTATTGATGCCAGTGTTATCCAAGCCAAAAACAACCGCCCCACAAAAACGCCAAAGGCGAAAACACCCAAGACACCCAGGCCAGCTACAATGTCAAAACCGCCTCCAATGGCAAGAAAACATCGACCTACGGTTTTAAAGCCCACATTAATGTCGATGAAGACGGATTCATTAAAACCAACGACTTCACCACCGGATCAAGCCACGACTCTCAGACCTTCGAGACCCTATTAACGGGCAGCGAAAAGTCGTGTATGCCGATAGTGCCTACAAAAGCCAAGCGCACGACAAACTACTCAAAACCAAGCGGATTAAAAATAACATCCTGCACCGTGCTTATCGCAATACAGCGCTCACCGAACAACAAAAGCAACACAACCGATTAGCCTCAGAAGTACGCTACATCGTGGAGCGCACCTTTGGTGTATTAAAACAGCACTATGGAATGGCACAAGCCCGCTATAACGGCCTAAAGCGCAATGCGGCAAAATTAACACTCATGTGTATTGGATACAACCTAAAACGCGCAATAAACATACAACTGAGCTAAGGCTCAAGGGGTGCGTGTATCCAAAAAACAGGATATGCGCACAAAATAGCAAAAAACCGTCATAAAAGTGACGTAAAACAGCGAAAAAGGACTAAATTGCAAGTTCTATATTCAAAAAAGTCGAATTTTAGAATTTAACTTTAGAAATAGCGGGGTTTTGCAAAGGTCTCAGCTTGTAATAAGAATTAGGCGTTGAATCATGAAAGAACAATACATCAATTTATTTACCGACTTCGGATTTAAAAAACTTTTTGGAGAAGAAGACTCCAAAGAGCAGCTTATTGCCTTTCTTAACACCCTATTGCCGCAAAAACACCAAGTAAAAGAACTCAACTTTACCCACAACGAACACCTTGGCGCCACATCACTCGATCGCCGGGCGGTATTTGATCTAAACTGCACCAGCCCCAGCGGCGAACATTTTATTGTCGAAATACAAAAAGCCAAACAAAACTTCTTTAAAGATCGCAGTGTGTTTTACGCCAGCTTCCCGATTCAGCAACAAGCGCAACGCGGCGACGACTGGAACTTTGAACTTAGCGCCGTCTATACCATCGGCATATTAGATTTTATCTTTGAAGAAGATAAACAAACCGGTCGCAACGAAGTGATTCACACCGTTCAACTCAAAAACCAACACAACCAAGTATTTTACGACAAATGCATGTTTATCTATTTAACCATGCCCAACTTCAACAAAACCGAAGACGAACTCGACACCGACCAAGACAAATGGTTATACCTATTCAAAAACCTCCACAAACTCCAGGCGGTTCCTAAACGACTACAAACCAAGATCTTTGAGCGCCTCTTTGAAAAAGCCCAAATCGCCAAATTCACACCGCAAGAACGCGAAGGTTACGAGGCCAGCTTAAAATACTATCGAGACCTTAAAAACGTCATCGACACCGCTGCAATGGATGCGGAGAAAAAGGGACGAGAGGCCGGGCGTCAAGAGGGAAGGGAAGAGGGAAGGGAAGAGGGAAGGGAAGAGGGAAGGGAAGAGGGAAGGGAAGAGGGAAGGGAAGAGGGGCGTCATCTTGAAAGATTGACTATCGCACAAGGCTTATTAGATGTGCTCGATGATCTGACCATTGCCAGCAAAACCGGCTTAACAGAGACCGAAGTTATGCAACTGCGCAATGCACAGCTAAGTGACATAAAGCCGTAACCCCGTCATGCCGGCTTTCACCCCGTCATGTCGGCTTTCACCCCGTCATGTCGGCTTTCACCCCGTCATGCCGGACTTGATCCGGCATCTCAAACCGGTGTTGCAAACCCTCAATAGATCCCGGCCTACGCCGGGATGACGAACAAAGTAACCGTCATGTCGGCTTTCACCCCGTCATGCCGGACTTGATCCGGCATCTCAAACCGGTGTTGCAAACCCTTAATAGATCCCGGCCTACGCCGGGATGACGAATAAAGTAACCGTCATGTCGGCTTTCACCCCGTCATGTCGGCGCAGGCCGGAATCTATTCGATTTATATTGAACTCATTGTCGGAATTTGCTTTGTTTTTTTAAAAAATATGCGATTTTAGTAGTTTTTAGGGGGGGGCTTTAGTATTATACATAAGCGTTGTGAAATTTTTATCTATTCCAAAAGTATGTTCATTATGAAAAAGACTTTATTAGCGTCTGTTATTGCAATTTCAACTTTAGGTATGTCAGGCACTGTTTTAGCTAACCCAGCAGGTGGTACAGGTGCCGCTGCAGGTGGTACAGGTGCCGCTGCGGCAGGTGTTGCAGTGGCTGCAGCGGTAGGTGCGGTTGTTGTAATTGGTAGCAATGTTGGATCGACAACCAGTACAACCGGTACAACCGGTACAACCGGTACAACCGTTACAAGATAATAACCGTGAGTTTTCGCCTGCCTCGTCAAGCATTAACCGCACTTTTTAGTGCGGTTTTTCTTTTCGGTTGCTCATCAAATCCAGCGACGGATTCGGTGGTGGCTGATAGCGTTTCGGTGTTCCAATTATTAAAGCGGCCTACGATTGCTGAACAACAGATTGCGCAATCGCCCTATGCTATTTTGTCTTTACAACTCGATAATAGACGCCCAATTTTTATGAATTTGGGCTATTTGGAAGACACTAGGCAGTATTGGTATACCCGAGACTTGATCGGTTTTGCTTTTGAGCAGGGGCGTTTGGTTGAAACCTACCGTCTTGCTTCTGGCATAGATTTATCGGGTTTGCGTCAAGCAGAAATTTATCAAAGTTTTGGTTTTTGGTCTTTGCGTCCACAGCAAACACAGCGTTTTTCAATGCGGTTTGATCTTCCGGAACAGCGATTGTTTGGTTTGGTTGCTCATGTTGTATTGCAGGCGGGTGACGTTGAAACCAAAGAAGTTGCTGGTCAACAGCGTCAGGTGCTCAGCGTAACGGAGCAGTGGACCGTGGCTGATTTAAATTTTAGCACTGAAAATTGGTATTGGTTGGATGTGACGGCGCAACAAGTAATGGCCTCGCGACAGCACTTGGCACCTTCATTGCCGGTTATTGAGTATTATGTGGTAAAGCCATGGTGGTAAATAAGGCCAGGTTGTTAGTGACGCGGATTTTAGTCCCCTTTAGCACAATCAGCTTAATCAGCATAGTCAGTTTAGCTGGCTTTTTTATTGGTATTTCTACTAGCATCGCCGCATCGCCCCTGCCAGCTGCGCCGTCGGTAACTTTAACGGTAGAACATTGTGATGGGCATCAGCTGCTGGTTACAGCCGATCAACCGGTTTATTTGTCGCAACTCTTGGCGCTGAGTGACTGGCGCAAATGTAATTATCCATTTGGAGCACACTTGTCATTTGCGGCACGTGAGCCAGCTCAGTTGGCGTTACAGCAACGCTTGTTGGCGTTTCTTCACCATGTCGTTGGCGCTGAATCGAATCAGCAGCAAGCTACAGATGCGCAGGTGTATTTTCAGCAGGTGCTAAATTTAGTGAGTCAGCAGGCGGTTACCGGGCGGCGGCCAGTATCGCTAATTGACCCGAAAGCTATCGAGTTGGCAATTAATCAAGATCCTATTGTGCGCACTGGCGCCGTGTTGCGATTAGTCAATCGTCCAGACTCTATTCAGTTGGTGGGGTTTCATCGCATTAGCTTGCGACATGCTCCGGCGCAAACCATTACTGATTATGTGCGGGCTGCTGGCTTGTTACCAGGCCTGGTGCCCGGACAGGTGTGGGTGATTCAAGCAAATGGCCAAGTTGATCAGCTGCGTTATGGCGCTTGGACATACAACGCGGCAGCCGTATCGCCCGGAGCCTGGGTGATGGCGCTGGCGCCAAAACGATGGATACGTGATTATCCCGCATTCAATGAGGATTTAGCCAGTTGGTTAGTAACCCAATCATTTTAAACGCTAGTAAGCCTAGGCGTATTTTTAAGCTGGGCTTGTTGCCTTTGGCTTGTGGCTTGTTAATGGCGGCAGGCGTGACATCAGTACAGGGCGCAGAGCGCGTGAGCCCGTCGCAAACCGCGTATGGCGGTGTCGGCTATGTAACCATGCCCAGCGCGAGAATGCATCGTGATGGCGATTTTGGGGTTCATTTGAGTCGCATTGAGCCCTACAACCAGTTTGTGGTGTTTGGTCAGCCAGCACCCTGGTTAGAGGTGCTGTTTAAATACACCGATATTGATAATCGAATTTATGGTATCTCAAATCAAGGTTATAAAGACAAGTCTTTTGATGCTAAGTTGCGGTTATTAGCCGAAAGCTATTATTGGCCGGAGATTGCGGTTGGGGTGCGCGATATTGGGGGCACAGGCCTGTTTTCCGGTGAGTATGTCGTTGCGTCTAAACAGTGGGGGCGTTTTGATGCCTCGCTAGGTTTTGGCTGGGGTTATTTGGGGCAGCAAGGGCAGTTATCAAATCCTTTTAAACGCTTAGGCAATAATTTTGCTCGGCGTGAGCGCAATGATTCTGGTGAGGGTGGCGAGTTTAATCTCGATAGTTATTTTTCGGGTGATCGTACCAGTGTGTTTGCAGGTCTCGCCTATCAAATGGCTGCTTGGCCTTTGGTGCTTAAGTTGGATTATGATGCCAATGATTACCAAAACGAACCTTTACGAAATCGGTTTAAGCAAAGCAGTCCCATTAATGTTGCTGGTGTCTATAGTTTTGGTAATGGATTTGATGTGCACTTGGGTTGGGCGCGTGGCGATACGGTTATGTTGGGTCTTACATTACGCACCAGTTTGGTTCAGCCGATTGCGCCGAAGTTGTTTGATATGGCACCAGAGCCTATTTTGATTACGCCGGTGGGCGAGGTCACTAGTCTTGATTGGCCGGCCTTGAGCGAAGCCTTGCACACCCAGGCTGGCTTTGCTGTTTCTAAGGTGGCGGTCGATTCATCAAGCGATACCTTGCGAATCACTGGGTCACAAACAAACTACAATGATTTGAATCAGGGTGTTGGTCGGGTATCTCGCATGGTGCATAATCGTTTGGCTTCCGATGAAGTAAAACACCTTGAAGTAGTCGAGCAGACGGTGGGATTAACCTTGTCGGTGGCGCGACTGTCGCGGGATGCGTTTGTTGATTTGGCCGAGCTGGTGGCGACACCAGAGTCGACGGTGTTGCGTGTTTCGGGGTCATTGGAGCCTTCGGAATCCTTGGAACAAACGCTTTATCAGGCTGAACCTGAGCCGCTAAGTTTTAGTCTGTTACCCGCCTTATCGGCGAATATTGGGGGGCCGGACGAGTTTGTGCTTTACCAATTGTCGTTACGTGCCTTAGCTCACTATCATTTTGATCAACAGCAACGCCATTCATTAAATTTGGGGTTGGAGTTGGGATTGTTAGATAATTTTGATCAATTTGAATATGAAGCCTCCTCCAATCTGCCGCGCGTGCGTACACAGATTCGTGATTATTTAAAAACCTCAAAACTGCGCATGAGCCAGTTTTATGCCGCCTCGCATGCCCAGCCGACCGATGATCTGTTTTGGTTGGGTTATGGCGGTTATTTAGAGTCCATGTATGCCGGGGTGGGCAGTGAGTTGTTATATCGACCCTTCGGTAAGAACTGGGCGCTCGGTGTGGATGCCAATTTTGTGCAACAACGCGCGTTTGATCAGGGCTTTGGTTTGCGGGATTATCAGGTATTAACAGGGCATGTCACCGGTTATTATGAGTGGCAGCAAGTTTTAATTCAGCTGAGTGCCGGCCAGTATTTAGCTAAAGACCGTGGCGTAACCTTTGATGTCAGTCGGCGTTTTTTAAACAACGCTCGTTTGGGTGCCTGGGCTAGCAGAACCAATGTTTCGGCCGAAGATTTTGGCGAGGGCAGTTTTGATAAGGGTGTTTATGTGGTGATACCTTTTGATATGTTTAGTTTAAAATCGACGCGTGAAACAGGGCGCGTCAATTTTCAGTTCTTAACGCGTGATGGTGGTCAGAAGTTGAATCGCCCACAACAGTTGTACGGCATAACTGATAAACGGCGTTATCAGTATTATTCGCGTCCAGCGTCTTTGTTGGATTAAGCCGATAGAATCATTAACTTTAAAGTAAAAGGTTTGAAAGTAGCATGAGAATTGAGCAACAAATGGGGCGTGGGCTGGGTTTAAAATCTATGTTGATGTTAGTCGTGTTACTGACCTTAGGTTTTTGGCTGCAGGCAGCCTCGGCGAATTTAGCGGGGTTAACCGATGAGCAATTACGGATGTTTAATCAATTGTCCCCTGCGCAACAGCAACAACTTCTCAGTCAGCCCTCAGGTTTAACGAGCGCCAATCCGGTCGGTTCGGTTGCACAGCAACCCGAGTTGTTAGTGGATAGTGTTAAGCCCTTGCCGCCGATTAAATCGCCGGATGATAGCTTTGAAGTGGATGCGCCAATTACTCCTGTTGATCAACAGCAGCGTGGTTTATCGACACCAAAACATAATCTGGCCAATTTGGGTTTAACACGCTTTGGTGCGAGTTTGTTTGCCGGTCAGCCAACGACGTTTGCCCCAGTGAATGATATTCCTGTGCCTACCGACTATATTCTAGGTGTGGGTGATCAGCTTAATATTCATTTGTTTGGCAATAAAAACGAGCGCATGCAGTTGGTGGTTGACCGTAATGGCCAAATCCAACTACCTAATGTCGGTCCGGTGGTGGTGGCCGGTTTAACCTTTACCCATGCGGTGACCGAATTGCAAAAGCATTTGGAGCGTTTAGGGGTAGGGATTGAATCAAGTATTACATTGGGTGAAATGCGGTCGTTTCGCATATTTGTGATGGGCGAAGCCCGTATGCCAGGCTCCTACTTAGTGAGTGGTATGGCGACTATGACGCATGCGCTTTATGTGTCGGGTGGTATTAGTGAGATAGGGTCGTTTCGTAATATTGAATTGCGCCGCCAGGGTGAGTTGATTGCGAAGCTAGACCTGTATGATTTACTGATTCATGGTAACAGCCGTGATGATGTGCGCTTGCAACCGGGTGATACGGTGTTTATTCCGGTGCAGGGTAAACAGGTGTCTTTAACCGGTGCGGTACAACGGCCCGCTATTTATGAGCTTAAATCTGAGCGGATTTTTGCTGATGTGATTCGTTTGGCGGGTGGGTTTTCACCACAGGCTTATCGTGACAAAGCGAAACTAACCCGTGTACAGGCCGATGGTTTTGCTACGGTGTTGAGCCTAAACCTAACTCAAAACCAAACGTTAAATCAATTAGTTCAAAATGGCGATGTGTTGGCAGTACCAGGCCTGGTGGATGAGTTGGCTAATGTGGTACAACTTGAAGGCGAAGTACAGCGACCAGGCGTTTACCCTTGGTATGAGGGCGTAACACTGGGGCAGCTATTACCGAATCGTGCGGCTTTTAAGCGTGATGCCGATTTAAATTATTTGGTGATTTTGCGTCAAACCCTACCAGGTCAGCCTTATGAGGTACTAAGCACCAATTATTTACAGGCACTGCATACTCCCTTGATGGCCAGTGATCAGGTATTCGTGTTTTCGAATCGTGATGCTGCGGCGCGTCAAGCGGTTTTGGAGCAGATTATTGCTAAATTGTCCAGTCAGGCTACGGCCGATGCACCCGCGCCGGTAGTGAGTGTGCAGGGTCATGTGCGTTTTTCTGGCAGCTATCCATTGATGGTAGCAATGGATGCGCAGAGTTTATTGATGAGTGCTGGCGGCCCTTTGCCGTTGGTCGATGAGGATTATGTGCTAATTCGCCATCGTGATCAGCGCACGGGGCAGCTTTCTTTTAGTCGCACGCAATTGGCTAACTTATCTGCTGTGATGCTAACGCCAGGTGATAGGCTGTATGTGTTTTCCTCCCAGGATGGGTCGCGTGTTGAGCTGTTAGCAAACGATTTGGCGGTTATGCGTGAACAGGCTACCCAAGCAGAGCCAGCTAGAGTGGTTTTGATCTCTGGGTTGGTGCGTTATCCAGGTCAGTATCCGTTATTTGCAGGTGCTACCTTGTCAGACTTGCTGGTAGCCGCGGGCGGTTTGCGTCATCAAGCGGTAGCAACGCAAGCGGATTTAGTCAGGCATCGTATTGTTGATGGTGAGGAGCGAGTTACGCAGGTTTCTAATATTGATTTAAGTGAAGTTTTGGCGGGTGTCGCCCCTGAACGCTATCAACTTATGCCATTCGATCAGGTTATTGTTAAGCAGGTGTCGAACTGGGCTGATTCGGCCCGCGTGGTATCGGTTGAAGGTGAAGTACGTTTTCCTGGCAGTTACACCATTGAACCAGGCGAAACGCTGGAGCAACTCTTAGTGCGCGCTGGTGGCTTTACACAATGGGCAGAACCTCGCAATGCGGTGTTTTTGCGTGAATCTTTGCGTTTGCAAGAAGAGCGTGAATTGCGTCAATCAGCGGATGAGTTAGAGAAAAATCTGTTGCTTAGTGTTAAAGCCGATGCCGGTTTTTATAACACAGATCCAGGCGCTATTTTGCAGATGGGGAATACCTTAATCGAGCGGATTCGGCAGACCCCGGCTTTGGGTCGATTAGTGATTGGTTTAGATCCGGTCCAGCCGCGTCGTTATCAGGCAACCTTGGCAATGGAACTGGTGGATGGTGACCGTTTAGTGATCCCCCCGCGTCCTACCGAGATTGTGGTGACAGGCGAGGTGTTACGTAGTGCATCGTTTATTTATCAGCCTGGTTTAACGGTGAGTGATTATATTGACTTAGCCGGTGGTATGTCGCGTCGTGCCGATAAACGTCAGGTTTTTGTGGTGCATGGTGATGGCCGCGTCGAGCATTACCGCAGTGGGATGTTTGCTAGTCGCACACTGCAGCTTGAAGCGGGCGCCACGATTGTTGTGCCGATGGATGTGGAGCGCGTGAATCCGTTGTTTACGATGAGTAGTGTTGCTTCTATTTTAGCGAATTTTGCGGTAACAGCGGCAACGCTGAAAGTGATAGGAGTGTTTGATTAATGGCACGCTATGATAACAAGGCGGCTGAACTGGACTTAGTCGCCTCTGAACAAGTTGTTGGGCGTTATGATGACGATGAAATTGACTTAATGGAGTTATTTCAAACCCTTTGGCAGCAAAAGTGGTTAATTGCTGGTACAACGCTATTACTCGGGCTAGCCGTAGCTATTTATTCATTAACTTTGCCCAATACCTACAAAGCAGAAGCTTCATTGATTCCGGTTGCTAGTGGAGGTGGTGGTTTAGGCCAATATGCTGGCCTAGCCAGTTTAGCGGGTGTCAGTTTGCCAAAGGGTGAAGCGTCTAAATCGCAAGAAGCACTGGCTGTTTTACAGTCACGTGCGTTTTTAAGTCGTTTTATTGCTACTCATGATTTAAAGCCCTGGTTGTTTGAGCAGAGTTGGGACCTGGAAACTCAAAGCTGGCTAGAATCCAAGCCCAGTATGCTGAGTGAGCTAAAGGGCTTGGTGCTGGGTGGCAGTGACTCCAGTGCTACTGGACGGGATGAGGGTTTATTACCTGGCGAACCTACCATGCAGCAAGCCGTTAAGCGTTTGCGCGACATGATTTCGGTGAATGAAAATCGCAACAATAATTTGGTAACCCTTGCCATTGAACATACCGATGCTGAACTAGCCAGTCGCTGGGTAAATCAGTTAGTAACAGCGGTTAATGAACATATGCGCCAACAGGAAGTTGACTCAGCGCAACGTTCGATTGCGTTTCTAGAGCGTCAGTTGAATCAAATTAGCTTGGTTGAACATCGCCAAGTTGCGTTCCGAATTATTGAAGAAAACTTAAAAAGCCTCACTTTAGCCCAAACGGAGGCGGATTTTGTGTTTCGGACGATTGATCCGGCTGTGGTGCCGGAGCAGAAGTCTGGTCCAAAACGCAGTTTAATGGTGGCGGTGGGGTTAGTGCTAGGTTTTATGCTAGGTGTTTTTTATGCCTTGGTTGCATCAGCGGTGCGTAAGCGTCGAGAAAGCACTAGTAACCCAGGCTAGGGTCTAAAGCTAGGGTCTAAAATAGTTGGCGAGCCAAGAAGCGACAAACAACCCGCTTGAAAAAGGCCGACGGAACAAAGTTTGGGATCAAAATTAGCATTTAGTATGAATATCTACAAAATAAAGCATGGTAACCCTCTAATCTATGGTGTAGAATATACCCACGTTCAAAAATTGAGCAAACACAAAACAATGGACTCCGCAACCCAGCTTGAAGCCTTGCGCCAAGTAACCCAACAGCACAACCAACGCACACTGGCGAAAAACCTAGGGTTTAGTGTTGGCAAAACCAACTACCTTCTCAAAGCGCTTATCGAAAAAGGTCTGGTGAAAGTAGAGCGGTTCGCGCACAGCGACAACAAATTAAACTATCGCTACCTACTCACCCCAAAAGGCATCGCGCAACGCATCGCACTAACCGAAACGTTTATCCAACGAAAAAAGCAAGAATACGATGCCCTGCAACAAGAGCTCATCCAACTGCACAACCAAAATCACGAACAACCAGCGCAATCACCCACTCGAGACAAGCGCCCATGAACCGTTGGTATCTTATAATGACCAAGCCCAAGCAAGATGCGCTGGCCGAACAAAACCTGACACAGCAAGGCTACCAGGTTTATAGTCCCAAAATCAAACTACAAACACCTTGCCGCGGCAAAATGCGCCCACAAATACACCCCCTGTTCCCGCGCTACCTATTTATACAGCTTTGTGATGAAAATCAAAATTGGGCGCCCATACGCTCAACCAAAGGGGTGTGGCAAATTGTACGCTTTGGCAACCATCTACCTACCCTAGACGATGCCATCATTGGACAGATACAAAAACAAGAAGCCCAACAACTAGAAACCCAAGGCCTAGCCCAGCTAAAAAATGGCGACGGCATACGCATAGAAACAGGCCCGTTTTACGGACAACAAGCCCTATACGTAGCGACAGCGTAGGGCGGTAGCGTCTTCAACCCTGACCAAGAGAATACAGGAAACAACTATGAAAATCGCCGTAGCAGGAACAGGGTACGTTGGCTTATCGCTAGCCGTATTATTGGCCCAGCACCATGAAGTTGTTGCGCTAGACATCGTGCCGGAAAAAATCGACCTATTGAATAACAGACAATCACCGATTATCGATGCTGAGATAGAGGATTTCCTAGCTAATAAACCACTTAACCTAACCGCCACCCTAGACAAACACCAGGCCTACCAAAACGCCGACTTTGTCGTGATAGCCACCCCAACCGACTACGACACCCAAACCAACACCTTCAACACCAAATCCGTTGAAGCGGTAATATCCGATGTGCTCGCAATAAACCCGCAAGCGATCATGATCATCAAGTCTACCGTGCCAGTGGGCTACACCCAATCCGTAAAACAAAAATTTGCCCGTCATTCCGGTGAAGGCTCCCGTCATTCCGGTGAAGGCTCCCGTCATTCCGGTGAAGGCTCCCGTCATTCCGGTGAAGGCTCCCGTCATTCCGGTGAAGGCACCCGTCATTCCGGTGAAGGCACCCGTCATTCCGGTGAAGGCACCCGTCATTCCGGTGAAGGCTCCCGTCATTCCGGTGAAGGCTCCCGTCATTCCGGACTTGATTCGGAATCTTCTGAGATGCTGAAACAAGTTCAGCATGACCTGGATTCAGTTCAGCATGACAACAAGGTTCCGAACATCCTCTTCTCCCCAGAATTCCTGCGCGAAGGCAAAGCCCTATGGGACAACCTGCACCCATCGCGCATCGTCATGGGCGAGCAATCCGAGCGCGCGCAAACCTTTGCCAATCTACTCGTTGAAGGGGCGCAAAAACCAGAAAACGAAATCCAAGTATTGTTCACCGACGCCACCGAAGCTGAAGCCATTAAGTTATTTTCCAACACCTTCCTAGCCCTGCGTGTGTCCTACTTCAACGAACTCGATACTTATTGTGAAACCCATGGCCTCAGCACCAAACAAGTCATTGAAGGCGTCGGCCTTGATCCACGCATCGGCGACCACTACAACAACCCAAGCTTTGGCTATGGTGGTTATTGTTTGCCCAAAGACACCAAACAGTTACTGGCTAACTACCAAGATGTGCCACAAAACCTAATCCAAGCCATAGTCGATTCCAACACCACCCGCAAAGACTTCATAGCCGACCAAATTCTAAAAAAACTAACCGAAAGCCACCCTGAACAAACCGAACGTCATCCTGAACTCGTTTCAGGATCTCCAGCCCCCAAAGTAGGCATCTATCGCCTCGTCATGAAACAAGGCAGCGACAACTTCCGCGCCAGCGCCATCCAAGGTGTGATGAAACGCATCAAAGCCAAAGGCATCCCAATCGTTATTTACGAGCCAGTTTTAACCGAGCAGGGCGCAACCGAATTCTTCCACTCAAACGTCATCAGCGACCTGAACGACTTCAAAGCCCAAAGCGACGTCATTATCGCCAACCGCCTAACGGATGACATACAAGACGTAAAAGACAAGGTGTATACTAGAGACCTGTTCGGAAAAGACTGAATGATATCTAGAAAACTAAGGAGCCAAAAATGATTGAAACAATTTCAACTAAAGAATGGCAAACATTACCTGAACATGCTCAGCAAGAAGTTAAAGATTTCTTTTTATTTATAAAAGCAAAATACGCTCATCAAAGCCAAGCAAAACAGCTAGATAATGAAGCCATGCTACTTAGTGAACAGGCGCTAGCTAAAGATTGGCTTAACCCTGAAGAGGATAAAGCATGGGCAGCCTATCAATAGGAAGCGTCGTATTTGTGCATTTTCCATTTTCTGATTTAAGCGGGTCAAAGAAAAGACCCGCTTTCGTATTAGCTGTTCTGCCTAAGGACGATATAATCCTTTGCCAAATAACAAGTAAAGCTTATGCCGACCCAAACGCCATTGAATTACGCCAACAAGACTTTACACAAGGCCAATTGATCCAACTTAGTTACATTAGACCCAGTAAAATATTCACTGCAAACATAGCTATTGTGGACAGTGTTGTAGCGCAAACGCATCCACAAATTCATCAAGAAAGCGTCAATCAACTTGAACGCATCTTAAGAAACTATTCCTAAAAATCAATAAGTTAAACAAAGAAATAAAACACATGCAATTAAACATCAAAAATCAAAAACTAAACATTCTAATAACCGGCGCCGCTGGTTTTATTGGTTTTCACCTCATCCAAGCCCTAAAACCCTTCGGCCACAACATCGTCGGCATAGACAACCTAAACGATTACTACGACCCACAGCTCAAACTCGACCGCCTAAACGCCCTGGGTTTAGATATAACGCAAAAAACAGGTCATTCCGGCGAAAGTTCCCGTCATTCCGGCGAAGGCCGGAATCTCCAGCCGAATCCGCACACCCACCAAAACCTAACCTTTCTAAAACTCGACCTTGCCGACCGCGCAGGGATACAAGCCCTATTTAAAGACAACGCCTTCGATATCGTTGTTAACCTTGGCGCACAAGCGGGCGTGCGCTACTCAATTGAAAACCCGCACGCCTACGTGGATTCCAACCTAGCTGGCTTTGTCAATATCCTAGAAGGCTGTCGCCACAGCAAAATCAAACACCTGGTTTATGCCAGCTCAAGCTCGGTATACGGCATGAACATCAAACAACCCTTTAGCACAGCAGACCGAGTGGATTACCCCATCAGCTTATATGCCGCCACCAAAAAATCCAATGAACTCATGGCACACACCTACAGCCACCTTTACAACATCCCAACCACAGGCTTAAGGTTTTTTACCGTTTACGGCCCAATGGGCCGCCCAGACATGGCGTACTTCTCTTTCACCAAAAAAATACTCAAAGGCCAAACCATTGACGTCTTCAACAACGGCGACATGCAACGCGACTTTACCTACATCGACGACATCGTAGAAGGCATCACCCGCGTCATGGAACGCCCACCAGTAAGTCACTCTGAACTAAAAGCTCGTCATCCTGAACTTGATTCAGGATCTCCAGAGATCCCGGCCTACGCCGGGATGACAACAGAAACAACCGGTATGACGAACAAAATCACCAACGCCAGCGCACCCTACAAAATCTACAACATAGGCAACAACCAACCCGTCACCCTGCGCCGATTTATCACCGCCATAGAAACCGCCACCGGCAAAAAAGCCAACGAAAACCTCTTGCCCATGCAACCCGGAGATGTACCCATTACCTATGCTGATGTAGACGAACTAACAAAAGACACCGGCTTCAAACCCAGCACCAGCATCGAAGAGGGTATTGGCAAGTTTGTGAATTGGTATAAAAGCTACTACAAATGCTTATAACCCCCCCCCAACCCCCCCACAGTCATCCCCGTGTAGACAGGGATGACAACAAGAAGCAACCAGGCCTGGTGAAACCATGACAACCACCCAAGCAATTAAAGTCATTCGCCTTTGGACATACTATGAGTGAGTGTTTTTAGAAAGCCGGATTGCAATAGCCGGCTTTTTTTGTGTTTGCTATTTTTGGTATCGAGAATTCATGACTAAAACTAGTTAGTCTTCGCGTTTTTCCCTTATAATTCAGGTTTAGTTTTTGAGCCTAGTTTGAATCGCATGCAACCTTCTTCAGAAAATAATACGGATAATAACCAAGATCAACCCAGCAATACGATTGCGCTTTGTGCCACGCTATGTGTTGTTAAGCGTTTAACGACTGTGGCTTTGGGTTTGGCGGTGGTTAGTGCGCTGGTGGCTTATGGCTGGGTTTATATAACCTTGAGCAAGCCTATTTCGTCACATTCTGAGGTTAAGCTTGTTGAGATACCTTCTGGTGTTTCGGCGCGAAGCATTACGCGGCATCTCTATCAAGCAGGCCTGCTTGAACGTCCTCGTGAGTTTGAGTGGTACTTACGTTATCATCAAATCGCCCATCAGTTGCGCCCTGGGGAATTAGAGGTTAACCCCAAATGGACATTTTCTGAGCTTGCTGAGGCGCTTATCTTCGCTCAGCGTGTGCGTTATCCGTTTGTGATTATTCCGGGTGAAACGCTCAAGCAGGTTAAGCAAAAATTGGCAGATTTGCCAAAAATTAATCGAGTTTTAGATGACCAGGCCTGGTTGTCATTGGGTTCTGATTTAGGTGTGAGTGAGAATCTTGAGGGTTGGTTGTTGCCGGAAACCTTTTATTATCACAAGGGTGAAACCGATTTGGTTTTAGTGACTCAAGCGGTTCGAGCGATGCAGCAGGTTTTGGAGCAGGCATGGCAAAATAGAGCCGAGGGTTTGCCCTTAAAAAATTCTTATGAAGCCTTGATTCTTGCGTCACTTATTGAAAAAGAAACCGGTGCGGCGCATGAGCGTGAGAAAATAAGCGGCGTTTTTGTGCGGCGTTTACAAAAGGGAATGCGATTACAAACGGATCCAGCGGTTATTTATGGCATGGGTGAGCGTTATCAAGGTCGAATTGGGCGGGCTGGGTTGGATACCTGGACGCCTTATAATACCTATCGTAATCATGGCTTAACGCCGACGCCGATTGCCATGCCGAGCCGAGAGGCGGTTTTTGCCGCAGTTAACCCGGATGACTCGGATGCGCTGTATTTTGTATCGAAAGGCAATGGCGAGCATCAGTTTTCAGCAACCTTAGAAGAGCATAATCGTGCGGTTCGTCGTTATATCTTAAACCGCTAAATTAACGAGAGGATAAGGCGCAATGATAGGAAAGTTTTTAACCCTAGAGGGTGTAGAAGGGGCGGGTAAGTCTACTAATTTGCGCTTTATTGAACAGTGGTTAAATGAGCAGGGCATTGAGTTTGTAGTGACCCGCGAACCGGGTGGTACTGAATTGGGTGAAGCGATTCGTGGTTTATTGCTGGACAAGCGCTATAAAACCATGACACCGAGTTGTGAGTTGTTATTGATGTTTGCCGCCCGCGCGCAGCATATTGAAACCTTAATTAAACCTGCGTTGGCACAAGGGAAATGGGTGGTATCTGATCGTTTTACTGATGCGACCTATGCTTATCAGGGCGCGGCTCGTGGCCTAGGGTTTGAGCGTATTGCGCCGATTGAGAACTGGGTTCAGCAAGCTTTTAGACCGGATTGTACCTTTGTGTTTGACTTGCCTGTTGAGCTTGGTATGCAACGTGTGGCGACCAGAGGGGGTGAAATCGATCGGTTTGAACAAGAGCAGAATGGGTTTTTTGAAAAAGTACGTCAAGCTTATTTGGTGCGTGCGGCTCAATCGCCGGAGCGTTATTGTGTTGTTGATGCGGCTCAGTCTTTGGAGGCGGTTCAAATTCAGATTAGCACTCAGCTTACTAGGTTGGTGGGTTAATGATTTATCCTTGGCAACAGATGCAATGGGCTGCTTGGTTAAGTCAGTTTGAACGCTTGGGGCATGCTTATTTGTTAACGGGGGCGCGTGGTTTAGGTTTGACGGAGTTTGCCCAGCAGATGGCGCAATCTTTATTTTGCCAACAGCATAATGCTTGCGGGCACTGCATAGGTTGCCGCCAGTTTTTGGAACGTACACATATAGATTTTGTTCAGCTTGATGTGTTGGATGGTAAAAAAGAGGTTGGGGTTGATCAGGTGCGTCAGCTTACCCAAAAGCTTGTGCAAACCTCACATCAAGGCGGCTATAAGGTGGCCGTATTGCCTGAAGTCGAGCGGTTAAATAGTTCGGCATTTAATGCTTTGTTAAAAACTCTCGAAGAACCTCCTGAGCAAACGCTGTTGATTTTAACCAGTTATCAGTTAGCGCGTTTACCGGCGACCATTGTAAGCCGTTGTCAACAACTAGCCTTTACACCGCCTGCTTTGGCCGATAGCCAGGCCTGGTTGGGTCAGGTGGTTCCAGGCGTTACAGCAGATCGCGCTAAACGTGCATTGCGCTTAAATTGGGGCGCGCCGCTTGCCGCATTCGATTGGTTATCCAACCAGGCCTGGTTGCAAGACGAAAGCTGGCAAAGTGATTTGAGCGAGCTGGCCAGTGGAAACAAAACCCCGAGTGTGTGCGCGGCGGCCTGGCTAAAGTATCCTTCGCCAGAGACGGTGTTTGACCAATTTTATCTGCTTAGTGTGAATGAGATTCGTCGAGGATTTTATCAACAGCAGGCCTTCAATGTTAACTGGTTTAGTTTTCAGCAGCAGTTGGTGCAAGCCAAGCGTGATTGGCTGGGCAATGCGAATAAAGAGTTGTTGCTAGAGTCATTATGTTTGCTTTTTGTCACGCTACAATCTAAAAATTGTCAATCACTCCCGAGTATTTTTAAAGACTCTAGACTAAGAGGGCGGCTCTAACCTATGATTATCGATTCACATTGTCATTTAAACATCTTGCCGGTGGAGCGCTTGGGCGATACCGAGCAGGTGATTAAAACAGCCGCTGATTTAGGTGTTGAGCGCATGATGTGTGTGGCGATTGGGCCGGATAAATGGCAGGAGGTCATTGAGCTGGCGGATAGGCATCCGCAAGTTTATGCCAGTATAGGTATTCACCCTTGCAGTGATAAGACGGTGAGTGCAACCGACGAGGAGATTCTTCAGGTGGCGCGTCATCCGAAAGTCTTGGCGATTGGTGAGGTCGGGCTGGATTATTTTCATCAGTCGCCGGATCAGGTGGATTTGAGTTTTCAAAAAGCACGATTTCGTCAGCATATTGCGATTGCAAAGCAACTCGACAAACCTTTAGTCATCCATACCCGTGCTTCTACGCCAGATGTTTTGCAGATTCTGCGTGATGAAGGTGCTGATCAGGTTGGCGGGATTATGCATTGTTTTGTTGAGGACTTGGCCACGGCGGAACGGGCGATTGAATTGGGTTTTTATATTTCGTTTTCCGGTATTTTGACGTTTAAAAATGCAAAAGAACTTAAAGCCGTTGCTCAAGCTTTGCCATTAGATCGAATTCTGGTTGAAACGGATGCCCCTTATCTTGCTCCTGCGCCGTATCGCAGCAAAATCAATCAACCGGGTTATACCCGTTATGTAGTAGAAGAGTTGGCGCGGTTACGGGATTTACCCTTTGAGCAGGTTGCACAGGTAACAACAGAAAATTTTTGTCGTTTATTTAAATTACCCTACTAACTGGTCTTATTGGGAGTCGATATGAATACAGCTGCGACTTCGTCGAGTCAACCTACAGTCACAGAGAATCTGCAAGACTTACAACCAGGCCTGGTGCAGCCGTATAACTGGCAGCGTATTTGGCAATTAATCAAAAGCCATAAACCTTTATTAATAAAAGCCCATATCATTGCATTTTTTGCTACCTTAGCCACTATTCCTTTGCCGTTGCTATTGCCGTTGTTGGTTGATGAGGTGTTGCTTGATCAGCCGGGCTGGATTGTTGCTAGCCTGCAAGCTTTGGCACCTGAGACTTGGTATTCGGCGGTTTATTATATTGTGGCGATTACTATTCTGACGATTCTATTGCGCGCGGTGGGCGTAGGGTTGGGTGTGTGGCAAATGCAGCAGTTTACGGTGATTTCGAAAGACGTGACCTATCGCATAAGGCGCGATTTATTAGCGCGTGTGCAGGGTGTATCCATGGCGCAATATGAAACACTGGGCACCGGGTCAGTGAATTCCACGCTGGTAACGGATGTTAATACTATTGATAATTTCTTGGGAACAACGGTCGGCAAGTTGTTGATTGCGCTGTTTAGCTTAATCGGTATGACCATTATTTTATTGTGGCTTCATTGGCAGTTAGCCTTGTTTATCTTGTTGATGAATCCGCTAGTGGTTTATTTTACGGTTAGGATGGGCCGCAAAGTTAAGACGCTTAAAAAAGACGAAAATTCTGCTTTGGATGCCTTCCAGCAAGCCTTGTCAGAAACCTTGGATGCCTTAATGCAAGTTCGTGCTAGTAATCAAGGGCGCGCGTTTTTTCAAGGCATTAACAATAAAGCATTTAATGTAAAACGCTTTTCAGAAACCTTTACTTGGAAAAGTGATGCGGCCAGTCGTCTGTCGTTTTTAATTTTTCTGGTCGGATTTGATATTTTTCGTGGTGTGAGCATGTTGATGGTCGTGTTCTCCGATTTATCAATTGGTCAAATGATGGCGGTATTTGGTTATTTATGGTTTATGATGGGACCCGTCCAGGAATTGCTTGCGATCCAATACAGCTATAACGCCGCAAGCGCAGGCTTATCGCGAATTAATTCTGTGTTGGATTTAGAGCAAGAGCCTAGCTATCCAACAAAAACCAATCCCTTCAGTACAAACCAGCCCGTTGAGGTAAGGGTTGAGAAGTTGAAATTTCACTATCCTGGTAAAACCGAACAGGTTTTGAATGATTTAAGTTTTGAAATTCGACCCGGGGAAAAGCTCGCATTGGTTGGGGCAAGCGGTGGAGGCAAAACCACCCTGGTGCAGATGCTTTTGGGTTTTTATCAGCCCAATTCAGGGCAGGTATATTATAACGGCCAGCCGATTGAGCAGGTTGGCTATGATTTGGTGCGCGAGCATGTTGCGACGGTTCTGCAGACACCGATGTTGTTTAATCAGACGATCCGTTTTAACCTTGCCTTGGGTCGGGAGCTAACGGATGCACAGCTTTGGCAAGCTTTAGCGCAAGCCCAGTTAGCAAAAACTGTTGAGGAGTTAGAGCAGGGTTTGGATACAGTTGTCGGGCGCAATGGGGTTAAGCTCTCAGGCGGGCAACGCCAGCGTTTGGCGATAGCTCGGATGATTTTGCAAGACCCTAAAGTGGTGATTATGGATGAGGCCACATCAGCGTTAGATTTAGAAACGGAACGCAAGCTTTATCAGGATTTGGCGCCATTTTTTGAGGGACGAACGACTTTGATTGTTGCTCATCGTTTAAGTTCAATTCGCCAAGCGGATCGTATTTTGGTTTTTGAAGACGGTCATATTATTGAGAGCGGTGATCATGAGGCGCTACTGGCTAAACAGGGTACTTATCATCGGTTGTTCAGGTAATTTATAATTAATTTAGCGTTTGCTAATCTCTTTAAGCTTGCATTTTGTTTTTACCGGGTTCGTGGTTTAATCATTGTGTTGGTTTTATTTGTTAACAAAGGAGTAGGATATGAAAGCACTAGGATTAGCTACCGCTGTTTTATCATTAGGCTTGGTAACCAGTAACGCAGCCCTGGCCGAGCGTAACTTTAATCTAGCCACGCCGGTGGTTGTGTTAATGCCGCATGTTATGCCCAATGCACTCTTGTTGGAAATAACCCCTGAGCAGGCTCCGAGCATTCGTCAAATCGCAAATGTGATGACAGCGGAGCGCGAATCAAATGAAATCATGACCCGTGAACTTCGTAAAGAACTTTGGGAGTTAACATCACGGTATGATGCGGATCCTGCGGCGCAAAAAGAACTGATAACCTTGATAGCCGAGGCGGAGAAGCGCCGGGTGGAAATGAGTGTTGAATGTGCGGCACAATTGCGTGAAATCCTCACAGAAGATCAGTGGGAACTCTTAACCGATCTTGCAGCGGATGTCCAATAGCTACGAAATAACTACTTACGCTGACGCTGGTGGATTAAGTCGATAGAACTGCGATCATCGCGGTTGTCACTTTTGAGTATTAAGTTTTCATGGATTTGCAGGAATACTTGGATCGCGTTATTTTGTTGACCAGACATATCGTGCGCATATCGAATATAGAGATTATCCGTTAACGAGCGGCCGAGTAACAGGTTGCTCACTTGATTGTCTTGCACATCAAAATAAATATCCTGTACGCCTAAGGCTCGCGTGAAACGATTGAGTGCACGGCTGTTGTTTTGAATACCAAAACGATAAAAAGCGGTAAGTATTTGCGACTCGTAGTTGGGCTCATTTTCTAGGTCGGCCGTTCGTCCGAAAATCAATAGGTTAATAATCCGTCCTTCCGACATGGGCGGATTAGAATAGAATATAAATTGCGGTTGAGTGGGTGTGCCGGTGATGTTTAGTCGCGCGGTCGTGCGTTCCACCACTCTGTAAATATTGACATTAAGCTGAGGGTTAGCGATGTTTCCATTGAAGCTAAACCTTGAACCATCAATCAAAACACGATTTCTACGTTCGAGTTGAATATAACCCGATGTAAATCTCACTTCTCCGAAGGCTCTCATATCCTGATCTTGATGGGTTTGGGAGAGTCGAAGCTCACCACCAAGATTGGCTTGTGCATCCATTACATTGACCTGAACGTTTTCTCCAAAGCCAATGGACAGGTTATATTCAATCGGTAATTCATCGCGGTTACTGTGCAGTATATCGCCATCGGCACCTATAATGATTTCATCTTCACTGGGGGTGGTGCGTTGGTGAAGTGGCATTTTAGCGAGGTCAATAAAGCTATTGTGAAGTTCAATTTTGCCCTCTATTTGTCTTCGGTCTTGACCAAAAAACAGTTTTAAATCAGCCGCAGTGAAAACCCTTGCAAAGGGTGCTTTAAGCAGTTCAATGGACTCGGTGAAAACCTGCAGCTCAACCTCGGCTTCTGGACTTAACGGCGCAATTTTGAGGCTTAATTGAGCTTGGCGATCTTGCGGTTGCTGCCAGAGGCCGATGGCATTGATTTGGTCATTAGCAATATCACCTTGTAATTGAATGGTTTGTTGATTCAATTCGAGTAGCGGTATATCAAAGTCTAGCCTTAGGTTGGCTCTAGTATTGTGTTGGATAGCGCTTAAGGATCCCATTATCGAGGTTTGCAAATCAAGTTGAGTTTGGTGGATTTCAAATTGCTGCATGAATTGTTCACTTAATATTAGGTCGTTTAGATTAAGGCGTACCACGCCATCTAACTCGGCATTGTTCCATTCAGGGTTTGGGTAGGCTTTGAGATCTGCAACAAAGTTGCCGGTTTTGTTCACCAAGGCATGGGTGGTTAGGGTTGCCTGCTCAGGGTTCCAGTTCAAGTCGAGTTCGAGTTGCTCAATGGATAGCGGCCACTCGTAGCCCTGTTCAATCAGGGTAATATCTGCCTGTTTAATGCGAATGGTTTGTTTAACCTCCAGCGTATCTTGCCAGTTAACATGCCCTTGGCCATCAAGTTCGGCTTTAATCGTTAAGTTTTCTGGGATAAAAGGGGTTATCCAATCAATAATCGGCCATTTAATAAGTTGCCAAGATGCTTGGTTTTGTTGGATGGCGACGCACATTTGACTTGCGGAACTAGACGCTAAAGCGAGGCAGGTTGAACTAAGTTCAAGGCCTTCTTTTTTCTGCCAGGTGAGTTGGCTGGGTGTGGTGAGTTGCCAAATACCGGTGTTGGGTTGGATAATTTGCATATTTCGGATATCGACACCGAGGTTGTCGAGCGATGGGTTGGCTTCAAATAGACTCAGTGTAAGCTGGGCATTTGGGTTGCTTAGCGCTAGGTCTGTGTTTATGCCATGGGTAAGCTGGGAGGCGCGTTGGCGTTTTAGGGTTAAGTCGCTAATAAGCGAGTTTGACTCATTAGCTGCTGGTTCTTGGTTGGTTGATTGGTTTGGTAATTGAATTAAATTTGCCAGTTCTAGGTCAAATAGTGCGCCGCTTAAATCGTGCAGGGGTAGGTTGGCAGCAAGTTTAAGCTGTTTGACTAAAAAGTCTTGATATTGAATGCTGGGCGCTTCAATATCAAGATTTAACCAGGCCTGGTTAACGCCGTTTAATTCAGGGGTTAACTGTCCATGAGCAGAGAGCTTTAAGCTTGTTTGACCTTGAATATCATAAACCTTCGCTAAGGTTTCGAGTTGGTTCAATTGAGCAGTCAAGGTGAGTATAAAATCCTGTTGTTTTAGTTCACCCTGGAGTTCAAGCTGATTGTTGCCTACTTCAGCAACTAGCTGGTCGATAACGAACTCATCAAGCGGTTTGTTGAGTTTGATAGTGGCTAATAACCGGCCTTGTTGGTCGGCATAGTTTATCGAGTCAAGGTTAAGCTCAATAGCATACTTATCATCTTGGTTTAGTTGACTATCAAGCTGGCCGGCCATGCTTAAGGAGTAGGGCAAACCGCTAAGATCAAGTTTATTGATTTTAAGTTGGCTTAGGCGGGTTTTGAAGTCGCTTAGATGCCAATTTAAATCACTGGTGAGATGGTAGTTAAGCGAGGGATCAAGCCAGGCTAAGTTTAATTGATGGGTTTTTAAATCTAGTTGAATGTTTTTGGGTTCGGCTAGGTTGAAATCATCCGAAGCATTAGGCCATTGAATCGCTCCAGAGTTAACCAGTTGGCCATGGTGCTCTATAAGCAAATCCAATTGGTAGTTTAATTGTTGGGCAAGCGTGTAGTGGGCTGTAAGTTCGATGGTTTTTTGGGGCCAGTCATTTATTTGAGTTTTGAGTGCAATAGCGTGATGGCTTTGACCTAGCTCAAAATCAAACCGGTTTAGTGTCTTGCTGTCGTTGATTTGTAGTCGCCAATCTTGGTTGATTTCAGCCATTATCTGCTGCCAGTTCGATTCAAGTTGAATGCTTGTTGGATCGAGTTTTAATTGATGAGTTGAGCGAATGCTATAGGGTGACTGGCTGTTGAGCGTAAAGTCCAGGTTATCGAGTGTGCCAAACCATGAAAGCTCAAGGTTTAGCGGTTCAAAATTATCCAGTCCGTTTAATGTAAGCGCTAGCTGGCCTTCGGTTTTTTGCGGGTCAAGAAAGTGAGCGCGTAAGTTTAGCCAGGCCTGGTAGGGGTGGTGTTCTAGCTCGAATTGGGTTGTTAATTGGTCCAGCCTGAGTTGCCTGGCTTGCCAACCCAATTGGCTATTGAGGTAGTCAACTTTAATGATCTCTTGATTCGCTTGCTGGATAGAAACGGCCTGCAAAGTGAGGTGGTCAATAGCAAGGTCAAATCCTAGTTGTTTAATAAAACCAAAAGGTTGCTGAAGGCTGAGGTAAAGTTCTTGCCAGTTAAAGGGTTGGGGCGCTTCGTTGCTTTCACTAAGGTTTAATTTTAATTGGTGGATCGCAAGGTGTTTAAATCGAAAGTCACCATAAAGCCAGGGTAATAGATTCCAACGCCAGGTTAGTTGTTCAACGTCTAGTTGAGTGTGGCCGTCGTCAAATTGAATATGGTAAAGGTTGAGTCCTGAATAAAGGCTTCCCTCTGAGTGACTAATAGAGACAGTCTGGTTTGTCCACTTAGGCAAATAAGGCCAAATATAATTAGGTGCCTTGGGATGAAAAAGTAACAGGCTGATCAGGGTGAATAGAATGACGATTGCTGAAACCAGCAATCCTGTTGTGAGTCGATAAGTTAAACGAATTAATCGAGTGAACAATGATGAAGCGGTATGGGCTTGACTCATAAATCGAGACCTATTGATAAATGAATTCGCCAATGACGGTTATAGTCGGGTTCAGAAACGGGCCAGGCAATGTCTAGTTTTGCCGTACCTATGGGGATAAACCCTCTTAGTCCGAAGCCTGCGCCTACTTTTGGCGATTTGGGTGTATTTTGGTTAGTTACTTGGCCAGCATCAGTAAATAAGCCCAGCCCCATAAATTGGCTTAAGCGAAAGTCGGTTTCTATGGAAGCAAGCGCCATATTGCGTCCACCGCTAAACTGTCCTGAATTATCCAGCAGGCCAATGGATTCAAATTTGTAGCCGCGCAGGTTTTCGCCACCGAGTAAATAACGATAGCTGGATGGAATAATTTGATCAGAGTCGGCAAAGGTTATCCCTACCTGACCTTTGCCGAGAATGCGCCAAAAGGTTGTGGGCGCGTAAATGCCTCTGCTTGACCATTCGAATTGTATAAACTCACTTTCAGAAAGCGTGTTTTCGGCTGATAGCCTAAGGGTGGCGTTATGACGATAGCCTAAAGTGGGGTAGGCCTGGTTATTTACCCAGCGTTTTTGTATGCCTGCACCAATCAGCAGAAGTTGGTTGGCTTCTTTAGGTTGCTGGCTATATTGAAAGCTTTCTTTTTCTAGTGAGCTAAATAAGTTGAGTTGCCAAGTATCATCAAGTTTGAAAATAAAGCTCGGTGTAAAAGCGGTTCGTGTTCGCTCAAGGCTATCTGATTGAGTGGCGTCGACACTAAAGCCAATGTTCCATTCTTGGCGAATGGGGCGTGGACCGGGTAAGCGATAATTAAATTGAAAAGATTGGGCGCGTTCACCATAGAGTGCATCTGCTTGATAACTGTGACCGCGACGATTAATAATGCGATCTTCAAAACCTAGAAGTAGCCTAGCCCCTGTATCGGTTCCATAGCCAATACCCGCACTGTAGGCTTGGCGCATATTGTCTTCAAGCTCTATATTAATCGGTATTTGGCGATTTTGTTCTTCTTCAAAAACCGGGTCTAAACGAACCATGCCGAAATATCGACTATCAATAAGTGCGCGCTGTAATCGAGTCATGTCTTGCTGGTTGAACGGGTCGCCAGGTTGGATTTCTTTATAGCGATTAAGTAGGCTTTGGGGTACTTTTTGACTTTTTGAGAACCGTATGTCGCCAAATTGGTAGCCTTCTCGGGTGTCAAGGTGAATAAAAATATCGGCCACAGCTTGGTCAGGATAAACTCTAAATTCACGACGCATAAATTCAGCATCCAGATAGCCTTGGTTTAGCGCAATATTGCGAAGGTCGGATAGGGTACGGGTGTAATCGCTATGATTCAGTTGATTTCCCTGTCTTAATTTGAGTTCAAATTGGCGGTAATTTCGCCATTCTATTAAATCTTTTCCTGCTCCGAGTATTTGAATGTCAATTTTTCTGATTCTAACAGGTAGGTCGAGCAAAATATCCAGTTCAATAAGCGTGTTAGCGGCCTGACGGTCTAGTTTTTTTTCAAGTTGAAGGGTGTAGTAACCCTGGGCGCGTAAGGCGTTACGGATTTCATTTTCTACCCGATTAAATAAAAAATCGGTTTGCGCGGGGAACTCATCGGTTTCAAGTTGCGCAATAGAAAGGTCTTGTTTAAGCTGGCTAATAAGTGCGTTTCGCGCATCACATTCAAGTGCGTCTACACAGTCTATTTGAATGGTTAATTTTATAGGGTTGGCGTGCGCTGATGCAGAAAATATAAGCGTAATTAAAAATAACAGGGTGATATGCAAGAGGGGGTGAGGCCTAGCTGCACTTAATCGCTGTTTTTTATTTTGGTTTGCAGTTGGCATGGTTTGACAATTATTTTTCGTCAGTCGAGGGTTTGTTAATTTCGTCAACTAAGCCTTCTAATTGTTTTTCAAGGTGGTCGGTGTAAGCTAGGGTGTCTGCTTTCATTTGTATATAGTCGTAGCAAATATTAAGTGCAACCATTAGGATTTTGGTTTCGCCTTTAAGGTGTGGAACCTGGTCAAGCTTTTGATCTAGCATGGTTGCAGCCTGTTCAAGTTTAGCTTGGTCTTCAGGTTGGCAGGGCACGTCAAAGCGATGGTTCATTAATCTAATCGTTTGGGTTTGCATAAGGCTTCCTTTATTTCAATCTAGCCTGTGTTATTATTTCTCTTATTGTAACAAATCAGCTTAGTAAGAAGTATTTTATGGATAGTAACTTTACATTTGATGATTATGCAGCAGCGCTGCAACCTTATTATCAACTTGAATCAGCCTCGTTTGTTCAGGGCATGCTAGTTGGTTTTTTATCCTCTTCACCCAAGTCTACCGAAGCCCAGTGGATTAAAAGTTTGGTTGAGGAGGGCGGAATTAGTAAAGTAAAGGAATCGTTTTTAGTCATGCTACACCAGCTTTATATTGATACGCTTGCGGGTTTGAATAGTGAAACCTGCGAGTTAGATTTATTATTGCCAGACGATGATGCACCTTTAGCTCAGCGTGTCAATCTTTTAGCCCAATGGTGTGAGGGCTTTATGTATGGGTTAGGGCTGGGCGAGTTGGGTGATATTTCGCGCGAGGTAGCGGAAGTATTAAATGATCTAGCGGATATTGCATTGCTGGACATCCCTGAACAGGAGGATGAGCAGCTTAATGCAAGCCTGGTTGAATTGATTGAATTTGTTAGGATGGCTGCCATTATGGTGTTTGATGAACAAAACCCGGTTGCGAAACCTAAAATTGAGGTGACTAAAGAGCAGGCATTGCTCGCGGGTCTTCAATCAACCCCTAAGCCTACATTGCATTAGCCAGGTCAACAACCACATGAACAATCACACCTCTAATCACATGTCTATTTATGCGCAACGCCGCTTAACACTTTTAGAGTCAATGCCTACCGCCAGTGTAGCGTTAGTCAGTGGAGGCACCCAACAAATTCGTAACCGTGATGTTGAGTTTCCATTTCGGGTTGATAGTGATTTTTGGTATTTGACCGGTTTTATTGAACCAGATTCTGTATTGGTGCTTATCCGTTCAGAGGTATTTGAGCGGCAGGCTTTAGATGAAGAAAACAAGGCTGGTGAAAGCAATATCCATTCCTTGGGTCACCAGGCCTGGTTGTTTGTCCGACCTAAGGATCCAGAGAAAGAAATCTGGCAGGGGCGTCGTTTAGGCGTCGATGAGGCGCCTGGTCAATTAGGTATTGACCAGGCCTGGTCCATTGATGAGTTGGATGAACAAGCACCGGCGTTTTTAGTTGAAGCTGAGAATCTGATGATTAGCTTCGGACAGCTCGATGAATGGAGTTTACGGCTTGCTGATTGGTTATCAGGTTTAAAAGCCCAAGCGCGCAAAGGTGTAGAGCTGCCTGGACGGATTAGTGATTTGGATAGCTTGCTCCATGAACAGCGGTTGATTAAATCGTCAGATGAAATTGAGTGGATGCGAAAAGCGGCTCAAGTTTCTGTTCAGGGTCATTTGGCGGCCATGCGAGTGGCTCGAGCGGGTGGTTATGAGTATCAGCTGCAGGCTGAATTGGAGCATTGTTTTAAGCGTTTGGGCTCAGAGCGGGTCGCATTTAATACTATTGTCGCAACGGGAGAAAATGCCTGTATTTTGCATTACACAGAAAATAATGCCGTTTTGCGTTCAGGGGATTTGGTGTTAATTGATGCGGGCGCGGAATGGCAAGGTTATGCGGGTGATATTAGTCATACCTTTCCTGTGAATGGCCGATTTAGTCTTGAGCAAAGTCAGCTTTATACTTGCGTGCTGAATGCACAGCGGGCTGCGATTGAGCAGGTAAAACCGGGGATTGCCTATAATCAAATGCACCAGGTTGTTCTGCAAATGCTGACAAAAGGTTTACTTGATCTTGGGCTGCTGGCCGGTGAGGTCGATCAGTTAATTAAAGATCAGGCCGTAAAGCGCTTCTTTATGCATGGAACCGGTCATTGGTTGGGTATGGATGTGCATGATGTCGGGCGTTATAAAATAAATGGCGATTGGCGTAGATTCCAACCTGGCATGGTGGTTACTGTTGAACCCGGTTTGTATGTTGCGCCGGGATCTAAGGATGTAGATCAAAAGTGGTGGGGTATTGGCATTCGTATTGAGGATGATGTTTTGGTTACTGAAACAGGCAGCGAAGTGCTCACGCAGGGATTGCCGCGTAGTGTCGAGGAGATAGAGCTATGGATGCAAAACAATCAATAAACGCGGACTCAGATGATGTTGAGTTTGATTATGATGTGATTATTACCGGTGGAGGCCCTGTTGGTCTGTGTCTCGCTTTGGCTTTGTCCCAGAAGGGGGCGCGAATCTGTCTGATCGAGGCGGTTGAACCTAAGCCGGGTGCTCTTAATTCTTTTGACGGTCGTGTGTTGGCTCTCTCGGAAGGTTCGCGCTTGATTTTAGAACACATTGGCGTTTGGCAGGGGCTTGTTGATTACGTGACGGATATTGCTCATGTGCATGTGTCGCAAAAAGGCTATCTGGGTCTGACTTTGATGCATGCGGAAGAATTAGATGTTCCGGCATTGGGTTATGCTGTTCGTGCATCTGATTTGGGTGATGTTCTGTGGAAGGCGGTGAGAGATAATGCAGCGATTGAGCTCATCTGTCCAGCCAGTTTGCAAGATTTTAATCAAGCTGATTTAACAGGTGTTAGCGCCAGTCTTATCACTGCTCAGGGCGAAAAAACACTGACAGCGCGGATGATTGTTGGCGCGGATGGTACAGATTCTCAAGTGCGCAAATCATTAGGTCTGCTATTAGAGCAGCGTGACTACCAGGCCTGGGCGATTTTAGCGCAAGTTGAGTTTTCACGACCCCACCATAATTGGGCTTTTGAGCGTTTTACTCAGGAAGGTCCTGTTGCATTACTGCCATTGGATACACACAGTCATAAATTGGTTTATGTTGCCTCGGATTCGAATTGCCAAGAGGTGTTAGCCTTATCTGATACCGCGTTTATTCAAGCGTTTAACCAGAAAATGGGTGAGCGGTTCGGTGCCTGTACAGCACTGAGTGAGCGCGTTGCTTATCCTTTAAAAGAAACTTACGTGGAAGGTGTGGTGTTTGGTCGAGCAGTTTTGATGGGTAATGCCTCGCATACTCAGCATCCTGTTGCGGCTCAAGGCCTTAATTTAGGGTTGCGTGATGTAGCGGATTTTTTAGATGGACTTGATAAGGATTTGATCGATTTAGACGCTGAGGTGCGTTTAGCGCATTATCAATATAAGCGTCAGCAAGACCATAAAAAAGTAATGGGGCTTACAGATGGCTTGATTCGGGTATTTGAGCATCCTTCACCCTTGGTTGGCCATGCAAGGGGGCTTGCGATGATGGGCTTGCAGCTATTGCCTCGGTTAAAAAAACGATTAGCTCAGTTTTCAATGCAAGGAAGTAAGGTATGAGTCAGCTAGAAGCAAGTAACGAGCATGTAAATCCAACGTTAGAGGTCGATATAGCGGTGGTTGGCGGGGGTATGGTGGGTGCGGCCTGTGCATTGGGTTTGCATAAAGCGGGGTATAAGGTGGTATTAATTGAGCGCAATCCGCCCAATAACCTTTGGTTTGCTGCCAGCGATTACAGCCCGCGAGTCAGTGCATTGACACGCGCCTCAGAAAATATTTTGGCTAACCTAGGGGCTTGGCAAGGTGTTCTAAGCCGTCGGGCACACCCTTTTGTAGCCATGCGCATCTGGGAGCAGCATGCTGATGAAGAGGTGGTGTTTGACGCTCAGTCAATTCAGGAAAAAAACCTGGGCCATGTCGTCGAAAATAATGTTATTCAGTCGGCTATTTGGGATGCGTTAGAGAACCAGGGTGTTCGGTTGATTAAAGGCTGTGAATTGTCAACAATGAGCCTGGGGGAGAAGGGTCAACCGAGTGAACTAAGTTTGCAAAATGGTTGTGTTGTTTCGAGTCGTTTGATTGTTGGTGCCGACGGTGCTTTTTCACAAGTTCGTCAGTTAGCAGGGATAGGGTTGGACCAGCATGATTATGCGCAATGCGCGCTAGTGGGTTGCGTCAAAACAGAAGGTTCACATCAGGATACCTGCTGGCAAAGGTATCGAGATGAAGGGCCGTTTGCTTTTTTAGCCATGGAGCAGAATGTAAGCTCAATTGCTTGGTATCTGCCCATTGAAAAAATGCAGTGGGCATTGTCGTTGAGCGATGAGGATTATCGAGCCGAGATTATGAACGCATCTGAAGGACGTTTGGGGAAGGTTACGGATACGTGGGAGCGCGCAGCTTTTCCGTTAACCCGTCGACATGCGCAGCACTACATTAAACCAGGCCTGGTTTTAGTTGGGGATGCGGCGCACACTATTCATCCTCAAGCGGGTCAAGGCGTTAATCTTGGGTTATTGGACGCTGCTAGCTTGATTGAGGTTTTAACCCATGCAAGACTTAAGGATGAATCCCCAGGTGATTTTTTGGTGCTTCGTCGTTATGAACGCTGGCGAAAAGGTGATAATGCTTTGGTGCAACGCGCAATGGAAGGGTTTGATTGGTTGTTTGAGTCTGACAGGGGGATCAAGGATCAGGTAAGATCTCGTTTGCTTGCGATAGGAAATGTTATAAAACCGTTAAAAAACTGGCTAGTGAGCCAAGCGTTAAATGGCCGAGCGCCACTGCCAAAATTAGCAAAAACTCTGAATCCTTCAAGACATAGATAGGATTTGGGAAAGATAATTTTGACAAGTTGTCCATAAACCCCTATATTTCAATGATAAATTAAGTTTATAGTTATATTTTTTAAAAAATTAAATTAACCAAGGGCAAAATAATGGCCGATAGACGTCTACAAGTTTTTCACACTGTAGCAAGGGTGATGAGCTTCACCAAAGCTGCTGAAACCTTGCATATGACTCAACCCGCAGTCACTTTTCAGATAAAGCAGCTTGAAGATTTTTTTAACACACGCTTGTTTGATCGTACCCACAATAAAATCACGTTGACCGAAGCGGGTCGTATTGTCTATGACTTTTCTGACCATATACTTGAACTTTACGAGAAAATGACCTCAGAAGTTCGTGATTTGACCGGAGAGGTTTCAGGCAGTTTGGTTATTGGCGCGAGTACGACCATCGCAGAATATATGTTGCCTTGCTTGTTAGGTGCGTTTAAGAAGCAGTACCCTGATGTGAGTATTCGTCTTCAAGTAGGCAATACCGATGCGATTGTGTCTATGGTTGAAAATAACATGATTGATCTAGGTTTAGTAGAGGCCCCAGTTAGTAACAAAAACCTTGAGGTAGAAGTTTGCCGTATTGATGAGATGCAGCTCATTTGTTGTCCAGAGCATCCTTTAGCAAAGCGTGATGAAATTTCAATTGAAGAAGCCTGTAAGTATGCTTTTGTTGTGCGTGAAGAAGGGTCGGGTTCGCGCTCAGTTATTGACACCTATATCCGTGAGCAGGGTTTGACTTTAAGTGACTTTAATATAGTGATGGAGCTCGGTGCTCCTGAGTCAATAAAAATGGCTGCAGAGGCCGATGTGGGTTTAGCTATTGTGTCTCGCTCCACCTTGCTAAAAGAGTTGAAACTTGGCACACTCAAAGCGATACCGCTTAATCCTCCTTTACGCCGTCCGTTTTCCCATGTTAGACAAAAACAAAAATTCCGTCATCGTGCTGTGGGTGAATTGCTTGATTTTGCGGTTATCTATTGTAAAGAAAAAGCAGTAGAGTTTGGTTTTGAAGTGCCTGATCGAGATGACAAAAAAACCTAATGGCAGTCATTATAATTAACGAGAAATCATGCTCGCTAATCAGATTCGATTTTTAGGCGCATACGGCAGTAAGGCGGGAGCGCATCATACAACTTGTATTCAGCTGTCTGAAAAGACACTTATTGATGCAGGTAATATTATGCAGGCCTTGGCTGAGGAAGCCGTTAAAATTGAATCGATTTTTCTAACTCATTCCCATCTTGACCATATCCTTGACATTGGTTTTTTTATTGATCATTTTTTTACTCAACGTAGTAGATCGCTCAAGGTTTTTGGTTTGCCTTCAACGCTTGGTGCGCTCAAAAAGCATATTTTTAATGATGATATTTGGCCAGATTTTACTCAGATTAAACTTTTAAATTCAGCACTCTTTGCTATAGAGTGGGTTGAGATAGAATTTAATCAGGTCTATCAACCTGAACCAGGCCTGCTTCTCACGCCCATAAAGGCCAATCATACGGTTGAAGCCTGTGGCTATATTATTGAGCGCCAAGGCTCAGCCGCTTTGTTTACCGGTGATACCTATACTAATCCGGAGGTTTGGCAGCTTTTGGATCAGCGTGATGAAATCAAATCTGTGATTGTTGATGTGTCTTTTCCGAATCGGCTCGCCAACTTGGCCCAGGTCAGTAAACATATGACGCCAGCTTTGTTAAAACAAGCGCTTTCAGGTATCAAACGCACCGATTTTTCACTGTATGTTTTTCATCTCAAGCCCGCCTTTATTGACGAAATTAGGTCAGAATTGGGTCAGGTTGGAGTAAGAGCGGAACACATACTTGATGAAGAGGATGTGATTTGTTTAGATAAGGGTGTTGTTGTTAAAAGCAAGTCAGTTAATCAGCTTGATCGCGTTGTACGTCTCAATAAAATTGGTACTGCACTGTCCGCTGAGCAACGTTTGGAACCTTTGCTTGAAATGATTGTAACTGAGGCTAAGGGTATTATTGGCGCAGATGGGGGTACGCTTTATTTATTAAAAGATAATGCGCTCCATTTTACCGTAGCTCAAACAGACTCACTTTCAATAAAAATGGGCGCCACGGCCGAAGCTATTCGTTGGCAGCCCTTGCCGCTTTATTTGGAGTCAGGTCAAAAAAACAATTCAATGGTCGCGGTAACGGCGGCACTTGAAGACCGCGTTATCAATATCAAAGATATTTATCAAGCCTCCGGTTTTTCGTTTGCGGGTGCAAAAAAGTTCGATGAAGCTAATGGCTACCGTTCAGAGTCTATGTTAGTTATTCCTCTACGTAACCATGAATCAAACGTTATTGGGGTGGTGCAATTATTAAATAAAAAAGATCAATTAGGCAAAACCACGGCATTTAATATTGAGGATGAAGCAATTGCACTATCACTTGCCTCGCAAGCTGCGATTGCTATTACTAATGCTAAATTGGTTGATGATCTTGAGGCCTTATTGGAGTCTTTTTTAAATAGTATTATCTACATGATGGGTAGGAAGTCGCCTTATACAGCGGGTCATATCAATCGGATGGTTGCGTTGAGTTTAATGATGGTTGAAGCGGTGAATGATGATCAGGGTGTGTATGTTTTGAAAACCTACACGGATCAACAAACGAAACAGATCAGGCTTGCAGCACTTATGCACGATATCGGCAAGCTTGCTACACCTGAAACCATAATGGATAAGGCAACGAAGTTAGATGGTCATTATGATCGGATTCATTTGATTCGATCAAGAGCTCAGTCCATTCGACTGGCGATTGAGAATGAAGCGCTTAAACGACAGATCAAAGGCGCTGATTCTGTTGAATCTATAGAGGCTTATAAGTCTGAACAGTTCGCAAGACTTGATTTTGCGCTTGGATTGGTTGAGAAAAGTAATCAAGGGACCGAGTACTTACCTGATGATCAGGTGTTGGCGATACAAGCCTTAAGAGATCAGCCGTTTGTTGCTGGAGGACAGAGCTGGTTGCTTTTAACTGAGGAGGAAGCGGATTCGCTAAAAATTCAGAAAGGGACCTTAACTGAAGAAGAGCGAAAAATAATTAATGAACACGCTGAAATCGGGCTCAAGGTATTAGAGTCATTACCTTTTCCTGACAAATATAAAGCGATTCCGCATATTGCTGGCGCCCATCATGAAAAGATTAATGGTAAAGGCTACCCGTTAGGATTGAAGGGCGAACAAATTTCGTTTGAGGCACGTATTTTAGCCATAGCCGATATTTTTGAAGCCTTAACGGCTAATGACCGACCTTACAAGCGTCCTAACCCTTTGTCATTAGCAATGAAAATACTTTATTTTATGGCAAAGGATAATGATCTTGATCGAGATATTGTTAAGTTTTTTTACCAATCTGAGTTATATCTAAAATATGCACAACGGTTTTTACCTAAAGAGCAAATTGACGAAGTAACGATTGATTTTTCAGATCTCTAGTGGGTTATCCTACCCGCTTAAAACAGGCTTTTGTTAGCGGTACGTCACACCACTTCTTTGCCACAAGTCTTGCAGTTTCAGCTGTCACAGAGTAATATTGTCCAAAAATAAATTTATAGGTTTTATTTAAATAAGGGTACGCATGCTATGAAAAGACGTGATTTGTTTAAGACAGCACTAGGATTAACTGCAGGGTTTTCGGTATTACGACCGCTTTATGCTGCTGACGAATGGGAGTTTAGAGGCCCGGATGTTCCCAATGTTCCAATTACGAAGATCACAGATCGCACTTATTATTTTTTAGCGGTTGATCCTGAACCCAGTCCATCAAATTTTGGCTTTTTTAGTAACCCAGCTTTTGTAGTCACTTCTGATGGGGTAGTCGTAATCGATACAGGTGGCTCAGTACAAATTGGTGAGATGTTAATCCGTCAAATTAAAACAGTGACCGATAAGCCCGTTGTTGCTATTTTTAATACTCATATTCATGGCGATCATTGGTTGGGAAATCATGCGTTTGTTGAGGCTTATCCTGATGTCAAAATTTATGCGCATCCGAAGGTTATGGAGCATGTTAAAAACGGTGCGGGTATAGTGTGGACAGGCTTTATGAGTCGAAATACTAATAACGCAAGCGCAGGAACGGTCATTACGCCTCCAACACTTGAAGTTGGTCATGGTGAGACTATTAAGGTCGGTGATATTGAGTTTAAAGTTCATTATATGGGTCAAGTGCATTCTGATTCGGATATTGCTATAGAAGCGGTGGAAGAGAAGGTAATGTTCTTAGGTGATATGGCGATGCGTCGTGTAGCAAATATGGCGGATGGTCATTTTAAAAACTCTATTGTGGCGATGGAAAACTTTGAATCTATGACACATGTCAAGTATTTTGTACCGGGTCATGGCGAGTTTGATGATGTTTCAATGATTCGTGAACAAAAACAATTCTTTGAGATAATCTATAACACGATTGAAGAGCAGTATGATAATGGTTTGTCTGATTTTGAAATTAGGCCGATGATTGTAGAAACCGAGTTTATGCAAACGGTTGCCAAAAACTGGCCTGGTTTTGATACCACGATTGGTCGTTTTGTTAGTGAGGCTTATCAAGAATTTGAAGCGAGTCTGTTTTAATCATTCACTAGGTTTGAATTGAAAAAAGGGAGCCATGGCTCCCTTTTTTATAGGCCTAACCAGGCCTGGTTAGGCGTCAACAAAATCCAATAGCGCATTTAACCCACTAAAGTTTAGTGCGGTGTCTGCTTCTAATTGAACCTTGGGTTTTGCCTGGTAGGCAATACTTAACCCTGCCGCTTTCATCATTAGTAGATCGTTGGCGCCATCACCAATCGCGATGACTTGATTAGGTGTAATGTTTAATTCGTTGCAAAGTTCGTGTAAAAAGTCAGCTTTAGCTTGTGCACCAATAATTGCACCTTCTACCTTGCCTGTAAGCTTGTTGTTTTCAACCGCTAGTTTATTTGCTCTGGCATAGTCGAGTGTTAAGCGTTGTTTGAGTCGTTCGGTAAAAAAGTCAAACCCACCGGAAACGAGGGCAAATTTTATATTTTTTTGTTTTAAACCATCTAGGCAGCTTTGGGCGCCAGGATTGAGGGTGAGCCGCTCGTCATACACACGTTCTAGTGCTTTGGTTTCAAGGTTGGTCAGTAAGGCCACACGCTGGGTTAGGGATTGTTCGAATACCAGTTCACCTCGCATGGCAGCTTCGGTGATTTCAGACACCTGTGCTTTCAAATTCATCATGTCAGCGATTTCATCAATGCATTCAATGGATATAAGTGTTGAGTCCATATCGCTAATTACCAGCTTGACTTTTTCGGCTACAAAATTGTCGGGAAGAAGGTTTAGGTCAATTTTTAATTGCTGGCTTAAGGCTTGGAGTTCAGGTTTAGCAATTTGAACGTCGTTGATTTGGTAGTGGTTGGCTTTTTTTTGTGGAGCACCGAGTTTTAGCGTTATGATTTCAAGCTGAGCGGCGTCAAGTTGAGCGGTATGAATAATGAGGCGTGACATAGTTATCCTTCTATATTTTTGGGGTTAGTGATCGATATCAATAATTTTAGTATTAGACAATCTGTCGTGTAGTGTTTGACCTTGTTGGTTAAAAAACAGCCAAAGCCAGCCGAGTCCAAGTGTGGCAATAGAAATCAGACAGAAGAAAAATCGTTTATTCGCATCGTGGCGCGTAGGTAAATAACCATCCAGTCTGATTAATCTGAGCTTCCATGTTCTTAGCCCTGGTGTTTGGCCTGTTTGAAGCCAAAAGAAACTTAAATAAATATAGCTGATGATTAGAAGGTAAAGTTGAAACACTATCAAGGTAAAGGGGTTTTTTTCAAATCCCGGCCCTTGCCATATTACAAAAGGTAAGGCAGCGGCAAACCAGAGTGCAAGCAAGAGTAATAAATCGTACAAGAGGGCAAATATAATTTTTACGTTTAGCATAATCTGGGGTTCTAATTTAAAAAAGAGTATTATAAACGGCAGGTACAAAGGATAGGAGGTTTTACAATGAATTTACCCGATGGATTATTTGGCATGGGATGGTGGGGCTTGGGATGGGTTTTATATGTCATTCTTTTGCTTTGGGCGTTGAAAACGGCACCTTGGTACAAGGTAAAGTCGGATAGGGGTGCTCAAAATGTTTTGTTCGGTGCCGTTTTGGTAATTATTTTAATCTGGAGTTTGTCTGCTAGCATAGGGGGTGGGTTTAGTTTTCACTTTCTGTTAATGACTGTGGCGACCTTGATGTTTGGGCCACAGTTTGCTGTGATTGCTATGACATTGGCGTTATTAGCGGTGAGCTTTAGTGGTGATGCGGGTTGGACAGTGTTTGGTCTCAATGCGCTTTTAATGGGGTGGATTCCGATTTTTATTACCTGGTGGATGTATAAGCTGGCGTATCGTTATTTAGATCGCAACTTTTTCGTTTATGTGTTTTTAAATGGGTTTTTGGCTGCTGGTGTCGGTGCACTGGTTGCGATGTTGCTGATGGCGTTGTTGATGGGGGTGGCGGGGGTTTATACCCTTGATGAGTTGCATTATAGTTTTTTGCCCTATATTCCTATGATTGCTGCACCGGAGGCCTTTTTGAATGGCTTTATTATAGCGGGCTTAGTGCTAATGAAGCCGGAGTGGGTCAGTACCTTTAGTGATGAGGATTATCTCAAGGGAAAATAAAACCCCGCTGAAGCGGACTTCTAGGATGGCTTTAATGCTGATATGCCTTTGGTTTTTTGAGTTGAAACTGGATTAATGCTTCCATTTAGTGCAATAGCGTCTTTTTTGGAAAGGTAAGATTATTTGTTTGGCTGGCGCTGAAAAAAGGTAAGGTTAATATTTTAAGCAGAGCAGAAAAAGAGGCGTGCTATGTCGGCGATTTGTCCGCAAGACTATTATAAATGGAGTGTTTTTGTTGAGCGTGAATGTCTGCGTTTTCCTGAATTGCTCACAAAAAAGTTTGACAGAGTTTATAGCGAAAAAGAACTCATTGAGTTGTGTTATCAGACTCTACTAGCCTGCGAAGACGAGCTTTGTTTAAAAACACAATTACGTCGTTTACGGCGTGAACAAATGGTGCGTATTGCGGTTAGAGATTTAGCGGGCCTAGCCGAGTTACATGAAACGATGCGTGATGTATCTGATCTTGCAGACGGCCTGGTATCGGGCGCGTTAGATTGGTGGTATCAGCGTTTTGTCCAGCGTTTTGGCCGGCCAATAGGTGAGGAATCGAGACAAGCCCAACAGATGGTTATTCTAGGTATGGGTAAGCTAGGTGGACGAGAACTGAATTTCTCCAGTGATATTGATCTCATTTATCTGTATGAAGAAAAAGGCTACACCGATGGAAAAAAATCTATTTCTAATGATGAGTTTTTTTCAAAACTGGGTTTGGCTTTAAATAAATCCTTAACCGAGCTGACCTCAGAGGGCATGGTTTATCGTGTTGATATGCGCTTACGGCCTTTTGGGGAGGTCGGTCCCTTGGCCATCAGTTTTGTGGGTGCGGAACGTTATTATGAAGTTCACGGTCGTGCTTGGGAGCGATATGCACTGGTCAAAGCGCGTGCTATAGCTGGGGATAAAGAAAAAGCCAAAACGTTATTTGATATCTTGCGTCCATTTATTTACCGACGGTATGTCGATTACACCGCGATGGACTCGTTGCGAGATTTAAAACGAATGATTGCGGCCGAAGTACGCAAGAAAGGTATGGAAGATAATTTGAAACTCGGGCGTGGTGGTATTCGCGAAATCGAGTTTATCGTTCAGGCGTTTCAATTGGTGCACGGTGGGCGAGATAAGCCCTTACAAGGTCAAGCTCTGTTGCCTATATTGGAATACCTTGCTTCGCAGGATTATATAGCCTCACAAGATGCAGTTGAATTGCGCGACGCCTATATATTTTTACGTCGAGCTGAAAATCGTATCCAAGAATGGGGAGATCAGCAGGTTCATTCGTTGCCAAACGATGGGCGCCAACGGCAGGCATTAGCCGAGTCAATGGGTTTTACCGATTATCCTAGCTTTATCCACCAGCTTGAGCAGTTTAGGGAAAGGGTTCAACGACATTTTGATGATGTGTTTGCAGAAGAGGCGGTTGTTTGTGACCTAACCGATGCGTTGGCTCAGGCCTGGAAAGGACCTTTAGAGGACGATGCCCTTATCCTGTTAACCCAATTTGGCTTTCAGAAGCCGGGTGACATTCTTAATCAATTACGCAAATTTAAAAAATCGCGTGCGGTTGGCCATATGAGCGCAGAAGCAACCACGCGGCTTGAACAGGTGATGCCTTTACTTTTAAAGCAATTGGCCAGTTTAGAAACCCATCAAGAAATGGCACTTCAGCGTGTGTTGAGTGTAATTGAAAATGTAGTGCGCCGAAGTGTGTATTTAGTCTTGTTAAAAGAAAAGCCAGTTGCGCTCACGCATTTAATTGCACTGTGCTCGGCGAGTGCTTGGTTAACAGATTTACTGGTTAAATATCCTGCTTTAATGGATCAGTTGTTGGATTTAAGTAGTCTATACCGACCACTCAAGTTAGATGAGCTTCTTGGGGATGCGCAAACTCTGTTAAAAACCTACCAGGATGATGAAGAGCAGTTCATGCTCCAACTGCGTCATTGGCGTCATGCACAGGTGTTTAAGGTGGCTGCTGCCGATATTACGGGTCAAGTACCTGTCATGCATGTGAGTGATTATTTAACCTGGATAGCTGAAGCGGTGCTTAATGTGGCGCATGACTATGTTTGGCTGCAGCTAACTAAAAAATACGGATTGCCTAATGGTGTAAACACATCGCCGTTTTTGATTTTGGGCTATGGCAAGCTAGGAGGGATTGAGTTAGGTTATGGTTCGGATCTTGATCTAGTGTTTCTCTATGACACGGTTTTGCCCGGTGACAAAACCCAGCCCACCCACGATCGACAACGTGCGCTAGAGCATGGCACATTTTTTATGCGAATGGGACAAAAAATCATATCACTACTCAACAGTATGATGCCCGCTGGGCAATTGTATGAAGTGGATACCCGTTTACGTCCGAATGGCGACAGTGGTTTAATGGTTACTACACTGAAGCACTTTGAGCACTATCAACAAGAAAAAGCCTGGAACTGGGAGCATCAAGCTTTGATTCGCGCCAGGGCAGTAGTAGGCAATGAGCAGGTACGTAACAACTTTGAAGACTTTCGTTTGGCGTTTTTGTCACAGCCGCGTGATGCAGCGAAGGTGAAAGCTGAAGTGGTGGAGATGCGGCAAAAAATGCGCAGCGCACTTGATAAATCTACAGACCATGAGTTTGATATTAAACACGGTCAAGGTGGCATTGTTGATATAGAGTTTATGGTGCAATATTTGGGCTTAGCTTATGCGCATAGAGAACCAGGCCTGGTTAAGTGGCCAGATAATATGCGTATTTTGGATGAATTGAAACAAACCGATTTATTAGATCAACAATCGATTGAGCATCTTCAAGACCATTACCGAACCTACCGAGGTCTTTACCATAAACTAGCATTGCAAAATGAAAAATCCTTGGTGGATGGGAAAGCCTTGCAAAACGCTCGCCAAATCGTAATCAAAATTTGGAAAAAGTTGATGGATTAGTTTTTGGCGCTTAGCAAATTTATTTTTTTACTAAGAGACCTTTGCAAAACTCCGCTATTCCCAAAGTTAAATTCTCAAATTCGACTTTTTTAATAGAGAGCTTGCAATTTAGTTTTTTTTCGCTTTTTTACTTTTTGCTTTTTTGTGCGCATATCCTGTTTTATGGATACACGCACCCCTTGAGCCTTAACACAGTCTTCTGAGGCCAATTGATTGTGTTGTTTTTGATTAATAGGGGCTTTAAAACCGTAGGTCGATGTTTTCTTGCCATGCGAGGCGGCTTTGAGATTGTAGCTGGCCTCGGTGTCTTGGGTGTTTTCGCTCTTGGCGTTTTGTTGGGGCGGTTGTTTTTGGCTTGGATAACACTGGCATCAATAATACTGACTTCACCGGCTTTCATGATCAGGTAGGCTATCGGTTAAGCTGAGCTGGACAAATCGACGAAATAATTCATCAAGCGCCGGATGGTGGCAGATAAGTGCATCAGCGAGTGAGGTCTGTGAGAGGTTTTTCCGTGCCATGTGACAAAATCCAGTTATACGTAATAATAATTTGTTATTTGAACTCTTCATCGCAGAACTTGCAAATTTATTGTGGTTTGACAAGCTTTTCTCGTGCAAAGGTCTCATCTTAAATCCTAAATTATAAAAGTTAATATTAATACTGTTAATTAGATTGTAAGGGTTAAATTAATTAATGTAGTTTATTTTAAGCTAGGATATGATTTTACGAAAAAATATAATGGGCGCAATTAAAAAAACTAGCACCTTAATATTTAATGTAACTCCTATTTCAAGATTAACAGCACCTCCTAAGAATTATACTGTAATCCCCCCGTAAAATAAACGGGGTCAAAAGTATAGTTTTCTCGTAAATTAAACGCAGCATTGTAAAGTACACGTTGAGTTTAGATTATTTAAAGGTAGCTTCGAATAATTCATTTTTTAAAAAAAATGTATCTGTAAAAGTGAGTTAAATTATTAAAATCAGGTAAGGCGAATTCCTTTTGGCGAATCTAGAAGGCGGTGTGATAGTGTTATGATTTTATTTAGTAAATCTCATATTGAGTTTACTTTATTACATGAACTTTTCTTTGTCTTTAAATTCGCATAAATCAAAAATAACACAGCTACCACAGCGTGGCTTACGGGCTATACAGGTATAACGTCCATGGAGAATTAAAAGGTGGTGAGCATCCATTAGGTGTTCTTTGGGCGTAAATTTTAACAGTTTTCTCTCAACCTCTAGTACATCTTTGCCAGGCGCAATCTTGGTGCGATTCGATACCCGGAAAATATGGGTATCGACCGCCATCGCTATCTGTCCAAACGCGGTGTTTAGCACCACATTGGCGGTTTTACGCCCAACACCGGGTAAGGCTTCAAGTTCTTCACGCGTTTGAGGTACTTGGCTATTATGAATTTCAACCAGCATTTTGCAGGCTTTGATAATGTTTTGTGCTTTGGTGTTAAACAGTCCAATGCTTTTAATATAGTGTTTCAATCCGTCTACACCTAACGCGTAGATAGCCTTAGGCGTATTGGCGACCGGAAAAAGTTTAGCGGTGGCGATATTCACGCCCTTGTCGGTGGCTTGCGCCGACAGGATGACGGCAATCAGCAGCTCAAAGGGCGTTGAATAGTTGAGCTCAGTAACCGGTTCGGGTATGGCTTGAGCCAGTTGGTCAAAAATCTGTTGTCGTTTGAGTTTATTCATTGTTTTTTGTAATAATTGAGTAATCTACATGCTGGGTTATACGTATGAAATGCCGAGCTAGCCTTCCAGGGAAATGCGTTTTCGATTTTTCAACAAATGGCGCATTAAAGTTGGGTGTAAACGTGGTTGAAGCGCGAAATATCTGCTGTTGAACGCATTATAAATCCAATCAGCGCCGCTCTGGGTGCTAAATGAACCACTGAGCTAAAAATTGCGAGATTGGCCAGACCTTTTTGATCTCGCGTTCCAATTAGATTGGCCGGTTTGCTACTCGTCATGGAGTTGATTAAATTAATTTTGAGGTTCAGTTTTAGCTAAAGCACTATTGACTCACCCCTTTTACTTCTATCGGAATAGTAACCAGGCTTGGTTTTTTTGCTTTTTGATCTATGAGGTTTTTTAGGGCAATCATTAGGCCCAGGGCGATGAAGGCACCGGGTGGGAGGATGGCGAGGAGTACAGGGTTGTAGCTGTCGGGCAGGGTGAGTGTCCAGTTTTGTGCGACTTCGCCAAAGATGAGGTCAGCTTGGTCGAATAGGGTGCCGTTGCCGATGAGTTCGCGCACCGCGCCTAAGAGGATGAGAACCAGGGTAAAGCCTATGCCGATAAACAGGGCGTCAACGATGGATTTGTCGAGGGTGTTTTTGGAGGCGAAGGCTTCGGCGCGCGCGAGGATGGCGCAGTTGGTGACAATCAGCGGTATAAAAATGCCTAAAATACCATGTAGCGTATAGAAATAAGCATGCATCATCATGTCAATCACCGTCACCGCGCAGGCGATAATCGCGATAAACACGGGAATACGGATTTCAGAGGGCACATGGTGGCGGATGAGTGAAACCAGAATATTTGAGGTGAGCAGTACCGCCATGGTGGCCAAGCCTAGCCCCAAGCCGTTTACGCTATTATTGGTTACGGCGAGTAGCGGGCATAATCCCAGTAGCGCGACCAAGGCTTGGTTGTTGTTCCATAGCCCTTTTTGCGCGATGTCTTGGTAGTCGTGCCATTTTTGTTGCCAAACGTTAATCATAGAGTTGCGCTCCTTGTTGGTTGACATACTCAAGGGTGTTTTTTAGCGCAGCCACGATAGCTCGGGGGGTGATGGTCGCGCCGGTAAATTGGTCAAAGTCGCCACGATCACGTCTAACCGCCCAGCTGGAGGCATTGTCTGGGGTAAGGTTTTTGCCATTAAAACTTAGTATCCAGTTGTCTTTTCGCAGTTCGATTTTATCACCAAGCCCCGGTGTTTCGCGATGACTCAGTACGCGCACGCCCGCCACCGAACCATCAGCAAATACGCCAACTAATAAATAGATGTTGCCACTATAGCCATTGGGAGCAATGGTTTCTATCACCAGGCCTGCTGGTTGGTTGTCGAGGCGAGCGCGATAGATGCGGGTTTGGTTTGCACCTAAAAACTCTGGCGCTTCGACTTCAATGCTATCGTCGATCAGTGAATTGTTATAGCGTTCAGCAGGCATCACTTGGTTAATAGTTTGCAGCAGGGCAAGGCGCTCGGCTTGGGCAATTTTTGGTTTTGTGAACACATTGACCGCCATCAATAACCCAACACTCACCACCACAAACAGGCTAAGCAAGCCGGCGGCACGTAACATAGTTTGTTGAAGGTTTAGTTCTGACTTCATGGTTGCGTTTTTATGTCCTGTTGAATGATTTCACGCAGCAGACTATTGATCAGTGTTTGATATCCGACATGCTGTTCTTTAGATTTCTTTTTAAAATACAATAAAATATCGTTATCTAGTCGTAAAGTTGTCGCAATTTTTTTAGGCTGATAAAACCGACCACGCACCCCTTTAGAAAAATCATAGTCTGATGCAAGTTCAAAGTCATCTAGTTCAGCGCGTTGTTCAATGGTTCTCATAAATAGCTAGCTCCTTGTTATTGGCTTCTCTGGCAGAAATAATACGAATGAGTTCTTCACCATCATCGGTCATAAATAAATTAGCGACTACTAAAATTTTACGATTTTGCGTCGCACCAAGAGTAATCCAGCGTTCTTCAAAATAGCTAAAACGTTTATCTAATAAAGCAACATGAAAAGGGTCTAAAAATACTTGTTGTGCTAATTCAAAGCTTACACCATGTTTAATTATGTTTTGTTGGTTTTTATTTTCATCCCATTCAAAGTTCATAATAGAGCTTTTGTAGTAACAATGTCAATACACTCATGCTATCGATGTCCTAGTACTCTGGGTTGGGTGTAGCGGTCGATGAGTGGGACGGCGATATTGAGTAGGAGGACGGCAAAGGCGATGCCATCGGGGAATGCGCCCCAATTACGAATCACATAAACTAATACCCCGATGCCGGCGGCATAAATTAGGCGACCTAGCGGTGTGGTGCTGGAGCTTACTGGGTCGGTGATAATGAAAAATGCCGCTAACATGGTGCCGCCAAACAGGAGGTGGAAGCTAACAGGGGCATAGAGGTCGGGGTTGATGCTATGGAATATCCATGCCATCAAGCCCAGTGCGCCTAAGAAGCCTACCGGATATTGCCAGCGAATCGTGCGGGTGACTATTAGCCAAGCGCCGCCAGCTAAAAAAGCGAGGTTAATCCAGCCCCATGCGGTGAGGTTCCACCAGCCGGTTTCTAAATAAGGTGCTTGCAGCATTTGCTGTACGCTTAGGCCTTCTTGGATGCCGGTTTTTACCGCACTTAATGGGGTTGCGCCGGTAAAACTATCAATCGGTGCGTGTGCAACCGCACCAAATAGGATGTGGTTAAAAGATTCCCAAAAGCTCAAGCTGTAACCCGCAATTTCTTTGGGCAAAGTCCACTGGGTCATTTCCGCTGGAAATGACATTAATAAAAACGCATAGCCTAACATCGCAGGGTTGAAGGGGTTATAACCGAGTCCACCGTAGAGATGTTTACCGAAAACCAGCGCAAACGCACTGCCCGACACAATCACCCACCAAGGTGATTCGGGCGGGATGCAAAAGACCAGTCCGGTTACCGTAATCAGGGCACTAAAGTCGGTGACATTGGGTAAAACCGGCTTGCCGCGCAGTTTAAGCATGACATATTCAACCAGCAGCGCGGTGGCAACGGCCAAAAACCATTGGATGATAATGCCATAGCCAAACAATAAAATATGCGCTAGCAGCGCGGGGAAGGCGGCTAGTTGCACTTGCAACATCACTTTCTGCACCGAACTGTTATTGTGGGCAAAGGGGGAGCTGGTGTAAATTGATTTCACTTTGCAGTTTCCTGTTGAGCTTTTTTAGCAGCGGCGCGGGCCTTAGTGAGTTTCATTGCCGCCTCCATCGCGGCTTTGCGTTTGTCTTCAACCGATAGCTCGGGTTTTTCTGATTCTTGTTTTGGTTGATCTGTGGATAGTTCAGCTTGGGCTTTTTTAGCGGTTTGCTGTCGTGCTTTTGCCATTTGAATTGCGCGCTCGCGTGCACTTAGTTTGGGCGCGTCTTCAGTGTCAGACTCTGCTGTTTGATGAGCGGGTTGCGCGGTTTTTTTATCTAGGGTTTCTTGTGTGGCCTGTTGTTTTAGCGCGGCTTTTTTTGCCGCCAGCTTGGCATCACGTTCTTGTTTATCGCGCTCAATCCGAGCTTGACGCGCTTCATGGCGTTGCTTGGCTTGTTCGGTGAGTTGTGCTTGGGCTTGAATTTCACGCACTTCAGATTTGGCATGACGATAGTATTGTACTAATGGAATGTGGCTGGGGCAGACAAATGAGCAACAACCACATTCAATACAATCAAATAAATTAAGCTTTTCAGCTTGATCATATTCATGCGCTTGCGCATGCCAATAAAGCTGTTGAGGTTGTAGGTTAATTGGACAAGCATCCGCACACTCACCACACCGAATGCAGGCCATCGGCGCCTGAACCGGTTCGGGTGGATTGGCTAAAATACAATTGGAGGTTTTGACCACGGGTACATGGTTGTCGGCTAGTTTTACCCCCATCATCGGCCCGCCCATAATGAGCGGGTAATCAATCGGTTGCTTGGGTTTGGCTAGCGCAATCAGCTCGTCAAACGGTGTGCCGAGTAGGGCGTCGATGTTATAGGGTTGTTCTAAGCCGAGTCCGGACACGGTAACAAACCGTGACACTAGCGGCTGCCCCTTGTCAACCGCATGCCCAATAGCTCTTAGGGTGGCGATGTTCATCATCACGGTACCTATGTCGATTGTGTGTTTGCCACTTGGCACTTCAATCCCTAGCACTTCTTGAATCAATTGTTTTTGACCCCCCATCGGATAAACCGTGGCGACTTCGGTAATCCTAATCTGGCTATTGGTGCAGGCCTTGCGCATCGCTTGAATCGCTTTGGGTTTATTATTTTCAATCGCGCAAACGACATGGGGTATGCCAAACATTTGCGCGACTAACTGCGCACCGCGAATAATCTCATCGGGGTGGGTTTGCATCAGCATGTCATCACAGGTGATAAACGGCTCACATTCTGCGCCATTAATAATTAAATGTTTCACCAGGCCTGGTTGATTGGGTAGCTTTGCGAAGGTTGGGAAACCTGCGCCGCCCATGCCGACAATACCGGCATTTAAAATTAATTGTTTGAATTCTTCTGGGGTTTGAGGCGGCGTGTTGACCGCTAAAACATTCATTATCGCACTGTCGAGCCCATCGGGTTCAATCACAATGCAGGGTTGCGCCAAGCCTGAAGCATGGGGGAGAGTGCGCGGTTCAATTGCTATAATTTTTCCCGAGGTGGGGGCGTGAACGGGCGCACTTAAACCCTTTGCGGCTTGGGCAATCAGTTGGAATTTTTTGACCGATTCGCCAAGCTCAACACAGGGTAAAGCCGCTAACCCCATATGTTGTTGCAGAGGCAGAATGAGTTGTTTGGGAATATAGCCTTCGCGCAGCGGTTGGCGCAAGGATAATTCTTTATTGTATTTTGGAAATACGCCGCCATGAAAGCGATGCAGCAGGCGAAGTGCATTAGGGTAGAGTGGGCTTAGCGCTTTAACAAGCTGAGTTAAGAATCCACTGATTTTCATTACACTGACTCCAGTGTCAATTTGGGGTCGGGCCATTTCCAGGTTTGAGGCGTGGGTTGTTCAAATACCATATCAATACAATCCACAGGGCAAACAGGAATGCACAATTCACAGCCGGTACATTCTTTTTTAATCACGGTATGCATCATTTTGGTCGCGCCAACAATCGCATCTACTGGGCAGGCTTTAATGCAGAGCACGCAGCCGATACACAGGTCTTCGTTGATCAGCGCCACCATCGGCGCTTTGGGTTTGGTGGCTTTAGCTTCCATCGGCTTGGGTTCTACTTGAAGCAGTTCGGCGATTTCTAGCATGGTTGGCTCACCGCCCGGAATGCACAAGTTTACTTCGGCTTCGCCTTTGGCTAAGGCTTGGGCATAGGGCTTGCAGCCTGGGTAACCACATTGAGCACATTGTGTTTGTGGTAGTTTTTTGTCAATCAGCTCGGCGAGAGGGTCGCCCTCGACTTTAAAGCGTACCGCGGCATAGCCCAGTAATAGCCCAAAGGCTATGGAGAGTCCAAGAAAAATTAAAATTCCCGCCAATGCACTCATTAAACCAGCCCACCAAAGCCCATAAATGCCAAGGACATTAAGCCTGCAGTTATCAGTGCAATCGGCGCGCCTTTAAATGGTGCGGGCACATCACCGGCATCTATGCGTTCCCGCAGTGAAGCGAACAACACCATCACAAGAGTAAAGCCTACTGCTGCGCCCAAACCATAGAATGCGGATTCGATAAAGTTATGCCCTTCGCCGATATTGAGCAACGCGACCCCAAGCACTGCACAGTTGGTGGTAATCAGCGGCAGATAAATACCCAGCACTTGATAGAGTGCGGGACTTGATTTGTGAATTGCCATTTCAGTAAACCCCACCACGGCGGCAATCGAGAGGATAAAGCCAATCGTTTTGAGGTATTCCAGTTCAAATGGAATCAGCAGGTAGGTATAGAGAAGATAACTCATCACCGATGACAGCGTGAGCACAAAGGTTGTCGCCAGCCCCATGCCGAGCGCAGCATCGGTTTTTTTGGACACACCCATAAACGGACACAAGCCAAGAAACTTGACCAGGACAAAATTATTCACCAATACGGTACTAATTAATATAATGACATATTCCGTCATGGCTTGCTCAGGTTGTTAAAAAAGGATTAATAATAGTTAGTTTATCGTTAATCAGCTGACCATGCTGCATGTCTTCTGAAAACAAAGTCTTGCAATTTTGTTGTAATGCGCTTGCAATAATCAAACTATCAAATGTGCAATATTGATAGCGATGGGCAACTTCTATGACTAGAAATAAGGTCTGCCTGTCGATGCAGGCAGGATTAAGTTGCACGATCAATTCCTTAGCAAGTGAGTAGAGTGTGGGTTCAGGGAGTATTTTCTTACGTTTACAAACATTAATAAACTCATTAATTACCTGAACAGATACTCTAGGTAAGTTTTGATTCGCAAATAGCAATCTAGCTGTTTTAGATTTATCACAGTCAGTAACTGAATATACCAGCAAGTTTGTATCAACAAAGCAGTTATCGTGCATTTGCTTCATCTCGGTTAAACTTGTAATCAGCAGGTAGCACGCCACCCGCACTACTTAACGAAGTAAAAAGGTCTTTGTTGTTTTTAGGCGGCTGTTGCTCAAATAAAACGATGAACTTTGCTGTTTTGTTATTCGCCAGCGCTTGCAGCTCCGGTGGTATTTCAACGACACCGTCATGAATAAGCGCTTCAAATTCGATTGCTTGCATCGTTATATCCTCACTGAAAGTTTAAACTATTTAACCCGCATGCCTGGTTGGGCGCCTTCGTCTGGGTTTAGGATGAATAGGTCTTTGCCGCCTGGGCCGGCCGCCAGTACCATGCCTTCGGACAAACCGAAGCGCATTTTGCGAGGGGCTAAATTGGCGACCATGACGGTCAACTTGCCGATTAAGTCTTCTGGTTCATAGGCGGATTTAATGCCCGCGAACACTTGACGCTCACCCAAGCCAATATCCAGCGTCAGTTTAAGCAGCTTGTTTGCTTCGGGAACGATTTCGGCATTGAGAATTTTAGCAATACGTAAATCAATTTTAGCAAAGTCTTCAATACTGATTTCCGGTGCAATCGGATCCAATGCGGATTGAGCAGGCGCGGGTTTAGTGGGTGTTGCTTGTAGGGTATGTTTTGAGTCTGCTAGCATTTTTTCAACCTGTGTTATGTCTAAACGCGTTAATAGGGCTTGGTAAGGCGCAATCGTGTGAGCGCGTAACGGGGTCTTGGCAGAATCCCAAGACCATTGGGTTTCATTAAAGAACTCACGGGCCTTGGTGCTGGTTTGCGGTAGTACCGGGGCGAGATAAATCATCAACAGGCGGAACAGGTTTAAGCCCACACTGACCGATTCATGTAACTCAGCCTCTTTGCCTTCTTGTTTGGCTAACACCCAAGGCGTGGTGTCGGCGATATACTCATTGGCTTTATCGGCTAGCGCCATAATATCGCGCATAGCTTGGCTGTATTCACGGTTTTCATACAATTGCGCAATCGCTTCACGTTTCGCGGAGAATGAATCAAACAAATTTTGCGCTGCTGACGACCAGGCCTGGTTGAGTTGACCCTCAAAACGCTTGGTGACAAAGCCGGCACAGCGGCTGGCGATATTGACGACTTTACCAATCAAATCAGAATTCACCCGCTGAACAAAATCATCGAGGTTTAAGTCCAGATCATCAATCCGGCTATTGAGTTTAGTCGCAAAATAATAGCGTAGATATTCAGGGTTAAGATGCTTTAAATAGGTGCTGGCCATTATAAAGGTGCCACGCGACTTGGACATTTTGGCACCATCGACGGTTAAAAAACCATGCGCGAAAATCGCCGAAGGCGTTCTAAAGCCTGCGCCCGCCAACATCGCCGGGAAGAATAGCGCGTGGAAGTAAACGATGTCTTTGCCAATAAAATGATACAACTCTGCTTGTGAGTCTTGCGCCCAATAGTCATCGAAGTTGATATTGTTTTTATCGCAATAGGCTTTAAACGACGCTAAATAACCAATCGGCGCATCTAACCAGACATAGAAAAACTTCTGGTCTTCACCGGGGATTTCAAAACCAAAGTAGGGCGCATCACGGCTAATATCCCACTTTTGTAAACCCGACTCAAACCATTCGCTCAGCTTGTTGGCGATTTGGGTTTGTAGGTGACCAGCTTGGGTCCATTCTTTGAGCATCGGTTCAAAGTGACCCAGCTCAAAGAACAAATGTTCGCTGTCTTTTTCAATCGGCGTCGCACCCGATACTACCGATTTCGGGTTTTTAAGTTCAGTGGGGCTATAGGTTGCGCCACAAACTTCGCAGTTGTCGCCATATTGATCATGTGCGCCGCATTTTGGGCAGGTGCCTTTGATAAAACGGTCTGGTAAGAACATTTGTTTTTCAGGATCAAACGCCTGTTTAATCGTTTTACGGCTAATGTGGTTGTTGGCTTTTAGCTGGTTGTAAATATAGTTGGCATAAAAACGGTTTTCTTCGGAATGAGTGGAGTGATATTGGTCAAACGCAATATTAAAGCCAGCAAAATCTTGTTGATGCTCTTGAGAAATCCGCGCAATCAGTGCTTCAGGACTAATGCCTTCGGATTGCGCGCGCAGCATAATCGGGGTGCCATGCGCGTCGTCAGCGCACACATAAATACAGTTGTGACCACGTTGTTTCTGGAAACGTGACCAAATATCGGTTTGAATGTATTCCACCAAATGACCCAAGTGAATCGGGCCATTAGCATAGGGAAGCGCACTGGTAATTAAGATTTTTCTGACCGAACTCATTGCCTTATCCGTTGTTTTTAAATTTAACCAAGTATTATAACGCCTGAGCAGGTTTATAATGATGGATTCTAGCTCTGCTCAATCACAATTTTAGGAAAGGCAGCCGAGTAGTTACGTTTAGCATCCGCTAATTGAGCGCTAATTTTAAAGCTGATCTCGCGGTACTTGTTAGCATAGGCACCATCCGGTTCGGCCACCATGCTGGGTTTGCCTTGGTCGGCCTGTTGGCGAATTGCCATCGCCAGTGGCATCGCGCCTAAAAAGGGAATACCATAGGTTTGGGCAAGTTTTTCGCCGCCGTTCTCACCAAAAATCGCTTCCTCATGACCGCAATTTGAACAAATATGGGTGCTCATGTTTTCAATAATGCCCAGGACTGGGATATTAACCTTTTCAAACATCTTGTAAGCTTTTTTGGCATCAATCAAGGCCAAATCCTGAGGCGTGGTGACAATCACCGCACCGCTGACAGGGATTTGTTGGGCAAGCGTAAGCTGCACATCGCCGGTACCTGGGGGCAAGTCAATAATCAAATAATCTAAATTATCCCAAGCGGTTTCTTTGAGGAGTTGGGTAAGGGTTTGGGTCACAATCGGGCCGCGCCAGATCATTGGCGTGTCTTCTTCGATTAAAAAGCCAATCGACATGGCTTGCAAACCATGCGCTTGCATAGGCTGCATGCTTTTACCGTCTTCAGAGTTGGGCTTGCCATGCAAACCCAGCAAGGTCGGCAGGCTAGGGCCATAAATATCGGCATCTAACACACCGACGCGTGCGCCTTGTTCAGCTAACGCCAGGGCAAGGTTGATGCTGGTGGTCGACTTGCCCACGCCGCCTTTGCCCGAACCCACCGCAATAATATTCTTGATTTGCGCTAGGGCTTGAACATTAGGCTGTGTTTGGTGGGCTTTAATTTTTATTTGGTGGTTGATTTTTGTTTTATCTATACCTTCAATTTGACAAAGTAACTTGTTGAGCTTTTCGTCGACTTCAGCATGAAGTGACTTGGCCGGATAGGGCCAGTTAAGCGTAAATGACAGGGTGTGCGATTTTAGACTCAGGTCTTGAATGCATTTGATAGCATTTAAGTCTGTTTTCATGTGAGGTAAGCTAAACCCTGATAAGTTGGATTCAATCTGTTGCTTCATGGCTTCACTGATGCCATCCGTCGCATCGCCAAATAAACGGTCTAAAAACCCCATTGTTCACTCCAAAGGTGTAAAAATAATCCTTTAGCAATTCTATCAAGAATAGAATTAAATTGCACTTAAGTCCTAAGCCTAACACAGGCCTTGATATTTATCGTTGCAGACTCAGGAAATACTGGAAAATAAATAAATCTTCGGTGTCTTATCCAAACTGCAATTACTGTACACTTAAAACTGACTCACTATTGATTATATTGGAGGCGATATGGATGCTGAACAATGGCTAAAACTACAAAACGGCTCGGATATTCGTGGCATTGCATTAAACGGGATTGAGGGTGAAACGGTAAATTTAGACGAGGATAGAGCGAATTGCATTGGCCAGGCCTTTGCCGTTTGGTTAAGCCAGCGATTAAGCATGCCGTTTGATCAACTACGTATTTCAGTCGGTCGGGACAGTCGAATTTCGGGCCCTATGCTCAGCCAAAGCCTTTGTGAAGGTTTAATGGCACGTCAAGCCCGTGTTACGGACTTTGGATTGGCATCGACACCTGCAATGTTTGTGTCAACGATTAGTAATGAACAAAGCATAAAACCTAGTTTTCACGGTGCGATTATGATTACTGCAAGCCACTTACCCTTTAATCGAAATGGTTTTAAGTTTTTTACCGATCAGGGGGGGCTTGAAAAACAGGATATTACTAAGCTGCTTACGCTTGCGTCGTCATGCATATCCATGGTTTGTGAAAATAAATCGAGTCAATTGGATTTTATGGCCGTTTATGCAGCAGGCCTGGTTGAAAAAGTGCGCCGAGGGATTGAGCATGCTGCTCATTATCAGGCGCCACTTTCAGACTTGAAAATCCTAGTGGATGCGGGTAATGGAGCGGGTGGTTTTTTTGTTGATCGCGTACTTAAGCCATTAGGTGCAGACACCACGGGGAGTCAGTTTTTAGAACCAGACGGTCGGTTTCCAAATCACGTGCCGAATCCCGAAGATGCAGCGGCAATGCAATCTATTCGTGATGCCGTATTAACGCATCAGGCGGACTTTGGGATTATTTTTGATACGGATGTAGATCGCAGTGCAGCGGTGGATCATCAAGGGCAGACGTTAAATCGGAATAGATTAATTGCCTTAATCTCCGCAATCCTAATTAGGCAACATCCAGGATCGACGATTGTGACGGACTCCATTACTTCTGATGGGTTGACCGACTTTATTGAAATTGAACTGAAGGGCAAGCATCATCGGTTCAAGCGCGGTTATAAAAACGTGATTAATGAAGCCATTCGCTTAAATCAACAAGGTGTTTTTTCACCCCTTGCGATTGAAACCTCGGGCCATGCAGCTTTAAAAGAAAACCATTTTCTTGATGATGGTGCCTATTTAATAACTAAGCTTTTAATTGAGTTGGCAAAAGCGAAGCTTAATTCGCAAACACTGGGCGATTTAATTTCTGGCCTCAAAGAACCTGTTGAAGACAAAGAGATTCGTTATCGAATAGAGCAGGAAAACTTTCAACTATATGGTCAAAAGGTCTTGGATGAACTCAAACAGTTTGTTATCGAGCAAGGGGATTGGATAGAGGTTCCAAAAAACCATGAGGGGGTTCGTGTTAAGTGTAATTCAGTCGATGAGCAAGGCTGGTTTTTGCTCAGACTCTCCTTGCATGATCCCGTGCTGGCGCTAAATGTCGAGTCGAATATTCAAGGCGGTAGCGCGGCTATTTTAAAAAAGCTAACGCCCTTTATTTCAAGGTTTAACTACTTGGTCGAGCGATAGTAATAGGCGAGGTGATTGGGTTATTGTCCTTGGTCTTGATTAATTCGGCTCGATGTGGGGCCTGATTGGTTTTGATATTTGGCATCCGTTCGCTTGTTATAGGGTTTTTTTGCTGGACTGGAAAGGGTTTCAAAGTTGATGGCGCAAATATCCATGCCAGGGCGAAGGGCTAAGGGTAACTTGCCACTGTTGAATATTTCCAATACGATTTGTCCTTGCCAGCCTGGATCAATCCGGTGTGCGGTAACGTGAACCATTAATCCAAGTCGAGCTAGACTCGAGCGCCCATCTAGCCAGCCAACCAAGTCATCTGGAATCGTGATGGATTCAAGGGTTGAAGCCAAGGCCAATTCACCTGGGTGTAGGAAAAACGCTTGGTCTTGTTCGATAATGATTTCATTTCCCATTACTTTATCGAGTAATGCTTGAACCTGCTCACGTGGACCACTGAGATCAATATAGGGTGCGGTGTGGTCATTAAATACACGAAAACGCTTGTCGAGACGTAAGTCAACGCTTATACCTTTTATTTTATTATCCGTGGGCATGGGTTCGATTTTAATGCGTTGTTGCTCTAGTGCAATTGAAATATCTTGGTCACTCAGTTTCATATTCTAGTCTCTTAGTGAAAGGTTGGGCGCTTTAATAAGCTTAAGGTCATACCACGCCGACGTTTTTTATCGTAAATTTCAACCTGCGCTGGAAACAGATTAAGATCGGTTGCAAGCCAGATCGATACTTTATATTCAGGTGTATCAGCAACATAATGATTTGTTTTTAGTCGAGATTTGAACGCGCTGCTGAGCAAAACTTCACCAAAATCGTTGAAGGTTAGGAGGCGTTGGCGCTTTTCTTCTTGCAGGGTCATGGTGTCTATGGGTTGATTGTTTAGTAGGCGGTGTTGCAGTGCATAAGCCATGGATAAAGGGTCAAAGGTGTTGGTGTCATAAGCCCAGCTTTGGTTTCGCTCTAGGTTTTCGATGGTTAAGGTGTCAGGATTTAGGCTAACAAAGACCTGGTCGACAACGTCTTGACTTCTAATTTTTATGGTCTTGTTTTCATAACTGAGCCAGTATAAAACATTGTCTTTAAGCGCTAATTGAACACGCTCATGGCCTTCCTCACCAATTAGTCGGCGCGCTAGTCCCGTTGGGGTTGCATGGCTTGTTAAATCACATTGTTGATTTTTACAGGTGAGTGAGTGGTCGGCTCGGCCAATAGTTAATCCAAAGGCTTCAATTTTATAACTGGCTTCGAAAGGGGTTAACGCGTTTGCATTTAGTGTTGTAAACAGCGTTGTGCAGATGAAAGCGAGTGTGATTGGGAAGCGGTGAGTGTTAATCATTGTGTAAATGACTGAGTTGAAGGGGCGTGTTAAGTTTTTCATTTTGGAACCAGGCCTGGTTGTTGTTAAGCTTAATGTCGCCTTGGGCAAACAGTTGAACTGCAATAGGATAAGTCTGGTGTTCTAGTTGATGAATTTGTTGTTGGAGTGTTGGAGCATTCAGGTTAGGTTGAATTTTAAGACTCGCTTGTAAAATAACTGGGCCAGCGTCCAGTTCTGCCGTTACAAAATGGATGCTCAAGCCATGTTCCGCATCACCTGCATCAAGTGCACGTTGGTGCGTGTTTAGCCCAGGGTATTTTGGAAGAAGGGATGGGTGGATATTAATCATCCGTCCTAAATAGTGCCGAGTAAACAGCGGGGTTAAAACCCGCATAAACCCCGCCAGAACCACCAGGCCTGGTGGTTCTTCGTCAATTTCATTAATTAAAGCCTGTTCAAATAATTCGCGATTTTTATAACGCGTATGATCGATTAAAGCCGTTGGTATCTGGTGTTGTTTTGCACGGTCTAAACCATAGGCATCGGGTTTATTAGCGACAACTTTGACAATCTTGTATTGACAGTCCTCGCGCCTTTGGTAGTCGATTAAGGCTTGAAGGTTGGAGCCATTGCCTGACACTAATACGACTACTTTTAACAAAGGGCGCGCCATGGTGTGACTACTCGCTGACAAGCTCAACAAAAGGCTCGACTTGGTTGGTTGACTTTATTTCACCTATAACCGAAACCTGTTCACCAAGCTGTTGAAGTATTTCGACGGCTTGCGCCTGGTCAGCTGGATCTACAACGAGAACCATACCAATACCACAGTTAAAGGTGCGGTGCATTTCTATAAAGTCAACATTTCCGCGGTCTTGTAACCAGTCAAAAACCGCAGGGCGTTGCCAAGTTTTTGTATTTACGTGAGCGCACGTATTGTTGGGCATCACGCGAGGTAAGTTTTCAACAAGACCGCCACCTGTAATGTGAGATAGGGCTTTAACTTCAACTTTTGTAAATAACTCAAGTAATGATTTAACATAGATTCGGGTCGGGGCCATTAAGGCGTCGACAAGAGGCTGTCCATTTAAGTCTTGGGATAAATCTTCGCCACTGACTTCGATAATTTTTCGAATCAGCGAGTAGCCGTTTGAGTGCGGACCTGATGAAGCAAGACCAAGAAGTACATCACCGGCTTTTACTTTTGTTCCGTCAATCAATTGATCTTTTTCAACGATACCCACACAAAAGCCAGCTAAATCATAATCGCCAATAGGGTACATGCCCGGCATTTCAGCCGTCTCACCACCAATTAACGCACAACCTGATTGTAGGCAGCCTTCACCGATACCCTGAATTACATCTTTGGCAATAGCTATGTCGAGTTTGCCGGTGGCGTAATAGTCAAGAAAAAACAAGGGTTCTGCCCCTTGAACAATAAGATCATTGACACACATCGCGACTAGATCTACACCGACTTGGTCATGTTTTCCTGTATCGATGGCTAATCTAAGTTTTGTGCCGACACCATCGGTACCTGATACTAAAACTGGGTTTTTGTATTTTCCTATAGGTAATTCGAATAGGGCACCAAAACCACCCAGGGATGCCAAAACTTCAGGTCTGGCGGTGGCTTTAGCAATAGGTTTAATCGCTTGTATGAGGGCATCACCAGCATCGATATCGACGCCAGCATCTTTGTAACTTAGTGAGGCTTTGTTTGTCATAGGTGTTTAAACTTTTGTTAGCGTTTAGAAAGCAAGTAGGTCAAACAATTAGCATCAATTGCTAAATCAGCCTAACCTACATGCAAAAAAATATTATGATATTGTAACCAAAAAACAGCGAGGCGGGTATGAGAAGTTTAATACTTCGGTTAGTAATCAGTGTATTTATGTTATTTCCAACGGTCCAGGCGCAAGATTCATTGGATTTATTCAAAATTGAAAAGCCATTGGAACAGTATAACGTCAATGAATTGAACGTTTATTTGCAGCAGGCAATGGCCGACCTTTTGGTAAGGCTGGTGGGTGATGCAGGTTTTTCGACCACACCGGAGGCGCAAAAACTTATTCGCAATGCGCGTCAGTGGGTTGTACGTTTTCAGCTGGTTAACCGAGAAATTGATGGTGTAATCATGGGGCAAAGCTTGGCGGTTGAATTTGATCGTCATAGATTGCTAGCTGAGTTTCATCAGTCAGGCATTAATATGTGGCCTCTAAATTTTAGGCCTAAAACATTTATGCTAGGCCAGTGGGAACAGGCTGGACTCTTGGAAGATATTTCCGCACAGAGTTTAGAGTACCGTGTTGACCTGGATTTTAGGCTCTATGCTCAATTATTAGGTTTACCGATTAAGTTGCCGGAAGATAGGCGTATCGTTGAGTTATTTCCTTCTCCGCAGACGTTTTTTAGCGCGAATCGAATCAATGCCGATTTTGTCAATAGCATAAGTGATGGTCATCAGTTCCTGTTTGTCTATAAGGCCGATCGAATCGGTGAGGTTATTAGTTGGGCTTGGCGGCTCTATTCGCTTGAGAATGGTGAGCTCGTATTGGAGGGGGAAGAGGTTGGTGAATCTTTTTTAGCGTTGATGGCGTCGTCACTTGATCGACTACTTGCATTTTACTCTGCGCCTTATCGCCAAGGATTGGGTAATGTTGGTCTAATTGATGTTGAAATTGCCAATATAACTAGCTTTCAGATTTTTAATCTTATCGAATCCTCGTTATCTGATTTGCAACCGATAGTCACTAATGTGAGATTAGCCGAACTTCAGGCTGATAAAGTAAAATTTGAAGTTACCTATAATGGTCAACTTTCAAATTTATTTGACCAATTGGATCTGTTAAAACAAATAGAATGGACTCAGCAAAGTTTGTTTCAAGGACAATTAAAGGGGCGCTACCAGCCGTGAAAGAACAGAATATGCTAGTGCAGTTACCACTCAAAATTAGTTTACGTAATGATGCTAGTTTTAAAACCTTTGTCGCGGAGCAGGAATTGATTGCGCAAACCTTAAGTAGTTTGCAGCAGCCAGATAAACCCCAGTATGCAGGCTGTTACTATTTTTATGGGCCAGAAGGCGTGGGAAAAACACATTTGTTGCAGGCGGCTTGTCGCTTTTATAGCGAAAAACAATTACAAAGTGTGTTTTTCCCTTTAATGGACAAGGGCTTGCCTTTAATTGCAGACGTTTTGGTCGGGTTGGAGGTGACTGATTTGGTCTGTTTAGACGGGGTGGAGGCTATTTTGGGTGATCCGGCCTGGGAAAAAGCCTTAGCCAATTTGGTGGCTAAATCAAAGGTTCAAGGTCATAGGGTTTTGTTGGCTGGGCAGATGCCAATCCGCGACTGGCCAATGGTAACCGATGCTTTGCGAGCAGAAGTTTTCTCTATTATGCCTATCCCTTTGGCGCCCATTACGGACAAGGATTCGTTAATATTGGCATTACAACGTCATGCAATTAATCGCGGGTTTGAACTTTCGTTAGATGTAACTAATTTTTTAATAAAACGATTTTCTTTAGATCTTCAAGAGTTGCTGGCCGTTTTGCAGTTGTTGGAACAAGCGAGTTTGGCCGAAAAAAGGCGAATGACTCTCCCCTTTGTTAAGGATGTACTCGCAAGATAAGGTTTAGCAAAATACTAGTAAAGTAAAAAATATTGAATAGGAGTTTTCGATGAACGCAAGGATGAAAATGGTTAACGTAACTAATTTAGTTAAATGGATGGCACTCAGTTTAGGATTGATGGTCTTATTTACCCTCTCTGTCCAGGCTAAAACCGACATTGAGTTTGTTGATATGCAGGGTAATAAAGTGATGCTGTCTGATTTTAAAGGCCAGTGGGTGGTAGTCAATATTTGGGCAACATGGTGTCCACCCTGTATTAAAGAAATGCCGGATTTAACCTTTTTTCACGAGCAAAATAAGGAGAATGGGGCGATCGTTTTAGGTGTTAATTTTGAAAATATACCAGTAGAAAAGGTTAATGCGTTTACCGAAGAATTGATGATCAGTTTTCCTATTGTGCGTTTTGCGGATGTTGATTTGAACTCAAATCGCACACCGTTTGGCCCTTTGCGTGGCTTACCAAGCACTTATATGGTTGCACCGAGTGGTGAAGTTGTTGCAGGGCGTGCAGGCCTGGTGAATCAAGAAATACTAGAAGGTTTTATTAAGTCTTATGAGGAAAAGCATTTAAAAAATTAAACCTAGCTGAATTCTAATAAAATAGCTCAAAAGAGCAGGAGGAAATCATGAAGACGCTAAAGACGCTAAATGTAATAAAATACGGGTTGGTTGGCCTAATGCTAATGTTTAGCCACCAGGCCTGGTCGAATGACTTTTTTGATGATAGCTTTGGTAATTTTCAAGAAGAACTGGAGCTAGCTAGAGACGATAAAAAATTAGGCGTATTTATTTTTTTTGAAATGGATGATTGCCCTTTTTGTCATAGAATGAAGGAAACCATCCTTAAAGAACCCGATGTAATTGACTATTTCCATCAGTTTTTTAAAGTGTATCGCTTCGATATTGAAGGCGCAAGCCCAGTAACCGATTTTGATGGAACCGACTATAACACGGGAAAAGAAATGGCTGAACGTAAATATCGCGTTCGTGCAACACCGGTAATGATGATGTTTGATTTAGATGGTCAGCCAATGGCGCGCTACACCGGCCCGACGCACACTAAAGAAGAGTTTTTGTTATTCGGGCGTTATGTTGTTGAAGGGCATTATCAAACCATGCCGTTTAACCGTTTTAAACGCACACAAGACTAGGGGTGGTGAACATGAAGTTCAAACTTATTTCATCGCTAATCTTGTCGATGGGGTTAGCTGTTCAGGCTGCAGAAAAAGAACCCTTGCCGTCGCCTTTAACCCTCGATTATGTTCTTAACTTGCCGGCATCCATGAGTCCCCCTGTTTTAGCAAGGCAAGCGGCGTTATATAAATCTCAAGCTAACCTCAAAGAAGTTCAAGCACAAGATGGCTTTGCGCTCAGTCTACAAGGACGACTGGGTCAGCGTGAATTCAATGGTGAACGTCAGAATCATCATTTAGCTGCTTTGCATTTTGGGCTTCCGCTCTATGATTTTGGTCAGACCGAAAAGTTAAGCCAGGCCTGGTTGTTGGATGCTCAAGCTCAATCTTTAGCGGTGGAAGCGGCTGAAAATGAATTTCGATTAATGTTGATGCAGGCCTACTTTAATGTGTTGTTAGCAGACATGAATTATCGGGTTGAAAACGAAGCGATGGCGATTGCCTTTGTTACTCTGGATAAGATACGTGAGGATCATGCGCTGGGGCGTGTAGCAGACGTTAAACTTTACCAGTACGAAAAGGATTATCAGCAAGCGTTTGTAACACGTCAGCGTGCACAAGCCAATTTGCGCCGTTCACGTATGCTATTGGCGAACACAATGGGACGTGCTGATGCGGTTATTTCACGGGTTGAGCTTCCGCAATTTGCGAATATTCCAACCGATATGGAACGGGTTGAAGTGTATCTTGAACAAGCCGTAACGAATAATCATGAGATTTTGTCTTTGAAACACTCGCAATTGGCGGGGCAGCAACGAATCGGTAGTGCGCAGGCGGCTAAAAAGCCGCGTTTCCGTGCTGACGCCTGGGTTGGTCAGCTTTCCAGTTACCCTGAGGTTCGTGAAGGTCATTGGCATGCTGAAGTGTCGATGTCTATGCCGTTGTTTGACAGTGGGCTCATTCAGTCAAGAGTTGAGCGCGAGCGTGCACAGCTTCAGCAAGCACAAGCGGAGCGCATGGCGGCTGAGCAAAAAGTTCGTCAACAGGTCACAGACTTATTTTTCCAATTAAGCCTGTTGAATGTGGAGCAACAAGCCATAGACGCATCAAAAATATTTGCGGCTTTTAATATGGACTATAAGCGCGCCCTTTATGAAAATGAACAGCAGTCTGATTTTGGTGATGCATTGGTGACGATTTCCCAGGCAGACTATGACGCTTTGGCCTTTGAGTTAAAGCGTACCTTGCTTTGGGCGCAGATGGCATTTGCAACGGGCGGTGATGCCTCTTTTATCGTTCAAGCTAACCAAAACAAAACCAAGAGTGAAGGGAGTGATTCGAAATGAAACGTTTAGGACTTTTTGCTGTGTCGTTAATGATGGCGTTTAATCTATCGGCTGCAGAGATTAAAATTGGCTCACTTGTTTCAGGGCAAGTGGCGAAGCTTGAAGTAAAAGAAGGTCAACAGGTGCGTGCTGGTCAGTTAATTATGACGATTGATGACCGTCGTTATCAAGCTAAGCTAGGGGTTTTAGAGGCTGATCTAGCTTATCGTCAAGCGGCGCTGGATGATGCTAAGATTGAGTATGAGCAGGTTGAGGATCTTTATGATCGTACTGTTATAGCTCGTCGGCCATTTGAGCGTGCTAAGCTGGATTTAGAACTCGCTCAGCAAGCTTTTGCTAAAGCACAAGCTGAATTAGCCCTACATCAGGCCTGGGCGGACTATTTTTATATTAAAGCTCCGCAAGCTGGACGTATTAAAACACTAGCGGTGACGCAGGGTAGTACGGTGTTTAATGAGAATCAATTGTTATTTATACTGGAGGCTAATTAATGGCAAGCTGGGCGACAAAAACGCAATATGGTTTAAAATATTGGCGTTTAGCAATACATCTCGTTTTCAAAACTAAACGTTTTGGCGTGAATAATCAGTGGTGGGCGCGCCATCCTTCGCCGATTGGCTGGGAATGGTATCAAATTGTTTGGGGTATTTTGACGGTGATGCCGGTTGTGCGAAACTATCAGTCTATGAAAGTGCGTAGCTGTATTGGCTGGATGCCTCAAGCTGAATGTGAAGCATTATTTGCAAGAAAAAAAGGGTAGGGGTATGCAGACTGACCAGTAAGCAATTACTGGCGCACCATCGTTTGGTTATGCGTAACGAGATAGAAGCGCAAGCCGCTATGTCGGTGGCAGAGTTACATGAATTTAACTTTAATAATCAAACGCCCCCTTTATTCTGTCCGCTAGCTGACTATCAACAAGAGCGTTTAGTTTGTTAACCGAGTTTGGCTAGTAAGAATGAGATAAACTCATCTTGATCTATATGTTGACTTTCACTATCTCGACGGTGTTTATATTCGATTTTTCCTTCATCCAGTCCTCGCTCTCCTATAACAATACGGTGGGGAATACCGATTAATTCCATATCATTAAACATGACACCTGGGCGCTCATTACGATCGTCAAACAGCACCTCAATGCCTCTAGTGGTTAATTCATTATAAAGCTGTTCAGCCGCTTCTTTAACGCGCGGTGATTTATGCATTTGCATCGGTACGATACAGAGTTGAAAAGGCGCAATGGCATCGGGCCATATAATCCCTTTTTCATCATGATTTTGTTCAATAGCTGCGGCAACAACACGCGTTACGCCAATACCGTAACAACCCATTTGTAATAGTTGCGCACGACTGTTTTCGTTTAGAACGTTAGCGTTTAGGGCTTTTGAGTATTTATCACCTAGCTGGAAGATATGCCCCACTTCAATGCCACGTCGAATTTGAATCGTGCCTTTACCATCCGGGCTTGGGTCACCTTCAACCACATTTCGAATATCAGCAACCAGGCCTGGTTGAAGATCACGTTCCCAGTTGACGCCCGTCAAGTGATAACCGGTTTTGTTTGCGCCACATACAAAGTTTGCGCACTGAGCAGCGGCTCGATCAACAATTATCGGAATAGTCAAACCTACTGGTCCAATTGAGCCCGCATCACAACCCGCTATTTGTTTGATCTGTTGTGCAGTGGCAAAGGTCATTGGGCTAGCAACCTGGCCGAGCTTTTCGATTTTAATGTCATTGAGTTCATGATCGCCCCGAACAACAAGTGCAATCACAGGCTTGGCTTCTGACGCACCTTGAACCAGTAGTGTTTTAACGGTTTGTGATGCGGGTATTTTTAAAAACTGGCAGACTTCATCAATGCTGTGAATATTGGGTGTTGCTAGTTCGGTCATGGGCTGTGATGGGTTAGGGCGTGCTTCAATTGGTGTTAGCGCTTCGGCTAGTTCCACGTTCGCGGCAAAGTCGCTGTCCGTTGAAAATGCAATGACATCCTCGCCTGAATCAGCCAACACATGGAATTCATGCGAACCATCCCCACCAATAGAGCCTGTGTCCGCTTGCACCGCGCGGAAATTTAATCCCATGCGTTCAAAAATACGATGATAGCTATCAAACATCACTTGATAGGTGGTTTCCAAACTTGCACGGTCTAAATGGAATGAATAGGCGTCCTTCATAATAAATTCACGTGAACGCATCACGCCAAACCTTGGACGAATTTCGTCACGGAATTTAGTTTGAATTTGATAAAAGTTGGCAGGTAATTGTTTATAGCTACGAATTTCCTTACGCACTATATCTGTAATGACTTCTTCATGCGTTGGCCCAAGGCAGAAATCACGCTGGTGTCGATCTTGCATCCTAAGTAACTCAGCACCGTACTGCTGCCAGCGCCCAGATTCTTGCCATAGTTCAGCCGGTTGAACAACAGGCATAAGGACTTCTTGTGCGCCAGCACGGTCCATTTCTTGGCGGATGATGGTTTCAACTTTGCGCAATACTTTTAATCCGAGCGGTAACCAGGTGTAGAGCCCTCCCGCCAAACGGCGGATTAATCCTGCTCGCAGCATGAGTTGATGGCTGATGATTTCTGCATCTGTAGGGGTTTCACGGGTGGTCGCGATTAGAAGTTGCGAGGTTTTCATCGAATTAAAATCCTTTTATTGTTTTTTAGAAAAGCAGGAGATAAATGGGTAACTATTCTAGCACGTCGCCCGTCAAATTGAATTGATCCCTAGTTAATCTGTTTGCTAGAGTGTCTATGAAGTAAAATAGAAAAAAATTTAAAGGATGTGACGTGCTCTACTCTACCGATGCTTCTGTGTATGAACTTGTTCCCAATAAAGTGAGTGTGCCCCTCAGCGCGCAGGATTTTGTAAATGAAATACGCCGGGCGCTGAATGCGGCTGAAACGATTACGCTACGTGGTGGGGGGTCTTCTCTTGCTGGGCAGGCAATTGGTGAGGGTACCCTTATTGATATTTCAAAACATTTAAACCAAGTCTTGGAGTATCGCCCCTCTCAACAGTGCGTTAAGGTAGAACCAGGCCTGGTTCTGGACGAACTCAATCAGCGACTTGGTTATGATGAGCTCTTTTTTCCTGTCGATGTTTCTACCTCCAATCGTGCAACCCTAGGTGGCATGATAGCGAATAATTCTGCTGGCGCTTATTCGCTATATTATGGCACTACACGCGAGTGGGTCGAGTCGCTAGAGGTAATTTTGTCAGATGGCTCCGCGGCGTGTTTTGAGCCTTTGAGCGCTAATGAGCTTGATGAAAAGATGGCGTTAAATAGCCTTGAAGGTGAAATTTATCGACAGCTGATGCGGTTATTAAAAACACACCAACAAGCCATTCTTGATGCCTCTTCAGACCCCAGCATTATCCGACGAAACACCGGTTATGCTTTAGATGTTTTGCTGCGTGATTATCAACCTTTTAACCCCAAGGGACAGCCTTTTAATTTAACGCCTTTAATTTGCGGTTCAGAAGGTAGTTTATGTGCGATTACCTCTGCCACCTTGAAGTTAAGCAAAAAACCAAAACATCGCCAATTAATTTGTGCCCATTTTGAAACCGTTGATCAGGCTTTGAGTTTGGTTGAACCCTTATTAGCCTTCAAGCCCGCCGCTATTGAGTTGATTGATCAATTGACCTTAGCGTGTACCGCTCAAAATACTGAGCAAACGGTTAATCGTTTCTGGGTTGAGGGAAGTCCTGGTGCGGTTTTGGTCATCGAGTTGTTTGCGCATTCGGCTGGTGAGTTAAAGCAAGGGTTAATTGAGAAGCAGGCCTGGTTGCTAGCGAAAGGTGCGTATAGTGCGCCGGTGATTTCTCAGCAACAAGCGCATCAGGTATGGGCGTTGAGGAAGGCGGGGTTAGGACTTTTAATGGGGAAGCGGGCGCGAAAGAAAGCGGTGGCGGTGATAGAGGATGCAGCCGTGCCTATTGATCAGCTCCCTGCGTTTTATCGTGCGGTTAAACTATTGCTAGCTAAGCATCAAGTTAACGCGGTTTTTTATGGCCATGCTTCGGTAGGGTTGATTCATATTCGCCCAGAGCTAGATTTAGCAGATAAGGCTTCGCGGATGCTGTTTGCTGAACTCGCTGATGAGTTTGCTCAATTGGTTAAGCAGTTTAAAGGCGCCTTGTCCGGTGAACATGGTGATGGCCGTTTGCGAGCCCCCTTTATTCGGCAGCAGGTTGGGGAAAAAGTTTATAGTGTTTATCAACAAATAAAATCAGTGTTTGATCCAAACAATCAATTCAATCCTGGTGTGATTATTACTGATAAGTCGATTTTGCAACCGATGCGCGCAGATCGTCAGCCTATTAAAAAATTAAATCCAGGCTTTGATTGGCGTGGTGATATTAGCTTGATGGACGCGGTAGAAAAATGCAATGGTGCTGCGGCCTGTCGCAAGACAACGGGCACAATGTGTCCTTCCTATCAAGCTAGTAGAGAAGAAGCTTATTCAACCAGAGGGCGGAGTAATTTATTGCGCAGAGCGCTAACTGAACCTGATCCTATTGCAGCGCTGGGCATGCCCCAACTCCAAGATGCATTATCCCATTGTTTGGCGTGCAAGGCATGTAAAACAGAATGCCCCGCGAGTGTTGATATGGCACGCCTTAAGGCCGAAGTAAGTTATCAACTTAAACCCGGTAAAGCGATTAAATGGGCATTGGGTAACCAGAAAAAACTGATGGCCTGGGCACAAAAAAACCCGAACCTATCGAGTTGGTTGCAGAAAATGGGTTTGTCCTCTAAAGCGCTTGGCCTGGATGTGCGTAGGCCTTTGCCTAAAATGGGGGCGTTTGATTTACAGGCCTGGTGGCAGGCGCAAACGCAAATGATTAAGCCAGGCACAAATCAGCAAAAGGTTTGGGTACTGGTGGATCTATATAGCCAATATCAAGAACCTGAGGTAGGCAAGGCTACTCTTCAGAGCCTTCTTAAGCTAGGTCTAGATGTTTGGCCTCTTTTCATGAATGCCTCACCAAGGACACTTATTAGCCAAGGTTTATTGCAAGAGGCAGCGGCTGAGTTAGCGCGCGTTGTTAAGGTATTGTCAAATGTGGCTTTTGGTGATTATATTATTGGGATAGAGCCTTCTGAAGCATTAACTTGGCGTGACGAAGCGAGAGATTTACTTCCTAAGAAGGCCGATTCGTTTAATTATTCAGCGATAATGCTGTATGAAGAGTTGATGTTGGACTTGATTAAACAACAGCGTTTTCCAATGATTACAGCCGTCGATAAGCGCGTTTGGGTGCATGTGCATTGCCACCAAAAATCCTTAGCCAAGGCAGGAGATGTAAACAAGGTTCTAGCGCAAGTGCCAGGCCTGGTGGTTAATACTGTTAATTCAGGCTGTTGTGGAATGGCGGGAGATTTTGGCTACCTACACTATGATATGTCGGTTAAGATTGCCCAGCAGGCTTTGCTCCCCGCTTTAGAGCAAGCAAACGAGAATGATTGGATTATTGCGACTGGTTTAAGTTGTCGTCAGCAGATTGCCGATCTGTCCGATAAGCGTGCTATTCATTTGGCGCAGTTGATAGATCAGATTTTACCCGCGCCAGTAGCCGCATCGAATTCAAGGAGTGTGGGATGAGCAAAAAACTATATCTTGCGTCAAGTTCACCACGAAGAGCAGAGTTGCTTTCTCAAATGGGATTGAGTTTTCAACTGGTTAAGGGCGACGTTGAAGAAACAAGACGTAAAAATGAATCGGCTGAAGACTTTGTTGTACGTATGGCGCTTGAAAAAGCACAAGCAGGTTTACGCACTCTAAATAATTCAGCGGCATGGATCATTGGTGGCGATACGTTATTGCTGATAGATAATCGGGTTATTGGCAAGCCAAGCTCAAAGCAAAACTTCATCGAAACGATGCATAAGCTTTCAGGGACTTGGCATGAGGTTCTATCGGCGGTAGCCCTTGTGAATCAGTCATTAGCCTTGGCTCAACTCAATAGAACCCGTGTCAAATTTAAACAGCTTTCGGAAGAAGACATAGCTCATTATTGGGCTACGGGTGAGCCATGCGATAAAGCGGGAGGCTACGCCATTCAAGGTCTGGGTGCCAAATACGTCGAATCTATAGAAGGTAGTTTTTCAGCCGTAATGGGTTTGCCAATTTTTGAACTAGAACAACTGCTAAATCAAAGCAGTTTTTATGAGTGATGCCATGAACAGTGAAGAAAAAGTTTTAGTCAATATTACGCCCAACGAAACCCGTGTCGCTTGGGTTGAAAACGGAGTGCTTCAGGAGGTATGGGTTGAGCGTTCAAAAAAACGTGGTTTAGTAGGTAATATTTATTGGGGTAAGGTCGAGCGGGTATTGCCAGGTATGCAGGCAGCTTTTATAGACATTGGCTTATCACGCGCCGCTTTTTTACATGTTTCAGACCTGTCAGGCGAACTGATTCAAAAAAAATCGCCAGACACGCCAGAAGATATTGCAAAACTCCTGCATGAGGGTCAAAAGATCATGGTGCAGGTAGTTAAAGATCCCTTAGGCTCAAAAGGCGCACGAGTCACCATGCAAGTATCCATTCCGTCTCGGTTATTAGTGTATATGCCATCTGAAAAAACCTTGGGTGTTTCGCAAAAAATTGATTATTCTGAAGAGCGAGAGCGGTTGAGAGAGTTAATGAAGCAAATACCCGAAGCAAAAGACATTGAAGGCGGCTTCATTGTAAGAACCGTTGCTGAAGGGGCAGATTTTCATGAACTAAGAGCCGATATGATTTACCTTCAGCGCTTATGGCAGTCTATTGTTGAAAAAGCTAAATTAGCAACCAAGTCGCAGATTATTTACGAAGACCTGCCGCTCTACCTAAGGATCTTGCGAGATATACCAAACGCGGGTATTGAGAAAATTCGTGTAGACTCAGCGGAAACCTTTCAAAAGATGCTCAACTTTGCCAAGATGTATGTACTCGAAGTCACCGAGAAGTTGGGGCATTATCAAGGCGAAAGACCTATTTTTGATTTATATAATATAGAGGATGAAATTCAAGCCGCACTTGAGAAGCGTGTTTCACTTAAGTCAGGGGGATACTTAATCATAGATCAAACAGAGGCAATGGCCACTATAGATGTGAATACGGGTGGTTTTGTTGGGCATAAAAACCTCGAAGAAACCATCTATCGAACAAACCTTGAAGCAACACAAGCGATTGCCCGTCAACTAAGGTTACGTAACTTGGGTGGAATTATAATTCTCGACCTTATTGATATGGAAGAGGCAGAGCACAAAAAACATGTATATGATGCATTGATAAAAGCTTTGGCAAAAGATCGCGTTAAAACATCAATAAGCGAGATTTCCAGGCTTGGCCTAATTGAGATGACACGAAAACGCACACGAGAAAGCTTAGAACGAACGTTGTGTGAAACCTGCCCAGTTTGCAATGGACGAGGTGTCGTTAAAACAGCCGAAACCGTAGCCTATGAAATTTTTCGAGAAATTACACGAATGGACAAATCGTTTGATGCAGAGCGTTATCGTGTTATAGCAGCAGAAAGTGTCGTTGCCAAGATAATGGATGAGGAATCAGATAGCGTTGCTTCGTTAGAAGCTTTTCTAAAAAAACCTATAAGTTTTCAGGCTGAAAGTTGTTATCCAGCGGAGTTTTTTGATGTTGTAATGATGTAATTCAACAATTCTAATAGCTAAGTTGTTGATATAGTGCAAATGTAAAAAAATAATTCAAAAAAAATTAAAATAACGCTTGCGTGGGCACCGATATTCTGTAGAATACGCCTCACTTCGACGCCAAGGCGCTGAAGCAGAAACACGAGAAGAGATTTGAAGAAAAAAGTTTGAAAAAACGATTGACACAAGTTTCAAAGCGAGCTAACATAGCTGGCTTACTGAGTAAGAAACACTTGCTTAGTGAACGAATTAAGTTCTTTAAAAATCAGGTAATTCAGAGATAATTTATGTGGAAGTGCTTAGGTGCGCAGAAGCAAAAATTAACTCGAAACGACAAATGAAGTATAGGTAGAAGTAATTCTTCCATGTTAACTTTGTCAATTCCGAGTGTTTTATATATGTTCAAGATTAAACTGAAGAGTTTGATCCTGGCTCAGAATGAACGCTGGCGGCAGGCCTAACACATGCAAGTCGAACGGTAACAGAAGAGCTTGCTCTTGCTGACGAGTGGCGGACGGGTGAGTAATGCATAGGAATCTACCCTCTAGTTGGGGATACCGTAGGGAAGCTTACGTTAATACCGAATATACTCTAAGGAGTAAAGGTGGCCTCTACTTGTAAGCTATCGCTAGAGGATGAGCCTATGTTAGATTAGCTAGTTGGTGAGGTAATGGCTCACCAAGGCGACGATCTATAGCTGGTTTGAGAGGATGATCAGCCACACTGGGACTGAGACACGGCCCAGACTCCTACGGGAGGCAGCAGTGGGGAATATTGGACAATGGGCGCAAGCCTGATCCAGCCATGCCGCGTGTGTGAAGAAGGCCCGAGGGTTGTAAAGCACTTTTAGCGAGGAGGAAAGGCATTAAGTTAATACCTTGGTGCTGTGACGTTACTCGCAGAAAAAGCACCGGCTAACTCTGTGCCAGCAGCCGCGGTAATACAGAGGGTGCAAGCGTTATTCGGAATTACTGGGCGTAAAGCGCGCGTAGGCGGATTGTTAAGTCAGTTGTGAAAGCCCTGGGCTCAACCTAGGAATGGCGATTGAAACTGGCAGTCTAGAGTTTAGTAGAGGGAAGGGGAATTTCTGGAGTAGCAGTGAAATGCGTAGATATCAGAAGGAACATCAGTGGCGAAGGCGCCTTCCTGGACTAAAACTGACGCTGAGGTGCGAAAGCGTGGGGAGCAAACGGGATTAGATACCCGGTAGTCCACGCCCTAAACGATGTCAACTAGCTGTTGGTCTTATTAAAAAGATTAGTAGCGCAGCTAACGCGATAAGTTGACCGCCTGGGGAGTACGGTCGCAAGATTAAAACTCAAAGGAATTGACGGGGGCCCGCACAAGCGGTGGAGCATGTGGTTTAATTCGATGCAACGCGAAGAACCTTACCATCCCTTGACATCCACAGAACTTTCCAGAGATGGATTGGTGCCTTCGGGAACTGTGAGACAGGTGCTGCATGGCTGTCGTCAGCTCGTGTCGTGAGATGTTGGGTTAAGTCCCGCAACGAGCGCAACCCTTATCATTAGTTGCTAGCATTTAGTTGAGAACTCTAATGAGACTGCCGGTGATAAACCGGAGGAAGGCGGGGACGACGTCAAGTCATCATGGCCCTTATGGGATGGGCTACACACGTGCTACAATGGTCGGTACAAACAGTTGCGAAGCCGCGAGGTAGTGCTAATCTGAGAAAGCCGATCGTAGTCCGGATCGGAGTCTGCAACTCGACTCCGTGAAGTCGGAATCGCTAGTAATCGTGAATCAGAATGTCACGGTGAATACGTTCCCGGGCCTTGTACACACCGCCCGTCACACCATGGGAGTGGGTTGCACCAGAAGTAGCTAGTCTAACCCTCGGGAGGACGGTTACCACGGTGTGATTCACGACTGGGGTGAAGTCGTAACAAGGTAGCCCTAGCGGAAGCTGGGGCTGGATCACCTCCTTTAAGAAAAAGCGACTGCAAGCCTTTGCGCTTTCACATAAATTGTCTCTGAATTACCAATAGCCTGGGGCTATAGCTCAGCTGGGAGAGCGCCTGCCTTGCACGCAGGAGGTCTGCGGTTCGATCCCGCATAGCTCCACCAATTTATACGGGTCGGTGCGGCGCATCAAGGCAGGCCTAAACAAATTGGGTCTGTAGCTCAGTTGGTTAGAGCGCACCCCTGATAAGGGTGAGGTCGGTGGTTCGAATCCACCCAGACCCACCAATAAAAACCGCTCATGTGGTTTTAATTACACCGTGCTAAGGCGCCAAGTAATTGAGAATGTATGAGCGGTTCTTATTGCCAAAAAGAGAAGTAGAAGATACTGATCTGCTTCTCGGTAATAACCGAAAGTTCTTTAAAAATTAGGAAGTAATCTCTGCAAAGAGACGTTGTAATGATTGATGAGATCATTGTAACGAAATTCAATCTAGTCTCCAACTAGATTGAAGTAATAGGTAATACATGTATCTTGATGGGCAATCTCAAGCGAACATGTCAGCGAAGAATCTTAGTTACGTTGTATGCTCAAAAAGCACGCTTTGATTGAGTTATTTAGCAATAAATAAGTCAACACAAAAGGTCAAAGCCAACGCATTAGTTTACTAATAAGTTATTTTTGAGTTGTATAGTTAAGTGATTAAGCGTACACGGTGGATGCCTAGGCGGTAGAAGGCGATGAAAGACGTGATAGCCTGCGAAAAGCTTCGGTGAGGTGGCAAATAACCTTTGACCCGGAGATGTCTGAATGGGAAAACCCATCCTTTCGAGGATATCCCTATATGGGAGGCTAACCCGGGGAACTGAAACATCTAAGTACCCGGAGGAAAAGAAATCAACCGAGATTCCCTAAGTAGCGGCGAGCGAACGGGGACCAGCCCTTAAGCAAGAACTACGTTAGCACAATGGTGTGGAAAAGCCAACGATACAAGGTGATAGTCCTGTATGCGAAAACGTTATTTTTGTGAAAACGAGTAGGACGGGACACGTGAAATCCTGTCTGAATATGGGGGGACCACCCTCCAAGGCTAAATACTCTCTACCGACCGATAGTGAACCAGTACCGTGAGGGAAAGGCGAAAAGAACCCCAGAAGGGGAGTGAAATAGAACCTGAAACCGTGTACGTACAAGCAGTGGGAGCCCCTCACTAAAGTGTCTTCACTTTAGTGAGAAAGCCAAGCTAAAGATAAGACACTTTAGTGAGGGGTGACTGCGTACCTTTTGTATAATGGGTCAGCGACTTACTGTGTGTTGCAAGGTTAACCGAATAGGGGAGCCGTAGGGAAACCGAGTCTTAAATGGGCGACTAGTAGCATGCAGTAGACCCGAAACCGGGCGATCTATCCATGGCCAGGATGAAGGTTGAGTAACATCAACTGGAGGTCCGAACCCACTAATGTTGAAAAATTAGGGGATGAGCTGTGGATCGGAGTGAAAGGCTAATCAAGCCCGGAGATAGCTGGTTCTCCCCGAAAACTATTTAGGTAGTGCCTCATGTCTCACTGTTGGGGGTAGAGCACTGTTATGGTCTAGCGGGCCGTCAAGGCTTAGCAGCCCATTGCAAACTCCGAATACCAACAAGTGCAATCATGGGAGACAGACAGCGGGTGCTAACGTCCGTTGTCAAGAGGGAAACAACCCAGACCGCCAATTAAGGTCCCTAAACACTACTCAGTGGGAAAGGATGTGGGAAGGCTTAGACAGTCAGGAGGTTGGCTTAGAAGCAGCCATCCTTTAAAGAAAGCGTAATAGCTCACTGATCGAGTCGGCCTGCGCCGAAGATTTAACGGGGCTAAGTAGTGTACCGAAATTGCGGATGCCAAAAGGCATGGTAGGGGAGCGTCGTGTAAGTCTGAGAAGGTGTGCTGGAAGGCATGCTGGAGATATCACGAGTGCGTATGCTGACATAAGTAGCGATAAAGGGAGTGAAAAGCTCCCTCGCCGAAAGCCCAAGGTTTCCTACGCAACGCTAATCGACGTAGGGTTAGTCGGCTCCTAAGGTGAGGCTGAAAAGCGTAATCGATGGGAAACAGGTTAATATTCCTGTACTTTTTATAACTGCGATGGAGAGACGGAGAAGGCTAGGCCAGCAAGGCGATGGTTGTCCTTGTTTAAGGTGGTAGGCAGAAGACTTAGGCAAATCCGGGTCTTTAATGCCGAGAACTGATGACGAGTCCTCTTTTGGACGAAGTGGTTGATGCCATGCTTCCAAGAAAATCTTCTAAGCTTCAGGTTATAAAGAACCGTACCCCAAACCAACACAGGTGGGCAGGATGAGAATTCCAAGGCGCTTGAGAGAACTCGGGTGAAGGAACTAGGCAAAATAACACCGTAACTTCGGGAGAAGGTGTGCCCTTGAAGGTGAAGGACTTGCTCCGTAAGCGTTTGAGGGTTGCAGAGACCAGGTGGCTGCGACTGTTTATTAAAAACACAGCACTGTGCAAAATCGAAAGATGACGTATACGGTGTGACGCCTGCCCGGTGCCGGAAGGTTAATTGATGGGGTTAGCGCAAGCGAAGCTCTTGATCGAAGCCCCGGTAAACGGCGGCCGTAACTATAACGGTCCTAAGGTAGCGAAATTCCTTGTCGGGTAAGTTCCGACCTGCACGAATGGCGTAACGATGGCCACACTGTCTCCACCCGAGACTCAGCGAAATTGAAATCGCGGTCAAGATGCCGTGTACCCGCGGCTAGACGGAAAGACCCCGTGAACCTTTACTACAGCTTTGCACTGGACTTTGATACTATCTGTGTAGGATAGGTGGGAGGCTATGAAGCGCGGACGCCAGTTCGTGTGGAGCCATCCTTGAAATACCACCCTGATCGTATTGAGGTTCTAACCTCGAGCAGTGAATCCTGCTCAGGGACAGTGTATGGTGGGTAGTTTGACTGGGGCGGTCTCCTCCTAAAGAGTAACGGAGGAGCGCGAAGGTACCCTCAGCACGGTCGGACATCGTGCAATGAGCGCAAGAGTAAAAGGGTGCTTGACTGCGAGACTGACACGTCGAGCAGGTGCGAAAGCAGGTTCTAGTGATCCGGTGGTTCTGTGTGGAAGGGCCATCGCTCAACGGATAAAAGGTACTCCGGGGATAACAGGCTGATACCGCCCAAGAGTTCATATCGACGGCGGTGTTTGGCACCTCGATGTCGGCTCATCACATCCTGGGGCTGAAGTCGGTCCCAAGGGTATGGCTGTTCGCCATTTAAAGTGGTACGCGAGCTGGGTTTAGAACGTCGTGAGACAGTTCGGTCCCTATCTGCCGTGGGCGTTGGAGAATTGAGGGGGGCTGCTCCTAGTACGAGAGGACCGGAGTGGACGAACCGCTGGTGTTCCAGTTGTCATGCCAATGGCACTGCTGGGTAGCTACGTTCGGAAAAGATAACCGCTGAAAGCATCTAAGCGGGAAACTTGCCCCAAGATGAGTTCTCCCTAGACTTTAAGTCTTCTAAAGAGCCGTTCAAGACCAGGACGTTGATAGGCAAGGTGTGAAAGCGCAGTAATGTGTGAAGCTAACTTGTACTAATTACTCGTGAGGCTTAACTATACAACTCAAAAGTGACTTAACTGATGTGTAGCTTGAGATAAAAGCTAAACCAAGATACAGTGTCCTATTACAAAGCAGAGATTACTTCTTAGCAAAGAATTTTAGTAAATGGCTAAAACTCATTTACAAAACCGAATTGCTTGGCGACCATAGCGGAATGGAACCACCTGATCCCTTCTCGAACTCAGAAGTGAAACGTTCCAGCGCCGATGGTAGTGTGGGGTCTCCCCATGCGAGAGTAGGTCATCGCCAAGCTCCATACATGCTAAACCCTAGA